>NZ_LFCW01000029.1:0-1734 GCF_001306465.1 Frankia sp. R43 | reverse complement strand
GAGCCTGTCGCAAATTGAGGTGTCACTACCCGGGTGATCATGTTTTGTCCGGGATGATCGGGTTTATGGCGCGTGGGTACCGGCCGGTCCGGCGGGATCAGTTGTTCCTGCTCCCGCCGGACATGACCGACTGGCTCCCGGACGATCATCTGGTGTGGTTCCTGCTGGATCTGGTCGCCGAGCTCGATACGTCGGGGTTGCACGCCCGGTACCGCACGGGTGGGGTCGGGCGGGCGGCGTACGACCCGGACATGCTCCTTGCTCTGGTCGTCTACGCCTGGTCGCAGCAGGTCCGCTCGTCCCGGCGGATCCAACGGCTGTGCGAGGTCGATGTCGCGTTCCGGCTGATCTGCGCCGGTGACCTCCCGCACCATGCCACGATCTCCCGGTTCGTCGCGGGCTGCCAGGACACGGTGGCCGGGCTGTTCACCCAGGTGTTGGCGTTGTGCGCACGAGCGGGACTGGTCCGCCTCGGCCTCGTCGCGCTGGACGGCACGAAGATCGAGGCGAACGCGTCGCTGGGAGCGAACCGGACCCGGACCGGGATCGACCGGGAACTCGCCCGCCTCGCGGAGAACATCGTGGCCGAACAGGTCGCCACCGACACCGCGGAGGACACCCTGTTCGCCGACCGGGTCGGGGACGAACTCCCCACCGAGCTCACCGACCGGACCAGCCGCCGGGCCCGGCTACGGGCCGCGCTCGACCACCTCGACCGGCGCGACGGACCCGACGACGAGGACGAACCCCCCGCACCCCGACCGGAGGTGATCGCCACCGGCCGCCGGGGCGCCGGGCGGCCCGGCGCCGGCGTCGACCGGGTCACCGAGGCGCGGGCGGTCCACGCTCGGGTCCTGGCCGAGGTCCGCGCCCACCACGACCAGGCCACCGCCCGGCGGGAAGCGAGAACCGCGGCAGGGCGGCGGGCCGGCCGCCGGCCGGTCCCACCCGAGGAACACCACCGGGTCCGCGCCGCCGCCGCCGTTCTCGCCGCCGCCGAGGCCGCCGCCGCACGTGCGGAGAAACCCCAGGCCGACCGGCCGGCCCGACACGTCAACGTCACCGATCCGGACAGCCGGGTCATGCCGACCCGGCGCGGGTGGATCCAGGGCTACAACGCCCAGCTCGTGGCCTGCTCCGGTCAGGTCATCCTCGCCGCCGACGTCACCGACCAGACCAACGACGTCGCCCAGTACCTCCCGATGGCCGACGCCGCCCAGACCGCCACCGCGGCCCTGCCCGTGAGCCTGACCCGCGGCCGGCCGAGGGGTATCGGGCTGATCGTCGCGGACAGTGGCTACTGGTCCCCGCGGGCCGCGACCCATCCCGGACCCGACCGGCTGATCGCGACCGCCAGCCGACGCACCCTGACCCGCCAGCCGATCCCGGACGGGCCACCCGACATCGACGCCACCACCCGGGAACAGATGACCCGCAGGCTCCTCACTCCCGACGGGCGTGAGAGCTACAAGCAGCGCGGCGCGACCATCGAACCCGTCAACGGACAGATCAAGGACGTCACCGGGCTCCGCCGGTTCCGTCGCCGCGGCATGGCCGCGGTCCGCGCGGAACTCGTCCTGACCTGCACCATCCACAACCTGCTCAAACTCCACCGCGCCACCGGCCCCCGCCCAGCCACCAGCTAAGCGGGGCCCGGCCTCGGCCGGCGGCAGGTCACCAGACCCGCACACCCAACGATCACCCGAATCCCCGCCACCAATTTGCTACAGGCTC
>NZ_LFCW01000046.1:0-208 GCF_001306465.1 Frankia sp. R43 | reverse complement strand
TGGTGCGCACGCCAGAACGCTTTTCGGCTGGACGGTCGGAGCGTTCCCGACGTCGTATCAAGGTGAGGGACTTCCGCACCATGGTGCGCACGCCAGAACGCTTTTCGGCTGGACGGTCGGAGCGTTCCCGACGTCGTATCAAGGTGAGGGACTTCCGCACCATGGTGCGCACGCCAGAACGCTTTTCGGCTGGACGGTCGGAGCGTTC
>NZ_LFCW01000045.1:0-208 GCF_001306465.1 Frankia sp. R43 | reverse complement strand
GGTGAGGGACTTCCGCACCCTGGTGCGCACGCCAGAACGCTTTTCGGCTGGACGGTCGGAGCGTTCCCGACGTCGTATCACGGTGAGGGACTTCCGCACCCTGGTGCGCACGCCAGAACGCTTTTCGGCTGGACGGTCGGAGCGTTCCCGACGTCGTATCACGGTGAGGGACTTCCGCACCCTGGTGCGCACGCCAGAACGCTTTTCG
>NZ_LFCW01000044.1:0-214 GCF_001306465.1 Frankia sp. R43 | reverse complement strand
CGCGGCCGGCGAGGTGCGCGGCCGGCGAGGTGCGCGGCCGGCGAGGTGCGCGGCCGGCGAGGTGCGCGGCCGGCGAGGTGCGCGGCCGGCGAGGTGCGCGGCCGGCGAGGTGCGCGGCCGGCGAGGGGCGCGGCCGGCGAGGTGCGCGGCCGGCGAGGTGCGCGGCCGGCGAGGGGCGCGGCCGGCGGGGGGCGCGGGGCGGGCCGGGCGCTGC
>NZ_LFCW01000043.1:0-243 GCF_001306465.1 Frankia sp. R43 | reverse complement strand
ACCAGGCACTGCGGGGCTGGTGCACCTACTTCCAGCCAGGGGTGTCCTCCAGAACGTTCCAGTACCTGCGCGCTTTCGTCTGGAAGCACGTCTGGGAATGGATCCGGAGGAAGCATCCCAAGAACAACTGGAAGGAACTCCGCCGCCGCTACTGCGACGGCGGCTGGTGGCCCAGCAGCAACGGGATAACCCTCTTCAACCCCGGCGAGGTACGCACGACCACCTACCGGTACCGAGGAAAGG
>NZ_LFCW01000042.1:0-247 GCF_001306465.1 Frankia sp. R43 | reverse complement strand
GCATAGAGCACCTGGCGGGTCGCAAGAAAGAAGGATTCTGGTCGTGCCGACGACCAAAATCGTTCAGTCTTGCGGCTCGCCAAACCGGGCCACCGGGCCGCGGCGCTGAGTCTTGCCTCGGGATGGCGCACCGTCAACCGGCCGGCTCGTCCTCGTCCCGGCTTCCCGCCTCGGCCGGCTTCACACCGCCCGGGGCATCCGAGAAGACGATCTCCGGGATCGGGGCCGCGCTGTCCGCGGCGACGGC
>NZ_LFCW01000041.1:0-248 GCF_001306465.1 Frankia sp. R43 | reverse complement strand
GCGGCGGAACAACGCGTGGTCGTCAACGATCAGCACCCGGATGGGATTCGCCTCCGATGGCGTCCGCAGCGCCTCCTCGGAACGCCGCTCGTCCACCGTCATCTCCGACCTCCCCTGGAACCGCCCCACGGAACCCGCCGTGTGCACCGATGCCGGGAGTCCGACACCCGAGGCAAATGGTCCCACGTCGGCCGGGGGGATCGACCCTCACACGGCGGAAATGACCGCCGCCGCGCGTTCTCGCGACC
>NZ_LFCW01000040.1:0-249 GCF_001306465.1 Frankia sp. R43 | reverse complement strand
GTCGAGATCGAGCTCGGTGCACAACCTGCGCAGCTCCTCCAGGCAGTCGCCGAAGCCGAGCAGGGCGGCACTCACGTCCTTGCGGCCGAATTTGTGAACGATGACGTCCATCGCCCGCAGAACGATGTCCACGCCGTCCTGGGGGCCCATGATGCCCAGATAACAGACGAGGTGCTCCCGACCGAGGCGGAGCTCGGGCTGCGCCGGCCCGGGCTTCATCCTGGTCGTGTCGGGACCACTGCGCACCAC
>NZ_LFCW01000039.1:0-254 GCF_001306465.1 Frankia sp. R43 | reverse complement strand
ACCGAGGCGACTCCGACCCCCTGATCTACTGATCCGTCCAACCCGGCCCGGGGTCAGTTCGAACCGGGCTGTCGGAACGGTGCCCTGCGTTGCTTCCGCGCGAGAGTGGAGGATTTCGGTCGCTGGTGAGCCTGTCGCAAATTGAGGTGTCACTACCCGGGTGATCATGTTTTGTCCGGGATGATCGGGTTTATGGCGCGTGGGTACCGGCCGGTCCGGCGGGATCAGTTGTTCCTGCTCCCGCCGGACATGAC
>NZ_LFCW01000038.1:0-255 GCF_001306465.1 Frankia sp. R43 | reverse complement strand
CGGCCGCACCAGCTCCGGCCGCACCAGCTCCGGCCGCACCAGCTCCGGCCGCACCAGCTCCGGCCGCACCAGCTCCGGCCGCACCAGCTCCGGCCGCACCAGCTCCGGCCGCACCAGCTCCGGCCGCCCCAGCTCCGGCCGCACCAGCTCCGGCCGCACCAGCTCCGGCCGCACCAGCTCCGGCCGCACCAGCTCCGGCCGCACCAGCTCCGGCCGCACCAGCTCCGGCCGCACCAGCTCCGGCCGCACCAGCTC
>NZ_LFCW01000037.1:0-265 GCF_001306465.1 Frankia sp. R43 | reverse complement strand
GGTCGGCTTCCATGTCCATGGAGGGGTCGATCATCTCGGCGGTGTAGCCGGTGCGGGTGGCCACCATCGCCACGACGGCCGCTCGCAACGACTCCCCGTCCGGGCCGTCTGCGGGCGCGCCGCCGTGGTGCGTCGCCGGGCTCGTGCCGTTGGCCGTGGTCGGGTCGGGGGTGGTGAGGTGGTTGACGAGCTGGTCGATGGTGCGTAGTTCGGCGAGGGTCTCGGTGCCCAGGGAGGGCAGCAGCGGGTACTGCTCGCGGAGCTG
>NZ_LFCW01000036.1:0-562 GCF_001306465.1 Frankia sp. R43 | reverse complement strand
CACGGCTGCCGGACGCGCTGGTGGTGTTCGCGGACGAGCTCGACGACCCGACCGCGGATCTGGTCGTGGCCGCGCTGGTGATGGCCGCGTCCCGCCAGGCCCGCCAGCTCGCGGACCTGCTGGGCCGCCTCGCCGCCGCCGCGCACGACCAGACCGCGCTACGGCTACGTACCCTGGCCGGCCGGGCCCGGATCCGTACCGCCACCCGGGTCATCGCCACGATCACCCTGACCATGGCGTTCGGGCTGATCCTGCTCTCCCCGGCGTTCGTCGAGCCCTACGACAGCGCGGCGGGCCAGCTGGTCCTGCTCGGGGTCGCCGCCCTGTTCGCCGGCGGGCTGGTCTGGCTGTCACGGATGGGCCGGGCACCGGCGGACCCGAGAATCCTGACCCGGCCCCTCAGCGGAGACCCCCGATGAGCGGGCTTGTGCTGGCCTGCGGTGCCGGCTGCGGGCTGGGCCTGTGGCTGCTGTGGACCGCTCTACGGCCCGCCCGCCCCGACCTCGAGCAGCTCCTCGCCGACCTACGCCCCACACCCCCCACCCTCGGCGAGGCGGACACT
>NZ_LFCW01000035.1:0-687 GCF_001306465.1 Frankia sp. R43 | reverse complement strand
CGCTGGACCAGCCCGACCGGACCCGCGCCGTCGACAACCTGGTCTCCATCTTCTCCCGCGTCTACCACGAGTCCTGGGGCCCACGGACCGACGACATCTTCCGCGCCGGCCTGCTCACCCTCGCCGCCCAACCCGAGGTCCCCGTCCTGACCCAGCTACCCCGGCTCCTGACCGACGGCGCCTACCGGGAGCGCCTCGTCGGTGAGGTGAGAAAGGGCGCTGACAACGCGATTCTGGCCGGTTTCTGGGAGTGGTACGAGGCGCTGTCCGAGCCGGCGCAGGCGCACGCCGTCGCCCCGCTGATGAACAAGCTGCGCGGATTCCTGCTACGACCGTTCGTACGGGCCGCGATCGCCGCCGGCCCCTCCACCGTCGACATGGACGCCGTGCTCAACGACGGCGGGGTCTGCCTGGTCCGCATCGCTCAAGACGCCCTCGGTGTCGAGACCGCCGCACTGATGGGCTCCATCGTCGTGTCCGCCGTCTGGCAGGCCACCACCCGCCGGGCCCGCATGCCCCAGGGAAAACGCCCTGACGCCAGCCTGTTCTTGGACGAGGCAGTGCGCCACGAAGCGCTGCAGGTCTGAGAGCGGCAGGTAGCCGCTGATGACCGCAACACCGGGTGGGGTGAAAGGACCCACCGCCAGCCAGTCGCAGCTGGCTGGTGAAGCTGAGGACAGTCCGATC
>NZ_LFCW01000034.1:0-788 GCF_001306465.1 Frankia sp. R43 | reverse complement strand
ATTCCCAGACGTGCTTCCAGACGAAAGCGCGCAGGTACTGGAACGTTCTGGAGGACACCCCTGGCTGGAAGTAGGTGCACCAGCCCCGCAGTGCCTGGTTGAGGCCAGGCAGCAGGTCGGCCAGGTCCTGGTTCGTGGTCTGCCCGCACAACGCCTTCACCTTCATGGTGATATTGGCGAGAGATTTCTTCGCCGGGTAGGTGTAGACGAAACGCCGATCTGTCGTCCCCTTCTTCAGATGGCGCTGGATGCGCCACCCCAGGAAGTCCAGACCCTCGTCGATATGGGTGATCAGGGTCTTGCCCTCGGACAGACGTAGACCCACCGTGGACAGAACCCCCGCGATCTCCTCACGCAGGGTTTCCGCATGGTCGCGGTCACCTGCCACCATCAGGCACCAGTCATCGGCGTAACGGACCAGCCGGAAGTTCGGCAGGCCCTGCCGGCGACGCTTGGCCCGAAAATGCGCGCTGGTCGACGGGCCCCCCGGTGCGTGGGCGATGTAATCGTCCAGCACCGACAGGGCCACGTTACTCAGCAACGGTGAGAGGATCGCCCCCTGCGGGGCGCCGGCATCGGTCTTGCGGAGCTGGCGTTCCTGCGTGAGGATTCCAGCTTTCAAGAATGCCTTCACCAGGTTCAGGACACGCTTGTCTCCGATTCGTCGACGCACCCGGCCCATCAGGGCCGTGTGGTCGATCTCGTCGAAGCACGCC
This sequence comes from Frankia sp. R43, assembly GCF_001306465.1. Taxonomy (NCBI): domain Bacteria; kingdom Bacillati; phylum Actinomycetota; class Actinomycetes; order Frankiales; family Frankiaceae; genus Frankia; species Frankia sp. R43. The sequence continues at coordinate 72 of NZ_LFCW01000034.1, read as the reverse complement.
TTGATGTCTCCCTCGACGATCCAGTCGTACTGTGCTTTGTTGGTCGTGAGGAAGACGATCTCGGCGACGGCG
>NZ_LFCW01000033.1:0-940 GCF_001306465.1 Frankia sp. R43 | reverse complement strand
CACGAGGGACACTGCGGATCTATCTGGGTGCCGCACCAGGCGTCGGCAAGACCTACGCGGCACTCGACGAGGCCCACCGGCGAGCCGAACGAGGCACCGACGTCGTGGTCGGCTTCGTCGAGACCCACAGCCGACCCCGCACCACAGCGATGCTCGACGGCCTCGAGACCATCCCACGACAGATCATCGAATACCGCGGCGGCTCCTTCACCGAGATGGACCTCGACGCCATCCTCACCCGACACCCCGACGTCGCGTTCGTCGACGAACTCGCCCACACCAACATCCCGGGAAGCCGCCACACCAAACGCTGGCACGACGTCCAGGACCTGCTCACCGCCGGCATCGACGTCATCTCCACCGTCAACATCCAGCACCTGGAATCACTCAACGACGTCGTCGAGACGATCACCGGCGTCCCGCAACGCGAAACCGTGCCCGACGACGTCGTCCGACGCGCCGACCAGGTCGAACTCGTCGACATGGCCCCCGAGGCCCTGCGCCGACGGATGGCCCACGGCAACATCTACACCCCCGAGAAGATCGACGCCGCCCTGGCCAACTACTTCCGCGTCGGCAACCTCACCGCGCTACGCGAACTCGCCCTGCTCTGGCTCGCCGGCAAGGTCGACGACCAGCTCGACCGCTACCGCACCGACCACGGCATCGCCGGCACCTGGGAAACCCGCGAACGCGTCGTGGTCGCCCTCACCGGCGGCCCCGAAGGCGACACCCTGATCCGCCGCGCCTCCCGGATCGCCGCCCGCAGCAAAGGCGCCGACCTGCTCGCCGTCCACGTCGCCCGCTCCGACGGCCTCACCGGCGCCGACCCCTCCGCACTCGCCCGGCAACGCACCCTGACCGAAAGCCTCGGCGGCAGCTACCACCAGGTCATCGGCGACGACGTCCCCACCGCACTCCTCGACTTCGCCCGCGCCGC
>NZ_LFCW01000032.1:0-974 GCF_001306465.1 Frankia sp. R43 | reverse complement strand
GTTGCTGGGCGGTTCGGGGCAAGTTGACCCCGGCTGCCGCATAGGCAGCACGAGTCAGACCCGAGCAGTCAAAACCGCCGGTGACCTTGACCCGGCCATCTGGTAGTTCAGTCAACTGGGGGCCGTCGCCGCCCCACAGATACGGCAGGCCGAGCTGGGCGGTGGCGTAGTCCACCGCGGTCAGCGCCGCCTCCGACGGCCCGGTGTCGACGGAAAGACCGTCGGCGGCGTAGACGTCGGCCTGGGTGAGAACACGCGCGACATAGGAATGATCCTTGTTATAGGTGTAGAGCGCGGCGGGAATGTTCGCGCCGTCACGTGCGCCGGAGGCGCAGAGGTAGTTCGCGGCGGAGTAGATGGCGTCGGCGGGGTTGTTGATGTCGGCGGTGCCGTCGGCGTCGCCGTCGACCCCGTAGGCGGCGAACGTGGCGGGCTCGAACTGCATCGGCCCCTGCGCGCCGGCGTCGGAGGTCCAGTCCGGGTTGCGGCCGTGGTCGGTCTCGACTTTCCCGACCGCGGCCAGCACGCTCCAGGACAGCCCGGGGCAGGTGGCCGCGGCAGCGGCGTACAGCCGCTGGTAGCCGGCGGGGATCTGGTGCTCCGCCGCCGGGGAGGGCGGCGGCTGCGACGTTCCGCCGCCACCACCGCCGCCGAGGATGCCCGCGGCGGTGGCACCGGCGAGCAGCGGCACCGCGAGGAGCAGGGCGCACAGTCCGGCGAACAGCCGGCCCATTCAGCGTCCCAGCGGTGGCGGGGGGCCGAGACTCAGCGGGGGCTGGCGTGGGCTGGGAGCCGGGTCGGTGTCGTCCTCCTGGCCGGGTTCGGGGGTGTCGAGCGGGGACCGGGCGGTGATCGGTGTGCCGTACCGGTGGGTGAGGCCGTCGAGGTCGGTGCGGGTGGAGGTGTTCAGGGGCAGCCAGACCGGCCCGGCGGGCGCGAGGTCGGCCGGAGCGCGGGGCGGGGCGGGAGCGGTC
>NZ_LFCW01000031.1:0-1003 GCF_001306465.1 Frankia sp. R43 | reverse complement strand
GAGCCTTTTCAATCTTGGTTTGTCTGATTCTCCCGGCGGTTAAGGGTCACCAATTGACGAATTGAACGGGAACCGGCTCGGGCCGTTCCATCATCTGGCGACGGCAATAGTTGGTCGGGCGGCGGGCGGAGGGATGCCGTAAATAGAGAAGTCCCCGGTAGATCACAGGGTTCCTACTCCACTGTGCCCTTGACCGAGGACTTCCGTTGCTAACCTACCCCGGTGTCGTCGACCTGCCCGAGTCGACCCTGACCTTCCTCACGGGACTGCTGGCCGAGGACCGCGCCCAGCGCCGGACCTGGCGCAAGCTGCCCCCACGCGAGCAGGCACTCCTGGTGCTCGCCCACCTCCGCAAGGGTGAACGCTACGAGCACCTCGCCGAGGGCTTCCAGGTCAGCGTCGGCACCGTCCACAACTACATCCGCGAGGCCGTCGGCCTGCTCGCCACCCACGGCCGGACCCTGCTCGCCGCGGTCTGGACCTTCGCGTGGACCCAGAGCAACTTCCTCATCCTCGACGGCACCGTCGTGCGTACCAACCGTGTCCGTGCGCACAACAAGCTGTACTACTCGGGCAAGCACAAGTACCACGGCATCAACCTGCAGGGCCTCACCGACCCCTACGGTCGGCTGCTCTGGATCTCCGAAGGACTTCCCGGCTCCGTCCACGACCTCACCGCGGCCCGGATGCACGACGTCCTCCATCTGATCGACCGCTCGGGGCTCTACCTCTACGCGGACAAGGGCTACGTCGGCGGCGAGGGTGACCGCCTCCTCGTCCCGGTCAAGAAACCCAAGAACAGGGAACTCCCCGACCGCGACAAAGAGACCAACTGGACCCACGCCACCACCCGCTCGCAAGGCGAACGAGGATTCGCGGTCCTCAAGAACTGGCACATATTCGACCGTTTCCGCGGCTGCCCACGCCGCGTCGGCATCTTCGCCCAGGCCGTCCTCGTCCTCTCCAGTGAGGGCCTTTAGGAAAATCGACTTTGAAAAGGCTC
>NZ_LFCW01000030.1:0-1198 GCF_001306465.1 Frankia sp. R43 | reverse complement strand
GGCCGGAGCTGGTGCGGCCGGAGCTGGTGCGGCCGGAGCTGGTGCGGCCGGAGCTGGTGCGGCCGGAGCTGGTGCGGCCGGAGCTGGTGCGGCCGGAGCTGGTGCGGCCGGAGCTGGTGCGGCCGGAGCTGGCATGAGCGTCTGCTGAGTCGGCACCTCGCAGGACGGATGTGCTTGGACATAGGCGCCGGTGGCATCCACATAGACGCCATCTCCCGGAATGTGCGGAGCCATCGGCTCTCCACACCCCAGGCAGGGCCCGGTACTCCGCTCCGGAGCGCCACCCGACGTCGGTATGGGAGGCGGACTCGCAGCATCTCCGCTGTCACCGTCGGAGTCCTGGCCGTCGTCCTCGGGAATGTCGAGCAAGCGGCCCAGGTCGAGCTTGAGCACCTTGACTCGGCCGGAATCGGACCACAGTGAGTCGCTCTCACTGTGCGTGCTCTTAACCCACCCTGCTTCGGTGAGCGCGCGAATAAGGTCGTTCGCCGCTGGCATCGGCCACCCATCGCGGTCCCGAACTCGCCGACGAATCGCGTCCGCGATGTCATCCCACTCCGACGAACGAACCACGAGCATTACGCGACGCCACGGGGAGCGGCCGGACCCTCCCCACACCCGGACCGCACCAAGCGGGTCACCTCGCCCTGCGGGGAACCATTGCGTGCCCTCTTGCTCCCCCAAAACCGCACCCTGACGCCATCCAACGGCACCCGGACCGTGTCCCGGGATTGTTGGAGGTACCGCCGCATCGCCGGGGCCGCGGGTAGGCGATGCGAGATACCACGTGCCATCCCGAAGCATTTCCCGGAATCGCCGAATGAACAGCACCACAGGGTTCCGCGCGGATTGTCCAGACCCAGTCATGCCGCACCGGCGAGCCTGAGCGTCCGCAACGCCATGGATGACGTCCGCTCCCCACAGGGCGAATGCCTCCCCCGGACCGATACCCGCGCGCTCCCACCCATCCGCGAGGAGTCGCACTCCGGCTACGGCGAGCGTGGCGTTCTGCCTTGCCCTGTTGTGGCCGTTCCGCTCCCAGTCCGAGACCTGTTCCCGTGCCCAGGCAACCGCTCGCCGTAGCCGGAGTGCGACTCCTCGCGGATGGGTGGGAGCGCGCGGGTATCGGTCCGGGGGAGGCATTCGCCCTGTGGGGAGCGGACGTCATCCATGGCGTTGCGGACGCTCAGGCTCGCCG
>NZ_LFCW01000028.1:0-2644 GCF_001306465.1 Frankia sp. R43 | reverse complement strand
AGCCGGGCGGCGACCACGGCGGCGGCGAGTGCGGCGATGAGGCTGAGCGGGAGGACCGCGCCCGAGGGCAGTCGGACCGGCCGATCCTGACCCGGTGGGGCCGGGTGCGGTGCGGGCGTGTCGGTGCCTGGGGCCGGGCTGGTGTGCGGGGCCGGGCCGGGAGTGGAGGGGGCCGGGTCCGCGGGGATGGTCGGGGTCCACCCGGGGAGCGGAAGGGGCGGGCGAGAAGGTGCCCGGTGCGGCAGGTGCGGCAGGTGCGGCAGTCGCGGGAGCCGTCGGTGGCAGCGGTGCCGGGGTGGTCGTGGGTGGGGTGGCGGGACCGGAGGCGTGGGGCGCGACGGTGGTGTCGGGCCCCACCGGAGCCATCGGGGGCATCGGGGGTTGGGCGTCGGACGGAAGGCGCAGGATCCAGCCGGGGCGCAGCAGGTCGGGGCTGGTGAGCGCGGTCCCGTCGGCCTGGACCCGGCCCTGGTTGAGAGCCCAGATCTCGCGCCAGCGCAGCCCGTCTCCGTGCAGCCAGTCCTCGGCCAGTGACCATAGGGTGTCGTAGGGGGCGACGGTGCACTCCAGCCCGGCCGGCACCGTGGCGGAGGATCGCGCGGCGCCAGCGAGGGGATCAGCCGGGGCGGTGACGGCCGCGGGCCGCGCGTAGGCGGCGAGGACCGCGGCCGGCGGCGGGCCGCTGGTGCGGGTGGTGGCGGTGAGAAGGCCTGCGAGGATCGTGCCGACGAGGACCGCGGCCAGGGCCTGGGCGGGGCCGGCGGTGGGGAGCCGGGGCCGGTGCCAGCCGGCGGCGGTGGCCACGACCTCCACGGCCACGGAGACCGCGAGCAGCGTGTAGGCGTACCAGAACAGGCAGGAGACCAGGCCGAGGATCAGTCCCTGGGTCAGTGGCCCGGTCGCGGTGGTCACGATCTGGTCCCAGGTGGGGACGTGTTCGGGCAGGGGCCAGCCGACCAGCCGCCACATCACGGTGGGCGCGGCGATCAGCAGCACCCCGGCGGCGGTGAGGGCGATGCCGGCGCGGGCCAGCCCGGCGAGGCGGTGCAGCGGCCCGACACGTCGGGGTCTGTGTCGGCGGCTCATGGGGCGCCGGCCGGTGCGGTGGCGCTGTGGACGGGGGCGGCGGTGGCCTGTCCGGTGACGGTGAGCGTGTCGATCCCGACAATCCCGAGGAGCTGGGTGGGGACACGTACTGTGACCGTCACCGTCACCGTGGCGGCGGTCGCGGTGACGGTCCCTTCTGTGCCAGCGGTGGCCAGGTACAGCTCGGCCCGTTGCTCCGCGGCGGTCGGGTCGAGCTGGATGACGCCGCTGGCCCGGTAGGTGGCCAGGTCCAGGCCCTGCGCGCCGGCGCGGGCGGCCTCGGCGGCGAGGCTGATCGCGGCGGACTTCCGGTCCAACGCGAGTCCGCCGTCCACGACGAGACCGGTCACCGCGAGTAGCGCGACGGTGAGGACGACGAAGAACGCGGTCACCGTCCCCGCGTCCCGGTTCTGGTCCCGGGTGCGGTCAGGCACGGCGGAACCGGTCCCACCCGGCCGCGGTCACCGCGTCCGGGCTGTCCGTCTCCGGTACCCGTAGCCCTGCGGAGGGCGGGGTGGGGTGGAGGTCGGCGAGGCGCCAGTCGTCCCCGTCCCAGACCAGTTCCCAGGTCATCGACCCGATGAGCGGCCATGACGATGTGCGGTCGCCGGAGACGCGGCTGGCATGCAGGAGCGCGACCGTGACGTGATCGGGCTGGGAGGTAAGGACCCGGGTACCCAGGGGGCGGAAGAACAGCGCGCTGCCGGCGGGCAGGTCAGGTGGCTGGTAGCCGGTCTCGACGACGCCTTCGGACCGCCGCAGAAAATCCACGGTGGCGATCGTCGCGAAGACATCGGCCCGCTCGGCACCGTCGCGGGGCAGCAGCAGCGAGATCCAGCCCACCGCGGCCGAGACCGCCCCGAGGGTGGTGTGCGGGAAGCCCCGGGGGACCCCGTTGTCCGTGATCTCGGCCGCGCGGGCCAGCAGCACCCGCCCGTGCGGGTCGAGGTCGGTTGGCCGCCCGGAGGGCGGGGAGCTGGGCTGCTCCCGACCTGCCCGCGAGGACGCGGCGCAGGACGCCACGCCGGCGAGGAGGGCCACGGCGAGCAGCGCGGCGACAACGGACCGGGCTACGGGGACCAACTCCGGGTTCCGCCGGCTGGCGCCGGCGGGTCGGCTCATAGGGCTTCTCCCGGCGGGGTTGCCTCCGGACTGGCCGGCGGCTTGGAGGCCGCGGTCGCGGTGACCCCGCGGTACACGTCGATGGGGACGGTCGCGGTGGTCGTGAGTGTGCGTTCGCCGGGGACGGGAAGGCCGGCGGCGAGGTCGGACTGGTCGAGCTGGCAGGCCACCGTCGCGCGGACCACACCGCCGGGACGGAACTGGCTGACGTCCACCTCCACCGTCAGGGCGGTGCAGGGACCTGTGCTCCTGTTGAGGTCAGGTGCGACGGCCGCCTGGGCGGCGGCGAGGGCCAGGGCGGGTGTGCGTGCGAGGCTCGCGGCACGGGCGGCGGTGTGCGCGGCGGTGTCGACCTGCCCGCGGGCGTTTACCGCCCGCCCCGCGTAGACGATCAGCAGCAGCATCAGGATGATCAGCGGTGCGAGCAGTGTCAGTT
>NZ_LFCW01000027.1:0-5615 GCF_001306465.1 Frankia sp. R43 | reverse complement strand
TTCCGGTCCCGCCGCCACCGCCGGATCCGGTACCAGTGCCGCCGCCCGTCCCGCCCCCACCGCCGGTGCCCGTGCCGCCGCCCCCACCGGTTCCGCCGCCGCTGGAACCGGTTCCGGTCCCACCGCCACCGCCACCGGTGCCGCCGCCGCCGCTACCGGTACCGGTACCGCCCGTGCCGGTCCCACCGCCACCGGTGCCGCCGCCGCTACCGCTACCGGTACCGCCCGTGCCCACACCGCCCGTGCCGCCCCCGGTGGTCCCACCTCCGGTGCCGCCGGGTGTCGCTGTGGCCGTCCCGCCGCCCGCGCCGGTTCCTCCGGTCGACGTCCCGGTTCCACCACCGCCGCCGGTTCCCGGGGTGCGGGTGGCGACGCCGCCACCGGCCCCACCCCCGACGCCGGCCTTCGTCGGGCTCGCACCGATGCCCGGCCCGCCCGAGCAGTTCGAGACACCGACCGCTGGGACCGTGACGAGCAGGCGTCCCGTGGCCGCGCTCCACGGCGAGGCGATGACCGCGAGCGCGCGTGTTGGCAGAGTCATCGACTCGCCCGGCGCGATGGTGGAGATCCCGGAGCCCTGGCTGGTGTCGAACCAGCCGAAACCGTAGGCGTCGGTGGAGTGGTTTCTGATTTTCCAGAGCGGGCCCTGCGCGGTGCACGTGTACGTGAGCGCCAGCGGGTTGACCTCGAAATCCTCGATGCCGTTGATTTCCCGGTCGAAGGGAATCGTGAAGGGCAGCAGGGAGAGGAACTGGTCGAGTGTGGCGTCACCGGTTCCGCCGCCGACCGGCCTCGCGGACGGGCTGGTGATCACGGCTCCCATGCTGGGGGCCGCAGTTGTGGCCAGCGGGCTTGCGCTGGCGCTGGGGGTGGCGCTGGGTGACCCGGTCGGGTCCAGGCCGATGGTTATTCCGTCCTGCGCGGGCCAGGTTGCCTCCGGAGTGGCGAAGATACTGCTCATGATGTCGGTGGTCGCGGTTGCCGTCGGCGTGGGCTCGGCCGAGGCGGGCAGAGCCGCCGCCGTGAGTGCCGCGCCGAGAACGCCGGCCGTCACGGCCCGCATTCTGTTGATGCGCATGAATCCCTCTCCCTGACTGTGGCGAGTCGCCAGGGCACTCGCCGACGGCGCCCGCCGAACCACCGGTTTTTCCGGATGTGGTGGTTGTGCAGGGTGCGGATCAGCGCCTGCCGGACAGGCTCGACTGACGCAGAAAGCTACCCCGTTTGGTTAGAGATGGCCTAGTCAGGTCCGGTCCAGAAAAGATGCGCGAGTGTCCGTCCGCACTAATCGCGTACTGCCCGTCCGGCCCGCGGCGCCACCGGTGGAGTGATCGACGCAGGCGGACGAATGATCACCAGAAAGATCTTTCCTGCTGGCCGGTCGGCCCTCGATCCGACGGCATCACAGGTGTCTGCGGGCTGATGACCTGTCCTTATGTCCGTAAATAAGGCGGTTCGGGGCGGTCGGCGGCGGCTGCTCATCGTGCGTGAACGAGTCGCTGCGGTGACTGGCGCCGTCGCCGACCGGAGCCCCGGAGGGGGTAGGGCGAACGGGGAGCCCGAATGTGCCGCCGCTATTCTCGGCACCAACGGGTAGGCAAGTTCGGGTAGGAACCGAAGGTGTCCACCGGTACGGGGGCAAGGCGGTACGGCGCGCTTCACAGCCCTTCCAACAGACCTGGACGACCCCCTCGAACGGGGGTTTACAGGATGTCACTCACCGCATTGTTAACTACTTCGGATCGACTCGTTGCGGGCCTGTCCTGGGGCGATGGGAAGGGCTGTTCTCAATGCTGGCCGTGGTCGCGCCCGACATCCGGTGTGCAGCCGGCTTCTCTCGAAGGCGGTGCGGACAGGAGGGCCGTGTCACGGTGAGGTAAATTCGCGCAGCGGTCGGGCCGAGGTGGCAGGGTTTTCGCAGATTCCGGTGCTCCATGGTGTCGGATGCTCGGTGCCGTCGACGGCGCCCGGGAGGTGCGAAGATCTGGTCATCCCGGTGTCCCCGTGTCTCGGCGTGTCCAATCACGGGTCTTGGCGTGTAGGGAAATCCCGACCTTCGAGCCGCCGCTGCTGCCGACCAGAATCCTCGGATCTTCGAGTCCCGGCGGCGGGTTGCCGGGGCGAGATCTGAGGATCGTGGTCGTTGGGATGACCGAAATCCTCAGATCTTCGAGCTGCGGCTTCGAGTTGCCGCTGCTGCCGGGCGAGACGATCACCGAGATCCTCGATCCTCCCGGTAGCGAGGGTGCGCGGCGGACCTGGGGCGCCGCCGTTGTCACAGAAAGCGGTATCGAGGTTACGGTTCGTGCTTCGTGGGTGATCGATCGTCACGAGATGGGCCTACGATGACCTGACATGTGGCTGGAGCGCGCAGAGGAAAGCGCGCGGAGGAAGGAGGCCGGACCGTGGTCGGGCACGTCCCGTTTCCCGCGATCGACCTCGTATCGGTGCGGGCGGCAGTCGAGGGCGGCGAGACCCTGACCGTCGAGTTCAAGGGCGAGCGCCGCCGTGCGCTGGATGACCGGGAGATCGTCGAGGCCGTCGTGTGCCTCGCGAACGGGCGCGGAGGCCTTCTGCTGATCGGGGTCGAGGATTCGGGTGCGGTCACCGGGGCGCGGTCGCGGCATGGCGGAGCGACGGATCCGTTTCGGCTCCAGGCGATGATCGCGGCCTCGACGCAGCCTCCGGTGCAGACGTCCGCCATCACGGTGGACGTCGATGGACTTCCCGTGCTGTGTGTACAGGTCGAGGACAGTCCGCGGCTGGTCGGCACCACGAGGGGCATGTACCAGCGGCGCACCATCGGCGGCGACGGCCGCCCAACCTGCGTGGCCGTCCATTCGCACGAGCTGCTCGCGCACGAGATCGACCGGGGCGCGTTCGACTATTCGACACTTCCGCTCCCGGACGCGAGCTGGGCCGACCTGGACCCGTTGGAGTTCGAACGGCTCCGCAGGCTGATCCGGGAGTCCGGCGGCTATGGCGACCGGGTGCTCGCCGAACTGGGCGATGAGGATGTCGCCCGCGCGCTCGGCCTCGTCGAGCGGAACGGTGAACGGGCGGTGATCACTGTCGGTGCGCTGCTCCTTTTCGGGCGGCAGGAGGCAATCCGCCGGCACTGCCCGGGCCATGAGGCGGCGTTCCAGGTGATGGAGGGCCTGTCCGTCCAGGTCAACGACTTCTTCACCTGGCCGTTGTTTCGGCTGGCGGAAGAGCTTCTCACCCGGTTCCGCGCGCGGAACAGCGAAGAGGAGATCCAGTTCGGGCTCCTTCGCCTGGGCGTGCCCGCGTACTCGGAGACCGCGTTTCGCGAGGCGATCGCGAACGCCCTGATCCACCGGGACTACACGGCTCAGGGCGCGGTGCACATCCAGTGGCAGGACGAACAGCTGGAGATCTCCAACCCGGGTGGCTTCCCCGCCGGGATCACTGTGGACAACTTTCTCGTCGCGCCGCCGCGGCCACGTAACCCCCGCCTCGCGGATGCCTTCAAACGGGCCGGCATCGTCGAGCGGACCGGCCGTGGCATCAACCGGATCTTTGCCGAGCAGCTCCGCTTCGGGCACAGCCCGCCGGACTACCAGCGGACGACCAGGGACTCCGTTGTGGCGGTGCTCCCCGGCGGGAAAGCGGATCTTGCGCTGATCCGCTACCTGGCGGAGCAGGAACACCAGGGGCAGCCGCTCACGTTGCCGGATCTGCAGGTTGTCACCGAGCTCTCACACCAGGGCAGGATGCACACCGACGAGATCGCTCGGCTGCTCCAGACGGGAGAGGCGGAGGCTCGCCGCCAGCTTGCCCGGATGGTCGAGCGGGGTCTGGTGGAGGCGCGCGGCGAGCGCAGGGGCCGCACCTGGCACCTCGCGGCTGCCGTTTACCGCGAGCTGAGCAAGCCGGCCGCCTATGTCCGGGTTCACGGCTTCGACCGGGCGCAGCAGGAGCAGATGGTGCTCAGTTACGTCGCGGCGCACGGCCAGATCAGTCGGACGGAGGCGGCGAACCTGTGTGCGCTGTCTTCCAGCCAGGCGTCCAGGCTCCTGCGGGAGATGGCTCGCGACGAGGGGCCACTGCTGGCCACCGGCGCAGGGCGCGCGACCGCGTACACCCGACGCCCCTAGGCCCCTGGCCCCGAGCTCGCAACGCGTCTGGGCCGGTGCGGGTGCGCGATTAAATCGCGCATCAGAAAAATCGATCGCGCGCGCGCGAAAATGCGCGCAGGCGCCGGGCCGTGCGCGCGAACCGGCGGCTGGTGGCAGCCGCCGGTGTGGCCGGGGCGGGGGTCGCTTCGGGAATCGTTAGTCGGTGGTGAGCGGCGGGGCCGTCCAGTCGATCAGGTGTTCGGTCGCGGTCAGCCGGGCGGCGAGCAGGACCGCACCGGTGGCCGGGGAGATCCGCGGCCAGACGAAGCGCGCGCCGGGGCTGTCGGCCGTCACGTGGCCGGTGAACGAGTCGAGGAAGGCGGGGCCGGAGCGGAAGGCACCGCCGACCATCGAGACGGGGAAGTCGCCGGTCAGGCCCGTGCGGCGGATGACGGTCAGGGTCTGCTCGGCGAGCAGGCGGCCGGCGTCGGCGAGGATCCGGCGGGCGACGTCGTCGCCGTCGGCGGCTGCCGCGGCGACCTCGGTGGCGAACGCGGCAATCCCCGACTTGTCGAGGGTGCCGTAGATCAGATCGTCGATTTCCTCGATCAGGGTGAGGCCGTAGAAGGCGAGCAGGCGGGGGACGACGGCCGACCAGGGGGCCCGCCCATCGCGGTACGTCACCGCCGCGCGCAGCCCTTCCAGCCCGATCCAGTAGCCCGAGCCCTCGTCGCCGAGCAGGTGGCCCCAGCCGCCGCAGCGCCAGGTCCGGCCGTCGGCGGCCACGCCGAGGGTGTTGCTGCCGGTGCCGCTGATGACCGCGACCCCCGGTTCGCCCAGCGTGCCGGCGGCCCAGGCCGCGACGGTGTCGTTGAGCACCAGCGCGTTCTCGGCCGGCGCGAGAACGGGCAGTTTGGCCAGCAGGTCGGCCTGGTTCTCCTCGGTGTCCGCGCTGGCGATCGCGAGCACCGCGCCGGCGAGGTCGCCGACGCCTGCCCCCGCCGCGTCGAGCGCCCCGAGGATCGCGTCCGTGATCGAGGCGGTGGCGGCCTCGATCCCGTTGACGTCGGGGTTGCTCGGCCCGGCGGTGAAGGTGCTCAGGGCCAGGCGTCCGACGTCGAGCACGGCTGCGGTGGTCTTGGTGCCACCGCCGTCCACCCCCAGCAGGTGCGTGCCGGGCCGGGTGGGCCGCCGGGCCTCACCGCGGCTGGACGGACGCAGGGCCGGCGGCAGGATGATCAGTGGGCTCAGGTTCTCCCGCGGTGGGCTGTGCACCTGTGCTGTGCCTCGCAATCGGCGTCGTTCCCGGAGCCGTTCGGGTCCGGTCGATGATCTGTGTGCTTGACGATCTACAAGCGTTCGCTTACGTGTGCTCGCTCTCCGGTACCCGTCCGAGGAGGCCGGACGGGTGGCTCCGGTAGCGAGTTCTGGCCCCATCTTCCAGCGGCTCCTGGCCCCACTTGTCGATCTTCCGGGGCTGGTTGGGGAACGAGTTTTGGCCCCACCTGGCCGTGACGGTGCGTGTTCGCCGCTGTC
>NZ_LFCW01000026.1:0-6747 GCF_001306465.1 Frankia sp. R43 | reverse complement strand
CTGTAGGGAGGCCGGCGAAGATGTCCATTCGGGTGCCGTGATCGTGTCCACTGGGGGTTTCCCGTGCTTTCTTGGGGGCCGGGGTGGTTGTCCATTTCTTCGCTGTGCCTGTTCGTGTCGTCATGGGTGGCTGGTGGTGTCGTGGAGGATGTGGGCTTCTATCTGGAGGTGTAGTGCCTGTCCGAGTTCTGTGGGGCTGTCGAGGCGTCTGGGGTGGTGGCGGCGCATGAGGGTGCCGCCGCAGACGCGTTCGAGGTAGGTGAGCTGTTCGGAGAGGGAGGCGGGGGTGACGCCGGCTTCTTCGGCGGCTCTGGTGAGGTTGGAATGTCGGACGATCATCGTGAAGCGTTCGAGGCGGAGATGGGCTTGGTGGCCGGTGAGGGCGCTGCGTAGTGGTTCGGGTAGTTGGGAGGGGTGGGTTCCTGTGAGGGTGTGGATGTGGTGTGAGCCGCCGGATGGACGTAGCGGGATTCCGTGTTTCTCCGCGAAAGCCCGGAGGGTGCTGTAAACGCAGCCGATTTCGTCGGCGATGTCTGCGAGGGTGCGTTTCCAGGTGACGTATTGTTCGTGGAGCCAGGTGGGGTCGACGTAATGGATTCCGGGTTTGTGCTGCTGGCTGGTGTCGGGGTGGAGCGGGAGGATCGCTCCGGCGCGGTGGGTGGGATAGAGCGGGCGTGGCAGCGGGTGTAGCCGCACGGCTTGGCGGACGTGCTCTGTCGACATGTGGAGGGTTTCGGCGACCTGCTGCGGGGATCGGTGCTGGCGGGTGAGCAGGTCGTGGATGGGGGCGGGGTCGGTGTGTTCGAGATCGGCGCCGGGCCAGTCGTGGGTGTGGACCCAGTGCGCTGGCGGGGCCCAGCGCAGCGGCTCGTCGGTGACGCCGGCGTGGAGAAGCAGGGCGTGGGCGTGGCTGGTGAGATCGTCGGCGAGCGGCGCGGGCATCCCGAGGACGAACTCGTGGTAGGCGGGGCGTCGCGCGGGGTCGACGATCCGGTAGGGCGGTGAGGCGATGGCGAGGTTGCCGTCGGTGAGGAGTTCGTAGAGGTAGGAGCGGGCGAAATCGAGGCGGCGTCGGTGCCCGCGGCGCAGCTCCCCGGGGCCGAGGAAGCTTCTCCAGGTCGCGCGGTCGATCAGCTCGGTCGTGGCGGCGAGGTGACGGCGGCGCGTGTAGTCGATCGGGATGGGGTGGGTGTCGCAGGCCAGGGCGAGTTCGGTGAGGATGCGCAGCGTGGTGCTGCCGGCGGGGCCGCGGGTCAGTTTGCCGAGCTGGTGGGCGACGGTGCCGCCGGTGATCTGGTCGCTGACGAGGGCGGTGATCTGGTTGAGCCGCAGAGCGCTGTGGGGAAGCAGAAGCGCCGCGATCGCCGCGGGGCGGAAGGTCACCGGTTCGAGGGAGTCGTCGTCGAGGAGACGGATCGTCCAGACGGGCCAGAGCTGGTCGGGTAGGCGTGCGGCTCGCAGGACGGCCGGGTCCGGTTCGCCGCTGGTGGGGTCGGTGGTCGGGGGATGCAAGGTGGGCAGGGTGGTGGCGTGCCGGAGGCGTTCGATGGGACGCAGGAATCCGTCGCGGCTGTGCGCGATGCGGGTTGTCAGGCTGGGGCTGGCGGATTTCCAGGACTCGGGCACTGCCAGGGGCCGGGGCCCGGCCGAGTGGTGGGCGACCAGGGGCGCGAGGGGGTCGTCCGGGCGGCCAGCGGTGGGGGCGGTGAGCAGCTGGTAGGCGGTGAGCAGGGTGTCGGCCCGCAGGTCGCCCGCGACGGGTGTTCGCTGGCGGCGGGGGCGGTCGTTCGTCGCGATGTGGGCGGCGAGGATGGTCAGGTCGGTGAGCGTGGCGAGGGCTTCGTGCCGGGCGGTGGCGTCGGGTGGGAGGCGTAGCCGCGCGAGGCTGCGGTCGATCAGCTGCTGGGCGGTGTGGGCGGCGGCGGGATCGGCGCAGGTGGGGTGGGGGGGCTCGGTGAGGTCGAAGCCGCAGCGGGTGGTGGTCGCCGCGGCGGTGACGTGGCGGGTGCAATGACCGGGTGGTGTCCGTCCGGACGGGTGCCGGACGGGTTGGGTGGACCCGCAGCGCGGGCATCGGTCCGCGAGTGGCTGGCCGTGATCGAGGCAGAAGAACGTCCAGCGCAGCTGCCAGGCCAGGGCGAACCGGCCGGGATGTTCGGCCAGGCAAGTCGGGCAGAACCGGCTGGTGCGTCCCGCGGTCGCCGCGGTGCGCAGGGCGTCGGGGGTGCGCGGGGGCAGATCCGGGAGCGGAGGGTGGAACATCGCGGCGAAGGTCCGGGGGGTCAGACCGGTCGCGTCGGCGACCGTGAGCGGCGTGGTGACGGCCGGGGGCGGGTCGGCGGTGAGGCCGAGGGCGCGGGTGAGTTCGCTGGTGGTGACGCGCAGGCGCCGCGCGTAGGCGGTCGTCCAGCTCTCGAACGATTCCCCGGGCAGCGGTGTCAGGGTGAACGGGAGCCGGCGGGTCATGCCGCGCCCTCCCCGCCCAGGCGCGTGGTGGTCTGGCGGGCGGGCCGGCTGGTCAGCCGGCCCGCGCCGAGCGCGGCGTGCAGGTCACGGCGGGCTTTCTCCGCGGCCTCGTCGATGCGGACCGCGTCGAGCAGACCGGCGGTGAGGGTTTCCGCGCCGGTCCTGACGGCCCGGTAGCAGCCCCGGGCGATCAGGGACATCAGCGAGGCGAAGTGCCCGGAGCTGCGGGCGAACAGGTAGTCCGACAGGTCCTCGGCGACCGTTCCCCGGCCGAGTTCGGCGAGAACCAGGTCGCGTTCGATACCGAGGAGCAGGTTGCGCCAGGTGCGCCGCCCGGCCTCGCTGTGGATCTCGAACGGGGTCAGGGTGAGGACGTTCCACCGTCGCGCGGTCTGGGAGAACGCGGCGTCGGCGCCGGTCAGGCCCTCGGTGAGCAGCCCGCGGGCGCGTAGCCCCACCCCGACGAAGAAGAACGTCACCGGGAACGTGTTGGCGAGCCACTTGAAATGGTTGGCGACCTCCCGGCCATCGCGACGGTGGACGTCGAGGAAGTGCACGTCGTCGACGACGACGAGACGGGTCTTGCACCCGGCGACGCATTCGGCGGCGCGGTTCGCCAGGCGTGTCGCGGTGCCGCGGTCAGGGGCGGGCAGCGCGTAGAAGCGGCAGAGCATCGCGTTCAGGCTGCGGATCGTCGTGTTCGAGGTCAGCCCGAGGTAAACGACCGGCACCCGCTGCCACTGGCCGCCCGTGGCGGGAACCGTCGGCCCGTAGAGGTCGACCTGTTCGCGGTGGAAGGCGCGGGCGAACGCCAGCGCGGCGGTCGTCTTGCCCAGCCCGGGAAGCGCGTCGAGGACCGCGGCGGGTTTGACCTTCTCCCCGTCCTGCCGGTTCGATCCGCAGATCTCGTCGAGCTGCTCGAAGACGGTGTCCATGCCCGGGGTCGCGACGGGGCCGAGGTTGGCGTGCCAACGGGCACGGGTCTCGTTGTAACGCAGCCGGACGGTCCGCGACATCCCCGCGATCTCGCAGGCGCTGTGCCGCGGCGGGCGGGTCCTCGGCGGGGTGTCGACCATCGCGAACCAGCCGTCCTTGCATGACAGGTTCCAGTCCCGCTCGTCACGGTCGGACAGCACCGCGTCCGGGCGGTTCATGGCACGACCCTCAGCGCGTCGGCGTAGAACTCCTCGTCGGCGATCCTGGCCGGTTCGTCGGCGGCGGCGCCGTCCAGCTCACCGTCGCAGTCGTCGTCACCGGCCCGCCACGAACCCGCCGGTGTCCCGGCGGGTTCCAGCCCGGCGCTGACCGCCGGCAGCTCGCAGGCCGCCGCGAGGTCGCCGCCGACGGCGGCCTGCAACCGGGCCTGGCGCTGCTCGCTCGCGCGGATCGCCATCCGACGTTCGGCGGGATGACGCACGAGCCCCGCGTCCCACCGGTCCAGCAGGTCCGCCAGGGCGAGCCGGTCATCGACGTGACGGCCCTCGGCGAGCGCGAGGCGGCGGGCGTAGGCGAGCGTGTCCGCGGAGAACGGCATCCCGACACCGCCGGCGTGCTCCCAGACCAGCGTGTGCCAGCGCTGGTCGGCCGGGTCCTGGAAGTAGACCCGTGAGATGTCGTCAGTGTCGTAGCGCACCGGCCACTTGCCGGCGTGCCGACCGGTGAACGGGCTGAGCCGGTTGCGGTAGCCGCCCAGCACGGGGCCGTTGTAACGAAGCCCGTTGACCTCGATCCCGTAATGCTGGATGGTCCGCCAGGCGACCGGCAGAAGATCGAACACCAGATCCGTCCGCGCGGGCACCCGCAGCCGACCGGCCCGGACCAGACCGTGAGCGAACATCTCCGCCGGACACAGATCCAACCCCGGCACCGCCGGGTCCACCAGCCCGCCGTGCGGACGCCGGTGGTAGATCCCGACGATCCACTGGCGGATCACGGTCTCCAGCTCGTCGACGAAGAAGTAGGCGCAGCCCTGCGGATCCTTCCCACGGCTGTGGACATCCGGCCCCTTGTAGCCGGGCAACGCCGCCAGCAATCCTTCTCGCAGGGTCCGGAAGAACCGCTCCACCGGCGCCTTGTCAGTGGGGGTCAGCGGCCGGGCCGGCTGCACCGACACCCCGAGGCGCTGACACACCGACAGCAGATGCTCCGACAGGAAGATCTTGCCGTGGTCGACGACGATGCTCTCCGCGGCCACCCCCGGCAGCCCCGGCTCCGCCTCGACGACGACGGTGTCCGGCAGCCCCGCGTAGGGCAGCAGACCGCCGCCGCTGCCCCGGGCCGTGTCCACCACCAGCGACTCGTAGAGCACGACCGCCGCGTCGACGGACTTCGTCGACACCGGGGAGAGCCGCAGGCCGGTCACGCACCGCGAATACAGATCGAGCGCGACGGTCAGCTCGACCCGGACCCAGCGCAAGGTCAGCGGTTCCATCGCGAACACGTCCAACCCGGTGGTGTCCACCAGCACGTACTCACCCGGCCGGGTCGCGCGCAGCCGCCCGTAAGGCTGTGTCGGCCGGTTCGCGATCGACCGTTTCGCCGCCGTCGCGCCGGTGAACGCGTGGGTGGCCCGGGACAACTCCTCCAGCACCAGCCGGGCCCGCCGCCGCCCCGGCGCCCGCACCGATCCGGCGCCGTGCTCGGCGTCGAGCCGTGCCGCCACCCGTTCCAGCAGCAGCTGCCGGGTCGGCCGGCTGGCGTCGGTGTGTTCGTCGAGCACCAGCCGACACATCGCCAACCACCGCTCATCGACCCCGGTGAACGGATCGGCCAGCCGCACCATGCGCTGATCGACCAGCCCCGCGGCGCCCGCTGTCTGGACCGCGCGGACCCAGCGGCGCACCGTCCGGACGTCCACCCCCACCTCCGCGGCCTTCGCCGCGTAGCGGTCCATCAACGGCACCGCCATCTCGTAGGCCGCCCGCGGCTCACCGGCAGCCGCCAGCGTCACCGTTCCTGAGACGTAGCCGGTCAGCACCTCACGCACATGCCCGAGCCGCGCCAGCACCTCGGCGCGTCGCGGCCCGTCCAGGCTGTCCAGTACCGGCCCCAACGCCTCCATCGGCGCCACCGGCTCCCCGTCCGCCCCGAGCACCGAGGTCGCGGGATTCGCCAGCACCGTCGCCGTGTGCACCAGCTCCTCGCGGCCCTGCCCGTCACGCAGCCGCAGCCGCTGCGCTTCGATACCGACGACCGTGCGCATCTCGCCGTCGTGGACCAGCCTCGTCCCGATCGTCACCGTCACCGTCGCGCTCACACCACACGCTCCAGCACCGACACCGGCGACAACGGCCTGTCCAGATCGACGCGGAACACGCCCCGCCACACCAGATGCAGCAACGCCGGCCGGCACACCTCGACCGCGAACCGGCCCGCCAACCCGGCCTCCACCTCACCGAGAGCCACCCTCCCCGTGACCGTCCGATCGATCTCCTCGACGGCCTCGGCGTCGACCCGATCAGCACGCCGATAGGCCGCCAGGAACCGCACATTTCCCAGCACCGCCGCCGGCGCCCCCGACCAGACCTCATGGCACCAGCCGGCCCGCGTGAAAACCTGGCCCGCCCAGGCCAACGCTTCCGCGACCTTCTCCCTGGCCAGCTGCTCCGCCGGCTTCACATTGACCACGGTCACCAGCCCGCCCGGGTCCACCAGCAGAAAGTCCGGAACATGCCGCCGGAGCCGCCCATCCACCTCCGCGGTCAGGCAGAAAGGCTGCGCCGCGATTCCCACCACCGAACAATCGAAATCGGCGAGCAGGAGCCGGGCAAGCTCCAGCCGGCTTTCATAAACCACATGGCCCGCCATCGTCACCGACCAATACCAGCCCGAGTAGTGCGCCTGTCCCTGCCGCCATCGAAAAACCCGCCACGGACACCCAGCCACCGTCGCGGCAAGGTCAACCAGCGACAGATCCTCGTACGTCGACACCGCGCCAGTGGAATCCCTGACGCTCAATTGAGCATCAGTCACCATCGCTACCATCTCCCCAGATAGAAGACATGATCCCAACTGGCACGGTAGATCACTGGACATCAGTCCGGTCGCTGGACACGCTGCGGACAAACAGGACGCCAGTGCACAACGTCTCCGGTATCACGCAACCTAAATCCGCATAGAAATCTCCTTCCCTGCCCTGTTTCACGGGCTCGTCGAGGGCTTCCGTCGCCTTTGCCCCGGCTTGCCGTAGCCCCGGTAGTCCGCTGTGGACAGAACACCGGTCGTTGGACATCGACTGGACATATATCGCGGCCATTGGACATCTAGACCGGCGTCCCTACA
>NZ_LFCW01000025.1:0-8826 GCF_001306465.1 Frankia sp. R43 | reverse complement strand
TTCTCTATGTGTCCGGGCGGGTCGGTGCCGGCGGGATCGGTGAGCTGGTGTTGGTACGGCCGTTGACCGTGCCGGTTGACGCGGCGGTGGAGATACAGGTGCTGGTGGGGGCGGTGGACGGGTCCGGCCGACGAACCGTGGCGGTTCACAGCCGGGCGCCCGAGTCGGCGGACGGCGATGCCGGTGAGTGGGTGATGCACGCCAGCGGCGAGCTCGTGGCAGCGGTGTCGGGGGAGGCGGTCCCGGCGAGCGGCGTGATGTGGCCGCCGCGGGACGCCGAACCGTTGGACCTGGACGGTCTCTACCCGAGGCTGGCGGAGCGTGGCCTGGGCTACGGCCCGGCGTTCCGGCTGGTGCGCGCCGCGTGGTGGCACGGCGACGACCTCTACGCCGAGGTGGACCGCCCTGCCCCGGATCCCGCCCTCGATCCCGCCCTCGATCCCGTCGCGGACTCGTCGAGTCACGCCGGGGACCACCCGGCCGGCCACCTCGTACATCCCGCGCAGCTGGACGCGGCGCTGCATGTGCTCGCACCAGGCACCGATGCCGCCGCTGACGATGAGGCCGCCGCTACCGATACCGGCGGCACCGGGTCCGCGTCGGGGACCGTCGACCTGCCGTACTCCTGGGCCGGAGTGACCGCCTACGGCGCGGCGGAGGGCGCGCTTCGGGTGCGGGTGAGTACCGCCGGGCCCGGGCGGCACGCCCTCGCGGTGGCGGACGAGACCGGCGCGCCCGTCCTGGCCGTCGCCGCGCTGACGCTGCGTCCGCTGAACCTGGAGTCGCTCGCCGGGGCGGACGCCGACAGCCGGCGGCTCCACGAGCTCATGTGGTCACCGCTGTCGCTTCCGGTCACAGAGGCTCCGGCCGCGCCGTCGACCGGAGGCTGGGCGGTCGTCGGAGTGCACGGACCGGACGTCGCCGGAATCGGCCGGCCCGCTGTCGTGTACGCGGACCCTGGTGAGCTGCGGCGGGCGATCGTGGCGGGGGCACCGACACCCACGACGATCCTCCTGCGGTGTGCCGTCGGCGGTGGCGGCCAGGCCGGCGCATGGCTCGGCGGCGGGATTCCGCCCGGCGGCGACGCGGGCGGCGCGGACGGCACGGATGACGTGGACGACGTGGTCGAGCGGACCCACGTCACCATCTCCGGGGTGCTGCAGGCGCTGCAGGAGCTGCTGGCCGCCGAGGAGCTGGTCCACTGCCGGCTCGTGGTCCTCACCCGGGGCGCGGTCGCTGTCGGCGGTTCCGGTGACGCCGCCACCGACGGCTCCCTCGGCGGTTCCGGCGGCGGTTCCGGCGATGGCCGCCCCGACCTGCCGTCCGCCGCCGTGTGGGGCCTCGTCAGGTCCGCCCAGGTGGAGAACCCGGGCCGGATCGTGCTGGTGGACGTCGACGATCATCCTGGCAGCGTCGGTGCGTTGCCGGCCGTGCTGGTCGCGCCCGCGCCCGCGGTCGCTCCTGTGACGGTGCTGCGGGCGGGGCGAGCGTTCGTACCCGGACTCGTGCGCGTTCCCGGCCCGTCCGCCGGCGGTTCCGCGGTGCCGAGTCTCGATCCTGACGGGACGGTGCTGATCACCGGCGGCACCGGGGCGCTCGGCGCGGTGCTGGCACGGCATCTCGTGTCCAGGCACCGGGTGCGCCGTCTCGTCCTGGCCAGTCGCCAGGGTCTCGCGGCGGCCGGTGCCACCGAGCTGCTGGCGGAGCTGGGTGCCGCCGGGGCCACCGTGACGATCGTGGCGTGTGACTGCGCCGACCCGGCGGCGCTGCGCGACCTGGTGGCCTCGGTGCCGGCCGGACATCCGCTGACCGCGGTCGTTCACCTGGCCGCGGTGGTGCGGGACGCGACGCTCGACCGGCTCGACGCGGATCGGCTGACCGCGGTGCTCCGCCCGAAGGTCGACGCGGGATGGGAGCTGCACCGTCTGACCAGGCATCGGGATCTCGCCGCGTTCGTGCTGTTCTCCTCGGTGGCGGGCACGCTGGGCGCTCCGGGCCAGAGCAACTACGCCGCCGCGAACGCCTTCCTGGACGCGCTGGCGCGCCACCGCAGGGCCGACGGGCTCCCCGCGGTCTCGATCGCCTGGGGCCTGTGGGAGGGCGGCGGCGGGCTGACGGCGCACCTCGGCGCGGCCGACCGCGCCCGGATGGCCCGCTCCGGGATTCTGCCGATGAGCGAGGGGGCGGCACTCGCACTGTTCGACGAGGCGCTGCGAGCGGGACGCCCGGCGGTCGTCGCCGCCAGCCTGGATCATGACGTCATCCCGGCGGCGGGCCAGCCCGCGCTCGCCCTCGCGCCCGTGTCGGCGACATCGGAGTCGGAGCCGGAGCCGGGGTCAGGGCCGGGATCCGCAGGCCGGCGAAGCCCGCGGCCGCGCGGTGCCCTCGACCGCCTCGCCGAGCTCGCCGACGACGAGCGGGAGGCGGTGCTCCTCGATCTCGTCCGTGAGCAGGCGGCGACGGTGCTCGGTCACGCCGACGCCCGGTCGGTCCCGGTCGGCGGAACCTTCCAGGACCTCGGCTTCGACTCGCTCATGGGCGTCGAGCTGCGTAACCGCCTCGCCGGTGCCACCAGGCTGCCGCTTCCCGCCACCCTGGTCTTCGACCATCCCACCCCGGCGGCGTTGGCGGCGCACCTGCGCGCGGAGCTCGTCCCCGCCGGCGATCCGTCCGACCAGCCGGCAGCCGCCGGTCACGTCGGTGCCGCCGTCGGCACAGGGGACGCCGATCTCCGGCAGGCGATCGCCGCCGTGCCGCTGGACCGGTTCCGCGAGGCCGGCGTCCTGGATGTCGTCCTGCGGCTCGCCGGAGCGCACGGAGACCAGGCCTCCCCACCGTCCCCACCGTCCCCGCCGTCGCCACCGGACAGCTCGGATGTGATCAGAAACGCGGATCTCGACGAGCTGGTCCGCCTCGCGCTCGCTGACACCGACTCCTGACCCGCCCGACGCCCGGAGCTGATCATGGTGACAACGCCAGACAAGGTCGCCGCGGCGCTGCGCGCGTCGTTGCTGGAGAACGAGCGGCTCCGGCGGGAGACCCGGCGGCTGACCGAGGCGGCGCACGAGCCGATCGCCATCATCGGTATGGCCTGCCGGTTCCCCGGCGGCGTCCGGTCGGCGGCCGACCTGTGGAGCCTGGTCGAGGCGGGCGTCGACGCGATCTCGGAGTTTCCCCGCGACCGCGGCTGGGACGTCGACGCGCTCTACGACCCGGACCCGGCCCGCGGCGGTCATTCGTACACCCGTCACGGCGGTTTCCTCGACGGTGTCGGTGACTTCGATCCGGCGTTCTTCGGCATCAGCCCGCGTGAGGCGCTGGCGATGGACCCACAGCAGCGACTGCTGCTCGAGACCGCGTGGGAGACGTTCGAGCACGCCCGCATCGACCCGATGACGTCCCGCGGCACGCTGACGGGCGCGTTCGTCGGCGTGATGTACGGCGACTACGGCAGCCGGCTGGCGGACGAGACCGCCGCAGGCTACCTGGCGACCGGCAGCGCGGGCAGCGTCGCCTCCGGGCGCCTCGCCTATGCGCTGGGGCTGGAGGGCCCGGCGATCACGGTGGACACCGCCTGCTCGTCGTCGCTGGCGGCCGTTCACCTGGCCGCGGCAGCGCTGCGGGCCGGCGACTGCACGATGGCGCTGGCGGGCGGGGTGACGGTGATGGCCGCGCCGACCACGTTCATCGAGTTCAGCCGCCAGCGGGGGCTCGCGGCGGACGGCCGGTGCAAGGCCTTCGCCGCGGCGGCGGATGGCACCGGCTGGGGCGAGGGCGTGGGGCTGGTGCTGCTGGAGCGCCTGGTCGACGCGCGGCGCCACGGCCACCGGATCCTGGCGACGGTGCGCGGCTCGGCGGTGAACTCGGACGGCGCGTCGAACGGCCTGGCCGCGCCCAGTGGGGCGGCCCAGCGGCGGGCGATCCGCCGCGCACTCGAGAGCGCCCAGCTCACCGCCGCCGACGTGGACGTCGTCGAGGCGCACGGGACCGGGACGGCACTGGGCGACCCGATCGAGGCGGCGGCGCTCCAGGCCGCCTACGGGCCGGGCCGGCCCGCCGACCGCCCGCTGCTCGTCGGCTCGGTCAAGTCGAACATCGGGCACACCCAGGGTGCGGCCGGGGTCGCCGGGATCATCAAGATGGTCATGGCCCTGCGCGCCGGCGTCGTCCCGCCGACGCTCCACGTGGGCGAGCCCTCCCCGCACGTCGACTGGGCGGCGGGCGGGATCGAGCTGGTGACCCGGGCGCGGCCGTGGCCGGGCACCGATGCGGGCCGGCCACGCCGGGCCGCGGTGTCGTCGTTCGGGATCAGCGGGACGAACGCGCACGTCGTACTCGAGCTGCCCGCCGAGGCCACCGACCTGCCGGTGGGAGGCACCGCCCTGCGCGCCAGCCGTGCCGGTGGCACGGCTGGCGAGCGCCCGGTGGACGGACTGGTGCCCTGGGTGGTGTCGGCGAAGAGCGCGGCGGCGCTGTCAGCCCAGGTGGAGCGGCTGCGGTCGGTGGCGGGCGGTGCGTCGCCGGTCGACGTGGGCTGCTCGCTGGTCTCGTCGCGGTCGCTGTTCGACCACAGGGTGGTACTGCTGGCGGACGGCGAGCGCGCTCCCAGCGACGGCGACGGCGACGGCGGCGGCGGCGATGGCGGTGGCGGTGGCGGTGGCGACAAGGTTTCGGTGTCGGTCTCTGAGGCCGCGCGGGGAGTCGTGCGTCCGGAGCGCGGGCTGGGCTTCGTGTTCGCCGGCCAGGGCGGGCAGCGGGTCGGTATGGGGCGCCGCCTGTACGAGCGGTATCCGGTGTTCGCCGAGGCGCTCGACGCGGTGTGCGCGGAGATCGACGCCGCGCTGGGTCGTCCGCTGCGCGCGTTGATGTTCGACGGTCCCGAGCCGCTCCTGGGCCGGACCGAGTTCGCGCAGCCGGCCCTGTTCGCGTTGGAAGTGGCGTTGTTCCGGCTGGTCGAATCCTGGGGAGTCCGGCCGGGGCTGCTGGTCGGGCATTCCTTCGGCGAGATCGCGGCGGCGCATGTCGGCGGGTTCCTCTCCCTGCCGGACGCCTGCCGGCTGGTGGTGGCACGAGGGCGGCTGACGGGGGGCCTGCCGGCCGGCGGGGTCATGGTCGCGCTGCGTGCGTCGGAGGCGGAGGTGCTGCCGCTGCTGACGGAGGGGGTGTCGATCGCGGCCGTGAACGGCCCGGAATCGGTGGTGATCGCCGGTGCGGAGGGCGAGGTGGTCGCGGTGGCCAGGCGCTTCGCCTCGGCGAGGACCTTGCGGATCGGCTACGCCGCGCACTCTCCGCAGATGGACCCGCTGGTCGAGGGCCTCCGCACGGCCGCCGGTGGGCTGTGCGCCGACGGGGCGCCGCCCACCGGCGGTGCGCGGATCCCGGTCGTGTCCACGGTGACGGGCGAGCTGGCCACCGCCGAGCAACTGGGCTCGGCCGACTACTGGGCACGCCACCTGCGCGCCACGGTCCGCTTCGGCGACGCGGTCGAGTACCTGCGCGCCCACGGTGTCACCGACCTCATCGAGGTGGGGCCGGACGGCACCCTGTCGGCCCTCGTCCAGGACGGACTCGGGTGGCCCGGCACCGTCTCGCCCACGCTGCGTACCGACCGGGACGAGCAGGCCACCATCCTGACCGCGGTGGCCGGGCTGTTCGTCCGCGGGCACGAGGTCGACTGGTCCGGGATGATCGCTCCGTCCGGAGCGGACCTCGTCGACCTGCCCAGCTATGCCTTCGAGCGACAGCGATACTGGCCGGCTCCCGACCAGCTGCGCGAAGCCGGCGGCACGCCTGGACGTGGTGGCTCGGACCCCGCCGTCGTGGCGGCCGACGAGGAGTTCTGGGAGGCAGTCGAGCGGACGGACGTCGGCGCGGTCACGCGCGCACTCGGGCTCGGCGACGGTGCGCCCTGGGTGGACGCGATGGTGCCGGCACTGTCGTCGTGGCGGTCGAGGCGGCGGGTGGCCGCGGCCACGGCGGCCTGGTGTTATGAGATCGGCTGGTCCCGTCTCGACGGGCCGGCCGGTACCCCCGGCGGCGCCTCGGATGCGAACCCCGGCGAACCGGGCGGCGAACCGAGCCCGGCCGGGGGCTGTGACCCGAGCGGATTCACCGCCCGCACGCTGGTGGTCCTCGGCACGGAGGCGGACCGCGAGGGCTGGGCCGACACCGTGATCGATGCGCTGGGGCCCGGCGTGGTCACCCTGACGCTGGAGGCTCCGGCCGGATCGGTGGGGCTCGACCGGCGCGCGCTGGCCGAGCGCCTGCGGCAGGCCCAGCCGCCCGCCGAGTCCACCTTCGCGTCCGAGTCCGCCTTCGACGTCGTGGTCGCGCTGGTCGGGCTCGACGAGCCCGAGCCCGACAAGGAGGCCGGAGCCGACAAGGAGGCCGAGCCCGACAAGGAGGCCGGGGCCGACAAGGAGGCCGGGGCCGCGGGCGAGGCCGAGGTGCCGGTGGCTCTCGCCCGCGTCGTCCTGCTGCTGCAGGCGCTGGGGGATGCCGGCGTCCGGGCGCCGCTGTGGGCCCTGACCAGGAACGCGGTCGGACCGGACGTGGCGGATCGGCGCGGGATCGAGCAGGCGGGTCTCTGGGGCCTGGGCCGGGTCGCCGCGCTCGAGTACCCGGACCGCTGGGGCGGCCTGATCGACCTGCCTGACGAGCTCGAGCCGGTCGTGCTCGCCCGGCTCACCGCGGTTCTGGCCGGCCGGGCCGGCGACGAGGACCAGGTCGTGATCCGTGCCGACGGCACGCATGGACGCAGGCTGCGGCGTGCGGCCGGTGCGTCGGCGGACGGCCCGCCGGCGGACGGCGTGTCGGCGGACGGAGCGGAGCGGGGCTGGGTGCCACCGTCGTCGGGCACGGTTCTGGTCACCGGCGGCACCGGAGGCCTGGGCGGCGAGGTCGCCCGCTGGCTGGCCCGCCGGGGAGTCCGCGACCTCGTCCTGGTCAGCCGGCGCGGCTCCGCGGCCCCCGGCGCCGCGCGGCTGGCCCGCGAGCTCGTCGACCTCGGCGCGCGGCCGACGATCGTCGCCTGCGACATGGCCGATCGGACGGCGGTGGCGGCGTTGCTCGCGGGGATTCCCGCCGAGCGACCGCTCGTCGGCGTCGTGCACGCGGCCGGTGTCTCCCGGTTCGCTTCCCTGGACGAGTGCGATGTCGCCCAGATCGCCCAGGACGTCCCGGCGAAGGTGCGCGGAGCCGAGCACCTCGACGACCTGACCACGGGCCTGGATCTGTCCTTCTTCGTGGTCTTCTCGTCGATAGCCGGTGTGTGGGGCGGTGGTGGGCAGGGCGTGTACGCGGCGGCGAACGCCATGGTGGACGCACTGGTCGAGCGGCGGCGCGGCCGCGGGCTGCCGGGAACCGCCATCGCCTGGGGGGCCTGGGACGAGGCCGGGATGGCCGCGACACCGGAAGCCTCCGCGATGCTGACCCGGCAGGGCCTGGTGCTGATGCGGCCGAGTCGGGCCATCGCCGCCCTGGCGGCGGCACTGGAGCGTGGCGCCGGTCAGGTCGTGATCGCCGACGTCGACTGGGGCCGGTTCCTGGCCGTGTTCACCGCGCGCCGCCCCAGCCCGCTGCTCGCCGAGCTGCCGGAGGCGGCTGCCGCGGCCGTGGCCGCGGACGGGTCGGCGCCGGGGAGCGACACACCCGACCAGGGCGGCCGAGCCGCGCGTTCCGCCCTGGTCGAACGACTCCGAAAGGCACCCGACCAGGAAAGGCAGCGGATTGTCCTCGACCTGGTCCTCGCGGAGGTGGCGCGGGTGCTGGGGCACGGCTCCGTGGCCGCCGTCCAGCCGGACCGCCCGTTTCGGGAGCTCGGCTTCGACTCGCTGACGGCCGTCGAGCTGCGCAACGGGCTCGCCGCGGCGACCGGAGTGCGGCTGCCCACCACCGTCGTCTTCGATCATCCCACCGCGGAGGCGATGGCCCGGCTGCTTCGCGCGGACCTTCTCGAACTGGCCCCCGCGCCCGGGAGCACCGCACCCACGGCCCCCGCGTCGCGCGCCGCCGCGGACGACGACCCGATCGTCATCGTGGGGATGGCCTGCCGCCTGCCCGGCGGGGTGGACTCGCCGGAGGCGCTCTGGGATCTCGTCGCCGCCGGAGCATCCGGGATGTCCCCGTTCCCCACCGACCGCGGCTGGGACCTCGACGGGCTCTCCCGCTGGGACTCGATGCCGAACCAGGGCGGGTTCCTGCGGGGGGCGGCGGATTTCGACGCGGCGTTCTTCGGGATCTCGCCGCGGGAGGCGCTGGGGATGGATCCGCAGCAGCGGTTGCTGCTGGAGGTGGGGTGGGAGGCGTTCGAGCGGGCCGGCATCGACCCGACTTCCCTGCGCGGCGGGCCGACGGGCGTGTTCATCGGCGCCGCCCAGATGGCCTACGCGGAGACCATCCGGCAGGCCCCGCCGGAGCTGCACGGCTACCTGCTCACCGGCACCGCCACCAGCGTGATGTCCGGGCGTCTCGCCTACGTCCTGGGCCTGCAGGGGCCGGCGGTGACGGTGGACACGGCGTGCTCGTCGTCGTTGGTGGCGATCCACCTGGCGTGCCAGTCGCTGCGTTCGGGGGAGAGCGCGCTGGCTCTCGCGGGCGGTGTCGCGGTGATGGCGACCCCTGATCCGTTCATCGAGTTCAGCCGGCAGGGCGGCCTCGCCGCCGACGGCCTCTGCAAGTCGTACTCGGACTCCGCCGACGGGACGGGGTGGGGTGAGGGGGTGGGGCTGTTGGTGTTGGAGCGGTTGTCGGATGCGGTGGCGGCGGGTCGGTCGGTGTTGGGTGTGGTGCGGGGTTCGGCGGTGAATCAGGATGGTGCGTCGAATG
>NZ_LFCW01000024.1:0-8925 GCF_001306465.1 Frankia sp. R43 | reverse complement strand
GGTCGGTGGGGGGTGTGGAGGTGGTGCGGGAGTCGGTGGGGTGGCCTGAGGTGGGGGGTCGGGTGCGGCGGGCGGGGGTGTCGTCGTTTGGGATGTCGGGGACGAACGCGCACGTCATCCTCGAAGAGGCGCCGGGCTCGCGGGTGCAGACGCAGGTGGGTTCCGCGGCTCCGAACGCGGTCTCGTCCGACGCCGACGCCGACGCCGTGGCCGCGGGCGCCGTGGACCCCGATGCCGAGGACGTCACGGTGCCATGGGTGCTTTCGGCCCGGTCGGAGACCGCGTTGCGTGCGCAGGCCCGGCGCCTGCTGTCCCAGCTGGGCGAGACCGCCGATCCACCGTCGGTCCGCGACGTGGGCTGGTCCCTGGTACATGGGCGGGCGGCGTTGGAGCACCGTGCGGTCGTCGTCGGCGGGGACCGTCGCCGCGGGCTGCGTGCGCTGGCGCAGGGCCAGTTCGACCAGGACGTCGTGCCCGGGCGGTCCACCGCTGGTGACGACCGGGTGGTGTGGGTGTTCCCGGGGCAGGGGGCGCAGTGGGCGGGGATGGGCGCCGACCTGCTGGAGTCGTCGCCGGTCTTCGCGGGGCGGGTGGCACAGTGCGATCGGGCGTTGCGGCCGTTCCTGGACTGGTCGGTGGTGGAGGTGCTGCGGGGCGCCGCGGGCGCGCCGCCGCTGGAACGGGTGGACGTCGTGCAGTGCACCTCGTGGGCGGTCATGGTGGGGCTGGCGGCGCTCTGGGAGTCGTGGGGGGTGCTCCCGGACGTGGTCGTCGGGCATTCGCAGGGGGAGATCGCGGCGGCGTGTGTGGCGGGGGCGTTGTCCCTGGACGACGCGGCGCGGGTGGTGGCGGTCCGGTCGCAGGCGATCGCGCAGGTGCTGGCAGGCGCCGGCGGCATGGCGTCGGTGGCGCTGCCCGCGGCGGAGGTGGCGGCCCGGCTGGCCGGGGCCGGGCAGGACGGTCAGGACGGGCTCGTCGAGGTGGCGGCGGTCAACGGTCCGTCGGCGACCACCGTCGCCGGCGAGCCCGGTGCGTTGGGCGCGGTGCTCGCCGGCTGGGAACGCGAGGGGGTGCGGGTCCGGCGGCTGCCGGTGGACTACGCCTCCCACACGGCCCAGGTGGAGCACGTCCGTGAGCGGCTCGCCGAGGAGCTCGCCGCCGTGGTCGCCCGGCCGGCGTCCGTGGCCATGTGGTCGACGGTCACCGCGCGGCCGGTGGACCCGGCGGTGCCGCTGGACGGCGGGTACTGGTACCGGAACCTGCGGTCGACGGTGCGTTTCGGGGCGGTCGTCGAGGCGTTGGTGGCGGACGGGTGCCGAACGTTCCTGGAGGTCGGTGCGCATCCGGTGCTCACCGCGGCGGTGGCGGAGACGGCCGAGGCGGCCGGGGTCGATGACGCGCTCGTCGTCGGGTCGCTGCGGCGCGGTGAGGGTGGGCTGGCGAGGCTCCTGACCGGCGCCGCGCAGCTGTGGGCACACGGTACGCCGGTGGACTGGGGGCCGTTGGTGACCGGGGGGCGCCTGGTCGACCTGCCCACCTACCCGTTCGAGCACCGGCGTTACTGGCCCGATCCGCCCACGACCGCCGGCAGCGGCGGCGGTGCCGGCACGGAGGCGCCCGAGACGCCCGGCACCGGCCATCCCCTGCTGGGGGCCGCGATCCCGCTCGCCGACACCGGTGGGCTGCTGTTCGGCGTGACGTTGTCGCGCGACGTCACGCCCTGGCTCGCGGAGCACACGGTGGCCGGCGCCGCGCTGCTGCCGGCGACCGCCTTCCTGGAGATGGCCGTGCGCGCCGGAGCGGAGGCGGGCTGCGACCAGGTCGCGGAGCTGACTCTCCAGACGCCGCTGGTCGTTCCCGACCGTGGTGGTGCCGATCTGCAGATCTCGGTCGGTCCACCCGGCCCGGCGGGTGAGCGTGCGTTCGCCGTGTACTCCCGTCCCGGCGGGCCGGACGAAACGGGCGACGACCCGCGGCGGGCGGCGGATCCGGGCGACCGGTGGACCCGGCACGCGACGGGCACGCTCCTGGCCGGCGGCGGGCATGGTGCTACGGCGCGCCCGTCGTTCGATCTCGCTGTATGGCCGCCTACCGGCACGCAGCCAGTCGCGACCGACGATCTCTACCCGCGGCTGGCAGCCTCCGGCGTGGACTACGGGCCGGCGTTCCGCGCGGTGCGAGCGGTGTGGCGTCGCGGCGCGGAGCTGTTCGCCGAGGTGGCGCTGCCCGAGCAGCTCGGTGCGCAGGCACGCCGGTTCGGGCTGCACCCGGTACTGCTCGACGCCGCCCTGCATCCGCTGGTCCTCGATCCGGAGCTGGGGCCGCGCCGGCTGCGTCCCTTCTCCTGGAGCAACGTCGGAGTGCACGCGACCGGTGTCCCGGCGTTGCGCGTGCGGCTCTCCCCGGCCGGCTCCGACGAGGTCGCCGTCGAGGTCGCGGACGCCACCGGACAGCCGGTGGCCGACGCCCTGCTGACCTTGCGCCCGGCGCCCGCACCGACGGCCGTGGAGCCCGCCGTGGAGCCCGCCCCGCCGGTGGTGGCGGCGGTCGACCCGGCCAGGGAGGTGCCGGTCCAGGGCGCACCGGGCCAGCACACCGCAGTGGACATCCAACCGGGCGCGGGCCACCCGGACGTGTCGTCGTTCGCCCAACGGCTGGCCGGCCTGCCCGGGCCGGAGCAGGATCGGGTGCTGCTCGACCTGGTCCGTGCCCAGGCAGGCGCGGTGCTCGGCCACGGCGAGAACGGTGTGGTGTCGGGCGACCGCTCGTTCCGGGACCTCGGTTTCGACTCGCTCAGCGGCGTGGAGTTCCGCAACCGGCTGACCGCCATCACGGGTCTGCGGCTGCCGGCGGCACTCGTGTTCAACCAGCCGACGCCACGCGCGCTTGCCCGGTATCTGCGCGGCGAGCTGGACCCCGGCCGCCACGGCGAACACGACGCCCTGGCCGAACTGGAACGGCTCGAGGTCGCGCTGGCCGCCGCCGGCCCGGAGGTCGACGGCCAGGTCATCGCCCAGCGTCTGCAGACGTTGCTGTGGCGATGGAACGACACCCGTCCCGGCACGGCGGCGGCGAGCGCCGCGACGGCCGGAACGGGCGGGATGGGCGGTGGTGGCCATCCTGCCGCGGCCGGCGACGACTTCGACGCGATGAGCGACGACGAGATGTTGGAGGCGATCGACCGGGAGCTCGGCGCGTTCTGATCCGTCCGCCGTGATCGGCCTGATGCCGCGATCTGCCTGACAGTGGGAGTGCGACCGATGTCCAGCGCCAACGAAGACCGGCTCCGTGACTACGTCAAGAAGATCATGACGGATCTTCGGCGGGCCCGGCGGCGGCTGGGTGAGCTTGAGGCCGCCGCGCACGAGCCGATCGCGATCGTGGGCATGAGCTGCCGGTTCCCGGGCGGGGTGCGCTCACCGGAACAGCTGTGGGATCTCGTCGCCGCCGGGCGCGACGGGATCAGTGGGCTGCCGGCCGACCGGGGCTGGGATCTCGCCGGCCTCTACGACCCCGACGGGGTGCGTCCTGGCACGACCTACGCCCGCCACGGGGGCTTCCTGCATGACGCCGCCGACTTCGACGCGGACTTCTTCGGGATCTCGCCGCGCGAGGCGCTGGCGATGGACCCGCAGCAGCGGCTGCTGCTGGAGGTCGCCTGGGAGGCGGTCGAGCGGGCCGGGATCGACCCGTCCACGCTGCGGGGCAGCGGGACCGGGGTCTTCGTCGGCAGCATCTACCAGGACTATGTATCCCGGCTGCGCGAGGTGCCCGCGGAGGTCGAGGGCCATCTGAGCACCGGCGCCGCCAGCAGCGTGCTGTCCGGCCGCCTCGCCTACGTCCTCGGGCTGGAGGGGCCGGCGGTCACCGTCGACACCGCCTGCTCGTCATCGCTGGTCGCGCTGCACCTGGCGGTGCGTGCGCTGCGCGGCGGGGAGTGCGGACTCGCCCTGGCCGCGGGTGTGGCGGTGATGTCCAGCCCGTTGGTGTTCAGCGAGTACAGCCGGCAGCGCGCGCTGTCCGCGGACGGGCGCTGCCGGGCCTTCGCCGCGGACGGCGACGGGTTCGGCCTCTCCGAAGGCACCGGCGTCCTGCTGCTCGAACGGCTCACCGACGCGCGCCGGCTGGGGCATCCGGTGCTCGCGGTGGTGCGCGGCAGCGCGGTGAACTCCGACGGTGCGTCCAACGGCCTGACCGCCCCGAACGGCCCCTCCCAGGAACGGGTGATCCGCCGGGCGCTGGCCGACGCGCAGGTGGCACCGGAAAGCATCGACGCGGTGGAGGCCCACGGCACCGGAACCCCCCTCGGCGACCCGATCGAGGCCGACGCGCTGCTCGCGACCTACGGGCAGGGGCGGCAGCCCGGCACGCCGCTGTGGCTGGGGTCGCTGAAGTCGAACATCGGGCACGCGCAGTCGGCCGCGGGCGTCGGTGGCGTCATCAAGATGGTGCTCGCGCTGCGGCAGGAGACCCTGCCGCGGACCCTGCACGTGGGCGAGCCGACGGCGGCGGTCGACTGGGACAGCGGTGACATCCGGCTGCTTACGGAGCAGGTCGCGTGGCCTCGGGCCGATCGGCCGCGCCGGGCGGGCGTGTCATCCTTCGGTGTCTCAGGCACCAACGCGCATGTGATCCTCGAGGAGGCTCCGGCGGTCGGTCCCGATCCCGCCGCCGATGCCGGGTCCGAGGCGGAGACCGGATCCGAGGGGGAAACCGGCTCCAGGTCGGTGCACGGTGTCGAGACGGTGCACGGTGTCGAGATGGCGGCGGGTCCGGAGGGGCCGGTGTCCGTGGACGCCCAGGCCGTGCCGTGGCTGCTGTCCGCGCGGTCGGCGGCCGGGCTGCGCGGGCAGGCGGCCCGGCTGGCCGAGCACCTGGCCGGTGGCGTGACCACGGCCGAACCCGCCGACGTCGGATGGTCCCTGCTGCGTGGGCGGGCAGCGCTGGAACACCGGGCGGTGCTGCTGGGCGACGACCGCGTGGCGGCGTTGCGTGCGCTGGCCGGCGGCGAGCCGGGACCCGACGTGGTGCGGGGCCGGGCCGACGCCGAGGGCGGCGGTGACGGCCGGGTGGTGTGGGTGTTCCCCGGGCAGGGCGCTCAGTGGGCCGGGATGGGCGCGGAGCTGCTGGAGACGTCGGCGGTGTTCGCCCGGCGGGTCGCCGAATGCGCCGGGGCGCTGGCGCCGTATGTGGACTGGTCGGTGCTCGACGTCCTGCGCGGCGCCCCGGATGCGCCGCCGCTGGAGCGGGTGGACGTGGTGCAGCCGGTGTCGTGGGCGGTGATGGTGGGTCTCGCGGCGGTGTGGGAGTCGTGGGGCGTGCGACCGGACGCGGTGGTCGGGCATTCGCAGGGGGAGATCGCGGCGGCCTGCGTGGCGGGGGCGTTGTCCCTGGACGACGCGGCGCGGGTGGTGGCGGTCCGCGGGCGGGCCATCGCGGCGCGGTTGGCCGGCCATGGCGCCATGGCCTCGGTCGCGCTGCCGGCCGCCGCGGTCGCCGCCGAGCTGGAACAGTGGGCCGGCCGGGTGGCCGTCGCGGCGGTGAACGGGCCGTCCGCGACCGTGGTCGCAGGCGAGCAGGCGGCCCTGGACGGGCTGCTGGCCCGCTGGTCGGAGCAGGACGTCCGGGTCCGGCGGCTCCCGGTGGACTACGCGTCGCACACGGCGGCGGTCGAGGCGCTGCGGGCGGACCTGCTGCGTGACCTCGCCGGCATCCGTCCGGCGCAGCCCCGGATCGCCTTCCACTCCACGGTCGAGGGCTACCTCGCCGTGGCCGAGGGCGGTCCCGACACCGGGCCGTCGCGGCTGGACGCCGACTACTGGTTCCAGAACCTGCGCTCGCCGGTGCGGTTCGCCGCGGCCGTCCGCGGGCTCCTCGACGAGGGGTACCGGGTGTTCGTGGAGATCGGTGCGCATCCGGTCCTGACACCCGCGGTGGCGCAGACGGCCGAGGCCGCCGGGGCTGACGGCACGCTCGCCGTCGGCTCGCTGCGCCGCGGGGAGGGCGGTCTGCGGCAGCTGGTGGCGAGCGCGGCGCAGCTGTGGGTACACGGGGTGCCCGTGGACTGGGCACCGCTGGTGGCCGGCGGGCGGCGCGTCGACCTGCCCACGTACGCGTTCCAGCGCCAACGCTACTGGCTGCACGACGGTGCCCGGCCGGGAGCCGCCACGGCCTTTACCACGGACGTGGCCGGTGCGACCCGGCAGTCACTGTTCCAGGTCGCGTGGACGCCGTTGGCGGTTCCGGCCGGCGCGGCGGAGGCCGCCAGGGCCCGTCTCGTGACCGTGCCGGCCGGCGTCGATGCCCCGGCCACGGCCCTCGCCGCAGGCGAGCCGCCGCCGGACTGGACCGTCGTCCGCCTGCCACCCACGACGGGTGACGCCGCCTCCGTCCGGGGGGCGGTCCGGTGGGCGCTGTCGCTGGTCCAGGCCTGGTTGGCGGACGAGCGCCTCGCCGGGTCCCGGCTGGTCCTGGCGACCCGGGGCGCGGTGACCGGTGAGCCCGTGGCCGGGCAGGTCACGGATCTGGCCGGCGCCGCGGTGTGGGGGCTCCTCCGATCGGCGCAGTCCGAGCATCCCGGCCGGTTCGTCCTGCTCGACCTCGACGATGCCGACAGCTCCGCGGACATGGTGCCTGCCGCCCTGGCCGCCGCCGGGGCACTGGACGAGAACCAGATCGCCCTGCGCGACGGACGTGCGTTCGTCCCGCGGCTGACGCCGGTTCCGCCGGCCCCGGCCCCAGTTCCGGCCCCGGCTCCCGGACCGGCCGAAGCCGTCGCGGCCGTGGCCGTGGCCGCGGCCGCAGAAGCTGGGACCACAGAGCGCACCCTGCCGTGGGACCCGGCGGGCACGGTTCTCGTCACCGGCGGAACCGGAACTCTCGGTGGTCTCGTTGCCAGGCACCTCGTCACCCGGCACGGGATGCGGAACCTGCTGCTGACCGGGCGGCGCGGCGCCGTCCCCGAATGGGTGGCGGATCTCACCGGGCTCGGCGCGCACGTCACCGTCGCGGCCTGCGACGTGACCGACCGCCAGGCACTGGCCGCTGTACTCGCGGACGTCCCCGCGGACCGTCCGCTGACCGCGGTCGTGCACGCCGCCGGCATCCTCGACGACGGCGCCGTCGTCTCACAGACCGGCGAGCGGGTCGATGTCGTGCTGCGGCCCAAGATCGACGCCGCGCTGCACCTGCACGAGCTGACCGCGAACCACGACCTCGCGGGTTTCGTGCTCTTCTCCTCGGCGGCCGGCGTGTTCGGTGGCCCCGGCCAGAGCGGTTACGCCGCGGCGAACGCGTTCCTGGACGCGTTCGCGCAGTGGCGTGCGGCGCGCGGCCAGCGGGGTGTCTCGCTGGCGTGGGGCCTGTGGGAGCAGCGCAGCGGCCTGACCGCCGGACTCGGCGATGCGGACCTGCGACGGATGGCCCGGGCGGGCATGCGTGCTCTGACCACCTCCGAGGCGCTGGATCTGTTCGACCGTGCGGTGGCCGGTACCGCGGACGCGGCACTGGTGCCGATCGGTCTTTCGGAGGACGTCCTGACCGCCCAGGCACAGGCGGGCACGCCCGCGGTGATGACGCGCGGCCTCGTCCCGATCGCCGCACATCCGTTCACCAGCGGGACCGGTCGCGCGGGCG
Organism: Frankia sp. R43; assembly: GCF_001306465.1. Classification (NCBI taxonomy): domain Bacteria; kingdom Bacillati; phylum Actinomycetota; class Actinomycetes; order Frankiales; family Frankiaceae; genus Frankia; species Frankia sp. R43. Next base: position 1,290 of record NZ_LFCW01000024.1, on the reverse strand, counting down.
CCGCGGCCGCCGACCCGCACGGCGTCCCGGTCGGCGGCACGGCCGGCACGCCCGGCGGCACGGACGCGAGGTCCGGGCTGGTCCGCACCCTCGCCGGGCTGACCAGGACCGAGCGGCGCGACGTCCTCGTCGACCTCGTCCGGGCACAGTCCGCCGCCGTGCTCGGACACCGCTCGCCGCAGGCCGTCGAGCCCACCCGGGCGTTCAGGGAGATCGGCTTCGACTCCCTCACCTCGGTGGAACTGCGCAATCGGCTGGCGGAGCTGACCGGTCTGCGCCTGCCCGTCACGCTGGTGTTCGACCATCCGAGTCCGCGGGCCGTCGCCGAGCTCCTGTACGCACGGCTGGTGGAGGAGACCCAGGGCTCCACCGCCCCAGCCGGAGATGCCTCTCGCGGCCTGGCCGTGGTGACCCGCCCGGGTGTCGCACGGGCGGGTGCCGATGACGACCCGGTCGTCATCGTGGGCATGGGCTGTCGTTTTCCCGGCGGGGTTTCCTCGCCGGCGGATCTGTGGCGGGTGGCGGCGGAAGGCGTGGACGCGGTCTCCGAATTTCCTGCCGACCGGGGATGGGATGTGGCGGCTCTCTTCGACCCGGTGCCGGGCCGGCCGGGACGCTCGTATGTGCGTGCGGGTGGATTCCTGTATGACGCCGGTGATTTCGACGCGGATTTCTTCGGGATCTCTCCGCGTGAGGCGTTGGCGATGGATCCGCAGCAGCGTCTGTTGTTGGAGGTGTCGTGGGAGGCGTTGGAGCATGCGGGGATCGACCCGACATCGCTGCGTGGCAGTGCGACCGGTGTCTTCACCGGGCTGAGTTATCACGACTATGTCGCCGGTCTGCGCGCCGGCCACGACGCGGAGGGATACCTGCTCACGGGTAACGCCGGCAGTGTGGCCTCCGGCCGGGTCGCCTACACCCTGGGGTTGGAGGGGCCGGCGTTGACGGTGGACACGGCGTGTTCGTCGTCGCTGGTGGCGCTGCACCTGGCGGTGCGGGCGCTGCGCGCCGGCGAGTGCACCCTCGCGCTGGCCGGGGGCGTCGCCGTGATGGCCAGCCCGACGACGTTCGTCGAGTTCTCTCGGCAGGGTGGGTTGGCGGTGGATGGTCGGGTGAAGGCGTTTGGTGAGGGTGCGGATGGGACGGGGTGGGGTGAGGGGGTGGGGGTTGTGGTGGTGGAGCGGTTGTCGGTGGCGCGGGAGCGGGGTCATCGGGTGTTGGCGGTGGTGGGTGGTTCTGCGGTGAATTCGGATGGTGGTTCGAATGGGTTGACGGCGCCGTCGGGGGTGG
>NZ_LFCW01000023.1:0-10159 GCF_001306465.1 Frankia sp. R43 | reverse complement strand
ATGTCCGGCGGGAGCAGGAACAACTGATCCCGCCGGACCGGCCGGTACCCACGCGCCATAAACCCGATCATCCCGGACAAAACATGATCACCCGGGTAGTGACACCTCAATTTGCGACAGGCTCCGGCACGACCAAAATCCTTGTTTCTTGCGACTTGCCAAACCGGGCTACCGGGTTCGCGGGCCGGCGGGCTCTCGAAGGCCCGGCCGCGTTCGTGGAGTGCGAACTTCCCCTCCCGCCAGCTGGCGATCCTGATCGGCCACCGATCCGTGACGGGCTCCGCCGCGGCCAGTTCCTGCTTCTGCTCGGGGTAGCAGCGGCGGAAGCGAAAGGGGGCCGAGGCGTACCACCAGAGGGCGCCGACGTGCCGTGTGTCCTGGCTGACCCCCGGTCGGAACCCTACGGGGGGAGGGTATGGGCGTAGGGTTCTGACGGTCGGAAACCCGGCTCCGTGCGCATGTCGCCGGGGCACGCGAGTACATCATCGGGAGGCGTCGCCATGTCCGTCACCAGCATCGTGACCACCTACAACGTCACCGGGATGACCTGCGGTCACTGCGCTGCGGCCGTCAGCGAGGAGATCTCCCAGCTGCCGGCCGTGAGCTCGGTCGACATCGAGGTCGCCAGCGGCCGGGTGAGCGTGACCAGCACCGGCGAGCTCGACGACGCCGCGGTCGGCGCCGCGGTCACGGAGGCCGGGTACACCCTCGCCGGGCGCGTCTGACACCGCGGCCGGACTGCGGCGCGGGCACGGCGCGGCGCGGGCGCGGCACGAGGTACGGGCGCGGCTCCGGCACGGTTCCGTGACCGGGGCGGCCCACGAAACCCGCCGCCCTGAAGGCAGAAGCTCCTACAGGGTGGCTCCTGTGAGGAAGGCCGCTTAGGACAGCCATGCCTGTCGATCACCCTCCGGCGGGCCGTATCGTCGGCCGCGGTCGGGCTCTGCCAGCGCATTCGCCTGGCGGGGAAGCGGCGTCGTCGTTCAGCCGGGTTCGGCGCGGCGGAATATCATCGACCCAGCGGCCGGGCAAGGCTCCTGGTCGCTACCGGACCAGGGTTGCCTGCCGCGGAACCCACGCGGCGTCATCCGCGCGGCTCCCTCGGAGCGTGCGGCGTGGAGCGCGGATGCGCCTTTGGCCGTCATGAGCCGCCGCCGGTGGGCGGCCGGGGCAGACCCCCGTCCGCCGGCGGCCTTCGAGCGGGTAGCCCTGTCACGGCCACCTGCTTCCTGCCACCTGTCACAGCCACCTGCCGTGACTTCCGCTGCCGTCGCCGGTAGCCGGGCTGGTGTGACCGCATCCGCTTTCGGTGGCAGGCCAGCCACCCGGCGGGTGCGGCCGGTCGTCCCGGATTCGGGTAGCCGCGCCGGACGCGTGCCGGCCGGCGAGACCTGCGAGGATCGGAGCATGGTGGTTCCATCTGCCGCACCGGCGTCCGAGGATCTGTTCGAGCGCGCCCAGCGGGTTGTCCCCGGTGGAGTGAACTCCCCGGTACGCGCGTTCCGCGCTGTCGGCGGCACTCCCCGCTTCATGGTCGGCGGCGACGGGCCCCGGCTCGTCGACGCCGACGGCCGGTCCTACATCGACCTGGTCTGTTCCTGGGGGCCGATGATCCTCGGCCACGCCCATCCGGAGGTCGTCGAGGCGATCACCACGGCCGCGGCCCGGGGGACCAGCTTCGGCACCCCGACCCCGGGCGAGGTGGAGCTCGCCGAGCTCATCGTCGAGCGGATCCGGCCCGTGGAGCAGGTGCGCCTGGTCAACTCGGGCACCGAGGCGACGATGAGCGCGATCCGGCTGGCCAGGGGGTTCACCGGCCGCTCCACGGTCGTCAAGTTCGCGGGCTGCTATCACGGCCACGTCGACGCGCTGCTCGCCGCCGCGGGCTCCGGTGTCGCGACCCTCGGCCTGCCCGACACCCCGGGCGTCACCGGGGCCTCCACCGCCGACACCATCGTCCTGCCGTACAACGATCTCGAACTGGTCAAGGCGACGTTCGCCGAGCGCGGCGACAGCATCGCGGCAGTGATCACCGAGGCCGTCGCCGCGAACATGGGCGTCGTCCCGCCGCTGCCCGGCTTCAACGCCGGCCTGCGGCGCCTGTGCGACGAGTACGGCGCCCTGCTGGTGTTCGACGAGGTCATGACGGGCTTCCGGCTCTCCCGGGACGGCTGGTGGGGGCTGGAAGGTGCCCAGCAGGGCTGGGAGCCTGACCTGTTCACCTTCGGCAAGGTGATGGGCGGTGGCCTGCCCGCCGCGGCGTTCGGCGGCCGGGCCGACGTGATGGCGCGGCTCGCCCCCGCCGGGCCCGTCTACCAGGCGGGCACCCTCTCCGGGAACCCGCTGGCGGTGGCCGCCGGGCTGGCCACCCTGCGCGCCTGCACCGACGAGGTCTACGCGACCGTCGACGCGCGGGCCGCCGACGTGGCCGGCATCGTCTCCACCGCCCTCACCGAGCAGGGCGTGCCGCACCTGGTCAACAGCGCCGGATCCCTGTTCAGCGTGTTCTTCACCGAGGCGGCCGCGGTGGTGGACTACGCGGGGGCGAAGGAGCAGGCGAGCGAGCGCTACGCGGCGTTCTTCCACACCATGCTGGACGAGGGCATCTACCTGCCGCCGTCGGCGTTCGAGGCGTGGTTCCTCTCGGCGGCCCACGACGACGAGGCGGTCGAACGGATAGCGTCCGCGGCCCCGGCGGCCGCGCGGGCCGCCGCGGCGGTCGCCGTCGGCTCGGAGCCGGCCGGTGGCGGTGCCGCGTGAGCGGCCCACAGCTCACCACGGTCCATCTCGTCCGGCACGGGGAGGTATTCAACCCCGAGAAGGTGCTCTACGGCCGGCTGCCCGGCTACCGGCTCTCCGAGACCGGTGAGCGGCAGGCCAAGGTCACCGCCGAGCACCTCGCCGCGCAGGACGTCGCGGTGGTGGTCGCGAGCCCGCTGGAGCGGGCCCGGCAGACCGCCACGCCGATCGCGGAAGCCCACGGAGTGGAGCTCCAGATCGACCCGCGGCTGATCGAGAGCCGCAACGCGTTCGAGGGCCGGTCGTTCGAGGCCGGGCCCGCCGTCCTGCGCTACCCCCGGATGTGGAAGCTGCTGCGCAACCCGCTGAAGCCGTCCTGGGGTGAGCCGTACACCGAGATCGCGCAGCGGATGCTGGCCAGTGTCGCCGAGTGGCGGGACGCCTTCCCGGGGCGGCACGTGGTCCTGGTCAGCCACCAGCTGCCGGTGTGGACCGCCCGGCGCGCGCTGGAAGGCCAGCACCTGTGGCATCGCCCGGACCGGCGGCAGTGCGCCCTGGCGAGTGTCACCTCCGCGGTCTACCGGGGCGATCAGCTCGTCCGGGTGGACTACGCCGAGCCCAACGGGCCCACCGGCAACGCGGCCGGCTCCGTCGGCGCCTGACGCCGGTTCGCCTCGGCGGTGATCCACCCAGCGATGATCCACCCAGCGTTGTGGTGCCTGCGGTGCCCGGTCTGCGCGAGCCCGTTCGCCGGCGCTCCCGGCCCGGCGGGGGCCGACGGCCCGGCGGGCGCCCCGGGCCCGGCAGGAGCACAGGGCCCGGCAGGAGCACAGGGCCCGGCTGGGGTGCCGGGCCCGCCCTCATCGGGCGGGTCCGGGGCGCCTGGAGCGCTCCGTTGCGCCGAAGGCCACTCCTTCGACGTCGAGCGTTCCGGCTACCTGAACCTGCGGACCGGCCGGGCCAGGCGGGTAGTCGGGGACACCGCGGAGATGGTCCGGGCCCGGGCGGACTTCCTGGGCCGTGGCCACTTCGCACCCCTCACCTCCCGGCTCACCCAGCTCGCCCGGAAGCCCCCCGGCGCGAGCCCCGCCCGCCCCGCCGGGCTCGCGGCGGGGGCGGCGGCCGGCCCCGAGCTGGCCCTTGAGATCGGCGCGGGGACGGCGCACCACCTCGCGGCGATCGTGGACGACTGTCCTGACCGTCTCGGCCTCGCCGCGGACGTGTCGAAGTTCGCGCTGCGCCGGGCGGCCCGGGCCCATCCGCGCATCGGCGCGGTCGCGTTCGACGTCGCGGACCGCTGGCCGCTGCCCGACGCCTCCGTCGACGTCCTGCTCGACGTGTTCGCGCCGCGCAATCTGCCCCAGATGCGCCGGCTGCTGCGGCCCGGCGGCGTACTGCTCCTGGTGACCCCTGGCGACGATCACCTGGTGGAGCTGCGTGACGCGCTCGGGCTGGTCGGCATCCACCCGGGCAAGCGGGACCGCCTGGCGGCGGAGCTGGCCGGCCACTTCGCCCAGCCGACGTCCGAGACGCTGACCTTCACCCTCCACCTGGCGGCGGACGAACTGGTCGAGCTGGCCCTGATGGGCCCCAGCGGCCATCACACCGACGCGGCCGAGCTCCGGCGCCGGCTCGCCACCGCGCTGTCACCCGGACGTACCGGGATGGATGTCACAGCCTCGTTCGTCATCGACCACGCGCCGGTGACACCCGCCTGACCCCAGCCTGACCTCAGATCGCGCCGGCCCGGCGGGCAAAGCCCCACGCCCCAGCGGGCAAAGCCGCCCCCACGGCCGCGTCGCGGCGGCCCCGGTGCCGGTCCGGCGGCGGGGAGCGACGAAGGTCCCGGGACGGACGGCCCCGGTTCGGACGGCGAAGCCCCGGCCCATGCGGCCGCCGGGGCACCTACTCTGGGAGACGTAGTTCTACAGTTGGTCGTAGAACTCCGGCGGGTTGAAGGGAGCGGGCTCATCCTCGGCTGGGTGCGGGACACAAGACGGGCACGCGCCACGGTGGCTGGTGCCGTCGCCGCCGTGCTGCTCGCCGGCGGCGGGCTCGCGGCCTGCTCCACCGACGCGAGCAGCGTGGACGCCACCGGCGGTGGGGGCTACGGATTCGTCCAACAGGCCCCCGGGCAGGACTTCGTGGCCCCGGAGCAGCGACGGGCCGCGCCGAAGCTGGCCGGTGAGACGCTCGACGGCGACCAGCTCGACCTCGCGTCCCTGCGCGGCAAACCCGTCGTGCTGAACTTCTGGGCCTCCTGGTGCGCGCCGTGCCGGGCCGAGACCCCGCACCTGGTGACGCTGGCAGCCGACAATCCCGATGTCGCCTTCGTGGGGGTGGACGAGAAGGAGGAGCCGGCCAGCGCCAGAGCCTTCGTCCGCGACTTCAAGGTCACCTACCCCAGCGTCATCGACCGCCTCGGCACACTTGCCGCGGGGTGGCCGATCTCCATCGGGCTGCCGTCGACCATCGTCCTCGACGCCGAGGGCCGCATCGCCGCGCGTTTCACCGGCGGTGTCGTGCCCGAGGACCTCACCAAGATCCTCACCCAGCTCCGGACGGAGGCCTGACCTCCCGATGGGTGTCGTGGACGTCGTCTCGGACGGACCGCTGCTGATCGCGGCACCGGTCGCCGTCGCGGCCGGGCTATTGTCCTTCCTGTCACCCTGCGTCCTGCCCCTGGTGCCCGGCTACCTGTCCTTCATCACGGGGCTGTCGGGCGAGGACCTCGAGCGGCGCTCCGCGCGGGCCGAGGTCGCGGAGACAGCCGGGGCGGGCGGGCCGGGGCCGGCCGGGGCGAGTGAACCGGCCCCGTCGGCCGGGTCGGCTCCGTCACTCGGGTCGGCTCCGTCACTCGGGTCGGCTCCGTCACTCGGGTCGGCCCCGTCACTCGGGTCGGCCCCGTCACTCGGATCGGCCGGGTCCGGCGAGCCGGCGGTCCTGACCGGTGCCGGGCCGGCCGCGGTGGCCGCGGTGGCAGTGGCCGGTGGGCCCGCGAACGAGACGCCGGTCCTGGCTGGAACATCGGCGGCTGCGGTCGGCGTACCCGCCGCGCCGGGCCACGGTGCGTCGCCCCGGCGGCCACCCTGGTCGTCGCGCTGGCTCGGAGACATCCGCCATGCCGGCCGGGTGACGGCGGGGACCGGGCTGTTCGTCCTCGGGTTCAGCATCGTGTTCGTGACCTATGGAGTCGCGTTCGGCGGCCTCGGCCGGTGGCTGAAGATCCATCAGGTGGGGCTGAGCCAGGTGCTCGGCGCGGTGACGATTCTGATGGGCCTCGGGTTCGCCGGCGTGTTCTCGCGGATGTCGTGGGCCAACCGCGAATGGCGTTTCCATCGGCTGCCCTCACCCGGGCTGCTCGGTGCCCCCGCCCTCGGCGTGCTGTTCGGCCTCGGCTGGACTCCCTGCATCGGCCCGACGCTCACCGCCGTGCTCGGCCTGGCCGCGACGAGCGCCACCGCCGAGCGCGGGGCCTTCCTCTCCGCCATGTACTGCCTGGGCCTCGGCCTGCCGTTTCTCGTCGTCGGACTGGCCTTCCGCCGCGCCGCCGGGGCGCTGCTGGTGGTCCGGCGCCATGCCCGGTTCCTCGCGCTGACCGGCGGCGCCCTGCTGGTCGCGGTCGGAGCGCTTCAGCTCAGCGGAGCCTGGACCGACCTGGTCGACCAGCTGCGTCCGTACGCGCCCGGATTCTCGGAGACCCCGCTGTGACCGCACGCCCCACCGCCCCGTCCGGACACGTTGACGGGCTGATGCCAGACGACCCGACGGTGCTGGAAGCACCGGAGGCCTTCGACCCGCCGGCCCCGAGGGACCCGCGAAGCACGCCGCCGCCCGGCGCGGACAGTCCGCCCGCTGGGTTGGACGCGCCCACCGGAACACCGGACGCATCCAACCCGGCGGGCAGTCCGTGGGCGCCGCCCGGCACGGCCCCGCCAGGCGCTTCGGTCGCGGGCGCTCCGGCGGCTGGCGGCGTGGCGGCCGGGAACCCCTGGGCTGTGGGCACGGCGGGTGGCGGCACCGCCGGGGCCGGGGCCGCCACGGGCCTGCGGACCCGGTCCGGCGCGGTGGCGCTGCTCGTGCGCTCCTGGCGCCAGCTCACCAGCATGCGCACGGCGCTGGTGTTGCTGTTCCTGCTCGCGTTCTTCGCGGTGCCGGGCTCGCTCATCCCGCAGCGCAACATCAACCCGATGAAGGTCGAGCAGTACATCGCCGACCATCCCACCATCGCTCCGTGGTTGGAGCGGGTCTCCGCGTTCGGGGTCTTCGGCTCGCCCTGGTTCTCCGCCGTCTATCTGCTGCTGTTCATCTCGCTGATCGGCTGCCTGTGGTCACGGGTGATCTGGCATGCCCGGGCGCTGTTCACCGCGCCACCGAAGGCACCGGCCCGCCCGGGTCGGCTGCCCGGCGGCAGCTCCTGGACGAGTTCGCTCGACGCCGCCGAGGCGGTGGCGCGTGCCCGCGGTGTGCTGCGCAAACGCCGCTTCCGGGTCGCGGTCGCCGGTGCTGACGCCCGGCGTCCCGACGGGAGCCCCGACCACTCCGCGGCCGCGGAGAAGGGCTTCCTGCGCGAGACCGGCAACCTCGTGTTCCACATCGCGCTGGTCGTGATGCTGGCCGGCGTGGGGCTCGGCTCCTGGTTCGGCTATCAGGGCTCCGTCCTGGTCATCACCGGCAACGGTTTCGCCAACACGCTGATCGCCTACGACACCTACAGCGGCGGCGCGCTGGTCGATCCGGTGGATCTGCCGCCGTTCTCGATGACCCTCGACACCTTCGAGGCGACGTACCAGGACAACGGCCAGCCGGCCGACTTCAGGGCCGACGTCACGTACGCGGAGGACCTCGACTCTCCGACGAAGACCGCGACCGTGCGGGTCAACCATCCGCTGAAGGTCGGCAACGCGAAGATCTATCTGGTCGGCCACGGGTACGCGCCGCACTTCGTCCTGCGGGACAAGGCCGGTGAGGTCGTCTGGGAGTCGTACGTGCCGTGCACCCCCCGGGACGGCATGTTCACCTCGACCTGCACGGTGAAGATCCCCGACACGGGGCTGCCCGCGACCGGCGCGCTCAAGGAGCCGCAGCAGCTCGCGTTCAGCGGTGTGTTCACCCCGACGACCGTGCTCAAACCGGGCCACGGCTACGTCTCGACCTACCCGGCCGCCACCGCTCCGGGCCTCACCATCACCGGATTCGTCGGCAACCTGCACCTCAACGAGGGCATCCCACAGAACGTCTACACCGTCGACACCCGGGACATGACCCAGTTCACGATGACCGGGCCGGCAGGGGAGAACCTGATCGCCCAGGTCGTCGCGCCGAACAACCCGAAGCAGCGGACGCTGACCGGCCTGCCGGGCGGGCTGTCCCTCGAGGTGGACGGCGTGCGTGAGTTCGCCACCTTCCAGACCAAGTCCGACCCCTACAAAGGGCTGGTGCTGGGAGCGTCCATAGCGATCATCGCGGGCCTGATCGCGAGCCTGCGGGTGCGGCGGCGACGGGTGTGGGTGCGGGCGACGCCGCTGGCCGGCGGCGGCTGCACCGTGGAGATCGGCGGGCTGTCCCGCTCGGACGCCCAGGGCTTCGCCACCGAGCTGACCACCGTCGCCCAGGCGATCCGGGACGACACCGCACCGGACGAATCCGCACCGGACGAATCCGCACCGGACGCGCCAGCGCCGGACGAGCACGTGCGGGACGAGACCGCGCGGGACGAGACCGCGAAGGATCACACCGCGAAAGACCGCACCGCGCGGGATGACGCCGCCGGGGCCGCTGCCGTGCCGGGCGACACCGACGTGACCGGAACCGACGTGACCGGAACCGACATGAGCGGATCCGGCGCTGTCGGAACCGACGCTGTCGGAACCGGCGCGGCCGAGACGGCCGCGGCGACCAGCACCACCAGCGAAGACGCGGCAACCAGCACCACCAGCGAACGGGAGCCTTGATGCCGGTCAACGAAGGCATGGCGAATCTTTCCGATGTGCTGTTCGGGACCTCGATGGCCGTCTACGCAGTCGGAATGCTCGGCTATGCCGCCGAGTTCGCGTTCAGCCGGCTGGGCCGGGCTGCCGGGCCCGCCACCGAGGAGGCGGCCGGGAAGGCCGATGCCGCCGGATCGGTGCAGGCCGGCGGCCCGACGTCCGCGGTGACGAAGCAGGCGGTTCTGGTCGGTGCGGCCTCCACCGGCGGTGGCAGCGATGTCCTGACCCCCGGTCCGTCCGGCGACGGCCGGCCCGGACTGAAGGCGGGCGGCGCGCTCGACGGGGCGGACGGCGGTTCCCTGTCCCGGCGTCGCGGTGCGGCCGACGAGGACCCCGCCGCGTCCAGGCTGTCGACGTGGATCGGCCGGATCGCGGTCGTCCTGACGATCGTCGGCTGGGCGGCGCACGTGGGCTCGGTGGTCACGCGGGCGATCGCGGCCAGCCGGGTCCCCTGGGGCAACATGTACGAGTTCTCGTCCATGATCTGCCTCATCACGGTGACCGGGTTCCTCGTCCTGATGGCCCGCCAGTCGGTCCGGTGGCTCGGGGTCTTCGTGATGGTCCCGGTCGTGCTCTCGATGGGCTTCGCCGGGACGGTTCTCTACGTGGCCGCGGGCCCGCTCGTCCCGGCGCTGAACTCGTACTGGCTCAAGATCCACGTGGCCGGGGCGATCGTCGCCAGCGGTGTCTTTCTGCTGTCCGCCGTGACGACGGTGCTGTTCCTGCTCAAGGATCGCTGGGAGACTCGCCTGGCTGAGGTCGCCTCCGGTCGGGCCGACACGTCGCGCGCGATGCGCAGCCGTGGTGGCATCGTGATGCGGCTGCCCTCCTCGGCGACGCTCGACACGATCACCTACCGGGTCATCGCCTTCGCGTTCCCGATCTGGACGTTCGCCATCATCGCCGGCGCCATCTGGGCGGAGGCGGCGTGGGGGCGCTACTGGGGCTGGGACCCGAAGGAGACCTGGTCCTTCATCACCTGGGTCATCTACGCGGCCTACCTGCACGCGCGGGCGACAGCCGGGTGGCGCGGGCGGCGGGCGGCGGCGGTCTCGCTGCTGGCGTTCAGCGCCCTGTTCGTCGACTACTACCTGGTCAACCTGGTCATCAACGGCCTGCACTCCTACGCGGGCGTCTGACCCCAGACCCTCGGGCTGCATGCTGCGTCCACGGGCTGTCGCCGCTCCCGAGCCCACCGGCGATCCCGCACCATCGCGCAGCTCCAGCAATTCACATCAAGAGCGACAAAAGGGGCGCAGATTCGCCTGGCGGTCCGCAAGAGTGAAGGATTTTGGTCGTCGGAGAGCCTGTAGCAAATTGGTGGCGGGGATTCGGGTGATCGTTGGGTGTGCGGGTCTGGTGACCTGCCGCCGGCCGAGGCCGGGCCCCGCTTAGCTGGTGGCTGGGCGGGGGCCGGTGGCGCGGTGGAG
>NZ_LFCW01000022.1:0-11673 GCF_001306465.1 Frankia sp. R43 | reverse complement strand
GATCATCTGGGATCTCGGACCGCAGGTTCTGATCGGCCACGGCGACGTCCTGGCCGACGACTGGCAGGCCCGCGCCCTCGGCGAGCGCGCGGAAGCTCTCGCGCTCGCCCGCGACGTCCACCAGGCCACACGTGCGCTCACCCTGCTCCGCCACCTCGATCGGACAGACAGCGACCTGCCATGACCTCATCCGGGCCGCCACGCCCGGAATCCCACGATTGGACCCTTCCGATGTCCTCGGAGCCGCTCGTGTCGGTCCGCCATCCCCAGCCCGACACCATCCATGTGACCATCCGGCCGGGTGCGGACGGCGCCACGATCGGCGCCGTCCTCGCCGACCTGCCCGACGGGGCCTTCTACCTCGACCACCACGGCGACCCCACCCACGTCACCCTGATCTTCCGGCTGCCCCCGGGCCCGCCGGCCGTGGCGGTCGCGCCCGATGGCTGGACTCCGAGTGTGAACGGTCACCGGCGCGCCGTCGACGACGCCGCGCAGGCCGTCCACACCGTCACCGCCGGGCTTCTGCTCGGTGCCTACGACCGCGACATTCTGCGCCCGCCGCTGGACCGCACGCGGCCCACCGTGCTCACCGTCGTGCGCCTCGTCCGCGTCCGGGCCGACGCCCTGAGTCGACGCACCCGCCACTGACCGGCCCATCCCGAAGCCGCACACCGCCCCCTCACCGTGCCTTCCCTGGAGGTTGTCATGCCCGACATGTCTGTCAGCTTCGGCACCGTCGAGGTGTTCGAGGCACTCCCGCCGCACCCGATGGCCAGTTGGGAACCCGGCAACGTCCACCTCCCGCTGCGGATCAGTGTCTGCCTCGACGAGGCCGGAAGCCTGCTGATCCACATCGACACCGCCGTGACCCTCGACCACGCCGAGGACGCCCCGCCGTTTGAGATCTACGTCGATGGCGGCCACGTCTACGACGACCGGACCGGGGCCGAACGGACCGACTGCGCCAACTCCACCCACGGCCACCCCGTCCCCTGGCGCGTCGCCGCGGAAGGATCTGCCCCGCTCCACGACGGTCATGCGCAGACCGCGGCATCGCGTGACCTTCAGGAACCCGCGGCGGCGAACGTGGCCGAGCGGCCTGACATGACCGGCGCACCCTGATCATCCGAAGGCCACCGATGTCGACCCAGCCCGCTCCGACGTGCCCTGGATGCGACGCGCTTCCGGGCCGGCGCCACCACCCCGACTGCGACATCGCCCGCTGCCGCCAGACCGGGCTGCAACGCGCCGGCTGCGACCAGCCGCATGACCACGGCGATGACCCATGGACCGGCGCCTACCCCGGCGAGGCCGAGTGCCGGGCGTTCGGCTGGATGCTGCCCGCCCCGTTCCAGGAGTTTCCCGACCTCAACCGCCTCTACGGCGAAGCCGTCTGGGACCCGCAGACCGGCCAGTGGACCCGACCCCCCACACCCACCAGCCCCAGCGACCAGCAGTGAGCCCCTCCGAGCACGGGGCAGGGTAGCGGTCGCCTTCCCGGAAAGCACCCGACAATGATCAAAATAGTGCTGGTGCCGGCGGACCCGTTGCTGCCGGTCCGCCCGGTCGACCATGACGAAACCAGCCTGCGCGCCGCGCAGGCCCTCGTGGGCGGACCGATCGAACCGATCGGCCTCACCCGGCCCGCGGCGACGCTGTACGTCAACCAGAACGGCAAGCCCGATGGGCTGCCACGCAATGGCCGTGCCACCCTGCTGACCTGGGTCCATGTCCAACAGCTACGCGGCCAGGACGTGATCGTCGGGGATGCCTACCTGGCCGGCCCGGAACGCCGGGGCCTCGACACCGACACTCCCGCCGCTCTCCTCGCGGTCCTGACCGGCACCGCCGTGCAGGTGCAGACGCGGTCGCGCCGCCGTCGCAGGTGGATGACGCTGCCGAGCACTGTGGGCATGGTCTACGACGAACCGTTCGACGCCTACGCCACCGCTCTGCTCGCCCTCGATGACCAGGACATCCTCGACGTCCGGGTCATCCCCACCGGCCAGACCTAAATCCGCGACGGCGCAGGATCGACAACGACGATCCAGGCTCGACGGCGGCACCGTCAGCGACTCCGCCTGACGGTCGTACTCGCTGAACGCCCGTTTCGGTGATCTGTAAGCCGAGCTGCCGGCAAGCCCGCGTCGCCGGGCCGAGCCCGTCATCGGCCCGCCCGGGCAGCCGGCCCGAGCGCACACGTCGGGATTCGGCACAGCCGCATCCCACAGGCCCCGCGAGCTGCCGCTCGGCCCGCACCGCTGGTCCTAGTCGGGGCCAGCACCCTGATCGCTCGCTGCGTGGGCTCGTGTCGCACACAACCCGCCTCGGACCCCACCCCTCGAGGGAAGCGCACCTCGATCGCCGCTCTCTGCGCTGCCCCGTCCCCAATCGCCCATCCACCAGGAGGAAGAATGACCACGACCAGTGAGAACCGCGCCTACGCCCGCGAGGTGGGCGCCCGCCTACGCGCCATCCGCACCCAGCAGGGCCGTTCCCTCCAGCAGGTCGAAACCCTCTCCCTCGGCCGGTGGAAGACCTCAGCGGTCGGCTCCTACGAACGCGGCGACCGCATGGTGAACATCGAGAACCTTGCCGCCCTCGCCGCGTTCTACGGCGTCCCCGTGGCCGAGCTCCTGCCCAGCGCACGACCCGACCCGCTCCCGCCGCGCACCGCCCGCATCGTGCTCAACCTGCCCGCCCTGGCCAGCGTGCCCACCGAGGACACCGGGCCGCTACGCCGCTGGGTCGCCGAGATCCAGCGGGAACGCGACGACTACGCGGGCCGGGTCCTCTCGATCCGCGCAGGAGATCTGCGCACCCTCGCCATCCTCTACGACCGCACCCCCGACGAGCTGATCGACATGCTCCGGCAGTGGAAGGCGCTCGACCCCACCAGCGACGTCGGGACCGCCTCGGGCACCGCCTGATCCACCCACGCCGGCAAGGCCATCGGGCTGGTCGGGACGGCACGAGCGCGGAACCTCCCCCGTGCTGCGGTGTGGCGGACAGTCCGCCGCACCGCAGCACGGCCAGGCACGAGATTGCGCTCGACGACCTTCAGCGCCGCCATGAACCGGCGGATCGTCGAGCATCCCCGGCCGGGCGAGACGCGGCGAGGTTTCCCGCCACGTCCATCCCAAGGACCGCGAGGCCGCCCACGTCGGGGTGCACTTCCGCGAGGACCTGCTTCCCTTCCGAATCTTGCTCTCAGGAAAGAGAGATGCTTGCTATGCGTGAATTCATCGCTTGCCGCGGCGCCGACGACGCATGGCTGTGCCGGTGCGACAACACTCCAGACAAAGAAGGATTCGTTCCGGTCGCCGGACGCCGTGAAGTCGCATCGACCTCGGCCCGGTGGCATGGCCACTATTGCTGTGTCCGCTGCGGCCGGATCGTCCGCTGGCCAACTCGGCAGATCATCGGCCATCTTGACCTCGCTGATCTCAGGCTACGAAACCGCGCCCCGCAAGCGCGTGGGCCAGGCTGGCTGCGCCATGCCGCAGGAATGAAAGACAATCACGGGATACGAGCAGAACAGCCGCACGATCCACGCCGCCGTCCCCTGCGGCTCCGACGGAGGGCTACGTCTGGCGGATCGGTTGTGACGAAGGTCGACGACGGCCGACACGTCACCGACCTCGGACGCGAAGGCAGGGTGACCACCGCAACACCAGTAGAAGCCCGTGACACGCGCAGATTGGGTCCGGCCAGGCCGCGCGGGTGACGGCCCCTCCCGCAGACAGGCCACCACCCGCCGGACCAGACTGGAACCATCCGATCCCTGCCACGACAGCCGACCCGACCGAAGAGGACGCCGCGGTGAACATCGAGTCCCACATCCTGCTGGACACGACCATCGGCGAACTCCAAGACGCGCTACGGGCCGGCGACCAACCCGCCCTCGCGGTCTTGGAAGGCCAACCCACCCGCAAGCACCACTTCGCCGACTACCTGCGCGACCCCGCCAAAGCCGTCGCGTACGAGCAGCAGCTGGCCCGCGAGGTCGCCGGCATCGACCTCGAACGGCTGATCATCGCCGTGCCGATGATCGTCACTCCGCGTCCGCTCGTGGGTGAGGACTCGGTACTCCTGCGCTCGCCCTTCACCGGCCCACTGCGCGACGACCTCAACGAATACGACGTGATCGCCTACACGCTCTTCGACGTCGAGGAGGGCGTCACGACCGGGACGGCGCTCTACACCCGCAATCCCGATGGCACCTACACCTTCGGTCTTGACGGCGACGAGACGTTCACTGTGACTACTCCGATAGGCCCGTCGCGGAAGTTTCCCGGGATGGCGCTGCTGCGCGAGATCCTCGACGAGACCCTGCACCTGCGCGCCGACCTGCGCCGAGAAGGCGGCCCGGAGCCGCGCTGAGGCACCCGCCCCTGGCCCGCTCCCAGGCCGCCGGCCCCTGCCCCAGACCCGAAGGACATCCGCCATGAACGACGACACCTGGACGCTGGTCACCGACGTCGTCGGCCGTGTCCAACGCGCGATCGGCGTCAAAGACGCACCCGCAATTGTCATCCTCGACGGCGACCGCCGCCAGATCCTGTCCGACTACGACTACCTGCGTGACCAGGACGCCACCGTCGCGTTCGAGCACCAGGCCGCCGAGCACGCCCGTGCCCTGAACCTGCGCCGGTTCGCCTTCGCTGTCCCCCAGGTCATCATCGAGACCGAACCCGGCATCTTCAGTGCCAGGGCGGTCTCCAACCATCCGCTACGCCCCGGCGAGCAGGAGACGATCGCCTGGACCGCATACGACACCACCGACGGCGCCGACTTCGGCTTCGCTCCCTACACCCGCCGCCCCAACGGACGGCCCGTCTTCGACGAGCCGGAGATCTTCGACGTGCCGATGCGGGCCGACGACCGCATGCCCGGCGTCCGCCTCCTGCGCCAGCTCACCGACAGCTGAGCACCCTGCCCACCGGCCGACACACGCCCGCGCCACGAACCGCTTCGGCCACGGGTCCGCAGCGTCCGGTGTCCTACATGCACGCGCCGCTTTTCATTGATCTGCCCCACGGAACAGATCAATGACACCATCCGCGAGAAGTGGCCATGTCGGTGAGAACCTACGAAATTGTAGTTCTCATCACCTATGTCCCACTGGGGTGGCGCGACCAGGAGATCTGCGGTCTTCTCACCGATCTGTCCCGGAGCGCTCTCTCACCGATCTGTCACTTCCTCGGACTCGTCATGATCACAACACCGAGCGGGAGCCAGCGGCCTTCGTAGGGGCGCGCACCTGCGCGGAAGCAAAGTTGTCGCCACGGCTCTTCGCCGACCAGGATCGGTGGGATCGCAGTGCGGCAGCGCTGCCCCAGCATGGCCGGCAAGGACGGCAATCTCAACCTCGCGCCGTATTCCGCCTCCAAGGCCGCTATGATCGGCCTGACGAAGTCGGCGGGTAAAGAGCTCGCCACCACTGGAGTCCTGGTCAACGCCATCGCGCCTGCGGTGATAGCCACGCCCATGAACGCGACCACGGCGCCGGAGGTGCTCGCACGCATCACCAGCCTGATCCCCATGAAGAGGATCGGCCGCCCCGAGGAGGTCGCCGAACTCGTGTCCTTTCTCGCCTCGGCTCGCGTCAGCTTCTCCACCAGCGCGGCCTACGACATCAGTGGAGGCCGTGCCACCTATTGAGGTATGAGAGCAGGGGTTCCCTGCGGGTTGCCCACCATCGTGGTGAATTCGAGCCAGGCTGCGAGGTGAGTAGCGCCAGCCGTTACCAGGGGCTGGGTGCCACTCTCGCATGCCCGCGACGGTGACCGTGGTCAGGGTGTGGCGTTCTCGGTAGCGGGGCAGTCCCGCTCCGTCTGGTGGCTTGTGTCAGCCGTGGTTGTTATGTTCCGCGCTTCCCCGGTGATCACCATCCCGGCGGTGTTCGTCGACACCGACGCAATTCTGACATCAAACGGCAGGTTGCCTATCGGGATTGGAATGGGGGGAAGGAGGTTTCCTAGGGGAATGGGTAGGTCGAGGTCGATCGCGCCGCTGAGCGACAGATGGGACGGCACAAGCCGGACTTTGTTGTCGCGGATCTCGAAAGATGTGACTCCGGTCACCTGCTGGGGGCCCAAAAAGGGAAGATCTGTCGCTGCGGAGATCGTCAGGAGTTTCCCGCCGTCCACGGCATGGACCGATACGTGACCAGTCTACCCAGCGAGGTATTCGTTTAGATCGCTGTAAAGAATTTCGACCCTGGCTCGCACGGAGTCGATGGAGATCTTCGCTTCTCCACCGGTCACGATGCTGCGGATCGGGATACGGAGCCCGTCGGCGCTCAGGTCCAGCACGGCGATCCTGGGCCCCGGGGTCGACAGACCCTCGATGGCAAGGCTGATGCCCTTGAAATTCCCTAGAAGAACCTGAGTGAGGAAAGGAAAGCCGTCAATGTCGATATCTGTGACGGTCGGCGGCGGTGCGCCACAGTCCAAGGCGTCCGCGACGCCGCTTTCGAGTAGTTCGGCGATCTGCTTCCTGGTGAGAGCCACCGCGAAACGGTCGGCGATCGGGAAAAGGGCGACCAATACGAGGGCGATGAGCGCGGACTTCTGGCGGCGGGAGGGACGTCGCCGCCGCAGTTGGGAAGGCGGTACCTCCGCGTGACGTCCGCTGGCCGGGAGAAGATCTCGATCGTCTCTCGAGACATAGTCCTCGCCGCCCGACGGCGGCTTGGGGCCGGCATTCGGAATGGTGTCTCGCTCTCTACCTTGCCGCGACCGGCTGACCGACGTCCGGGAAAGGCGTCACTCCACTGTGATATCGGCCTCATTCCATCCTCTCGTGGGAGGCATCATTGGCCCGTTCGGCAGGATCTGGCGTGGCTCGTCACGCACCATATGGCTCTCGTTGGGGCGCCATCGGGAGCGGCTCCGTCGTCCCCTCGCAAAGAGGGCTCTATGGAGTGGCCAGTACAGATGAGAGGGGTTGACTACCATCAGCTTCAGGTCCGGCTGCGACGTGTAGAAGACCGCCCGCCAGTGACGGGAGGTGGCCTCCAATGCTGCCTTTTTCGTAGCAAACCCTGCTGATCTCGAAACAATCCTATATGTCCGCGGCCTCGGCGGGGCGTGTCACTCGCTAATCACTGGTGGGTGGTGAACCAGGCAGTGGTGAGTTCGGCAATCGCTCTGCCACCTGCGCCGCTGAGGCCGATAAGATGTCCGGTCCAAGGGACGCCGACCGCACGCACCTCCACTCCAAGGGCGCGCGCGCGTTGCGCATAGGAAAGGGAGGCTTGGGCGGGCACAAGCCAGTCATTTTCACCATAGACCAGGAGGGTGGGCGGTGAGGCGGCCGTGAGAGTGCCTGTGGAATTGATGGCAGCATACCTGTCGGGCACAGTTTCGGGGGTACCGCCTGTATATGCCTCGGCGAGACTGCGCGCGAGGCCGCCACTGATGGCGTACGGGATGCCCTCGGCGAAGCCCGGGTCGGTCGCTGGGATGTTGACTGCGACCGCAGTGACCTCCGGCAAAGGGCCGCAGTCGGCGCCGCGGTCCTCGCCGGCGGCGACAAGGTTCGCGGCCAGTGTGGCGAGGTTTCCCCCCGCGGAGCTGCCGGTGACGTAGAATTGATGAGTATCGCCTCCATATTCGTCAGCGAAGTTGTTCACGGTAGCCAGGGCACAGATGATCTCCCTGGGTGCGATATCCCAGGTGGCCGTTTGGCTGGTGGCGAGGCTGTAGGTGGGGGTGAACACGAGGAACCCCTGATCGGTGAGGTAGCGCGCGAACTTGGTGTCGCTGACCTCGTTGCCAGAGGTGAACCCGCCGCCGTGGATATGCACGACGACGGGTGCAGGCACACCGGAGGCGGCGGGTCGGTAGACGCCCATGCGGATCGAGCGCCCGTAGACGGGTCCGTATTCGATGGTCTTGTCCGGCCCCTTCCCGCCGTTCAGGAACGGGCCGAAGAAGTCCCCGAACTGCGCCTGCACACCCGCCTCGTCGAGCGCGGCACTTTGGTCGGCGATGAAAATCCCGCCGGACACGGCGGATACCGCGCAGATCACGACTGCGGCGATGAGCGCTTTCGACCGGTGAAGGAGCCAAGCGCCCGTGCCGGCGACGACTCCGAGGATGGCGAGGACGATCAGCCAGCCCGGTATGTATCCACCGAGCGAGCCGACCAGCCCGATCCCCGGCGCCTGCCACACGAACGTTCCGACGGTCAGCAGGAGCGTCAGTCCCGCGAGCGTCCAACAGGCCGCGACCAGAACCCGCCGATACCAGCGGCGTGCGTGTGATCGAGATACGGCGTTCTCCGTGGTCACTGTCGGCCTCTCCTGTCGGGATCCTGCGTAAGCCGTCCATCGCACGGGCTCGATCTCCATCGTAAACCACACAGCTGGACGTTTTTCGCCTCCGAGGCGCAAAACTCGCAATACGGACACGTGAGGAACGGGTCGGTGATGGCTACCGAGCGGGAAGCTGTGACCCTGCAAGAGTCTGCTCGGCCGTCCTTGCGGCCGCGGGTCGGCTCGCTCGTCCTGCCAAATCTGTCAGCCAGCCTCGGTCTGTCCTCCGACCGCGTCACGTGGGTGTTGGACCACGCGCCACTCGCCCCCACCACCACGCGCCTTGCGTCCCACGCCCTGGAGCTGCGCGAGCTGCCGGCCGACGCCGAGCCTCTCGAAGCCGTCAGGCTGCTCGATGTGCTGGCCTTCACCGCGGTACGCATCACCGGCCCCGAGGACAGCATTCCCCGGCTGGCAGCGGAGCATCTTGCGCTCCTTGCAGCGGTGGGTGCGGAAGCGGCTTACGAGGACATCATCGCGGGCAGGCGCCCGATACTCGACACGATCCGCGACGCGCAGCATGTCGTGGCAGGTATCGCCGACGACGAGGTACGCGAGTCACGGGACCCCGCTGAGTACGCCAAGGACATCGCCGCGGTCCTCGACTACACCTCCCGCAGTGTGTTCGCGCTGGTCGCGCTGGCCACGACCCCGCCACCGCGAAGGTGCCGATGGCACAGGCGCTGACCGGGGCCGCTACGGCGAACTGTTCCACTACAACGCCAACATCAGAGATTATCCTCGCCGACGGCGAGTCTGGAAAGACCACAGACCCTCCACTATCGTGCGAGCCGGGACGCGCCCGCGTAGTCCGAGAAACCACTGAAATCCCGCTCCGTGACCGTCCTTCTAAAATCAGGCGCATCGACCATCATGGTCCCTCCCAACGAGATTCCGACGTGATGGATGTCGCCTGGGGTCCCGAAGAACACCAGGTCACCGGGCTGCAATGGCATTCCAGACGGCAGAAGCGGGCTGGCATCGTACTGCGTCTGGGCTGTCCTCGGAATCTGGATACCGACTGCGGCGTATGCCGCGTGAGTCAACCCTGAACAGTCGAACCCGGGATCGCCGTTGCCGCCCCACACGTACGGCTTACCGATCTGCGCACAGGCGTACGCGACCGCCGTCAGCGCCGCACTGCTGAAACCATCGGAACCTGACTGAACTGTCGACTGAACAAGCTGGCACTCTACTGAATAGCTCGACGTCGGTTCAGAGTACTCGGTGGCCTGGGTAACGACCTGAGCGACGTAGGCGTCCGAATGGTTGTAGGCCCACAGAGCGCCGGTCATATCGGCTCCGACGTGATTGTCGCAGAGGTAGGACGCTGCGGCGTAGACGGCGTCCTGGGCGTTGTAGAGCGACGGTGGGTTCGCGCCGCCGGCCGGTAGCGAGTGGCGGGCGACGACCTCGGCGAACGTTCCGGCGAGGAACTGCATGGGCCCGCCGGCGCCGGCGCTGTTAGTGCCGCTGACTACACCCGGCAGCCGACTCCGACCGTGATCGGACTCGACTTTTCCGATGGCGGCGAGGGTCGTCCAGGACAAGCCGGGGCAGGTCGGTGCGGCCTGCATGTAGAGGTTCAGGTAATCGGGCGGGATGTCGTCGAGCGCGCTTTGGCTGGGGCTGCCGCCGCTGGAACAGCCGAGGAACCAGCCGACGACCGGCAGGCATAGGACCCGTTCGGCAATCCCGGCGGCGGCGGCCCCCGTCATCACAATGAGCAGGACCACCGCGGCGAGGGCGGCGGCGAGGTATTTGGTCGTGGCCGCTCACCCCCCGGTCTTGCTGGGGGGCATCGGCGTGGGTGGACGCAGGCCCGGCTCCGCCGTGGTGTCACCCGCGCGGCCGTCTAGCGGGTCGGGGGGTCGTAGTCGGGGCCAGGCGGAGATGAGCTGGTCGAGGGGGAGCCGGTCGCCGCGGGGCTGGGTCAGTGGCAGCCAGCGTGCGAGGGTGGGGTCGAGCTGGGCGTCGGCGAGGGCGAGGGTGGCGGCGGTGGTGGCGATCGGGACCATGTCGGGCTGGTCGAGCCCGGTCAGCGCTGCGGCGAGCACTTGGCGGGCGTTGGTCTCCCGCCCCGCGGTGGGGAACCAGAACAGCACCGGTGTGCTGATCCTTGTCGCCGCGGCGAGCCGCCCATAGTCGCCGATCTTCAGGGCAAGTCTGCCCAGCTGTTCGGTGGCCCAGTCGAGTTCGAGGAACCATTCGATCTCGCCTCGGGCGGTGGTCCAGCGGCCGTAGGCGTCGGGGCGGACGAGGTCCCCGAAAGCCTGCTGGCAGCGGGTCTCTGACCACCAGGCCGTGAGGGTGCCGGGTGGGGTAGGGCGGCGGGCGTGAGCGATCAGGGCGGTGAAAAAGCCATTGACGGCGACGGTGTGCGCCAGGCGCAGGGAGTGGGCGATGGCCATCGCGCGTGGATGGCGGTAGCCGGTGGCCTTGAGCTCGATGCTGTCCTCGGCGGCGAGGACGCTGGCGCCGGCGATGTCGCAGACGTAGTGGGCCGGGGGCTGTCCCTGCCCGATGGGGACCAAAGGCTGGAAGCGGTCGAGGACTCTCCACCGGTAGAGCTCCAGGAGCCGGCGGTTCGCGGCCCGCTGGGTGGACCAGCCGACCTCGACGATCTGGTGGGTGGTCAGTACCCGGTGCTCGTGGGCCAGTCGGGTGATCCACCGGTCGCGGGGGGAGAGGTGGCGGGCGAGGTAGGTGACCAGCGCGGCGTCGGCGACGACCCGGCCGGGCGCACGGGGCGGGATACGCAGGGCACGTTGGGGATGCGGATAGGCGACCATGAGGGCTCCGAGGTGGTCAGCGGGCGGTTCGGCGGGGGTCGGCCGGCGGCGGCGGGGCCGTCGGGTCCGGCGGCGTCGGTGTGGGGGTGGGCGCGCGGCGGCGTAGCTCGCGGCGGATCTGCGCGGCGCGGCCCGGTACCGGGGCGGGTAGCTTCTCGGTGCGCAGCGTGAACGCCGGTGCCTCTTCGCCGCCGACGACGAGGCGGGTGGCGGCGTGGAAGCGGCCGAGGTTGGCCAGGTCATGCTCAGACAGGCGAGGTTCGACGTGGCGGACGAGTCGCTTCGCGTCCGCGGGCGACATCGTGAAGTAGAGCTTGCTGCGGGCGTTCGCGGCGATGCTCTCTTCCAGGTGCCGGGGCAGCTGGGCGAGGTTCTGGTGCGCGAGGGTGATGCCGAGTCGGTAGCCACGGGCGGCGGCGAGCATGTCCTCCAACGCGTACGGAAGCGTGAGGAAGTTGTGGTGAAAGTCGACTCGCGGCGCCCTGCCGGTGTCTCCACCGGTGGGATTCCGCGAGCCGCTTCCCGAACCGGACATGCGCATCTCTACGCATCCGG
>NZ_LFCW01000021.1:0-14179 GCF_001306465.1 Frankia sp. R43 | reverse complement strand
GTCGAGCCGCCCGGGGTCGAGCCGCCCGGGGTCGAGCCGCCCGGGGTCGAGCCGCCCGGGGTCGAGCCGCCCGGGGTCGAGCCGCCCGGGGTCGAGCCGCCCCACGCGCCACGTGGGCGGTGGATGGTGCACAACTGGATAGATGACACCGGAGAATCGAGATCTTGCGGCTACGGGCCACATGGACCCCGTAGCGGCGATTCGTAATGGTCGAGTCGTTAGTGCGCGGAGTGTGGTCACTCTCCGTCGACTCCTGCACAGACCGAACACCCCCCACACACTGCTGCCTAAAATGATCAGTGGGAAAGGTGGGAAACCCTCCTGACCTGCGGTTACGTGGGTGGGAAACAGGGTGGGAAGCGGGTGGGAAACCTCGCCCCACCCGGTGGGAAACTCCGGGCACACCAGCTCCGGCCGCTTCGGCACCGTTTGCCACCTCGCGCGTCGGTCACTCTCCGTGGTTCAGGGTGGCCGTGGCGCCGGCGAGTCCGGGTCACCTCGCCGTGGTCCTGGCCGTCGACGTGCCCGACGCCGGGCCGGAGGTCCGGTGGCAGTAGTCCGGACAGGCCGGTGAGGTGGCGGAGCTGGTGTCCATGACATGTCCACGTTCGGTGCCGGTGGTGGCGTATCCCCCGACGTAGCAGGCGTTCCGGGGTGGATGTCCATGGACATGTCCACATGGACATCGGAGGCGCCGCCGGCTATCCCAGGATTGCCGGCGGCCGGTGAGCGGGTGCGGCCGGTGAGCGGGTGCGGCCGGTGAGCGGGTGCGGCCGGTGAGCGGGTGCGGCCGGTGAGCGGGTGCGGCCGGTGAGCGGGTGCGGCCGGTGAGCGGGTGCGGCCGGTGAGCGGGTGCGGCCGGTGAGCGGGTGCGGCCGGTGAGCGGGTGCGGCCGGCGAGCGGGTGCGGCCGGTGAGCAGGTGCGGCTGGTGAGCAGGAGATGTGCGAGACCCCCGGCGAACCGTGATCGCCGGGGGTCTCGCACATCCGAGGGAGTTTCGATCAGATGATCTGGCCGGCTGAGTCGATGAGGCGCTGTTCAGCGGTCATCGCGTCTTCGCGAAGACGAGTGAGGTCCGCCCGAGTCGCAGGGTGACGCATCGCGTATGTGGCTGCTGCTGCATCCCTGGCCACTGTGGCGAGGCTCGGCGTAGCCAAGCACAGGAGCGTCAACGGGACCGTTATCGCTGCCCGAGTCGCGTGGCTGGCGTCGCGCAACGTGTCGAGCCGCTCCAGCTCAGCACCATCGAGTCGGGCATCTTCCCGGACCCACATTGCACGCCTGTGGTCCGCGAGGGCCGCGGCGAGGGTTGCAACCGCGGCGCGGCTCGTTTCACGAGTGGCTGCGGTTTGCGCCGATCGAACCATGATCCACTGCGTCAGTCCGCCCACCAGGGTGCCCAGTAGTGCAGCTCCAGCCGCGATGATCGCCTCAACCATGACCGTGCCCCTCCCGATGTCCTCAACCTTGCGCACCCCGACGATACATCCGAACATCCAACTTCAGATGTATGAGTTCAGAGGAGTCACGAAACGTCCGATTCGGGCCGCTAACGGCCGGCGAGGGTGTGCGGCCGGCGAGGGTGTGCGGCCGGCGAGGGTGTGCGGCCGGCGAGGGTGTGCGGCCGGCGAGGGTGTGCGGCCGGCGAGGGTGTGCGGCCGGCGAGGGTGCGCGGTTCCACACGTACGAGACCCCCGGCGAACCACGATCCGCCGGGGGTCTCGTACGTGTGGTCAGTACTGGATGTCAAGCCGTTCGAAGCTCTTTACCTCAAGGAAGCTTTCGGCCCCGTACTGCTGCATCAGCGCACGGCCGAACGCACCCCCGGCTTCCCCGTAGTCGCCACGCTCGATGGCATCGGCCGCGGCGTTCGCACCCCCGAACGGGGCGAGATCCTGCCCCCGGGTGCCGGCCCCCTTACTGTTGCTCTTGACGTTCACAGCCGCTTTCCAGCCGATGACCATCGGCTTACGCAACCGGTCCGCCGCCGCGCGCCGCTTCAACGCTTCCAACACACGAGTGTCCTGCGGCCCCTTGCGCCCGCCGCGGGTCTGGCCGCTACCTCCCGTGACGAGCTTCCGGTATCGCTGCGCCGTCCGCATCGCTGACGCACGCTTGATGGCCCCACCATTGGTCAAGTCGAGCGCTTCGACGATTTCGCGATTCGACTTCCCTTCTTCAACGAGGGAACGAAACCCATCACGCCAGTCGAACGAGTCCGCGAACTTCTGCATTTCCTCTTCGGGAGTCATCGCCCTACCGCCTTACGCAATGCGCCGAACACGTCATCCGCGCCGGAGTTCAGGATCTCGATTATGTCAGGGGTGAGTTCGCCGTACGCTTCGAGCTTCCACTTGCCCAACTGGCCGGACACCACCATCCCACCCGGGATGTCGTCCGGAGATGAAGCCGTGAAATACGCCGCATCCTTGAATAGCGCGAATGGGGTCCGCCCGGATGTCTCCCGAACCTTGTCGAGCGAGCGCGCCTGATTCCCCGCGGCGCGGTCCCGAACATGTGCGCGCCAATCCGGCCGGAACAGCGGTGTCGCGTTGTACTGCTCCGACGCGAGCCACCCCCCGAGGAACGTGGCGTACATCGCCTTTACCGCGGCCAGTGCCGCCAGATCGACGCTCGCGGTTCCGGTGGCGAGGTACGCGCGCGCGTCACGTGTGGCCCGGTACCACCTGTCCAACCACGGGTGCCCGTCAGTCCAGACCAGCCCCTCATCGACGCTTCGGACGAGTCCGCGATCGGCGAGGTATCGAGCGCCCGGGGCGGAGTACCAGTCATCCCCATGCGCCACGAACGGCGCCACATCACCCGCTTCGGGCGCGACGGTCAACCGGTAGTAC
Source organism: Frankia sp. R43 (assembly GCF_001306465.1). Taxonomy (NCBI): domain Bacteria; kingdom Bacillati; phylum Actinomycetota; class Actinomycetes; order Frankiales; family Frankiaceae; genus Frankia; species Frankia sp. R43. The sequence goes on along the minus strand of NZ_LFCW01000021.1, from coordinate 11,323 downwards.
GCCGGAGCTTTCGGCGAGATGACGATTCGTTCGGCGAGGTGGATTGGTCTACCGGTGCCGAGCGGAATTGCTCCCGCAGCAGAGAGGTACTGCCCGTTGACGTCGCACCGAATGAGGAACCGCGCGGCTCGTTCTTCGGGTGTGAGCGGTCGGTACCACGTTGCTCGGGGGGTCGGGACGGGGTGGGAGACGTCCCCGATCCGCTCATCCGGGGGGAGCCGGCGAGGCGCACGCCCTTGGACCATCCGGAACAGGCGGTAGCCGGTGAGCCCCCGCCCCTCGCCCCAGACGAGACCCGGACCGCCAGAACCGGGCGCACCCTTGCTCGGGAACGCGGACCCGATTCGCGCGGCCACGTCGCCGATGAACGTGTCATCGGTCGGACCCTCCCACTCGACTTCCGCGAGTGTCCTACGGAGCGACTCCAAGCCGGCCGGCGTCAGCTCCGGTGCCGTCCAAGGGGCCGGAGCTGGTGCGGCCGGAGCTGGTGCGGCCGGAGCTGGTGCGGCCGGAGCTGGTGCGGCCGGAGCTGGTGCGGCCGGAGCTGGTGCGGCCGGAGCTGGTGCGGCCGGAGCTGGTGCGGCCGGAGCTGGTGCGGCCGGAGCTGGTGCGGCCGGAGCTGGTGCGGCCGGAGCTGGTGCGGCCGGAGCTGGTGCGGCCGGAGCTGGTGCGGCCGGAGCTGGTGCGGCCGGAGCTGGTGCGGCCGGAGCTGGTGCGGCCGGAGCTGGCATGAGCGTCTGCTGAGTCGGCACCTCGCAGGACGGATGTGCTTGGACATAGGCGCCGGTGGCATCCACATAGACGCCATCTCCCGGAATGTGCGGAGCCATCGGCTCTCCACACCCCAGGCAGGGCCCGGTACTCCGCTCCGGAGCGCCACCCGACGTCGGTATGGGAGGCGGACTCGCAGCATCTCCGCTGTCACCGTCGGAGTCCTGGCCGTCGTCCTCGGGAATGTCGAGCAAGCGGCCCAGGTCGAGCTTGAGCACCTTGACTCGGCCGGAATCGGACCACAGTGAGTCGCTCTCACTGTGCGTGCTCTTAACCCACCCTGCTTCGGTGAGCGCGCGAATAAGGTCGTTCGCCGCTGGCATCGGCCACCCATCGCGGTCCCGAACTCGCCGACGAATCGCGTCCGCGATGTCATCCCACTCCGACGAACGAACCACGAGCATTACGCGACGCCACGGGGAGCGGCCGGACCCTCCCCACACCCGGACCGCACCAAGCGGGTCACCTCGCCCTGCGGGGAACCATTGCGTGCCCTCTTGCTCCCCCAAAACCGCACCCTGACGCCATCCAACGGCACCCGGACCGTGTCCCGGGATTGTTGGAGGTACCGCCGCATCGCCGGGGCCGCGGGTAGGCGATGCGAGATACCACGTGCCATCCCGAAGCATTTCCCGGAATCGCCGAATGAACAGCACCACAGGGTTCCGCGCGGATTGTCCAGACCCAGTCATGCCGCACCGGCGAGCCTGAGCGTCCGCAACGCCATGGATGACGTCCGCTCCCCACAGGGCGAATGCCTCCCCCGGACCGATACCCGCGCGCTCCCACCCATCCGCGAGGAGTCGCACTCCGGCTACGGCGAGCGTGGCGTTCTGCCTTGCCCTGTTGTGGCCGTTCCGCTCCCAGTCCGAGACCTGTTCCCGTGCCCAGGCAACCGCTCGCCGTGGCGCGTCCAGATCGCCCAAGCCATCACGGATCATGCGAGCATGTGCGCGCGAGATAGCCCGGATGTTCTGCTGCACTTCGGTCAAGACTGTGGTGTTCGCTTCGCAGTCAACTTTGAGTGCGAGGTACCGAGCAATCTCCGAACCGTGCTGGTCTTCGTCTGGGTAATCCTCCGCAGTCACGAGGATGCAGCACCGTGGGTATCGGTCAGTCCGAATGCCGACTCCGTCCCGAGTGGCTTTGGTCCCGCCCTTCTGAGTCGCCATGCTCTGAGCGAGACCGGAGAGCATCATCCATTGCGCGCGAACGTCGCCGGGGGTGAGGTGACCCGCGAATGCGTCGTCGACGATCGCAACGCTACCGGCGAGGTGGTACAACAGCCGGTCTGTTCCGATCTTCGACGACGCGTTGTGTCGCACGTTCACCGTGGCGCGGTCTGCATCACCGTCGACCGGCACCCATTCCCGGGACTGTGCGCCGGTGACGATTCCAGCCATGGCGCTCTTTCGAATACCGGTGTCTCCGGCAATAGCGACGGCGAGGTGAGGAACCCCGGGGAGTCCCGCCCACGGCGAGTAGGCGAGCAAGGCCAGCATCGCCAGTGGAACTGACGGGTCCGGGGTGACGTCGAGGAACCGCAACAATGCGTTGTAGTCCTCGCCGTATGTTTCGTTCGTCGACGGGTTATCAAGCCCCAGGACCCGAATTCCCTCTTCCTTGACTACCTGAGGCGGAAGCTCGCACATAGCGGTGGGATCGGTCCCATCCGCGGTAAGTGCCGGCGTCCCCTGACGGAGGAATACGGGCGCACGTTCCGGGCGAAATAGGAGCCCCGGCACCCCGTAGGCGGCGGACACGCCATGCTCGTATCGAACTGTCATGCCGGCCGCGCGGATCGCATCGGAGACAGGGTCCGCACCACGCTTGGGGACGACGCCGCCGATCCCGGTCTCCTGTGGCCAGGATGGTTCACGAGAGCGCATGTCCCTGTCGGTCACGAGCGCATTCCGTGGTTCTGCGCCCGGGGGTGCGTAGGTGACGTCAAACATCGTTTCGATGATCGGTCCCGGACTCAGGTCCGGCGCAACATCTCGGAGTTCGGTCACGCGAGAGATGTTCAGTTGCCCAGGGAGGATTTGGTATTCCTGTTCCTCTCCGTCTCGCTTGGAAACGGCATAGAGCGCCGTTTCATACTGCCGAAACTCGCGACCAACCAGCCGATGGACGACTACGCCGGGCGCGTCCTGGGAGACGTCCGCGAGGTGTGGCCTGGTGCGACCTACCCCACTCGGCTTCGGCTGTCCGGCCGCCCGACGCGGCGAGGTGACCTCTTCGCCGTCGTCATCGGTCGGAGGTTCGATGGGGTCCGGGGTGCCCGCCATCGCTGCGCGGAGACGTGGGTCCTCCGCGGGGGCCGTCACTGGCCCACCTCGCCGGAGCTGGTCCCCCGAACGGGGTGGATATCGCAGTGAGCTTCCCGGGACTCTGCCCGGGCATCGGGCGCAGACGCGCGCGCGACCGTACGATTGGTGTGCACGTAGCACTCCAGTTCTCGTGAGGGGTTCGGGAGTGTCCGGCCCGGGTGTTGCCAGCACCCGGGCCACTTGCGTTTCAGGGCATCACGCCGCCCGCTCTCCGTCCCCCGCCCGCTGACGGGTTCGGGGGTGCCTGTCCTTGGCGCCCTGCGGACGGCCTGTGCGTCGGGGGGTGTAGTCCGCGACGTCGACGCCGGCCGCGTACGCGAGAGCGGCACGGATCACGAGACACGATGAAGCGTCCGCCGGCACATCAAGCCGTTGCATCGCGAGTAGGTAAAGATCGTCTGGGACCCTTGCTGACCGCGTGCGCGTCTGCATCTACCCCACCTCCTCTACAAGTCGCATGCGATTAGTTCCAACACTCAGAGTAGCACCGACGTTTCGGGCGTGAGGGACATCCCACGCCGCGTGTTGCACTTCGGGGACGCACCCCCTGTCCACCTCCGAGATGCGACATCAGACTGTGGATGTTCACAACACAGGGGGTGGCTCGTGTCATGCGGATACTGATCTTCGCCAGCCAGAAGGGTGGCGTCGGCAAGACCACGTCCGCTCTCAACATCACTCACTTGCTCGCCGAGACGCTCGCCGCGCGCGTGCTGCTACTGGACACCGATCCCAACGGGGACTCCGCCAGATGGGCGGACCGCGCGCGTGCGGCCGGCGTCCAGCTCCGCTTCGACTACACCGCGGAGACCGACCCTCGACTCCTGGGACACGTCCGCGAGGTAGCCGAGTACGACGTGATCGTTGTGGACACGCCGGGCGCCCGGGAATCCGCTGCGCTGCTTGCCGTGGTGCGTCATGCGGACGCGGTCATCCTCCCGAGTCCACCCGCGGCGCTGGACCTGGCAGGGCTCGCCCGGACAGTCCGAGAGGTGGTCCGGCCATCCGGGGTGCCGTTCCGGGTGCTCCTCACTCGCGTGGACCCCCGATCGATCCCCCGGGCGGAGCAAGCCCGGACCGATCTAGTGGAACAGGGGTTCGGTGTGTTCAGCACGATCATCCGGAGCTATGCAGCACACGAAGATGCAGCGTTGGCCGGAGTGCCGATCGGTGCCTACCGCGGCCGGTACGCCAGCGAAGCCGATCTCGACTACCGCCGGGTGACGGCGGAGGTCATCCGCGACTACGTGACAGGAGACATCAGATGACACCGCCCGGACGCCGGAAGTTCCGGGACATGCTCGCCCCAGAGTCGGAGTCGACTCCGGCTGTCGAGCCGCCTGCCGCGCCGGAGTCTGCGTCACCGACCGAACCGGCCGCGCCGGAGTCGACCCCCGCGCGGCCGGCGCCCACCCGCACCAGAAGGAGTTCCGTTCGCTCGCAACCAAAATCCGGACATCCAACACCGAAAATCGAACACCGAACATCCGACTCTCCGACTTCTGAGGTATCGTCGACTCCAGAAGCACCGACCCTGCCGGACTTGCTGAGGAGGCGAAGAGTGGCCGTACAGACGGAGATCCCGCGAGAGCGGGTGTCCTACTACCTGAGCAAGCCGATCATCGATGCCGTTGAGCGGCTCACCCTCGAACTGTCCCTGGAACTCGGCAAGCGCGTGACCAAGGCCGACGTCGTTGACGGACTGCTCACGCTCGGACTCGACCAGCGCGCGAAGTTGGTCCGCGAGATCAGGAAGTCGAAGGGCCTGTAACCAGACGGGCCGCGCCCGGGATTCCGCCCCGGACACGGCCCTTGACCGAACCCCTCTGCAGAAGGGAATCCGACCCATGCCGACCGTACCCACCCCGGAAACCCCCGTCGCGTGCGACTGGTGCACCGCACCGCCCGTTGTCGTGTACCCCAACATCGCCATCTGCCGAACCCACCTCCCGGACGAGCCCGACTACGGCCCCGGCAGCTCCGGCTACCGCGCGGCACGGCGCGCCGCGCGCAAGGCGAACGGGGGTGTGAAGTGAAGTTCCGCATCGAGACGCAGAAGTACACCGACACCCACACCGTCAACGGCGAGTCCGCGCCGGTCACCCGCACCCGCCGCGTGGCCGTGCCGGTGCTCCCCCGGGACATCGACGTCATCGCGGTGCGCGGTGTCGTCGGCCTGGTGCTCGCGCTCACGCTGGTGTCCATCACGTGGTCGACGGTGTCCATCGCGCACCTGTTGAACGGCACGTGGACGGCCTACCTCGCCGGTGCGGTGTTCGACCTCGCGTGGCTCGCCACGCTCGGGATGTCGTTCATCGTCCGGTTCCGGCCCGACCGGCGCGCGACTGTGGACAAGATCGGATGGGCGTTGCTCGCGGTCACCGTGACCGCCATCGCCCTGGAGGGACTCCAGACCGGCGGGGTTGCCATGGCGTGCATCGGCGCGTCCGTCAGCATCGCGGCGAAGGTCCTGTGGTGGACCCTGAACCGCGCGACGGCCCCGGACCTGTCACCGGACGACGCACAGTGGGTGGCTCAGCAGATCTCCCGCGCGTCCGCCCAGATGGCCGTGGCCGCGGTTCGCCGACAGGTGGCCCGGGTGGAAGACCAGGCGACGGCGCAGATGCTCGCAATGGAGGCATCGCGACGTCCCCCCCTCGGAACGGACGTCGTCGGCCTGCCTGTGGGCGAGGTGGCCCCGGTGGCGGACTCCCACCCACCTCCCGTGGGACGTCAGGCCGACGTCCTGACCGAAATCCCGCAGGTCGCGACGCTGTCCCCCCTCGCGCCGGAGGACACCCCGGACGTCCCGGGGGACAACGGGACCCCACGCGGCTCCAAGGCCCGTCGTATCCGCGAGCTTGTCGCAAGCGGAGTGACCGACGTCCCCACGATCCGAGAGCGTCTCGCGGACTCCGGCGTGACGGCCGACCCCTCACATATCCGCCGGATCATCCGGGAGTCCCGGGCCACGGCGCACGAGCCGAACCCGTACCTGTAGCCCCGAGCTACCCCCGACATCAGTGGAGCTGGTGACCGACGCCATCGGTCACCAGCTCCGAGAACACCCCCGCCGTTGCACCCGGAAGGGACGTCCCGTGACCATTCTCGCCGTTCTCGTTCTGATCTTGGCCGGTATCCACCTCGCGGAGCGCGCCGCACACCTCGCTCAGGCCGTTCTCGCCACGCTCCGCCGGCCCGTCGTGGCCCTGAGCGTCGCTCTGGCGCTCGTCTACGGCCGGCCGGTGCTCTCGCACCCGGAGGTGGTTACGGGTGCCGTGGTGGCGATCCTGGCCGCTCTCGCTGGTGTCGCCGGACTCGTTCACCTCGCCCGTACCCGCGGGCCCCGTGTCGCCTGAACCCCCATCCACCCACGGCCCGATCCCCGTTTCGCAGAGAGAGGCAGCACCATGCAGGAAGCCGTGATCACCATCGCCGGGAACCTCGCCAACGACCCTGAGCTTCGGTTCACCCCGAACGGCGCGGCCGTCGCGTCGTTCGTCATCGCCTGCACTGAGCGTCGTCGGGACCCGAACACCGGCGAGTGGTCGGACGGAGCGACGTCCTACCACCGGTGCACCGCGTGGCGGCAGACCGCAGAGAACGCGGCAGCGTCGTTGAACAAGGGAGACCGGGTGCTCGTGGTGGGCACGCTGCGCCAGTCGTCCTGGGCAGACAAGCAGAGCGGCGAGACCCGCTACGGGTGGGACGTCCAGGTGGACGAGGTCGCCGTGTCGGTCAAGTTCCACGCGGCGCGTTCGCTGCGGCCGGAGCGCTCCGGCGCGGCGGACAGCACGAGCGCCACCACTCCGGGCCGCGGGACCGCGGTTCCGGCGTATCAGTCCTGATCATCCCGGTTATCCACAGGCCGGACTAAACCCCTTTGCTCGGCGGGATCGGGCGCGTGACTCTCAGCAAAGACCTCACGCGCCCGACCCCTTGACCACGGGAGTGCACCCCATGGCCCGACATGATCTTTCCACACGAACCCCCGCCCGGACCATCGGGTGGCGCTGGGTCTCCGGCGCCCCGCTCGACGGAGTCCGTCGCACCGACGCCACGTGGTTCCACCCGGCAACCACCATCATCGACCCCTTCGGCACTGTCGTCCCCGTCTCAGGCAGGGCCTACCGCTGGCAACAGCGGCCCCGGTGGCAGCGTGCCGCGCACCGCACCGGCGGCACCCTCGCAGTCCTGGGTGAGGCGTACGGGCAGATCGTGGACCCGACCCTGACCACCTCCCTGACTGGCGTCGCGGCGGCCGGTGGGCTCGCCTACGTGGGCAACCGGGCGCACCGCCGGTGGGCGCTCCGCCAGCACCGGCACAAGCTCGTTCAGCCGCTGATGAAGTCGCTGTCCGGACCGCTCAACCTCCCTGTCGGCGCGTCGCCGGACAAGTGGCTCCTCGTGCCGAAGCACCCCGAGCGCGAGGGGTCCATCACCCGCGTGAACCTCCCGGACCACTGGGTGGGTGAGGAGTACCAGCAGCTCGCCGTCGCGCGGCTCATCGACAGGTGGGTCAAGGTCCCGATGGAGGTGTCCCGTGTTCACCTGACGTCGGCCCCCCGCTTCATGGAGTTCATGCCCACTCCGCAACCCCCGGACGCCGTCGCGTGGGAGTCCTCCGACAGCCCGTACGTGATGCACATCGGTGCCGGAGCAGGCAAGACGCCGATCTACGCCCGGACCGAGACCGACGTCCCCCACATGGCCGTGGTCGCCGGTTCCGGGAGCGGGAAAACCACCACTCTGACCGTGCCCCTGCTGCACAACCGCGAGCACGGAGCGCTGGTCGACATCATCGACCTGAAGCGCATGAGCTTTACCGAAATAGATGACGAGCATCCGCACGGGATCGCGGGGGACCCGAGTCGCCCGTCCCGGACCGTGTCCGGGGTCCGCATTCACACGCGAATTGAAGACTCGATTCGTGCGCTGGCGGAATTCGTGGCGTCCGCTACCGCCATCGCGTTGATGCAGCAGGCCGGAATGTCGACAAAGCATCTTCCCGCCCGCGTTCTCATTATCGACGAATTCGGCTCGTTCGCGGGTGGGGCAAGCCAGTGGTGGACTGGTCCCGGAAAGCAGAAGAAGCAGTCTCCGATCCCGTTTTGGTTGCACGTCACGTTGATGCAGGGCCGCGCATTGGAACATCGCATTGTGCTCGGGGCTCACCAAATGTCGCTGACTCTGTTCGGCAAGAGCGGGTCTGACGCGCGAGACCTGTTCTCCGGTCGAATCCTGACCGGAACGTGCTCCGCTCAGAAGTGGATCACGACCTATGGGCACGTCAAGAAGCCCGCATGGGATGCCGACATCAAGGGTCGTGGAACATACGGTCCGCTCGGCGAGCGGCCGGAGCTTATCCAGATCGCTTACATTCCACAGGAAGAGGCGAACGCGCGACTCCGGGAACTGCCAGAGGCGCCCGAGTGGTTCGACGCAGGAAGCTGCGCCCCATGGATCACGGAAGAGCACGTCCGCGAGGTGGAAAGCTCCTACGGCGCTGGACGTTGGGTTCCCGGGTGGGGCCACCTCTTCGACGAAGAAGCCGACGATGACATGGACGAAACGGGCTCAACCCCCGCGGAAGCCCTGGTTGACAGCTCATCCCACGACGCCGGGGGGTGGGTGCCGGACGTCACTGTGGGTGGCTGGACCCCGGACGTAACGGACTACGTGACGGTCACGCATGCGGACTCGACAGGGGACCCGTCCACCGGCGATGCCCGTGACACCCCGGACCCTGTCACGGTCCAGCCCGTGACGGCGGACACCGACGGTGATGGCGCGGCGGAGCGGATCACCCTCCCGGAGGCGTGCCGGACAGGCGTGATCCCTCTCAAGCCCGGAACGGCTCGCGCGGCAAGAATGCGTGACCCGAAATTCCCGAAGGGGCAGGGAGAAGGGCGAGACCAGACCTACACGCCGGAAGAGCTTCAGGCGTGGTACGCGAACAGGATCGCCCAATAGTCGAGCGGGACCCTGACCCCGTTCCGCTCGACTGGTCCGGCAACAACGGTTCCCCGAAAGGTGGCATCGGGAAACCCGCACCGTGCGTCATCTGCCACCGCCCCGCAATTGTCCGGGCGCCGAACGGCATCCCCTGCCACAAGACATGCGCCGAACGGCACCCGGACATGCACTCTCAGCTCAACTCCGGACATCAATCCGGAACACGGCGACGCACACCGAACGCGGCGCAGCCGGAGCGAGTCCAATTCCTGTAGACACCCCGGGAGGGCATCCCGTGATCCGATTCCTTGACCCAGGCGGAACCCGGTACGGCATTCCCACCTGGCCGTGGGGTATGGCGCCATCGGGGCTCTACACCCGGAGTCAGCTTCGGGAAATCGGATTTCGGCCCGTCTCGCCGGGGGACCCTGTCGGACAACTGATGTGGCGCTCCCACCGTGGGGACGCTGGCGGAATTCGAACCGCACTTCTCTACCCGATCATTCAGACGGTCCAACGGGCCACCGCCACCCCTCGACAGATGGCCGCACTCGACCGCGCGCACGCCGCACGGAAAACATGCCCCGACTGTCGCGAGAACGTTGGATACACGATTCCCGCCCATCTTGGAATCTGCCTCGACTGCGCATCGCTATACGCAAAAAGGGTTGCCTGAACAGCAAGACAAGGTAAGATCAAGGCAATCCCGGAAGTGTTGGGTGATTACTGTCGCCAAAGGAGAATCAAATGTCTCGTCAGACGGATCGCGACGCCGAAACCCTGAGGGTCCTGACCACCGAAAAAAAGTTGAAGGAAGCTCGAATTTCGGGCACCGACGCAGAGGCCCGGCGGCTGGAGCGTCGCATTGACGACAGCCTCAACGCACTCGGCTACGGTGACAAGTACAAGGGTTCCCAGTACGGGCACTAGTCGCACTGAACCGAGAGCCCCGGCAGCCACCTGGCGCCGGGGCTCTCGCGCGTCAGAGCCCGGACGGCACCGCGCACCTCGCCGGCCGCGCACCTCGCCGGCCGCGCACCTCGCCGGCCGCGCACCTCGCCGGCCGCGCACCTCGCCGGCCGCGCACCTCGCCGGCCGCGCACCTCGCCGGCCGCGCACCTCGCCGGCCGCGCACCTCGCCGGCCGCGCACCTCGCCGGCCGCGCACCTCGCCGGCCGCGGATGTCCACGTGGGCATGTCCGTGGACATCCACCCCCCGAAACCCCTGCTACGTCGGGGGATACGCCACCACCGACACCGATGCGGACATGTCATGGACACCAGCTCCGCCACCTCACCGGCCTGTCCGGACTACCGCCACCGGACCTCCGGCCCGGCGTCGGGCACGTCGACGGCCAGGACCACGGCGAGGTGGCCCGGACTCGCCGGCGCCACGGCCACCCTGAACCACGGAGAGTGACCGACGCGCGAGGTGGCAAACGGTGCCGAAGCGGCCGGAGCTGGTGTGCCCGGAGTTTCCCACCGGGTGGGGCGAGGTTTCCCACCCGCTTCCCACCCTGTTTCCCACCCACGTAACCGCAGGTCAGGAGGGTTTCCCACCTTTCCCACTGATCATTTTAGGCAGCAGTGTGTGGGGGGTGTTCGGTCTGTGCAGGAGTCGACGGAGAGTGACCACACTCCGCGCACTAACGACTCGACCATTACGAATCGCCGCTACGGGGTCCATGTGGCCCGTAGCCGCAAGATCTCGATTCTCCGGTGTCATCTATCCAGTTGTGCACCATCCACCGCCCACGTGGCGCGTGGGGCGGCTCGACCCCGGGCGGCTCGACCCCGGGCGGCTCGACCCCGGGCGGCTCGACCCCGGGCGGCTCGACCCCGGGCGGCTCGACCCCGGGCGGCTCGACCCCGGGCGGCTCGACCCCGGGCGGCTCGACCCCGGGCGGCTCGACCCCGGGCGGCTCGACACACCATCCGAACATCCGAAGTCAGATGGTGAAAGACGGATGTAGATAGTCGGACGTCCACAGTCGGATGTCCGACTATGCGCGCGCCGAAGAATGCGCCGGACAGCCTGCGCAAAGAATACACACTGAAACGTCAAACAATCACCCAAAGAATGCGCCATGAATGCGCGGCATGAATGGCGCCGGAATGTCGGTGGGGGATTCTTTCGCTGCGCTCAAGAATGCTGGCCCCGTGCAAGCGCAGCGCCGCACTAATGCTCTCTCTTATACCACTCTGACGCTGCCGACGCTATGCATTGTGCAGATCGTGGTGGTCGCGGCTTATTAGAACAACAAAAA
>NZ_LFCW01000020.1:0-26806 GCF_001306465.1 Frankia sp. R43 | reverse complement strand
CCCATGACGACACGAACAGGCACAGCGAAGAAATGGACAACCACCCCGGCCCCCAAGAAAGCACGGGAAACCCCCAGTGGACACGATCACGGCACCCGAATGGACATCTTCGCCGGCCTCCCTACAGGACCGACGTCGCCCCCAGCCAGGACGCTCCGGATCGGCACGCCGGCCCGCGGGGGGCCGTCCCAGCATGTCACGACGGGCACTCCCGAGGTCTCGCGGCGTCCGACCGGACCGAGGGCGACGGTGCACACGGCCCACGCCGACTCCTCGCCGTGGCCGGGATGCCGGGGCGCTGACCGTCGAGATGATCTTCGTGTTGCCGTTGCTGTTCAGCGTCGTGTTGCTGCTCGCGCAGGTCACGGTCTGGGCGCATGCCCGTCACATCGCGCAGGCCACCGCCAGCCGTGCGCTGGCCGCCGCCCGCGCCGACGGCGGCAGCGCCGCCGCCGGCGAACAGCAGGCGCAGGTGACCCTCGACCAGCTTGGCCGGTCCAGCCTCACCAGCCCCGAGGTCACGGTCACCCGCGATGGCGAGACGGCGACCGTCCACATCCGCGGCACCGCCGCCAGCGTGATCCCCGGATTTCGAGTCGGCATCGACGTTGACGCGGCTGGGCCCGTTGAGCGCAGGAGACCGGCCCCGTGACCCGCGAACCCAGGTGCGCTCGCCGAGGGCCTGATCAGGGGTCGGCCACCGCCGAGCTCGTGCTGATCCTGCCGGCGCTGCTGCTCATGCTGCTGTTCCTCGTGCTGTGCTACCGGATCTCGGACGCGAAGCTGCGCGTCGCCGACGTCGCCCACCAGGCCGCCCGCGCCGCGTCGATCGCCCGCACCCCCGCCCAGGCGGCCACCGACGCCCGTACCACCGCACAGTCCGCGCTGGCCAACGCCGGGGTCACCTGCCAGGACCTCACCGTCGATACTGACACGGCCGGGTTGGCACCCGGTGCGCTGGTGCGGGTCACCGTGACCTGCACGACCCGGCTGGACGATCTTGCAATGTTGGGCACGCCGGGCAGCGCGACGCTCCACGCCAGCTCCACCTCACCGGTGGACATCTACGGCGATCAGCTCGGACAGGCGCCGTGAGCCGCCCGCGACCCGCTCGCCGCGGGCGGGACGAGGGAACGGTGACCGCGTTCGTGGTGGTGCTGTTCGCCGCGTTCGTCATGTTCGCCGGGCTGATCGTGGACGCCGGCGGCGCACTCGCCGACAAGTCCAGCGCGATGGGCGTCGCGCAGGAAGCCGCCCGCGCCGGCGCCCAGCAACTCGACCTGACCGTGCTGCGTCAGGGTGGAACGGTCCGGCTGCTGCCCGAGCAGGCGGTCGCCGCCGCCCGGTCCTACCTCGCCCAGGCCGGTGCCACCGGCACCGTGACCGTCGTCGACAACACGGTCGCGGTCACCGTCACCGCGGTGCACGACAACCTGCTGCTGGGTGTGGTCGGGCTCGACACCCTCACGGTCACCGCCACCGGCAGCGCCCACCCCGCCCCACCGGTTGGAGCCGTCCCGTGAGCCGCTCGCCCGCCCGCCGCCGTCCCCGTCGCTCCCGGCGCCGGAGCACCGCGGGTCTGCTGCTGGCCGGTCGGCTGCTGCGCGCGGCGATCGCCCTGGCCGCCCTGGTCGCCCTGGTCGGTGGCCTGCCCTGGGCACTGTGGCACTTCGTCGGCTGGCCGCTTCCTCACCACGTGCCGTCCTGGGCGGAGATCTCGGCGCGGCTGACCGGGCCCATGGACGACACCCTGCTCCTGGACATTCTCGCGGTGCTGTTGTGGCCGCTGTGGTTCGCCTTCGCGGTCTCCGTCGTTCTGGCCGTGCCTGATGTGGTGCGGGAGGCGCGCTGGCCCGGCCATAGCGTTGCGCTGCCGGTCGGCGGGATGCGCGGGTTCGCCACGTTCCTGCTCGGCGCGGTCCTGCTCACCGTCGCCCAGTCCCGCGGCCCGCTGACCCCGGCCGTCGGTCCCGCCGTCGCCACGGCGGCGGCCACCGCGCCCGCCAGCCCAAGCTTGGTCACCGTCGCCGCGGCCACCCCGATCGACCCGGTGCTGCCCACGGCGGCACCGGGCACCGTCGTGGTGCAGCTGCCGGCAGGCGGCGTCTACGACTCGCTGTGGCGGATCGCCGACCGCTGTCTGGGCGACGGCGCCCGCTGGCCCGAGATCTGGGCCCTCAACCACGGCATCGCGCAGGCCGACGGGCGCGCGCTGACCCATCCGGGCCTGATCCGCCCCGGCTGGGTCCTGACCCTGCCCACCCAGCCCGCACCCGACGCCCCGCCGGCGAGCACACCCCGCTCCGACCCGCTGCCCTCGGCGCCGGCGATGCCGGGACCGTCCTCGACCGCCCCAGGACCGACGACGCCACCGGCCACACCGACCACCCCCGCACCCTCCACACCCGCGCCCGGCACGCCGACCCCCGGCCCGTCCACGGCCGGCGGCCCGACAACCGCTCCGACCTCCCCGGCCCTCAGAACCCTCCCGAGCACACCGACTGTGCCCGTCCCGGCTCCGTCGCAGCCGCCGGGAGTGCAGTTCCCGTCCGGTGCCTACCTCGGGTTGGGAGCGGTCTCGCTGCTGGTCGTCGCGCTGTTCTCCGTGCGGCTGTGGCGCCGCCGGCACTACATCCCGGGCAGCGGCCGGCGCGACGACCTGGAGGAGGGGCCGGTCATCCGCCAGCTCGCCGTCGCCTACAACACGGCCACCGCCGAACGCGACGCCGACGGCGAACTGGTCGTCGTGCGCCCGCCCGGCGACCCGCACGTCACCGGCCGCCGCCACGCCGCAGCCACCGCCACCACCCACGCCGCCCCACCCGGCACCCGGATCGTCGGCACCTCCGGCGACGGCCAGCCCCTCGCCCTCGACCTGGCCGCAACCCGCGGCCTCGGGCTGATCGGACCCGGCGCCGACGCCGCGATCCGCGCCCTGCTCGTCGCGCTGCTCGCCGATCGTCACCAGCCCAACGCCGCCCTCGTCGAAGTCCTGATCCCGGCGGCCGACGTGCGGCGGCTGCTGGGCGAGGACTCCACCGCCGCGCCGCCGCAGCGGCTGCACGTCGTCCCCGATTTGCCCACGCTGCTGGACCGGCTCGAAGCCGACGTCGTCACCCGGGCGCGGCGCGCCGCGTCCGGCGAGGACCCCCGCCGGACGTCGCTGGTCGTCCTCGCCGCCCCCGACCAGACCTCGGACCGCCGCCTCCAAGCGGTCCTCGACAACGGCTCCCCACTCGGCATCGTCGGCATCCTCTACGGGCAGTGGCGCCCCGGCACGACCGCCCGGGTCCGGCCCGACGGAGTGATCGGCGCGGCCAGCCCCGGCATCGCCGCCACCCTGGTCGGCAACCGGCTGTTCACCCTGCCCGAGAACGACACCGCCCAGCTGCTCGACCTGCTCGCCGACGCCGACGCCCCGGCCACCAACCAGGAGGAATTCCGGCGGGCAAACCCTACCCAGGGGCCCCCGCCCCCACCGCCCGCCTCCGCGCCGCCCCCCAGTAACGTCCCATCCGCCCCGGCCGACGGCGACAGCCCGAGCGAGCCGGAGCAGCTCCCGGAGCCGGACGAGCCACCCCCTGGTGACAGTGGGGGTGACGCCGCGGCCGAGACCGGCGAAGCACCGCCCCCGCCCCCGTCCTCGTCGGTGCCAGCCGCCGCTGTGCCCGCGACGTCGCCGCACCGCCCGGAGGTGACCACACCGCTGCGGCTCACCCTGTTCGGCAGGTGGCAGCTGTCCTACCAGCCCACGTCGGACAGCGACACCCAGACAGTCGAGGGCATCGGGATCAAGGGCCGTGAGCTCGTGGCCTACCTCGCCGCGCATGGCGGCTGGGTCCGCCGCGACACACTCATCGAGGCGGTCTGGCCGGACGACGGCGAACCGCGCCACCGGATCGACAACCGCTTCTACGCCGCGCTCAGCCCGCTCCGCCGCGCCCTGCGCCGCGCCACCGGCGGAGCGATCGACGATCTGTTCGAGCAGGACGCGGGCCGTTGGCGGCTGCGCGCCGACCTGCTCACCGTCGACCTCTGGCAGGTCCAGGACGCCCTGGACGCACGCCGGCGGGCCACGACGACCGCCGAGGAGATCGCCGCGCTCCTGCCGCTGACCGGCCTCTACACCGGCCACCTCGCCAAGGACCTCACCGGCACCTGGGCGGAGGCCCACCGGGAGCACCTGCGCCGGCAGGTGACCGACGCGCTGACCAGCATCCTCGCCGCCGTCGGCGAGGACACCCCCGAGCGTCTCGACCTGCTCGACACGCTGCGCCGCCTCGACCCGACCAACGAGCAGCTCTACTGCCAGATCGCCCGCACCCAGGCCCGCCTCGGCCGGCACGACGCGATCGCGGTCACTTACGACCACCTGGTCGAGGCGCTGGCCGACCTCGACCAGCAGCCCACCACGGACACCGAACGCCTGTTCCAGGAGCTGATGCGGGGCCCGCGGGACAGCCGCTCAGCGTGAGCGCGGCCGGCGGCCCTTCTTGCCGTTCCTCCGGCGCCTGCGTCGCTCCGCCCAGAGCTCCCGGTCCAGCTCCAGCAGGTCCTCATGCGCCGCGGCCCACTCCGCGATCGGCAGCACCAGCCTGGCCAGCTCCCTCGCCGGCGGCGTGAGCCGGTACACGGCGGTGAAGGGCCACTCCGGCCCCCGGTCGCGCTCGACAAGCCCACGCTCCCGCATCCAGCGCAACGTCCGGTGCAACGCCGAGTCCCGCACCACCGCCTGCGGCCACCGCCGCACCCGGGCCGCCTCGTAGGACTGAAGCCTGCCCAGCAGGCCCGTGTACGACAGCGGCTCCTGGGACAAGGCCACCAGCACATCCGGCAACCACTCCGAATCGAGCGTGTGCCGCAGATCGTGCAGCAGGATGCGCCGATCGGGATCAGACAGCGCTCCGTCATCGAGCGTCATACAAACTCCCACGGAAAGATCCACGGACCAGGTCTCGGGTCCGTGCTGACCGTTCCGCCCCGCAGCGCGGCCCCTTCAGGCCGCGGACGCCCCCAGTCCTTGCGTGACGGGCACTTCACCCAAGGCTGCACCATCTGCGTAAACGTGACAATCCGATTCAGGCCCGTCACTGGCGGCCAGCCGCCACTTCGCCGGATCGTCACCAGGGGCCCGATCGCGCGGCCACACCCCCTGCCACCTGCGAAGATAGCGCCACTCGCGGTGGTAGACCCGTTCCAGAACGCCCGCTGTCCTGGGCGGCCATGACGCACGTCACGTCAGCCCGACCCACGACGAGGCCAGTCCGCGGACCGCCCACCGCGACGTCTCCCGCCCGCGTTCCTACCGCGAAGACGTGTACGCGACGCAGGTGAGATGGCGCATCTGGGCACCGCCGCCGGCGGTCTACCGAGCACTGCTCGACCCGACCATGATCGTCTGCTGGCGGGGCCCGACCGGGACGCGCGCCCAGGTTCACACCTTCGAGCCCCGCGAGGGCGGTACCTTGCGGATCTCCCTCACCCGCCACCAACCCGCCCAGGCCGCCGCCATCGCCGTTCCCACCGGCACCTACCACGGCCGGTTCCTGCGCCTCGTCCCCGACAGCCAGGTCATCGAACAGCTCGCCTTCCAAACCGACGACCCGCCCGCGGCCGTCATGATGACGACGACCACCCTCAGCGACGCCGCAGCCGGCGCCACCACCGTCCTCGTCGCCCACCACGGCATCCCCGACGCCATACCCGCCACCGAGACCGAAACGGCCACCCGCATGACCCTGGCCAAACTCGCCGAACTTGTCGAGAAAGACCAGCCTCTCCAATAGTCGGCGGCTGCGTCGACAAAGGGACATCGCAGGGCTGTCCAGTGACGCCGGTACGCGTGCCGGATGGCAGAATCAATGGAGCGCTCGACTCCGGACCGGAGCGGAATTCACTGCGACCTCCTCGCCCTCAGCATCTCCCATGTCGGCCCGGCGCCCCCGCGTCCACCCGGGGGCGATTTCACGCGCCTATCCGATGGAGAAAGGTAGTCGCTGAAAGGCGGCGAACCCAGCGGGCTGGCACACCCCCTCGGAGAGCGCAGCGTTACTACCAGGACACGGCCTGTGTAGGGATCGGCTGAACGTGGCCAGCCCGAACTGCCAAGATGGTCTTGTTGGCCAGCCGGAACGTGTCCTGGGGCGCGGCTACTTGGCCATTTTCAGTGCTCGCCGGTGGACTCTGGCTCTGCTTGTGGTCCGCGACTGGCTTCGTCGTCCGAGTCGGTGGCCGACGACTATACCTCGACGACGAAGAACAGGAAGGCGGGTCTGGTTGAAAGGTCATGGAAGTCGTTGGGGAACAGCTCACGGGCGGCAGGGTCGGGCTGGGGCTCGCTGATAACGGAGAGACGGAAGCCGGCGGTGGTGAAGGCATCGGTCATTGCGTGCAATGATTTGCGCCAGAACCTCATCGGGACTGACTTCCCGTTGAACGTCCAGTTGAAGGCATAGCTGGTGGTCGCGAAGTAGTCAGGCCGGGGATTCCGGATCGTGTAGGCCACGAAAGGATGGTCCACCGACGCGATCAGCCGCCCGCCGGGCCTGAGTACTCGCCGTATCTCGGCCAGCGTCGGTCCCCAGTCCTCCAGGTAGTGCAGTACCAGCGACGCGACCACGTCGTCGAATGCGCCGTCGGCGAACGGCAGAGGGTCGCGCAGGTCGACCAGGTGCAGGGCCATGTCGGCGCCCAGCCGCTGCCTGGCCAACGCCAGCATCCCGGCGCTGGCGTCGATGCCGGTGACGACCGCGCCGCGATCGCGCAGTGCGGCGGCCAGGGGGCCTGCGCCGCAGCCAGCGTCCAGGATCCGACGGCCGGCCACGTCTCCGGCGAGGGCCAGCATCGCGGGCCGCTCGTAGTATGCATTCACGAGACTGTTCTCGGTCTCTGCCGAGTATGCCTCAGCAAAGCTGTTGTAGTCATTCATCCGGGCCTGCTCAGCAGGCTGGGTGAGACTCTCGGGCGCATCGGTTACTCGGTCCACCGCCGCAGGCTAATAGGTCACGGCAATGGGTGGAGCACGGCCTGCACCGCGGTCGCGCAAAGCTCCTCGGAGACGTCCACGAGCCTGCGGGCGGCCTTCGGATCGGTCTGGGCGTCCGCGATGAAGTGGTCGACGTGGCGCAGGTCCGCGCGGGTGAGCAGCGTCTTGTCGTTGGTGACCCATTCGCCGCGCGCCGCGAGCACGGCGTGCGCGGCCTGCGAGGTTGCCTGGGCGACCAGCCCGGCGCACTGGGCCAGCCGGCCATGGCGGGCGTGGTTGACCCGGGCGTAGTCGAAGGTCAGCCGCGCGTTGTCCCACCAGACTGTGGGTGCCCGTTCCCGCAGCGCCGTCGGGTAGTGCACCGTGGGCAGCTGGCCGTGTAGCACCTTGCTGGTCGCGAGTTCCGCGAGGACGAGGTAGGACGGGATGCCGGCGAGGTGGAACATCAGCGGTTCGATGCGGAACCGGCCCTCGGCCGCGGCGGCGAGTTCCTCCTCGACGGCGTCGAGATCGCGGTAGTGCACGTCCGTGCGGCGTTCGTCGACGACCAGCCAGGCACCGCCGTTGAAGACGCCGCCGCCCCAGCCTCCGACCTCGAAGACCTGACCGGGCCAGCCGAGGTCACGCAGCGCCTGGGGCTCGAAACGTTCCCGGTAGTAGACCGCGAAGTCCCAGTCGCTGTCCGGCCGGTGCGTGCCCTCAGCCCGCGACCCGCCGAGGCTGACCGCCTGAACCCCAGGCAGGCTGGCGAGGCGCTCGGCGACATGGTCGAGGAAGACGTCGTCGTCCATGCGATGGACGTTAACCCGGCTCATCACGAGTGCGAGTGCGGTCGAGGAGATCAAGGATGGGCCAGAGGGTGTGGGCGAGGTGTTCGCCGTGCGGGGTGAGCATGAGGCGTTCTTGATCGTCGGTGTGCAGCAGTGCGGCGCCGACGGTGTGTTCAAGGTGGTGGATCTGCCGTCTGAGGGCGTCGGTGCGGATGCCGAGGGCGCGGGCGGCGTTGCGGTGGTCGGTGTGACCGGGGGTGGCGAGCAGTCTGCGGACACGCTGTTCGGCGCCTCGGCCGTCGAGGACGGTCCAGGTCAGCGGGGTGAACGCGTCGGGTCCTCCGTGCGGGGTCAGGGGGTGGGTGTGGGCGGCGGTGCCGCGGCGGGTAGGGATGCCGAGGGCGCGGGCTCGGGCGCTGACGTCGGTGCCGTGAACGCCGAGCTCGGCGGCGATGTCGGCGAAGTGCCGTCGCTTGACTTCGTATTGCTCGCGTAGCCAGGTGGGATCGACCGCGGCGAGGATCGCGCGTCCGGATAGCTGGGTGGGCTCCGTGATGGTCGGGGGTTGGACAGTGTGGGGCGGTTCGGTGGGGGTGGGGCGGGGTCGGTGGGCCCAGAGTTCCCGGCGGTGCACGCGGGTGGGGTCGAGGCCGGGCCAGGTGATGCCGGTGATCCAGTCGAAGGGCGGTTCCCAGGTGACAGGTTCGTCGATCCTGCCGCGGCGCAGGATGTGTGCGGCGCGGTCGTGCAGATAAGCGTCAAGCGGTGCGGGCAGGTTGCCGGCGAAAAGGGCGTAGCTGGCGCGGTTGATGACGTCTAGCTTGATCCCGTCCGGCTGGTGGTAGGGGTGGGTGCCGGTGAGCAGCTCTGCCAGGTAGAGGTGGGCGAAGCGGGTGTGGCGGGGTGAGGCCAGTCGGCGAGCTCGGTGCTGGGCGCAGCGCTCGCGCCAGGCGGTCTCGTCGAAGTCAGGCTGGCGCAGGCGTCGCCATCGTCGGCGTCGGGCGTAATCGATGGGGGCGCCGTGGGTGTCGAGGGCGTCGGCGAGCTGGGTGAGGATAGCGAGCACGGTGTCCAGGTGGCCGTGGCGGCGTAGGCGCTCGGTGAGCTGGGTGGGAGAGCCGGGGGATGTGTGACCGAGCAGGCGCCGCGCGCGGGGGTAGTCGAGGTCGGTGCCGACGAGGAGCAGGAACATGCTCAGCGTGCTGCGGTAGGGCAGCGAGTCGAACAGGCCCGGCGGGTTGAGACGCAGAGCCCATCTGGGCCAGAGCTGGCTGGGAACCGCGGCGGCGCGGGCCGTGCCGGCGCCTGGCTGTGGTCGGCGGGGCTGGTGGGCTGCGGTGCGGTAGCGCAGTTGGTAGCTGATCGCGAGATGTGGTGCGAGTCGGTGCAGCAGCGCGCCGTGCAGATGGGGGCTGGTCTGTTCCCAGCGGTCCAGGAGCAGGGCGGGGCTGGTCTGGGCGCGTTGGACGGCGGCGTCGATGAGCCAGGCGGCGATGGTCGGGTCGGGAGCGTCGGTGCGGTCGCCGAGCGTGTGGCAGGCGACGGCGCAGCCGAAGGCGATGTCCGCGGCGCGCCGCCCCGGGGCGGCGTTGTTCCGCCTGGCCGCGCCGGGCGGCGTGGTGTCGTCGCCGAGTTCGGTGAGGACCGCGACGGTCAGGGGAGGCGCGGTGGCGGATGCGCGCAGCGCGAACAGCGCCGCGCGGGCGACGGCATGCAGGTCATCGAGGCGCTGCACGACGCCCACCGGCCGGGCGGAGAGGTCGGGACTGCAGCGGCCGAGCTCGGCGAGCAGTTCGTCGACGTGACGTTGCGCGGTGACGATTGGACCGTCGGGACGCAGCGCGACCGCGTCGATGTCGGCGGGCGGGACCGTGCAGGCCGGTGGCTGGCGTCCACGCGGGTGCGACGGGAGCGGCAGGCCGGTGGTGTCGCACCGCCCTGGGTCGCGGGGCGGCCGGTCGAGAGCGGGGCGGTGAGCCCGATCGCAGACGGGGCAGGTATCGACGAGCAGAAGATGATGATGAGTGCAGGCGAAGGTCCAGGGCAGCCGCCAGGCCAGCATCCACCGCCCGTCGTTGCCGGCGAGGCAACGGGGGCAGAACCGTGATCCTTTGAGCTGGTTCCACCAGCGGGGCGGACGGGGCCGTCCGGTCGGCCGGACACCGCTGAGCAGGCCGGTGCCGTCGTAGCGGGCGAGGGTCAGCGCGGTAAGCGTCTGCGGTCGAAGGCCGGTGACGGCGGCGAGCGCGTCGCGTTCGACGGGGTCGAGCCGGTAGGTCCAGGGCCGGTGGCCGAGCTTCGCGGTGCTGGGTCGGTCTGCCAAACCGGCGAGGGTGAGGATGTCGGAGACCTCGGCGTGCAGCAGGCGGGCGTAGGTGCGCAGGTAGCTGTCGATGTCCTCGCCGGGCAGTGGGGCCAGCCGGATCGGGATGCTGTCGACCACCGGCTTATCCCGCCGCCGGCAGCGCCGGCTCGGCGCGTGGGGCGCTGGTGGGTCGGCTGGTCAGCCGGCGGTGGCTGAAGGCGGCGTGGAGTTCCTGGCGGGCGGCTTCGGCGGCGGCGTCGTTACGGACCTGGTCGAGCAGGGCGGAGGTGAGCCGTTCCTGGCCGGTGCGGATCGCGCGGCGACAGCCGCGGGTGACGAGCGTCATCAGTGAGGCGAAGTGGCCGGTGCTGCGTGCGAATAGGTAGTCCGACAGGTCGTCGGCGACCATCCCCGGATGGCTCTCGGCGAGGATCAGGTTCTTCTCGATCGCCAGGAGCAGCCGCCGCCAGGTGTGCCGGCCGGGCTCGGTTTCGATCTCGAACGGGTCGACGGTGAGTGTCGTCCACCGGCGGCCGTTCTGCGCGAGCTCCTCCTCGGAAGGGCCGAGCCCTTCGGCGAGCAGGCCGCGGCGGGTGATCCCGACACCGACGTAGAGAAACGTGACGGGGAAGGTGTTCGCCAAATATTTGAAGTGGTTCGCGACATCGCGGCCGTCGGCGCGCCGCGGGTCGAGGAAGTGGACGTCGTCGATCACGATCAGCCGGGTGTCGCAGGCCAGGACCGCGTCGGCGGCCTTGTGGCCGAGGTGCTCGGCGTTGCCGCGCTCCGAGCCGGGCAGGTGGAAGAACCGGCAGAGCATCGTGTTGAACGTGCGTTTCGTCGTCGACGACGTCAGGCAGACATGCGCGACCGGCACCCGCTCATGGCCGCCGGCGGTCATCGGCCCGTAGCGCCCCAGCTGGCGCTGGTGGAAGCCGCGGGCGAACGTCTGCGCGATCGTGGACTTCCCCAGCCCGGGGAACGCGTCGATGACCGCGGCGCCTTTGACCTTGTCGCCGTCCTGCCGGTTGGCCTCGACGATGTCGTCGAGATCGTCGTGGACGGCCCGCATCTGCGGGGTCCGGATCGGACCGAGGTTGGCGTGCCAGACCGCGCGCTGCTCGTCGTAGTCCGCCCGCGCCGCCGCCGACAGCGCCGCCAGACCGGCGCGGTCCAACGCTTCGGGACGTGGCCGGTCCGGGGCGGTCACGAACGTCGTCCATCCCTGTTTCGTCGACAGGCTGTAGGCGCGTTCGCCGCCGTCCGACGGTGCGGTCACACGATCTCCATCGCGTCGGCGTAGAAGTCGTCCTCGCCGGGGAACGGGGCGCCAAGCTCGTCGTCGTGGTCGTCGTCGCCCGCCGTCTCCTCGGCTGGCCGGCCGCCGTCGAGCGGGACGACCGACGGCGGGGCGGGCTCGTCGGTGGTGGGGACGAGGCGCAGCCGGCGTTCGGACAGGCGCACCGCCATGCGCCGCTCGGCCCGGTTGCCGGCCAGGCCCGCGTCCCAACGTTCCAGCAGCCGGGCCAGTGCCCGGCGGGTGTCGGGGAACCGGTCGGTCGCAGTGGCGAGCTGGCGGGCGTAGGCGAGCGCGTCCGCGCTGAACGGCGCACCCAGGGCATCGGCGTGCTCCCAGCGCAGCACATGCCAGCGATGGTCAGCCGGGTCCTGGAAGTAGACCCGGCTGACATCGTCAGCATCGACGCGGATCGGCCACTTGCCTGTGTGGACGCCGGTGTGCGGGCTGGTCCGGTTGCGGTAGGGCGTCAGCGCGGGCCCGTCGTAGCGCAGCCCGCCGATCTCCACCCCGTAGTGCTGGATCGTGCGCCATTCGACCGCCAGGAAGTCGAAGACCAGGTCCGCCCGCGCGGGCACCTGGAGATGACCGGCGCGCGCCACTCCGTGGGCGAACATCTCCAGCGGCGACATCGCCAGCCCCGGAACCTCCGGAACGACGAGGCCGCCGTGGGCCTGGCGGTGGTAGCCCGCGACCCACTGGCGGACGAGTTCTTCGAGCTCGTCGAGGAAGTAGAACGCCTGCTCCTCGACGTCGACGCCCCGGTGGTGGACGTCCGGGCCCTTGTAACCGGGTAGCGCGACGAGCAGCTACTCGCGCAGCGTGCGGAAGAACCGTTCGACCGCTGCCTTGTCGGTGGCCTGCGCGACCCGCGCCGGCTGCACCGAGATCCCCAGCCGCTGGCAGACCGACAGCAGATGCTCCGACAGATAGATCCGGCCGTGATCGACCACCAGGGTCTCCGCGGCGACCGACGGCAGCAGCGGAGCGCCGACGGCGTCGACGAGCCGCTCGACATCGACCACCACTTGTCCCGGAACACCGTGATAGGGCGGGCGGACATCGACCCAGCCCGCCGCCGGGTCGGGCAGCGGGCGGATCGACTCGAACAGCACCGCCGCGGCGTCGACCGCCTTCGTCGACACCGGGGTCAGCCGCAGCCCGGTGATGCACCGGTCGTAGAGGTCCATCGCGACCGTCAGCTCCGCCTGCACCCAGCGCAGCGTCACCCGCTCCATCGCGAACACGTCCAGCCTGGTTGTGTCCACCAGCAGGTACTCACCCGGCCGGTGCGCCCGCAGCTTCCCGTAAGGCGCCGCCGGCCGGCCCGCGATCTCCCGCCGGCCCTTGGCTCCACCGAACGCGCTGGTGCCGCGGCTCAGTTCCCGCAGCAGTGCCCGCGCCCGGGTCCGACCCGGCAGGCGCACCACCCCCGGTCCGTGCTCCTGCTCAAGCCGAGCCTCGATCGACGCGAGGACCAGATCCTGAGTCGGCGTGCTCGCGCGAGTGAACTCGGCGAGCACGCCCCGCGCCGTATCCACCCAGCGGCCATCCACCCCGCTCAGCGGTGCCCGTCGCCGCCGCCACCGCTCGTCGACCAGCCCCGCCGGGCCGTCGGCCTCGAACTCGGCCACCCACCGGCGCAGAGTCCGCATCCCGATGCCCAGCTCGGCAGCCTTCGCCTGGTAGCGAGCCAGCTTCGCCGTCCCCGGCGCGTAAGCCGCCCGCGGCTCACCCGGCAGCGCCAGCTCCGCGCAGCCCCGCCGGAACCCCGTGCGAACTTCCTGCACGTGCCCGACCCGTTCGGCCAACGCCTCGCGGCCAGCCGCGTTCAAACCCGCCAGATCCGCGCCCACGCCCTCCACCACGTCGACCGGAACGTCGGTGAGCAGCCGGGTGCTGGGATGCGCCAGCAGATGAGCCAGCCCGACCTGCCGGACCCCGCCACCGACATCGGTGAGCAGCACCGAACCCGCCGTCAACTCGGTCACCGTCCACCACCGGCCGTCGTGCGCCAACCGGCTACCGACCGCCACGTCCACCCGCGTCTGCGCCGTCACAGCGCGGCCTCCAGCGTGCTGTCGTCGCCCAGCCGGCGGTGCAGCTCCGTCGACAGCCTCCGCTGCCACAGCAGCGTCAGCACTGCGGCCCTGACCTGCCCCGCCGGGCTTTCCCGCGTGGCGCGGCCGACGAGCGAACCGATCGTGTCGCCGGGCCGGAACGCCGCGGCGACGGCATCCGTCAACGCGCCGGGCAGCAGACCCGGCCGGCGATAGCCAGCCAGAAACCGCAGGTTCGCGAGATAGACCGCCTCGGCGCCGCTCCAGATCTCATACGCCCAGCCGTGCGACCGTGCAGCGACGCCCGGCCACCGCAGCGCCTCGGCGACCACCGGGTCCTCCAGCCGAGACGCCGGCTTCACGTTCACCAGCCGCGCCGACCCGTCCGCATGCACCAGCAGGAAGTCCGGCACGTGCCGGCGGGCCCGGCCACCGACCGTCGCCCGCAGCAGGAACGGCTGCGCCGAGATCCCGACCACCTGCGGGTCGAAGTCCGCGACCAGCAGCCGCGCCAGCTCCAACCGGCTCTCGTAGACGACATGACCGCCAGTCGTCACCGACCAGTACCAACCAGGAAAATGCGACTGCCCTCGCACGCTCCGGACCGTCCGCCAGGGCACGGCCGCCATCACCAGCGCTGCCGTAACGTTCCGTATCGGGCGCTCGACCTCACCCTCCGCCGTGCGCAACAACACGACCGGCTCAGTCGGGTCCTCCCCGTCCGCGCCGGCCGAACCCGAAACTCGCTTCTGCGCGACCGATTCACCATCGATGTCCGAAAGGTAAGGCGCCAGGACGCCGGGACCGTCCCAACGCCTCACAGGGCACACCTCGGACCACACCCGCGACCCAGAGAACACGGCGATCAGCGAGTTCCTACAAATCGAAACGACGATTATTCGGGGCTGGCACCCCGCGAGCCCCTCAACCGGAGAGCCGCTCATCGCGCGCCGACCTTCCGGCGCCCGCGACGGCGGCAGAATCGCTCCGGTCCGGTGTCTCCTGCGGATTGGCCAACTATCCCGGCTGGTGGCCATCTACTGGCCAACCGTCACGGCGAGTGGCCATCTGCCCCCGATCCCTACAGCCCATGTAGGGATCGCAGACAGATGGCCACTCCGAGCTGGCAAGTCACGGTAGTTGGCCAGCGCCGGTGCGCAGGCGACCGCCGGTGTT
Organism: Frankia sp. R43; assembly: GCF_001306465.1. Classification (NCBI taxonomy): domain Bacteria; kingdom Bacillati; phylum Actinomycetota; class Actinomycetes; order Frankiales; family Frankiaceae; genus Frankia; species Frankia sp. R43. Next base: position 12,213 of record NZ_LFCW01000020.1, on the reverse strand, counting down.
GGCCAGCGCGGGCGGTGCCAGCGCGATGCACAGCGAGGCCCTGACCAGCGGATTGGCCAAGTAGGTCGGGTTCTGGCCACGCAGTGGCCAAGTAGCCCTGCGAGTGGCCATGTAGATCCGATCCCTACAGCCTGTGCGATGCCCCAACCGCGGCCCCAACCGCAGCCCCAACCGCGTACCTGCTTAGTGGGTACACGGTTGGGGCTGCATCGACACAGGTCAGAGGCCCGCTGGGTGTACCCAAGTGGGCCAAGACTGGACTGCGAGGCAACGAGCTGAAAATCGGCGGGGCTGGCCGGGCCGGCGTGGTGGACGCGGTGTGTGGTCGCGACTGTTTGCTTTGGGGCCTGTGCTGCCGGTGCCCCTGGTGGATGATTTCACGTTCTTTCTTTTCTGGTTCTTTTTGCTTTTACATTTCGCTCTTCGCTTTCTCTTCGCCTTTCCATTGGCGCCGTTGTCGGCAATCCGGCGATTCTGGTCCCGAAATCTCACATAAAGAATCTTGAATTGATGGACGAATGAGGGTTGAATTCGGACGTGCATAGGTAGAGAATTAGGTATCGACACCGGGCGCGGGCAAACCCCCCGGGAACCAATCCCCCCCGAAAGGAAGGTCTGCCATGGGCAACCCCGTTTTCACGTCGGACACGCCGTCCGCACTTCCGGGCTCGCGCGTCCAGCCGGAGGACATGGCGCGGGTCACTGACAGTGACTGGCAGGACATCCGGACCATCGCGCGGAAGTACTGCCGCACAGTGAACTTCACCCGGTCACGCAAGCGCATGGACGGTAACACCACCATCGCGGGCGGACCGTTCGGCAAGTACGGCACGGCTGACATCAGCGACGATGTCACCCAGGACGCGGTACTTCTGTTCGCTCAGAACCTCGCGAAGATCAGCAGCCGGTTTCAGCCTGCCTCCCTGTCTGTCGCGACACGCGAGCCTGATTCCTGGCTGTACGTGACGGGCAAGGGTCGGGAGTTCGTCGCGGACCGCAAGATGATCATGGGGTGGGCAGTCAAGGACGCTGCCGCGCGGAACGGCTTCCGGACGGACGATGAGCCAGACGACATCGACGCGACACCGGGTGAGCAGTACATGCGGGGCGTGGCACACGCGGAGTTCGTCGCCACGGGAAGCTACCTCGCCAGCATCAGCGACGTGGTGTGGGGTTCGGTCTACGAGGACGGTCGGGACTTCCCCGTGATCGACCGCGTTCTGGCGGAAGGCAGCAAGGCGGACGACATCGGACGTGCCGGAGTGCTCTCCCACGTGGCACAGCAGCTCTACGGCGGACAGTACGGCTCCCGCCGCGCCGTGCGCCGTACCCGTGACGCTGCCCTAGCCGAACTCCAGGAACTCACACAGCGGCTGGACGAAACGCGCGACATGCTCGCCTACAGCGCCACGCGGCACGACAAGCGGCGTACGGGAGCACTTCCCGACGACTGAGCCACCTAGCCGAAAGGGGCACCGGGCGCACCTAGCCCGGTGCCCTTTCGGCTTTTCAGAGCGCTTTCCAGCCGGACGGTCGGAGCATTCCGAACGTCGTATCAAGGTGAGAGACTTCCGCACCCTGGTACGCACGCCGGAACGCTTTCCAGCCGGACGGTCGGAGCATTCCGAACGTCGTATCAAGGTGAGAGACTTCCGCACCCTGGTACGCACGCCGGAACGCTTTCCAGCCGGACGGTCGGAGCATTCCGAACGCCGTATCAAGGTGAGAGACTTCCGCACCCTGGTACGCACGCCGGAACGCTTTCCAGCCGGACGGTCGGAGCATTCCGAACGCCGTATCAAGGTGAGAGACTTCCGCACCCTGGTACGCACGCCGGAACGCTTTCCAGCCGGACGGTCGGAGCATTCCGAACGTCGTATCAAGGTGAGAGACTTCCGCACCCTGGTACGCACGCCGGAACGCTTTCCAGCCGGACGGTCGGAGCATTCCGAACGTCGTATCAAGGTGAGGGAATATCCCGCCCCAAAAGCTCAACCGTTAGCGGTATCCGTCGGTCTGATCGGAGGGTCTATATGCGTCGTCTCGGCACGAACCTCGCGTCTAACCTGTCGGCGCGGGGTGGGCGTCACCACTTGGCGGTGGCCGCGTTGCTCTGCCTTCTGGAGCTGCTGCTGCTCGTGTCCGTTGAGGTCCTGCTCATCCACATCCTGATGGCGGTGGCGATTTTCGGGCGGGACGTGGTCGACGCGTTCCTGCGCGAAAGCACGCACAAGACCTCGGAATGACCGGCGGCGGACAGGAGGCACACCCACATGGGTCGGTGTGCCTCCTGTCCGTGCCGTGCGGTTGCGACCGCATCGACAGAAAGGGGCAAGACCTGTGTCTGTCCATGACACCGTCTCGCCGGACTTCCTGACGCGTTTCCAGTTGGGGGTCTGGCGTGAGCTGATCAGGACGGCGGTCGTCGAGTGGGCGCCGGATCAGACCACGAACCTCTACGGCAGCGGATTCGACGGGACCGAGATCGAGTTCCTCGACGGCGAGCCCATGGAGGACATCCGCGAGTTCCTGATCTTCGGGATCGGTGACCTGTTCGGTCTCGCGTGCCGTCTGGGCGACAAGGTGCCGACGCCGGAGGAACTGGGCGCCGAGTACGTGCTGTCCCGGCAGGGCGCTGGAGCGGGTCTGTGGGACTGCGGTTTCGGCGCAGAAGGCGACCGGCTACACGAGCTGGCCCGCTCCATGGGCGACATCGAGCTTCAGGTGGCCGGTCGGGCCGACGACTGCGGCAGCTGGACGGTCGACGTGCTCTGAGCACGCCCGGCCTGGCCGGAGCAAACCAGAAGGGAATGAAAGGTGATCGTCTATGTGGCTCCGGGTGAGACCCGGAGCGTGGTGCTGCCGTACTCGGAGGTCTGTATGTACCTGCAGGTCGCGGGCCGCCGGATGCGCTGCGAGATCCAGGCACCGGACGGCCGGTCGCCCGCGGTGCAGCTGCTCGACGACGACGGCCGGCCGTTCAGCTTCCCGATCACGCTCGGAGAGGCCGGTTTCCACCGCGATGGGCAGGGACGGATCTACACCGAATCCTGACCCGGCCTGAAGGAGGCGGAAGGGACGATGTTCTCGGTGCAGGTCGACGGCCGGACCGTCGACACCGTGGACGACGACCACGAAAGCGTCACCGTCGAGATCGGCGGCGACGGCACGACCTACCGGTGTTCCAGCTGCGGCGACGCGCTGTCCGAAACCTCAGACGGCCGCTGGCTGGGGGAGTCCAGCGGCGCGGACTGCCCGGACGCCGACCCTGACGACGCCGAGACGGGCGGGGGGCATGTGCCGGAGGCGGTGCCGCTGAGCTGGTGCAACCACGCCGGCGTCACGGCGGACGAGTCCGAGGACTCGGTGACCGTCCACATCTCCGTCGGTGACCCGTGCGGGGCGTTCACGTTCACGGTGCGCCGCGTACCCGACGACGCCGACAGCGTGATCGCGGGCCGGCTGCTGCTGCACGTGCCCTACCCGGACGCCCCGTGCGGGCACCGGCCACTCACGGCGCTGCACGACGGCACCTACCTCATCGGCAGCTGACCTTCACCGCGCCGGCCCCGGATCGATCGGTCCGGGGCCGGCGTCACCCTGCCCGCCCGCTGTGACCGGGCGGATGTCACGGAAGGAGTGACGCCGTGGACGTTGAGACGCATGTCGGCTACCACGAGTTGTCGGTCGACGCGCAGGACACGGTGACCGAGATCCTGAACGGGATCAGGATGGCCGACGCGCCCGCGCTGGCAACCGTGCTGCGGATGACCGACCGGCCGGGCGGCTACGACGCGGACACCAGCCTGTATATGGCCGACGCCCTGACGAAGATCGGCCGGGAGGATGTGGCGCCCGGGACCGTGGACGGTCCGGCCTACCTGGATGACACCGACGGGTTGCGGGAGCTGGAGAAGCTCGGCTACCTCACGGTGCACGATCTCGCCTACCAGACGTCCAGTTCCAGCTACCTCGACGAGGGCCGCAGCCTGACCGCGATCCGGGTGCTGCGGCCGTTCCACACCGTCGGGGTGGTCTACCGGTGGCGGCGTGCGCTGATCGGCCCGGCCGACGAGTGGGACATCGTCACCCGACCCGGAGTGGTCTGGCCCTGCGTGTACGTACGCGGCGCGGTCGGGGACTACCGGTCGCGTGACGTCGGGTTGGTGTACGCCGGACCGCCGGAGCTGGACACGGACGCGCTGATCTACGCGATCCGTGAGGACTCCGACGTCTTCACCTGCCACGCCGTGTGCGACAGCTGCGGCGCCGACTGGTACGCCACCGACGGTTCGTGGACCTTCCACGCCAACCAGGCACACGCCGACTTCGGCTTCGACGATGCGCGTCGCCACGCCGCCAACACGGTGTTGTGCCCGGAGCCGCTGTGCGTGTCCGGCCGGGTCGGCTTCACCGTCGGCTGACAGCGCCGACGTCCCCGTTCGTCGCGGGCCGCGTTACCGGCCCGCACATGTCCCCGACCCATCCGCTGACGAAAGGCAGGGCGTCGCATGCCCGAGAACATTCCGACCCCGACTCTTCAGAGCGCGACCGACTTCGTGCTCTCCCACGCGACCGAGGACGACCTGACGCGGCTGTCCGTCTCGATCACGCAGCGGTGGGCCGCGTTGGCCTCGATCCGGACGGCCACGCTGACCACCGGCACCACTGTCAAGATCACGAACGTCCGACCGAAGTACCTCAACGGACTGACGGGCAGCATCGCCCAGATTGACGGCAAGCATGCAGCCGTCACCCTCGACACCGACTCGACCGAACGGCTACGCGGCACCTCTCAGACCCGCTATTTCATCCCGCTCGACGCCGCCACCTACGACGTGCGCGGCGTCCCCCTGTCCTGCTGCCTGCCCACCGGCTGACCGGACCACCGGCTGACCGGCCGGCTGATAGGTCCATGGCGCTCACGTTTGGGGACACGCCATGACACCCGCCGCAACCATGCGCGTCACCATCAGCGGCGTCTACAGCGAGTACGAGGTCCCGGCCACCGACGAGCGGTGGAACGGCTGGGCGGTTCCCGGTTTCACCGCCAGCCAGGTCTGCCAGTTGGCGGCTGAGACCGCCGCGCTGGCCGCGACCGTACCCGCCGACGAGATCGACACGATCACGATCAGCGACGACGGCACCGTCGTGGTCCACAGCGGTCAGGGGGCCTCCGCGACCGTGGTCGAACCCGCTCCGGATGGCCTGTACTACATCGGCGCCTACGAATGGGCCTGGGAGATCGTCGGCCCGCCTCTCGTGCATCCGCCTTCCTGATCGGTGCCGGCCGGTCCACGCGCGAGACGGCCACGGCGCCGCGCACGGCCCATCAGCGACGCAGCCCTTCCCTTGCCGGAGCCGCCCATGACCGCGCCCACCGCCGCCCCGCCCCGGGTCGGCGTCCACATCGCCGAAGACATCGACTACTACGCCGCTCCGGTCGGCGACGAGGAGATCGTCGCCGAGGAACGCCGTCACTTCGCTGACGGGACCTGGTCCGCCTATCTGCTGTGCACGGTCGTCGAGTGCCCGCACTGCGGCCACCACTACACCACCGACGCCTTGGGCGGAGTGGTCGTCGACACGACGTCGCTGGTCGACGCGATCGTCTGGGCCGACGACCCCAGCCTCGCGGACGCCGACGACTACCTGCACGAACAGATCCGCGACCTGATCGACACGGAGCAGGCGAACCCCACCCCACCGACGGAATGGGTGCCCCTGCCCGTCCCCTGAACCGTCCGCCGCCCCCGTGCGGCTCACTCTCCGAAGCGACGTACTCATGGATGACCTTGACGGCACGATCGCGGCGGCCGATCACGACTACCGGCAGACCGCGTTCGCGCATGCCCAGACCACCGACCGGCTCGTCTTCCTGCTCGCGACCCGCATCGCCCGCAACGTCCGCGACGTCGCTGCCTTCCGGGACGCAACCGGGGTCGGCGTCGACGGTGATCACCAGCTGGACATGGTGTGCACCCTGACCGACGTTCTCGCCGAACGCAACGGCGACCCCGGCTTCGAGCAGGTCGCCGCACAGATCCGCGGCGACCTGCTCCGCATCGCGGAGACCGGCCATTTCCACGCCGACAACCGGCTTCTCCAGCTCCCACACACCCCATCCATCCGAGGGAGGTAGGCCCGTGCTGATCGACCCGTCTCTGCTCCCGACCACCGACGAGGCCGACCTCAACGCGGCCCTGTCCGCGATCAACACCGAACTCCTGCGGCGGATCACCGCCGACGACGGGCTCGCCGCGCTGGTCCGCCAGACCTGGCCGACCGCCGTGGCCGTGCTGTGCGACGTCGTCTGGGGCGACTACCCGACCGCCTCCGCCGACGGCGTCCTGCTCGCCGACGACACCACGATCGACGTCGACGAGAACAACGCCCCGGACGACTGGGGCGAGATCTCTGACAAGGTCGCGGACCTCGCCGCCGTCGATGGCGCCATCGCCGAGGACTACGAACACGGCCACCTGATCCGCTTCGACACGCCACCCGCAGCCACACCGGAACCCGTGGTCGCCACGGGCCCGGACACGGCGCGGAGCTGACGATGAGCCGCCCACCACGCCGCCGCGCGGCCCGCCCCGTGGCCGGCCCCGACGAGCTACGGCGACGGCCGGTCAACCGGGGCGGCCCACCGACCGACGACGACCGGCTCGACGCGTCCGCGCTGCTGGCACCGCTGACCGGCGGCCACGGCGAGCGGCTCGACGCGCTACGCGCCGCCGGGATCGGTGACCACACGATGCCCGGCTACGACCCCGACCGGGTCCTGCGCGTCCTGGTCGCGTTACGCGACCGGCTGGCCCACGACATCGACACCTGGGCCTACTCCCACGTCTCGCGTGCCGGGGTCGAGCAGCACTGGCGGGAGATCCTGCAACGCGGCGATTGCGCCCGCTGCACCCGTTCCTGCCACAGCTGCGCCGTCTGGGCCGACGCGCTCGACCTCGAACGGGTCGACGACGACGGCCGGCCCGTCTGGCGCCCACGACCCACTGCGGCCCCCTGACATCCAACAGCACTGGGTTCCGGATGCCTCCATGAAGGGACCAACGACAATGGCTCCTGAATTTCCCCTGCCCGCACGGTTTTTCGGCGGCCCCGTGGTCGCCGGCGTCTACATTCCTCGCGCGGGTATCTATGTGCCGCTGTGGGCGGTGGTCGCCGAAAGCGCCCGGCCGGGTGAGTTCCACGTCGGACTGCTGCACAACGACCAGGAAGGCTTCGACGGCTTGTACGACATTCCCGGCAGGGAGCAAGCCATCGACCGGATGCGCGAGAAAGCCGATATCTGGCGCAGGGCCCGCCGGTAGCCGCGCCGCTCCCGAGCCCGGCAACGGCCACGATACCGCCATTCGCCGCCCCGGGTGGGCGCGGAGGAGTTGCGGCCATGACGGGTTCCCCTGTTCGTGAAAGGCCCGACCATGTTTCGCACCGTTCACAGAACCGTACTGCCCGGTTTCCGCAACTACGGCTATGAAGTTCGCCAGGATGGCGAAGCCATCGAGACCGGGGAGATCGTCAACACCGGTAATCTGGCCACTGTCCGTCCGACTGACGGCCAACGTCGCCCGCCGATCCTGTGGTACCACACGGAGCGGGAGGCGCTTCAAGCGCTCGCGCGAGAGCGGAATGCCATCTACGTCGGCTGATCGCGTCCACCACCGCGACGCCCAAACCCGCCGCCCACAGCGGCAGGTGGCGCGACATCGCCCCACCTGCCGGCAGTCCGGGATCTCGTCAGCGAAACCCTGAACGGAATCTCCTCATGCCGTGTGGGCCGCTCACGCCGCGCGCCGCCGGTTCCCTGACACGGCTTCCAGTCGCCTTCTTCCCGGGAAACCTTCCCGAATCTTTGCGAGAAAGGAGTGACAGTGGAACATGACCGTGAACTCCCAGACCTGATGCGTTCGCTGCCCATCGACCAGCGACGGGGACTGCCAATCCCGGCATCCACGGCACGCTTCCCCGACGGGACACCGAAATTCTCCCTCGTCGATGGCCGTGAGGCCCTGCGTCTCGCCGCCGAGGACCTCTGCGGGATCTGCGGGAATCCGCTGGACCCGTTCGTCGCGTTTCTCGGCGAATCGAAGCCTGTGGTCGCGCAGGTCTATCACGACCCTCCGATGCATGAATCATGCGCCGAGGCATCCACCAGATTGTGTCCGCATCTCACACGCCGCGACATGCGCCGGAAAGCCGGTCGCCTTTCCGCCGACGTGCTGCCAGTAGACAGCGCCGAGGAAAGGCCGGACCGGTGGGTGATGTGGATCTGCCGAGGTTTCACCGCGTACGTCATCGACGGAATGCCGCTGTTCCGACCGGAACCCTACCAGCGGCTGCGCACCTTCACCTACGGCCATGACGGCCGCCTGCACGAAACGCCCGACACGTCCCCGCACCCCTGATCCGAGGGGTGGCGGGACGACGACGAGAAAGGAGCACCGACGATGAGTCTCATCACCGAACGCGAACCGACGCTGCTGGTCAACGACGCTGACCGGCGGCTGACCTACCGGTGGGTCGTGCGGCGAGTCGACGAGGACACCGACCCGGCGACGCTGGTCGTCAACCTGAAGATCCGCCACCACGGGCCGAGTAAGGAGTACTACGCCGAACTGCGCAACGAGACCGAGACCGACCGAGGCATCGGGATCGAGAAGTTCGGTTGGAACGATCCGGTGTGGCACCGCCGCAAGCCCGTGGCCCGCTACTCCCGCAAGGGCCTGCGGGCGTTCGCGGAGCAGACCCTCGCCGCGCTGCGCCTAGCCGACGCAGCTGGCGAACCGCTGCATGTGGATCTGGTCGAGACGCCGCCCGCCGCCGACGCCAGCGACACATTTCCGCCGGCCACCGCCCCGGCCGACGGCCTGTCCCACGGAGCTCAGTGATGCGCGCCGACAACGCGAGGCGTGGCTGGACGCGGCTGGGCCGTGGCCTGGCGACCGCGCTGGCCCGGCGGTCCGAGACGCCCTACGCACGTGCCCAGCGGCGGCGTGAGCGGGTCCGCGACACGTTCCTGACCGCCCGCGACGAGTGGCGGCTGCTGCTGGAGATCCTGATCGAAGGCGAGACCCGCGCGGTGTGCCCGGCTGCCACCGAGCTGGAGGTCGAGACCTACACCGACGAGCTGGGCGAGCCACGCGGCCGGCTGATCAGCATCCTCACCGACGAGGGCAGCGCCGACAAGGACGAAGAGGCGGTCACGGAACGGATCTCCGAACTGCTGGACGAGTGGTCCATCGTCACGGACCCCGACACCACCGAGATCGCCTTCACCCTGGCGGTCGACGTCCACGGCAGCACCAGCGACGACCGCTCCTGAGTCGTCGCCACACACACCGCACGGGCTTTCCTCCCCGGCCGCCCCGTCCCGATGGGCAGCCGGGGCATCGCCATGCCCGCATTCCGGCGAATCACCGCTATCGCCGCACCAACAGCTCTCCGCCTGCGCGGGCGACCCTCACCGGCTGCCCGCGCATCGAGCTGGCAACCACAAAGGAGGTGTAGCGAGGTGACGCGACAGAACGTGTACGAGATCGTCACCGACACCGTCATCAACGCTCTGGAGAACGGCACGGTCCCATGGCATCAGCCATGGAACATCGAGGTCGGCGTGCCCCTGTCACTCGCGACGGGCAAGCCGTACCGGGGCGTCAACCCCTTCCTGCTCGGCCTGACCGCGCTCACGAACGGATACCGCTCGCCGTGGTGGGGCACCCTCAAGAAGATCAACGAGCGAGGTGGGCGCGTCCGCAAGGGCGAGCACTCCACCCTGGTCGTCTTCTGGAAGTCCTACCTCCACAAGGCGACGGCCGACGACGAGAAGGACGAGCGCCGCTTCCTGCTGCGCTACTACCGGGTGTTCAACGCCGACCAGGCGGACTGGGACGAGGGCAAGGAACCCACCTACGCCGCCCTGAACCGGCCGGACGTCGAACGCATCGCCACGGCGGAGGCCATCGCCGACGGCTACCAGGACAGCCCCTCGATCCGGACCGGTGAGGCGGCCTACTACGAGTCCGGGGCCGTCGACCGAGTAACGATGCCACCGATCGACGCGTTCGACTCCGCCGAGGAGTACTACGCGACCCTGTTCCACGAACTCACCCATTCCACCGGCCACGAGAACCGTCTCGACCGGGACGGGGTGCGCACCGGTTCGTTCGGCAGGTTCGGCGACCCGGTCTACTCGAAAGAGGAACTGGTCGCCGAGATGGGCGCGGCCCTGCTGTGCGCCATCGCCGGAATCGACCAGAAAGCGCTTGTCGAGAACAGCGCCGCCTACCTGCGTTCCTGGCTCGGCGTACTGCGTGAGGACACCAAGCTGGTCGTCCAGGCCGCAGCGCAGGCCCAGCACGCCGCCGACCACATCCTCGGTGTCAGCTTCGGCGAGGACGGCTGACATGCGGACCGTCGACCGGCACACCGGCATCGCGATCGACCTGCCCGACCGCCTTCCTGCGGGCTGGACCGTCGTCGACCACGGCGAGAGGTTCGAGGTTCTGCGCAAGACCAGCCCGACCGTCACTGTGGAGGTCAACTTCACGGTGGGGTCGGGCGGTGAGGAGACCGACGGCGAGGACCACGGCCCAGCCGATATCGGCGTCTGGTTCTTCCTGATCACCGACGGCGGCCGGCGCATCCCCGAGACCCGGTCCGAGGGCTGGGACTCGGACCTGTCCGACCTGCTCACCTACACCGAACGGATGATCTTTGGGGAAGTTCGGTGAGTACCGCGGCGCTGTGCGGCCGGCTGGCCGACGACGCGGTCACCGTCCAGCGCGGCGCTGCTGCCGTCCCCGTCACGGTCGTCCCCGTTCCACGGGTCTACGGCCGGTCCGAGGACCTCGGCGCGCCGCTGTCCGCCCAACAGCCCATCCGCCGGGTCGACGCATCGCCGGACGAGCGGACGCGTGGCCAGCCCGATCCCCGGGGCGCGCCGTCCCGTCCCGTCGCGGCGTCACGTCTGCCTCTCACCGGGAGGTTCTCCTATGTCTCGCATCATCGCGCCCCGCTTCGAGCTGGAACTGTGGCCGGGCGCGGACGGTCTCTACATCGCCGTCGACCTGCTCAAACCGTCCCTGCGGCTGCTGCTGCAAATCGAGGGCCCCTACTCGGCCGAGTACGCCGACATCCGGCTGCGGACCCTCGTGCCACGTGAGGTCGCCGAAACGCTCCTGACACTGGCGGGCGCGGCGATGACCACCGGCCGGGCCGCCCCGATCCATCACCTCACCCGCCGCCCCACCTGACCGCACCTCATCTCCCTACGAGCGCCCCCGCCACGCCCCTGGTGGCGGGGGCGCTCACGTGTTTTCCGCCCTGTGAAAGGAGATCGCGATGGGCGCATCGTCACGGCCCGTCCGGACACCCAGCCCAACCCGCCCACGGCCCACCACGCCGGCCGGCGCGCTCGCGCATGCCCATCGGATCGCCGAGGCCGTCGACCAGGCATGGCACGCCACCGCGGCCAGCGACCGGATTGAGATCCCGCTGTCGGTCGTCGCGGCCCTCGCGCTGCGCACCCCCGACGACGCCGACGAACGTGCCTGGGTCGCCGGCCGGCTGACCGGCACCGACGAGGCCGGGCTGCTCGGGTTCCTGCGCGCGACCTGGCAGATGTTCGCCCGTGTCCGCCCCGATCTGTTTCCCCGGGTCTTCCTGCTGGCCGCGCCGTGGTTCACCGAACCCGCTCCCGACCCCGATCTGCTGCGCGCCGTGCGCCGCGTCGTGGATGCGGCGCTGCGGGCCGGGCTGCATGAGCTGCTGGCCGTGGCCCGCTACGACGTCGACCTGTTCGGCCCGCTGCTGATGGTTCTACGGACTCGCGGCGCCCGCGCGGCACGCGGCCAGTACTACACCCCGCCCGACCTGGCCGACCTGCTGGCCCGGCTCGGCGGCACGGTGCCGCAGGCGGGCGAGCTGGTATGGGAGCCCACCGCCGGAACCGGCGGGCTGCTGCGCGCCGCCGCGCAGGCGATCCGCGACGCCGGCGGCGATCCGCGCACCATCCGCTGGGTCGCGGTCGACCGCGACGAGCTCGCGCTCGCTGCCCTCGCCACCAATGTGATCATCTGGGATCTCGGACCGCAGGTTCTGATCGGCCACGGCGACGTCCTGGCCGACGACTGGCAGGCCCGCGCCCTCGGCGAGCGCGCGGAAGCTCTCGCGCTCGCCCGCGACGTCCACCAGGCC
>NZ_LFCW01000019.1:0-30444 GCF_001306465.1 Frankia sp. R43 | reverse complement strand
ACCCGGCCCCACCGGGTCAGGATCGGCCGGTCCGACTGCCCTCGGGCGCGGTCCTCCCGCTCAGCCTCATCGCCGCACTCGCCGCCGCCGTGGTCGCCGCCCGGCTCCTGCGCTCCCGCCGCCGCCGCGTTCCGACCCCACCCGGGCAGCCCGTCCCGACCGACCCGCCGCTACCTCTGGTCGTGCGCGAGATCCTGCGCGCCAGCCGCCCACCCACCGACGACACCGACAACCCCGACGACGGCGACGGAAACGACGACGGGCAGGGTCCGCAGGACCCCGAACCCGGCAGCGGCCCCGACCCCGTACCGGCATCCGATCGGCACGACCCGCCGCGACAGATGCCCGCCGGCCCGTCGCCGACGCCCCGCCCCGCCGACACGGTCCCCGGCCCCGCCGGGGCCGGGAACCTGGACGAGCCTCTCGCGGAGCTGCTGCGCACCGGACGGCTCGACCTGCACGGCCCCGGCGCACCCGCCGCGGCCCGCGCGCTGCTGGTGCACGTCCTCGCCGCCCACCACAGCGACCACACGGCCTGGCCCGCCCGGCTGATCATCCCGAGCGGGCTGGTCGACCGGCTCGACCTGCCGCACACCGTCCTCGACGTTCTCCCACAGGTCACCATCACCGCCACCACGCAGGACGCCCTCGACCTCGCCGACCGTGAAATGCTGCGCCGCGCCAGGCTCGCCGAGGACACCACCGCGGCGAGCCTGGAGGAGCTCCGCGCCGGCCTGCCCGACGAGATGATCCCCACCGTCCTGCTCGTGGCCACCGCGGCGAGCGCCGACGACGGGCGGCTCGGAGCCCTCGCCCACGCCGGGGCACGCATCGGCCTCTACCTGCTCACCCTCGACCCAACCGGCGGCCCGGCCGACGATGGTCAGCCGACGCTGCCCTGGCATCTCACCCCCGCCCAGACCCGTGACCTTCTGCACCTCCTCGCGGAAGCCGCCGACCAGCCCACCCCCACCACCGACTCCCCGCCCCCTGCCGAGACACCCGCCCCCAACCCGATGGTCGAGGCCCTCCCCGCGCCCCCGACGGGCACACCGCCGCACTCCGACCCAGGACCGCCACCCGTGGCCGCCGAACCGCCAGCCGGCGACCCGCCCACCACCAGCACCCTCGACCACCCCGCGGGCCAGCCCGGCCACCTGGACCGGCTGGGCCCGCGGGTGCGGCTGGTGCTCTTCGGCCGGCCCGCCGTCCACCTCGACGGCACACCGCTTGTCGGCGGGCTACGGACCCTCAGCCTGGAGATCGCCGCGCACCTCGCCGTCCACCCCGGCGGGGTCACCGGAGATCGGCTCGCCGCCGACCTCCTGCCCGATCAGGACCCGACCCGCGCCCGTAACCAGGCCTACCGCGCCGTCGCCGCGCTGCGCGACACCCTGCGCACCGCCACCGGCGACCCGGACCTCATGCCGATCCCCAGCAGCAAGGCGGGCTACCGCCTCGACCCGGCCGTGGTCGACGTCGACGTGTGGGAGTTCGACGCGGCGCTGCACGCCGCCGGACACGCCCCCGACGACCCCGCCCGTGTCCTCGCGCTCACCCGCGCCGTCGCCCTCGCCACCGCGACACCTCTCGGGGACACCGCCTACGACTGGTCCGCCCCGATCGTCGCGGACCTGGAACACCGCGCGGTCGACGCTCTCGCCGACCTCGCCGACCTGCTCGCCGACGACCACCCCGACCGGGCCCTGGCCTACCTCGAGCAGGCCCTCGCCCTCACCTCGACGGTCGAGGACCTCTACCGGCACGTGATGAGCCTGCACGCCGCCCGAGGACGCGTCGACGCGGTACGCCGCACCTACCAGCGTCTGCGCGACGCCCTGGACGCCCACGGCCTCGACGTCGACCCCACCGCCGAGACCCAGGCCCTGCTCGCCCACCTCACCCGCACCCCACGCCCCACCCCCGCTTCGACCGGGCCCCGGCGCATCGTCCGCCCCGCCATCCGCCACCCCGACCGCCCCAGCACCTGACAGGCGACCCCGCCAGATCATCGCCCGCGCCGCCCACACATCGAAAGGACCATCCACAATGGTTTCCCGCGAGGTTTCCGTACCTTTCCATGAAACGTTTTCCCTCGTCGCGCCAGTCATTTTTCGGACGTGACAGCGACTTCTTCACGTCTTCGTTCGCGCCTGTCTGCCGCACCGTTCAACAGTCGCCTTTCCTCGCTCGGAAACCCGCGTGAGGCCGGTTCGGGGCCGAGAACCCGCGGCCCACCGATGGAGGGTCACGGTGTCTGACACCCGATCTCCCAGACAGCCGGCCTCCCTGCCCGCGGACACAGCGAGTCCCGTCACCGCGCACGTCACAGGCCCGCCGCAGTCGCCCACCAGGAGCCCACGGAAGCGTCCGACCGGCCCGGTCCGCTCATACGGCGGGCGGTAGCCCGTCCCGTCCGTCAGCACTCAGGGCGTTGGACAGCAACGATTCCTCACCGTCTTCGGCGGTATCCGCCGGGCGTGGTGGTCACGATCGGACTCGGATCAGACACGTACCGGAAGGCCCCTGGTAACAACTACGGCGCCGACCGGGTCATACACGGAGCGCGAAACCGGTGGTATCGGTCTCAATGTCACGGATCGGCACCCCTCCGATGCGCTACGGTCGCCGTGCGCGTGCTCGCCGCACCCGCATGGTGACGGCCTGCCCCGCCCGTGACCCCCACGTTCGCCTCCAGGAGGTGCGTGAACCCGCCCCTGCATTTGCTTGAAAGCAAGAATAGAGGTCGTGTGAGAATCTCCGAGCTGGATTTCGGGATCAAGCTGGATGATTTCTCGGAAAAGGTCTGGCGTACCGTGGCACGCCATCCCTACTGCGACATCGATCTGCTCGCCGAATGGCTCCGGAAGCCCGAACCCGTCGTCGAGGCGGAAATCGGACGGCTCGTCGACGCCGGCCTGCTCCGCCAGGTCGGCCGCCAGTGGGAACCCCAGGACCCGATCAAGGTCCTGCAGGCCCGCCACGCCCAACGCGAGGCCGCCCTGAGCGCCGAACGCGCCCGCATGGACGACCAGAAAGCCCAGCTCTACCGGTCGGGGATGTTCGGGGACTACATCGCCGGGCGCCGGCGCACCGGCACCACCGCCGGAGTCCAGTTCCTCGCCCGCGACGAGATCTTCCACAAGATGGCCGAGCTCACCGCCCAGGCCAGCACCCGGATGCGGTTCCTCCAGACCGGCCCGCCACCCCCCGGCCTCGGCGGAAACGTGCCCGACCTGCTCGTGCCCGCCGCCGCCCGCGGAGTCCAGATCAGCAGCGTGTGGACCCCACCCGCACTCAGCGCCGCGCAACGGCGCACCCCCGGCCGGCGCCTACCCCCCATGGGAGTCCTGCGCGTCGCCCCGGCACTGCCGATGCGCACCATCGTCTGGGACACCACCGCAGCCCTCATCCCGGTCCGCGACGACGACCTCGACGAAGGCGGCCTCGTCGCCGTCGCACCCACCCTCGTGCGCGCCGTCACCGACATGGTCACCCGCATCGAGGCCGCGATCCCCGTCCAACGCCACCCCGCCGGGACGGCGGAACCCGCCGCGATGCGGCGGCAACGCGCCCTGCTCATCCTGCTCGGACGGGGCCTGGACGACGTCCGCGCCGCCCGGGAGCTCGGGGTGTCGGAACGGACGGTGAAACGCGACGTCGCGGAGCTGTGCCACCGCTTCGGGGTGAGCACCCGTTTCCAGCTCGGCGCCGCCGCCGCGACCGCCGGCTACCTGCCCCACACCCCCACACCCCCGCCACCCGCACAGCCCCCAGCGCAGGCACACCGACCCGACCCGCCCACCGGGCCGCCCGGCCGCATCGCGGTCCCACCGCGCACCGGGAACCAGCCGCTGCCAGCCCGCGCACCAGCCACATCGCACCGCCCCTGACCACCTCGGCAGCCCGCTGCTAGCCGGTCCTCTCCCACCGACGCACGAGCAGGCGCAGGGCGGCGCAGACTCCGGCGGCCAGCGCGAGAAGGCTCCCTGCGAGCAGCGCCTCCTGGCCCAGCCGGGTCCGCCAGGAGACATCCGCCGCCGTGGTGCCGGCCGCGACCAGCACCACGAGCCCTCCCACCAGGAACAGCGCCAGGAAAGCCAGGCGTGGCACCGCACCCGCCAGATCGGTGTCCACCGGCCGGGGCGCGGGAACGCCGACGTCCCCGGCGTCGGGGTGCGGCATGCTCCCGATCAGGTCTCGTTCCCGCAGGTACACCGTCCTGGCAGGGCTGTCCCACTTCCCGGCGTCCAGCAGCTGGCGCAGCGCCGTGTCGATACTCACCCGCGCCTCGGCCGCGCGGCCACACAGGCGCTGCCCGGCCGCGAGCCGCCCCCACAGCACATGATCGTCAGGCCAGGTGGTGACCGCTTCCCCCGCACGGGCGCACAGCCGCTCCCCGACGCCGTGCCCGGGGGCGGCGAGGGCCAGCGCGTGCAGGCACACCTCGACCACCTGCCGGGACCCGGGAGCGGCGGCCCACGCCCGGTCGAGCAGACCGTCGGCGTACGCGGCGGTGTGGCGGCGGTCGCCGCGGGCAGCGAAGCCCCGCAGAGCGGTGACCAGCGCACCGCCCTGGAACCCCTCACCGGCTCCCATGGCCAGCGCCGACCCCTCCAGGAAGCCGCCCAGGTCGTCGAAGCGCAGGTTCGCGTACAGCTTCGCGGCGTGAAAGACGGCGGCGAAGGCGTACACCTCGGAGGTGTCCCTACCGGTCAGGGCGCCAGCTGGCGCGGTGAGGTCGTGGTCGGACTCCACCGACGCGCGGGCCTCGACACCGAACCCGAAGGACCACTCCCACGCGACCACCGACCGCCGCTCGGCGGGGAGGCCGGAGTCATCGCGCAGCCAGCGGGCACACGCCACCGCCGTCGTCACCCCGGGCTCGGCCCTGATCCGCAACGCCCAGAAGACGCGGGCGCACGACAGCCACGGTTCCCCGGCGTCGACGGGGAACGGAGGCCGGTCCAGACCGGCGGCGAACAGCCCTGCGGCCACCGCCGCGCACACCGGCGTCCGCTCCGCTGGCGCGGTGCCCGCGCTGTTCTCGAGCCGAGCCCTCAGCGCGGCGACGTCCCCGCCCCACCCGTCCTTCACGCCGATGATCATAGGGTGGGCTGCGGTCGGCCGCCAGCCGTCCTGCGCGTCGTCCTCGACCGGTGCCGGCCCCCCGGAATCCGTGCAGACCGCCAGCGCGGTGCGCGCGCGGCCGGTCGCCGCCCGCCTAGCCGGATGCTGACGGACCAGCGCGATGGTCGGGACCAAGCACCACCACCAGCCCGGTGTCCGACGCCTCTGTCCGCAGTGCGGTCGGGATGGGGGCCGGCGGCCCTCGGGGAGAGCGGGCCGCCGGCCGGCCTGGATCTAGCGGGTGGGTGTGGGCTCGAGGGTGGAGCCGTCAGGGTGCTCGGCGTACGCCCCGGGATCGCCTTCGGCGGCTGCCTTGTCGACGGCGGCCTGTGCCTGCGCGCGGGTCTGGCGGACGGCGTAGGGGTCGACCCGGTCGCCCCAGACGGTCCACGCCGCCTCCCCGTCGGTGGCGGAACCGGCGGTGGGTTCCCCGGCGGCGGTGCCGAGGGGGAGCGCGCGGACCGCGAAGAAGCTTCCGGGCTTGACGTCGGCCAGGAGGCCGACCTTCTCCCAGACAGCGGCGTACGCGGCGAGCAGCCCGGGATGGACACCGTTGTCCGCCCACTCCCCGCCACTGCGCCGCACCTCGAGCCGGATCTGTTCGGCCGTGAGGAGGCCGACGAGAGTGTCCGGGACGTCGGTGTCCAGCCCGTCGGCGTCGACGGGGCCGGTGAGGTAGGTGTCACCGACGATCTGCGGGTCCCAGGTGAACCGGGGCGCGTGGAACGCGGCGAGCGCGGTGGCGCGCTCGTTCAGCGGCAGGCACAGCCTGGGGCCGTCCTCGTTGACCCACAGCGACCCGGCACCGGCGAGGTCGACGCGTTCGATCGAACCGCCGACGAGCCGCTGGAACCCGAGCAGGTCCGCCGGGTTCATCTCGGTGAGGGCGTGCGGGGCCTCAGGGTCGGCAGGCACCGTCAACACTCGAATCACGGCCGGTTTCCCTTTCTCGCTGACTTCGCGGGTGGGGCGGCGATGATGCGGACGAGGGGCATGTCCTCGTCCGGTATCCGCCGCATCCTGCTCCAGGAATGGGCGTAGGCATTCTCGAAACCGACGTAGCGACGCCCCCGAGACCATCCACGGGAGCCATGCCTTCTCGTCTGGACGAGGAACTCGCGGTGCTCGAGAAGGCGGATCAGATCTTCGGGGGCGTCGGTGTCCCGCCCCTCAGGAGTCGTGGGGCCGGCGAGGAACGCGTCGCCGCGCAGGAGGGGATATGGTATCCGGGACGGGCGGATGTGGAACGCGGCGAGCGCGGTGGCGCGCATGTTGCACGGCCCGGGGAAACGGGGATTTTCCGCGGGAAGGTACAGGCTGCTTTCCGGGTCGGTGACGCTCACCGGGCGCAGGGTCCCTCCGACGAGTTTTTCCATCGCGGGAATGTCGGTGGGGTCGAGTCGGTGCCGGCGTGTCGGGAGGGTCGAGTCCGCCGGGATCACCAGGGCGGTGATCATGGGATGTGGGGAGGGGCGGGGCGGGCCTCGCCGGTGGCGGGGGCGCCGGGGGCGTGGCGCGAACGTAGGGCCAGCCCTGGATCCGCAGCCAGCGGGGTGGCGGCGCGGGCGGTCCCGTACGACAGCTTCGACGCCGATACGGATCGGCGTGGCGGCCCAGACGGACCAGTCCCCGCCGTCGTCCGGCGCGACGGGGAGCGGTGCGAACGCGGCGAGGACCCCCGTGCGGATCAGCGCGGGGGGTGTGCCGGGGCCGAAGGTGCACGACCACTCGAGCTCACCTCCCGGTGCGGTGTGGCGGCGTACGTGCAGATGCCCGGCGTTGTCCTCGACCTCGACCCGGCCATGCCGGTACAGGTCAGGCCCGGTTCTGACCTGCCAGAATCCGTGGCCGACGAGGAAAGCGGCCAGGTCGAAAGGCGAATCCACCGGTGGATCCGTCCGGGTGTTCACACGCTGGTTCATGGGCTGCCGTTTCTGTGCGGGGCGTGAAGGGGAACGCGGGCGCCCACGTCACGCGGGGGGATGAGGGGAAACGCGCCCGGGTGGCCTACACGCCTGGTGTGGCGGAAATCCCGGAACGCCAGGAACCGTAACTTGATCAGATTTGGTTCAGCAACGGGTTCCGCATATTCCCCAGGCAGTGATCCATGTCACTGGCCAGGGCCGGCGGATATGGCTGGCTGAACGCGATCGAATCGAGATACAGCTGTTCACGCACCCACAAACCGCACCCACAAATGGGGGTTGTGAACAATGGTCGACGAGAACGAACCAGCCGACGCGGACATCGCGCGTGTCCTGGAAATCCTGCGGAATCACCCGGGGCCGGCGACCCTGGCGGAGATCCGGGTCGCGGCCGGCATGATGGTCGGCCAGTTGCGGCCGCTGCTGGACCGGATGGTGGACACCGGCCAGCTCATGACGTCGCGACGGTCCGGGGCCCGGGGGACGCCCACGCAGTGGGCCCTGATCCGCACCCCGGACGCCACGCCCGCACCCGACGTCGCCGAGCCCACCGTGCCACCGGCCGACACCGACACGCCCACCGACGGAGACACCCAGGACGACGGTGGCCGGCCGCTGATCACCGAGACCGGCGCCGCGCCGGACACCTCGCGGGAACCGGAGACCGCCCCCGGCCCGGAGACCGTCGCACCATCGGACGCCGTATCCGCGCCGTCCGCCGCTCCCACCGGCCATGCCCAGGCCGCCGACGCCGAGGTGACCGTGGAGCACCCGGCAGAAGCCGAGCAGGACACCGCCCCGGTTCAGGCCGGCGACAAGGCGGAGGACCCGGCCTCGCCACCGACCGCTTCGCCGACGCTGGAACCCCCGGAGAAAGAAGTGGACACCGGCCCGGCCACCTCGGCGGGCGCTGCGGACACCGCGACCGCGACGACGCAGGAGGGCCTCGCCGCCGAGGGCGAGGCCGACCCTCCCTCGCAGGAACCGCCCGCGACGCCCCCCACCGACATCCACGGGGTCATCAGCGCCGAGACGGACACCGAGACACCGCCCGACATCCCCCGCGTGCACCCGCCGGTTCAGAACCCCCCAACCGGCGCGGGTGAGGATCTCGCCGCCGTGACGCCGACGGAGGCCGCACGCGGATCAGAGACCGGCACGGATCCCACCACGCCACCCTCGCCGCTCGTCGAGGCGACATCCGGCGAGGGCACCGCAACCGCACCCGGGGACGGGCCGACCCCCAGCGCGCCCACCCCCGACCCCACCCCGGCTCCGGCTCCGGTTCCGGCGGGTCCGGGTGCCCAGGCGGGCGGGGCGGGGTGTGCGGCGTGGTCCTGCCCGGCGGCGCACTGCCCGGTACGGGCCGGTGTGGCACCCCCGCCCCGGCCGGCCCGTCGCCGCGCCCCGAAGCCCCCGGCCGCGGTCGCGGTCGCGAAGCGCACGACGAACGCCGACGGGCAGCCCCGGCTGCAGGCCGGGGCGCTCACCGCGATGGTCCGGGCGGTGCTGGCGACGAACTCCGACGTCGCGATGAGCGTGACCGAGCTCAGCCGGGAGATCCCGGACCGCTCGTCGGGGGCGATCAACGCCTCCTGCGAGTCGATGACGGGCCGCGGCGAGGTTCGCCTCGTCCCGGGCCGGCCGAAGCGGTTTCAGATCACCCCCGCCGGACTTGCCCTGTCCGCCGGTGCCGGTACCTGAGCCCCTGCCCGGCGGGCGGCGGGGACGCCGCCCGCCGCCCCGGGTCCTCCCGTTTCCCACCGCGAAGGGAAATCCCATGACCAGCCCCTCCGACGACCGGGTCAGCTCTCGGCTGAACCGGGACGGCACGTTCACCGTCACCGTGTGGCCGGGCGCGCCACGCGATGCGATCGTGCACGGCCTGCTCACCGTCCCGGCCGGCACCCGTTTCACCGGCACCCTCGCCCACCCTCACCGTCCGGCCGTCCTGCTCCTCACGCCCCCCGACGTGGACGGCATGCCCGCCGCCGGGGGGTGGGTGCCCCGGATTCCGCCCGCCGACGCGGTGGTTGAGGTCGACGCGGTCCAGGGCGCGCTCACGACGTTGCTCGCCGCCGCCGCTCTCGAGCTCCCGGACCTCGCCCGACGTCCCGAGACCCGGGCGTTGCACGACGCGCTCGGCCGGCTCCTGCGCCCCGGCCCGGACGGCCCGCCGCCGTGGCGGGTCCCCGGCCCCCGATGACCCGCCACCGGGGCTCTCCCCACCGGCCCTCGTCGAAAGGCCTTGGCCGTGCCCGATGAGAATCAGCGGCTCGCGCGCGCCGCCCTGACCGCCTTGTCCTCGGCTATCCCCCTGGCCGACAGCCCGACCCGGACCGATCTCGCCGGGGTCTGGGCGTGCCTCGCCCCGCACCACCCGGCCGTCGACCCGGCGCGTCTGCTCGACGAGGCCGCCGCGCAGGGCTGGCGGCTGCTGATCCCCGGGGATCCCGGATGGCCGTCCGCCCTCGACGACGCGCTGGTCGGGCCGGTGGGGCTGTGGGCGCGGGGCGGCACCGGCCCGCCGGTGGCGGCCCGCCGCTGCGTGACCGTGGTCGGGGGGCTCGTCGCTTCCGCCCACGCCGAGCGTGTCACCGGTGACCTGGTCGGGGACCTGACCAGCCCGACCGTCGACCCGGTCACCGTGGCCAGCACCGGGCTTGGGAGCGGTGTCGACGTCACCGCGCTGCGGGTCGCCGCCGCGCACCGCCGCGCCGTCGCGGTCCTGTCCTCCACCCGAGGGCTCACCCGCCTCCATCAGGCTCACCTCGACCGTGTCGCCGACGGCGGGATGGTCCTGTGCCTGGCCCCGCCCGGTGTGCTGCCGACTGTCGGTCACGCGCACGCCCGGGTCCGGCTTCTCGCGGCCCTGTCCGCTGCGACGGTCCTCGTCGAGTCCGAGGCGCGCGGTGCCGCGTTCGACACCGCGCGGGCCGCCCAGACGCTCGGCCGCCCCGTCCTGGTCATCGCCGGCCCGGCCACCCCGGCGCTCGGCGCCGGACCCCGCGCCCTGCTCGCCGAGTACGCCGCGTGGCCGGTCACCGGCGCGGACGACGTCCGCGCCGTCCTCGACCAGACCTGACTTCCCACCGCAGGCCGGGGATGTGTGCCGTCCCGCCCCCGGCCGAAGCCACCAGACCTTTCACCGATCCGACCTGTCCTCACCGGAGGGAGCTTCGTCATGGCTGACTCTGCGCTCGACGCGGAGCGTCGTGCCCGCGCCGCGTTGACCTACCTGCCACCCGACCGTGCCCGTACCCGGCGGATCCACCGCCACGGACCGGTCGCGGTCTGGGAGATGATCGCCGGTCGGTATCCCGGCGTCGACCCCGGACGGCTGCTGGAACCCGACACCGCCGACGGCTGGCGGCTGATCATCCCCGGTGACCCCGGCTGGCCCGCGACCCTCGAGGTGACCGGCAGGCCGCTGGGTCTGTGGGCCCTGGGCGGCGGGAACCTCGCGGCGCTGCTGGCGCGGGCGGTGACCCTGACCGGCGCCCGTGCGGGCAGCGCCTACGGACGGGCCGTCGCCGCCGCGTTGGCCACCGACCTGACCGCCCCGCTCAACACCGGTACCCCGGTCACGGTCGTCGCCCACGGCGGTGGTGACGGCGCCGACGTCGCGGCCCTCACCGCCGCCACCCACCAGCCTGGGGTGGGTGTGGTCGCGGTCCTCGACACCAACACCGACCTTTTCCACCGGTACGACCTGCTCACCGCGGTCGCCTCCGCCGGTGCGGTCGTCAGCGCCGCCGCACCCGGCGCGTACCCCATGCCCGGCCATGTCGCGGCTCGGATCGATCTGCTCGCGACCCTCGCCCACGCCGTTGTCCTCGTCGAGGCCGGCCCCGGCGACGACGACGCGCTGTCCGTCACCTACACCGCCCGCTACCGGCGCCGACGGCCGGTACTCGCCGTCCCCGGGCCGATCACCGCACCGGCGAGCGCCGGCCCGCACGTCCTCCTGCGCGACGGCACCGCCCGCTGCGTCACCACGGCCGCCGACATCACCGCCCACCTGCCCCAGTCCTGACCTCGCACGGTGTACGCGCCCGGCCACCGTGCCGGCTCACCCCGCCTCGGCGGGCCAGACCGCGCAGCGCACGGGAGATCCCGGCCCGCGGGCCCCACGTCGCACCAGCGCTGGCCGCCCTCGCGGGGCAGCCCGGCCAGCCCGGATGTCGTGGGGGCGCTCGCCCGGAGGCCACGCCCCCTCGCCGGCCCGCCTGCCTGCCGACCCCACCCCCCTTCCCGACCGCGAAGGAGCTCGCCGTGACGATCGAGACCCCACCGTCCGCAGACGCACGCCGGGACGCCGCCGCCGCGCTCACCGCTGTACCCGTCGACCTGTGGGCCGAGGACCTGCGCTGGAGACATCCCGTCGATCTGTGGGCGGATCTCGCGCCCATCTATCCGCAGGTCGACTCTCGGCGGTTGCTCGAGGACGGCGCCGACGACGGCTGGCGGTTTCTCCTTCCCGGTGATCCGCAGTGGCCCGCTGTCCTGACCTGCGATCTGCGGCCGGGACCAGTCGGGCTGTGGGTCCACGGCTTCGGGGACCTCGCCGTCCTCGCGGACCGATCCGTCACGATCACCGGCAGCCGGACGAGCACCGGCTACGGGACCCAGGTCGCCGCCGACCTCGCCGCCGCACTGGCCCCCCGCTGGGTGGACCGGCCGGTTACCGTCGCCGCCGCCGGGACGGGCGACGGGGTCGATGCCGCCGCGTTGCGCGCCGCCGCCGCGACCGGTACCGCGATCGCCGTTCTCGCCACCACCAGCGAACTCACCGGGGAGAACGAGGACCTGTTCGAGGAGATCACCACCCGGGGTGGGCTGGTGGTCTGCGTGACCGCGCCGGGCACCGCACGGCACGGCGTGCACGCCCTCGCCCGCGCGCGGACTCTCGCGGTCCTGACCCGAGGCACGGTCCTGGTCGAGTCCCCTCCGCACGGAGGGGCGTGGGAGACCGCCTGTACCGCGTGGCGGTACCGCCGCCGGGTGATGGCGGTACCCGGCCCGATCACCGCCGCGCTCTCCGAAGGCCCGCACCGCCTCCTGGCCGAAGGCACCGCGCGGATGGTGACCGGCCCCGACGACATCCGCACCCACCTCGACCGCACCTGACCACAGGGCCGGCCTTCCGCCGGCCCCGCTGTCAGCGCGCATCCGCCCCCGGCGCAGCCGGCGGCGCTGTCGCGCGGGCCGCCGACACTCTCGGCCGCCCCGTCGTCGCCCTCCCCGGGAACGTCACCAGTGCCCAGGACCTGCGCCGCGACGGCCTCGCCCACCCCGCCTCGACCCTCACCGACATGCCCCACCCGCAAGTCCCATCCGCGTGGGGGCCACCGCGTTCCCGGCGGCCCCCAACGTGCGGCGCGCACGGGCCCTGCGCGCGGACCGTCCGCGCGCGTGCGCGTCCCTGGCACACGCCAGGCAACGATCCGGAGGCCGAACATGGAAACGACACCGCCTTCCGCGGAGAGCGCCCGCCGTGTGGCGCTCACGATCCGCCACAGCCGCGACACCGGCACTCTGATCGAGGGCACCTCACGGGCCGACCGCCAGATCCTCGCGCCGATCTTCACCCGGCATCGGGTCCGCTGGTCCCACCACATCGGGGAGGACGGCTCCTGGTACCGGCGTCACAGCCGGGGCCGGGCCGCGGACACCTTCCGCATCGACGAACTCGCCGACGCGCTACGTACCGCCGGCTACCCGGTCACGATCAGCATCGACGACAGCCCGCTCACCGACATCGCCGCGCTCGAGACGGCCCTGATCGAGCGGGCGCAGGACCGCGCCGCCCACCACAGCGACGCCGCCGCCCGTGCGACGGGCCGCGCGGACGCCCGCCGGGACGCCGCCGACGCCCTGCGCGGTGCGATCCCACTGGGCCAGCGTGTTCTCTCCGGTCACTACTCCGAGCCGGGCCACCGCCGTGATCTGGCCCGCGCCGACCGGCACGACGACGCCGCCGCGCAGGCCACCGCGACCGCCGGCTACCACGCCGACAAGGCCGCCGCCGCGACCCGCCACGCGCACAGCCGCCTCGACGTCCCCGCCGCGCTGCGCCGCCTGCGCACCCTGGAAGCCGAACAGCGCGCGGACACCCGCGCCCTGCGGGCCGCCGAGGGCCGGGCCACCGACGGCGGGCCGGCACCGCACCCCGTCTGGAAGGCGCGGGTTGAGGCGGACCTGACCCAGCGGGCCGCGCGGATCGACTACTGGACCCGGTATGTCGCCGAGCAGGAGGCGGCCGGGGTGAAGGTGTGGCGGCCGGAGGACTTCCACCGCGGGGATGAGGTGAAGGCGGTGTTCGGCGGCTGGCACCGGGTCCTACGCGTCAACACCCGCTCCCTGACCATCCCCCACTGGGACCTGGAAAGGGAGACCTGGCGGCTGACCTATGACAAGGTCCTCGAGCACCGGCCCCGGCGCTGACACCGTGACGCGCGATGGCCCGCCACCCCCCGCGTTCGGGGGTGGCGGGCCATCAGCGTCTGGTGCGGGGGTCGGGCAGGGCCCCGGGGCTATCCGGTGGGGAGCCGGGCGGTGATGTCGTCCACGGTGACGGCGGGAACGGCGAGGCCGCCGTGCAGGAGTTGGCGGCATCCCCCGTGGCCGTGGACGGTCAGCCGTCGGGCGGGCGGGAGGGCCATGACGAGCCGGCCGCGGTCGTGGGCGGTCCGGGCCAGCGTCATCGCCTGCCCGGCCGTCTCGGACTCGATGACGAACAACGCCGGGGTCAATGTCGCCAGCAGGGCCGTCCGGGCCTCGCATCGGCGGTAGTAGCCCCCGGCGTCGGGGTCCGCCTCGGCGAGTGGCGGGGCGGTGGCGAGGACGACACCTCGGGTGGCGACCGTGGTGAACAGGCCGCGGTAGCGGGTGAGGGCCGCCGGTGTCGGCGAGGCGAGCAGGGCGATGGTGGGGCCGTGGGGCGCGGCGCTGGTCAACGCGCGCAGCCCGATCCCCATCGACACGACACCGGTCACGGTGACCGGCGGTGCGGCGGTGACGAGTCCTTCGGCGAGACGCTCGGCGTGGTCCACGCCGTGGGGGCTGGGGCTCCGGGTGCCGGTGACCATGACCGACCGGGCTGTCAGGTCGCCGAGGTGGCCGTCACCGTGCGCCCACAGGCCGATGGGTGTCCGGTCCGTCGGGGTCAGGGTGGTCGGCCATTCGTCGTCCCCGGGGCAGATCAGCCGCCATCCCTGGGCGGTGTGGGTGGCGAGCAGCCCGTCGGGGTCGAGGTCCACGTCGGCGTGCAGGGACGCCCATACGGCCTCGGCGCCGCCGGTGTGGACGGCGGAGGTGCGGTCGGGGTCGGGGGGAAGCAGGGTCAGCGCGGCGCGGGCGCGGCGCTCCCCGGGCGGGACAGGCATGCAGGGACCTTTCGCGAGGATGCGGAACCGGCGGGCCGGGTCCACGGGGTGGGGCACGGTCAGGCGGACGCGGCCGCGTCAGACCGCGGGCAGATGACCGGTGATATCGGCGACCGTCATGACCGGGACCGCGACGGCGCCGCGGAGGAGCTGGTGACAGCCGCCGTGGCGGCTGGGCTCGGCGTGGGCCTCGGGGGGCACCGCCAGCACCGTGCGGCCCCGACGGCGGGCAGCCCGCGCGGTTTCCATCAGCGGGCCTGACGTTTCCGTCTCGACGACCAGCAACGCCGACGACAGCGCCGCGAGGAGCGCCATGCGCAGAGCAGTGCGACGGCTCGGTGCGTCGCGCACGGAGGGCCCCAACGGCGGGGCGTCGCTCAGCTGGACGCCGTGGACCGTGACCATCTCCAACAGCTCGGGATGGCGGGAAAGCGACGTCGCCGTCAGGACGGCCACGGTCGGCCCGTGGGTCACGGCGGCGGTCAGGGCCTGCACCCCGACACCCACCCCCACGGTCGCGATCACGGTGACCGTGGGGGTGGCCGTGACGAGCCCCTGCGCGAGCTGGCCGGTGAGGTGGGCTCGGTGCGGGCTCGGCCTGCGGGTGCCGGCGACCGCGACGGAACGGGCCATGAGGTCGGCGAGGTGGCCGTCACCGCGCGCCCACAGGCCGATCGGCATACCCTGCGCCGGGGTGAGGGTCGGCGGCCATTCGTCGTCCCCAGGGCACAGCAGCCGCCATCCCCGGGCGGTGTGGGTGGCGATCAGCCCGTCGGGGTCGAGGTCCGACCCGGCGGACAGGGACGCCCATACGGCCTCGGCGCCGCCGGTGTGCACAGCGGCGTCACGGGCCTTGTCGAGGGGGAACAGGGTCAGCGCGGCGCGGGCGCGGCGCTCCCCGGGCGGGACAGGCATTCCAGCGCCTTTCATGACGATGCGGATCGGGCAGGGCGGGTGCCCGGGGCGCGCGGTGTGCCACCGGACGCCCCGGGCGGAGTAGGGGCGGTCAGGCGGACGTGCCGGCCGGCACCGGGTCGGTGTCGGCGGGGGATCCGTCATCGGGTGTGGTGGGTGCCGGCTGGGCCGCGACCCACGGGAAATGCAGGGTCAGCGGCGTGCCGGGCGGCACGGCGACCGGTGCGGACACGAGGTGATCGTCACGCCACGACTCGAGGCAGTCGGGGCAGATCGTGGTCGCGTGGGGGGTGTCGAAGTCGACCTCGTCCGGCCAGCCCTCGGGGGCAGTGTCCGGGCATCCGCCCGGGAAGAACACAACGACGGACGCCGCGTTCAGGTTCGGATTGGTCGGATAGTCACCGGCGTCGCGGAGCTGGGTCAGGACACGGTCGGTGACCTCGGAAATATGCACGGGGAACTCCGTTCCACGGTGGGGTTTTCCGGCCCGGCGTACGCCGGGAATCATTGGTGGATGCGCGCCACGCGCATCGGATTGAACCGGGGGGATCGTGGCGTGACGGCATCGTAGCTCGCTATCCCGGTGCGGTAAACAATTCCGCGTCGCACTTTCGGGAATGGGGAAAGTTCGCGTTCAAGGGTTCTATGTCCTTGCCCGCAGCGGCTTTTCCTTCGCGCGCGTGAAGGTGTGAGAGAAAGATATGTGTCGCCGCTGGTGGAGGCGCCCGGTGCCAGGTGGCCGTTATCCGCCTACGGTCTCCCGGACGTCGGCGATGGTGATGTCGGCGGCGCGGAGACGGTCGAGGAGCTGTTCGCGTCGGCGGAGGAGATCGGTCACCTCGCCGAGGAGGGTTTCCAGCTCGTCGGAGTCCACGTGGCTGTCGCCGTCGTCGTGGATGCCCTGCAGGGAGCTGTTCAGCGCGGGGATCGCGCGGGTGCTTACCAGGTCCAGCAGGCTCTGCCGTACATCGGCGTAGTCGACCACGGCGGCGGCCAGGCCTTCGTCGCCGCGCACTTCGGCCAGCAGATCGGGTGCGTACATGGGGATTCCTCCGTGAGGTGGGAGCCGGTGGGGGGCTTGTGCCGCCGGTGCCGGGGCAGGCCGGCCGCACGGATCCGGTGAGGGCCGGTGTGGCCGGGGGCGCGGGCGGCGGCGGCCCGCACCCCCGGTGTCACGGCCGGCGTCACCCGTGCGTCGAAGCCGGAACCGGAGGCCGGACCACAGCCGGCCTGTGGGTCCGGGGTGGTCGGGGTGCGGGGTGTGTGGCGGGCGGGCCGGACGGCGTCGCAGGAACCAGATCCCGGCCGCGGCGAGGGCCGTGCCTAGTGCTCGTCCCCCGTGGGGCGCCCCGTGGGTGTGCCGGTGTTGGGCTGGTACCAGTCCGGGTCGGCGGCGAGGTCGCCGGTGTTGAGGCGGGCGCAGTCGGCCCAGGCCGCTGCCCAGGCCGTCGGCGGGTCGCCGGTGTAGAGGGAGCAGTCCGTCCAGGCCTGGTCCCGGGTGGGTGTGCCGTGGTCCCGGATCCGGTAGGCGCCGAGGCTTTCCACCTCGACGCGGAACCGGGGCAGCGGGAACAGGGTGTGGACCTGCTCCCGGTCGGTGGGTGATAGCCGGTGCGGTCGAAGGTCCGCGCCGAGGCGCACCGGTATGCGTCCGGGGTGGATCCGGAAAAGGGTGCCGGCGTCGCGGCCGTCGGCGGTGGTGAGGTCCGCGAGGACCTCGAAGCCCCGCTCGTGCGCGGGCGGGCGGGCCGTGGACCGGTCGATGGTCAGCGCGACCCCGCCGAGAACGAGGGTCTCGGTCTCCGGGTTTTCCGCGCGGGGTGTGTGCATGGATATCTCCTCCACAACGGGACGGTGATCCCAGGTGGGAAAAGGGAAAGGGAGGGGGAATGTGTCGGGGTCTTCCGCCGTCGCGCCGGCTGGGAACGGGAAACTCGGGGTGTGGCGCGACCGCAAAGGGGAACCCTGGATGTTCCGGCTGTGAGGCGGCGGGTTTTCCGTGTTCCGGCGGGCTCGGGAACGGCGGGCGGGTGGTTGCCGCCGGGAAGGTGATGCGGGGTGGGAGGCGAGGAAGGGTGCGCGCACGAGGGGATGTGGTGTGGGAAAGATGGCCGGTGGATTCTCGCGGGCCGGTGCGGGTCTGGTGTTGTCAGGAGGACGGAGGTCGGGGGCCGTCGAGAGGACGGAACACGATCTCGCTGTCGGCGTTGGCGACGGTCGCCCACTCGTCGAGCAGGTCGGCGAGGGCCTCGCCGAGGGTGCCGAGGTGGTCGTCCGCGGGCCCGGTGTCCATGTGGACGCGGAGAAGGCGTCCGCGGGGTTCGTCGAGTTCGTCGTGGTAGGTCTCGACGTCGAGGTGTGTCGCGGCGGGGCAGGTGGCGCGGGTCCCGGCCTCGATGTCGTCTTCCAGGACGGCGCGTAGCGCGTCCCGGGCGTCGAGGAACACCTCGCGTGCGCGTTCACGCGACGTCGGGGTATCCGACGTGGCCGGGGCCGGGTGGGCCGTGCGGGTGGCGGGGTGCCTGTGCGGCCTGCGTCGCGGTCTCACGGTCTGCCTCCTGGGAAGGGCGAGGAACGGATGTCGGTGGGGCTGGCGGGGCCCGGCCGGTGCCCACTGCCCGGCCGGGCCGGGAGCAGCGGGCTCCCTCGGGGGGTGACCGGCGGCCGGTCGACGGGCGCGGACGAGCGCGGTCGGGGAAGGCGCCGCACGCCCTTTACCTGCGGGGGTCAGCGCGCTCGCGGGATCCGGCGCAGGACACGGGCGGCGCGTGCGGGGCGGCGCTCGGCGCGATCACCGCCGGACGCGGACACCGGGCCCACGTCGCCCACCGGGTCGCGGGGCGCCGGCGGTGTGAGGGGGGTGAGGACACGATGGGTGTCAGCGATCAGCCGTCCGGCCAGCGGGAGGAGGGAGGCCTCGTCGAGGACATAACCGCCCCCGGGTGGCCAGTGGTCCGCCGGATGGGTCAGAAGCTCGGCCCAGCCGGTGGGAGTGAGGATCTGCGCGGTGGCGGACGAGGTGTGCTGGTGGTCCTCGTAGCGGTCGTGGACCCGGAAGACCCGGACCCGGACCGTGTGCTGGGGCATCCGGTAGACCCAGGTCAGTTCGTAACCGCGCCCGACGCGCCCGGAGGACTCGTGTTGGAGGACGCCGACGCGGTCCACCGTGTCCTCGGGGCCGAAGAACTGCCATGAGGCGCGGTGGGGGCCGCCGGCCGCGCGGACGTGCAGGAGGGGTTCCTCGTCGCGGTCGAGGGCGGTGAGGTCGAGGGGGTCCAGGACGATCCACAGATCCGTCCCGTGCCGGGCGTGGTCACGGGCTCGCCGTTCGGGGTCGGTGTCGCGGTAGAGGTCACCGGTGTGCAGGGCGATGGCCTCGACGGGACCGAGCTGGTCCCGGCCGTCCGGGGACTGCGGGGCCGCCGAGGTGTGCGCGGTGGTGGGTGTCGCGTCGTCGGTGCGGGGGTGTGCGGGGGGCTGGTTCATCGGTGCTCCCTGAAAGGCGTGGGTCGTGGTGGAGGGGTGGCGCCGGGCGGGGACGGGTTGGTCAGAGGTGGCTGTGGAGCGCGAGGAGGAGGCCGCCGTCGGGGCTGTGACGGGCGGTGATCCCCCATCGCGCAGCGCCTGGTAGAAGGCCGCGTCCAGGAGCAGGGATCCCCGTATGGCGTCGGGGTGGGCTCCGTGGTCGATCAGGTGGGCTGTTTCCTCGGGGGTGAGGGGCCGGTCCTGCGGCGGTGGTGCGGGGCGGGGAACGAGCGGCGGGCCTTCGGGGTGGGGGAGGTAACCGCCCTCGGCGAGCAGGCTGTGGAGCCGGCCGGGGCGCAGCGGGCGTTCGGGGTGGGTGTGGAACCGTCGGCCGCTGCCAGGGCGGCGTAGGTGGAACGCCAGCCCGAACGCGTGCGCGAGGACGCGGGTGTGGTCGCCGGGGTGGTCCCACACGAGGTCCGTGGCAGGCCCGGGAGAGGGAGCCGGCCGGCGCGGGTGAATCCGGCCTCGGTGAGGCGGGTGGCCAGGTCGGGGTCGACGCCGTCGAGGTTCGGGGCGGGAACGGGATCTTGGAGTACCACCAGCGGGCTCGGAGGCGGGAGGTGGTTCGGGTAGGGGGCGCTGATGTCGGCGTGGCGGCTCCAGCGGGGCAGGCAGTCGGGGCAGACGGTGCCCTCGTGCGGGCCGTAGACCCCGTCGAGTCGGGACCAGCGGGGCTCGTTGAGGGGGCATCCGCCGGTCAGGAACGGCACGCTGAACGCGGGGCGGTCGGACCGGTCGGGGCCGCCGGGGTGGGGGCAGACCGTGACACGGAGGCGGTACAGGCTCATCGCGGGCCTCCTGATCGGGGCGGGGCGGGCGGGGGCCGATGGGTGGCCCGGGGCGCGGAGGACGCCGGCCGGCCCCGGGCCGGGGGTGGCTGTCAGCCGACGGGGCCGTGAGTGAAGGTGAGAGCGCCGTTGGGCATCCACGCGGCGCTGAGGCGTCCGGCGTACAGCGCGTCGATGAGTGCCGCGTCGAGAGAGGGCGATCCGTGGTCTGCACCGGCGTGATCGCCGGTCGTGATCAGATGGATGGCTTCCGTGGGAGTCAGAAGCCGTCCACCGGACGGCAACGCGGCGTCGGGCCCGGTGCTGGTGGGCGGGGTGCTGTCGGGGTCCTCGCCGGGCTGGTAGCCGCCTTCCGCGAGCACCTCACGTAGCCGCATGGGGCCGAAGCGCGGTCCGAGGTGGGTGTGGAACCGCTGGCCGGTGTGCTGGTGGTGCAGGTGGAACTCCAGGCCGGCGGTGTGCAGGATCACGCGGGTGTGGTCGACGGGGTGGTCCCAGACGAAGGTGTCCTCCAGGCCGGGCAGGGGCAGCCAGCCGGCGCGGGTGAAACCGGCCTCGTCCAGGACGGTGGCCAGGTCGAGGTCCACTCCGCGGGTGGGGGTGGAGCCGAGCAGGAAGATCAGCGGCTCGTGGGGGGCGTGGGTGCGGGTGTGGGGGTGGGTGTAGAGGTACGGGTCGTCGATGTGCGCGGTGAGGCGCCGCTGCGGGAGGCAGGCCGGGCAGACGGTGGCACGGTGGGGGCCGTCGTAGACGCCGTCGGAGGCCGGCCAGCCGGGGAAGACCGTCGGGCAGCCACCGCGGAGGAACGGCACGACATGGTCGGCCGCCGGGGCGGGGTCGCCGGGCCGGGCGTGGGGACGGATACGCACGAAACCGCTGATCAGGTCCATGGAGACCTCCTGGGAAGAGACACGCGGGGGGTGGTGTGGGGCCGGGCGCGGCCCCCGGGGGGGTGGGGGGTCGCGCCCGGACGCGGGTCAGGACGGGCGCAGGGCGCGCAGCGCCGCGTGGGCGATCGCGGCGGCGGTGGTCGCGGGGGTGTCGAGGGTGATCCCGGGCGCGGGTGGGATCGGACTGTTCGTCTCGTCGGGGGTGATCCACAGCAGGTGGCAGCCGCTGCTGGCGAGCCGGCGCAGCCTGACCTCGCCCTGCTCCTTCTCGGTGGTGAGGAACTTCCCGTCGGAGAGGACGACGAGCAGCCGGATCCCACCGCCGGGGCGGTCGAGGCCGAGGCTGGCGGTGAGCAGGTCGACCGCCTGGGTGAAGACCTCCGTGCCGTCATTCGCCTCGAACACGGTGACTTTCTGCGGGGCGGCCCCGGGATGGCTCAGGGCCCGGACATACCGCCCGAAGATCACCGTCTGGGTGTGGGTGCCAGGGACGGCGGCGGCGGCCGTCGCGGTGATCCACGCGGTGGACGCGGCCGGTTTCGCGAACGTGCGCATGGACCCGGAGACATCGACCGCGATCCCCAGCCGTAGCGGAGGGTTCGGGATCTTCTTGTGGCGGGTGCGGGTGAACGGCCTCGCGGTCGGGAGGGCACCGGCGGCGCGTTGGGCGTCGGCGGCGAGCGCGCCGCGCATCCGCAGCCGCCCCGGTGGGGTGGGAGAGGTGACGGTGACCGGGACGCGTTCGGGGACGGCGGCGCGACGCAGGGCGCGGGCCAGGGTGCCCGCTGCGGTGCGTTCGACGCGGGTCGGCGGGCGGGTGCCGGCGGTGAGGGTCTCCCCGTCGAGGGAGTGCCCGTGCGGGTCGGCGGTGATCGCGTCGAGCGCCTCGGCAATCGCTTCCCCGAGGGGAGTCACGCCGTCGAGGGCCGGACCGGTCCCGGTGCCGGTGCCGGCGAACACGCGGTCGGTCTCTTCCTCGTCGTCGCCGACGAGGTCGGCCCACTGCTCGCCGAGACGCAGCATCGTGGCGGTGTCGCCGTCGGCGGTGGCGGTGGCGGCCTGCCAGATGCGACGCAGCGCTGCGAGGTCACCCGCGCCGAGGATCGCCTCGCACACCGTCTCGACAGGTGCGGTCTCGGTGGGGCCGAGGATCCCGGCGTCGGCGCGGGCGAGGAGGAGAGCTGCGGCGCGGGCGGCGGCGGCACGGGTCATCGGGACCGGTGGCGCCGGGGTGGGCGCGGGTGGGACCGGGGCGCTTCCGGGCGGTGCCGGTACGGGTGGGAGCGCTCCCCCCTCCGCCTCGCCGTCGGGGTCGGGGTCGGGCAGGAACGCCGGGAGGATGAGAGTCGTGGCGCTGGCACGCAGCCACCGGCGGTCGGTGGGACGTCGGCCGGTCTGCGCGGCCTCGATCCTCGCCTCCTCGAGGAGCATCGCGGCCCGTCCCGCGCGGCTGCTCATGGTGGTCGGAGAGTCCCAGTGGGTGTGGGCGGCGTGGGCACCCTCGTGGGTGAGCACTCCCCACAGGGCGGGGTAATCCCACGCACCCCAGGCGGTACCGGTCACGGTGGCGGGGTCCGTGCCCTCCGGGAGGATGGCGGCGTCGATCTCGATCGCGGCGAGGGACGGGATGTGCACGCCGGGGGCACCTCGGCCCGCACCGGGGGCGCAGGTGACGACCAGGTCCTTACATCCGGAGATGGCGGCGATCTCAGCGGTCATCGCGGCGGAGATCCGCAGCCACTCGCCTTCGGGGGTGGGCGCGGGGATGGTCGGGTCGGTGTGGATGTGCTCGGCGGGCATCCGGGACTCCTCGGCCGGGCGGCGGGTGGGCAGGCTGGCGCCCACCCGCCGCGCATGTCGGGGGACGGGTGAGGAAGGGCGAGGGGCGGGTGCTAGATCTGCTTGCCGAGGGCGAGGGGCGTGAGCTTCTCCCCGAACGCCTTCTCGACCGTCTCCGCGACGGTGGGCCGGTCCTCGGTCGGGGCGATCCCGATCAGGTTCGCCGCCGCCGCCGGGACACCCAACACATCCGCGATCTTCTGGAAGGCGATCAACTCGCGCAGCTGGGGTGACCAGCCGATGTCACCGGACTCGCGGCGCCGGTGCAGGTTCCGGGCGACGGTGACCGCCCGTCTGTCGATCCTGAGTTTGGTGGCGAGGTCGAAGTCGGTGGACACCTCGACCTGCACCGAGAACCTGCTCGACAGGGCCTCGGTGAGGATCGCGCCATGGACCCCGGGGTTGTGGCCGGCGATCACGTAAAAGCCAGGGGCGGCTTCGATCGTCTCGCCCTTGTGCGCCTTGACCACGATCCGCTTCCGGCCATCCATCGCCGGGTACATGACCGCGAGGACCGCCGGGCTGATCAGGGTGGCGTCGTCGACGAGCAACACTCGCCCCTCCTGCATGGCGCAGATGAGCGGCCCGTAGACGAACTCGTACCGGCCCGTCGGGGTCTGGGTGTACTCGCCGATCAGGTCGGAGGTCTGGGTGTCCCCGTCACCCGCAATGGTGATCAGGTCGTCCCCGAAAGCCGCCTCGATCACGCTCGTTTTGCCGGTGCCGGGCGGTCCGTAGAGCAGGACCGGTACCTCCGCCGCCCGGAGCTTGCGCAACACCTCCACGTCGGGCAGATCGGCCAGTTTCCTCGGCCTGTAGACCTGCCCGGAGGGGCGGATGATCCCCCCGTCCGGCGTCGTCGCCGGTACCACCGGGGGCTTCGGCGCCACTGGAGCCGGTGCTGGGGCCGGGGCGGGAGGGGCCTTCGGCGGGAGGGTCCCGGCCTTGATCGAAAGGGCGTCGCTGGTGGTGTCCGTGGCGGCGTACCGGCGTGGCGCCGGGCTGGTCAGGGCAGCCTGCCCCGCCTCGGTGAGCCGGTCCAAGGCGTTGCCGACCGCACCGGAACTCCGCCCACCGAGCGCCTTCGCGACCGCCGTCGGGCTGTGGGAACCCGGGTTGTCAAGGAGGTACTCGGCGACGAGGCGATGCAGGGCATACGGGGACAGCCGGGACGTCTCGGGGGCGGGGGGCGGGGCAGGGCTGGTCA
The DNA here is from genome assembly GCF_001306465.1 of Frankia sp. R43. Taxonomy (NCBI): domain Bacteria; kingdom Bacillati; phylum Actinomycetota; class Actinomycetes; order Frankiales; family Frankiaceae; genus Frankia; species Frankia sp. R43. The sequence goes on along the minus strand of NZ_LFCW01000019.1, from coordinate 6,834 downwards.
TCCTGATCTCCAGGCAGGCGAAGGAAAGGCGGGGGGCGGGGTTGGCTCCCGGGGTGGCGTGAGGGGCGCACGCCACCCCGGAGGCCTGGGGGTGCTGTGCTACCGGCGGCGCAGGAGGCGTCGGAGCGGGTGCCGGCGTCGGGGGGCCGGGCGGAAGATCTCGGTGCCCACGACGATGTCGAAGTTCGCCGGGTGCCACGGGTCACTCGCAGAGAGGCCTCCCGCGACGTCGAGGTAGAGCCAGGTCCCGAGGTGGTCGTTGACGAGGCTGACGGTGACCGGTGCTCCCGGTATCCCCGGTGTCCACCGCTGCGAGTGGGTGCCGGGCCGGTAGGACGACCGTGTCACGCGGCCCCCGATGGGCTCGGGCACCGTCACCTCGTCGAACCTGTCGACCGCGTCGAGGGAGTCGGTCTCGGTGCGGGGCCGGGAGGTGACCTTGGTGAGGGCCCGGCGTGCGGTGTGCATGGGTCGCATGGGGACTCCGTCCGAGTGGTGGATCGGTCGCAGGGGGCGTGCCGGGTTTCCCGCGTGTCGGCGGGGCAGGATGGGTGGCGTGCGACGGTGTCCACACGCCACCCCGGCCGGGGGCTACCGGTGGCGGAACCGGCGCAGGATCTGACGGATCCCGCGCTCGCCGTCGGCCTTGGGCGTGGGGGTGGTGCCGTAGCTGACCACCGGCGGTGACGCGAGGAGGTCGAAGTCCCACTGCAGACCCTCGAAGATCATTTCCCCGCGGACGTAGAGGTCGAGCGCGTCGCTCCCGCTGTCGATCACCACCGTGGCGGCGTGGACCGGGTCCCATTCGATGGCGACCTTGACCCCGCCGACGGTCAGCGCACCGGTCGTGACCCCCTCCGGGGTGATCGTTGCGGCGTCCGCCCGCCAGTGCTCGAAGATCCGCGTTTCGCCGAGGAGGACCGCGAGATCCGTCGGGTCGTCCTGGCCGGGGGTTCCGGTGTCGATCGACACCATGATGGGGTGGGACGGGGCCTGCGTGATGCGGACGGTGACTCCGGCGATGGTCAGGGCACCCGCCGGGGTGGCGTCCGGGTCGGTCTGTGGCGTCGCGCGGGGGGCGGTACGTCGCATGGTCGTGTCTCCTTTAGCGGGGGGTGTGGGTGGGGCCGAACGCTTCGGTGATCGCCTCGAGGTGTCCCTCGTGCTCGGCGTAGGTGATCCACTTCCGGGTGGTGCGGAAGGGCCGGACGACGGCGTCCTCGTTGCCGCGCACCTTCCGTAGCCGGGACGCGACCTGCTCGACATCCAGGGCGTCGACGGGGTACGGCGTCGGGGCGACGGTGTTGATCCGAAGGTTCCGGTCGACCAGGTGGGCGTAGTAGAACCCTTCCGGGTGCGGGAACACCGCGATACGTGGTGCGGGCATGACGGGTCACCTCCTTTCCGTGTGGGCGGGTCCGATGCGCGTCCGGTCGCGTGTCGCGGTACCGGTTTCCCGGGCGGGATTCGTGTTTCGTGTTTCCCGTTCGGGCGGTGCGTTTTCGGTGTGGGACAACATTAACCTCGTCCATTCGTGAATGGGAAGGGGTTTTCCATGACTCTTTAGGAATGTTTTTCGAAAAGAGTCATGGAAAACCGCTTGCCTGAATGGAAACGGCGAGCTATCCGCGTGTGTGCGGATAGGTAATGGGCGAAATGAGTCATGAAAACGGGGGCGCGAACACGCGCGGGTCGAGATAGAATGGCGATAACGGAATCGACGCACGACGGAAGGGGGTGGTGGGGATGTGCACGCGGACGCGACCGGCGGCGCTCCGCCGCCTCCGCCCGCGCGCGTGCGCGGCCTCACGCGAGGCGGCGGGGCGGGGCCCTGGGGCCGGCGGGACGCCGGGCCCAGGGGGCCGATAGCCGCCCGGAGGCGGAAAACCGGGTGGTGGTCCGGGGTCCGCCCCGTAGGGGTGGGCGCCGGGCCGCCGCACGTGTTTTCCAGCCTCCGGGCGGCGTAGCCTGGCCCACCATCGGAGGGGATTACAGGCCGCTGACCTGCGTTTTTGCCGGCGGGGTCCCCCTCCGACCTTGAGCGGACGACGAAACGGAACCAGAAACGGACGAAGAAACGGAGCCCGTAACGGAGGGCGGGGGGTGCCGGCCGGGCCCCGCGTCCCCGAGCCGCCGGCTCGGGATGCTCGCCGCGGCCCGCCCAGGGCCTCGGCGAGAATCCGCGGAAAGGGCGGGGTGTGCGTGGTCAGGCGGCGGGTCGGGTGGCACCGAGGTAGCTGGACCGGACATACGTTTCGGTCCGTACCGGCGCCCCGCGCCGGGGCGCGTTAATCATGTTCCCGCTGCCAATGTAAATTCCGACGTGGGTGATGTCAAATTCGGATGTTCCGTAGAACACGAGGTCTCCGATTTCCAGGGGTGTTCCTGGAGATAGGCGCGGTCCGGCGTCGAACTGGTCCTGCGCGACCCGGGGAATGGTGATCCCGGCGGCGGCGTACGCGGCCCGCGTGAGACCGCTGCAGTCGAATCCTTTCTCGCCCTGGTCGGGTTCTCTGAACTTGCGCAAGTCGGACAGATCATATTTGTCTCGGTTGAGTCGTTGGCTGGACGGGTGTGAGAGGATGGCCCTACTCGGGTGACCGGTTCTCGGGCGCATTGGTGGTGATGGTGCGTGCGACGAGGTGATGGACACTGGGCATGCCGAGGTGGACGGTGGTCTGCCGGTTGGTGAGGCGGTCGAGATCGGTGAGTTTTGCTTCGGCGGCGGCGAGGCTGATGGTGAGGCCCTCGATTTCGCCGAGCCATCCTTGCTGTTCGGCTTCGCTGATGCGTGCTTGCAGGTTGTCATGAACCTCGACGAGTCGTGGCCGCTGGGCCGGGTCAGGCCGCAGCATCGGGCATCGAATGCAGGCATGTTCATGGATGCACGGAGTGTTGTAGGCGCGCCCGCAGGTGCCGAGGGATACTTTGCGCCGTTGAAAGTGGCCGAAGAAGTCTTCCCATTCTTGTTCCGTCGGTGTCCGGTATTCTTCGCTGGGGCGCACGGAACGGCGTCGGGAGATCCATGCGCGGTGCGCTTCGATCGTTTCCTCGGGGTAGGTCGCCTTGTAGCCCATCGTGGTGTTGATGTCGCGGTGCCCGCAGATGGCCTGGGCGATGTGGGGTGGGAGTCCGCTCATGACAGCGTCGGTGACGAAGATGCGGCGGAAGTCGTGCGGGGTGAAGTCGAGGGGCTTTTGGTCCGGTCCAGTCAGTCCGGAGTGTGCGAGGGCGTTGCTGAGCGCCTTCTCGATGGACCGGCGTGGTATCGCTCGGTTTTCGGCGCCCCAGCGTCGTTGGAACAGCAGAGGCATCGGCGGAAGCCAGACGCATTCGTGGATGTCGTAGGAGGGGACGAGAGGCACGGTTCCAGTGGCGTCGCGGACGCGGCAGACCACGGCGCTGAGGACGTCGGCGAGTTCCGGGCTGATCAGCAGAAGGCGTTCGGTGTCAGTTTTTGACGGCGCTATCTGTAGGAGGGGAACCAGCTCGCCGGTGGCGGGAAGCTGGTATTGGATGAAGCTGTGGTGGGTGAGTTCGAGGAGTTCCTCTGCCCGGATTCCGGTGTGTCGCAGGATTTCCACCGTTGCCCATGCCCAGAACGCTTCGTGTTCTTCAAAGGTCAGGTCGTGGCGAACGCCGCTGTTCTGGTCGTCGGCCCAGACCTTCGTGCCGCCAGCGGTCGGCATGAGTGGCCGTAGAAATGTGCGGTCCGCGATGGTGAAGGTCTCACCGGGGTCGGTGCGGCGAGCGACGGCGAGACGCTCCGCGGTGTCATGGCGACGCTTCTCGACAATGCGGACAAGGGCGGGCAGGTGCGGCAGGCGCTCGCGGGTGCGCTGGTCCATCCGCGCCTTGCGGCGCATCCGCTCTTTCCACCGATTGACGTCGGCAGGCGTGACGGGGCAGGGCGCGGCCCAAGGGCCCCAACGGGCTGGGTCTTCCAACGCCCACTGCGCAATGTCAAGATAGAAGGCACGGACTGCGAACATGCAGCTCTTGGCGTTCGCCCGCGGGGTCTCCACGTCGACGAAACCCCCGTCAGTGTCGGCCGCCTTCGTAGTTCTCACTTGGATGCGTTGCTTCCAAGCCGTGGCGACCTCGTCGGGAAGGTGGAGGGAGTAGATTCCGGGATGGTGGCGCTCCAGGTCTCCCCAGAACAGGCCCGCGAGCTTTTCCGCGAGTTCCTTCAAGCTGACGTAGTCCACTGCTGGCTGCCGGTAACGCAGATACTCGACGAGGAGATTCCGCACCGGCCGGCAGCGTAGAGCGAACCGATCCACGAGCGCCTCGACGGTGAGCTGTCCGGTTGCGCCGCGGAAGGCCCGTATCGTGGGTGGCGCATCGGGAGAGAAGATCCCGGCGTCGTGCAGGAGCTGGTAAAAATAGGTCTTGCAGGTTCCACCTTTGGCCTGCACCGAGCTTTGGACGTCCAGCAACTCCACGCAATCGCCGGGGACGATATCGGCGATGAGTCCGCCTTTGCAAGCCATGATCGTGGCGGTGCGGTAGAGAGCGAGACGGACCATCAGCGGCGCCGCGGCAGGGTTCTCCCGCGCGCAGGCCCGCAGCCGGGCGAAACCGTCGGGGTCACGGGAACGTTCCATGGCCGCTTGGAAACGCGGGGAATGACGGGTCATCATCCACCGCACCCCGGGCCGGATCACATCCCCGCAGATCAAGGCGAGCAGGCCAGTCGAGAGACAGGGCTCGTTGGTGTCGTCGCCGACTCCCCGCAGCCATTGCACGGCTATTTCCCGCCAGTGCTTCCCGTCGATCTCCTGCACTCCTGTGGCGAGCCATCGCTGCTGCCAGGTAGCGCCTGAATGGCCCTGCAGCCACCGCAGGACGCCGGTGATGCCGCTGCGTCGTTTCCATTGCACGGCCTGCTTGTCAGACCCGTAGGGCGGGGGAACAAGGAGCTCAACGATGTCACGACTGCCAAGGAAGGTTTCCGGCCACGACCCCGGAACTGCCCGCGGCGGGAACTGTATCCGCAGACGCGCGGCAGCGCCAGCGGTGCCGCGCATCGTCCCGGGTTTCCTGACAATGGAATGTGACCCGATGGATGGATCCGGCCGATCCAAGACCTCGGTCACGGCGTTCTCCCGGGGAAAAGGACCTGCAGGCTGTCAGGCCGGTATCCCACGGCCGGCGGAGGCGGTGGCGCGACAAGGCCCGCGGCCTGGCGGGCATGGTGAGCGCGCATTCCGGCGAGGACCTCGTCTTCGAACGGTGTCGTGTAGATCTGCGTCGTCGTCAGGCTGGCGTGCCCGAGGACCCATTGCACGTCGGTCAATGCCACCTGGGGATCCCGTGCCATACGGTAGGCGGCCGTATGACGAAAATCATGCAAGGTCCAGTTACTCCCCAACATGGCCTGCGCCCGGTTGAGGGCCGCCCTGGCGGCATGATAAGTCAAGGGGCGAGCCGGCCGCCGCAATGTCCACCAGAGGGGGCAGTCCGGTCCGGACGGCGCCAGATCATGAACCTCCTGCTGATACAGACGAAGCCATACGAAGGCATCCGGAGACGCCGGCAGCCGCTGGATTGTCCGGGAACCTTTCCTCACAACGCTGATCAATTGCTGGCCTGGGTCAGCATCAACCTGGGTAGCCCCCAACAGCTCGGACGCGCGAGCACCGGTTGACACGTAAAACGCAACCAGTGCACGGTCGCGGTGGCTCAGCAACGCCGCGAACAACTCGTTGAAGCGCTCGTCCGGGATCGCGCGAGGTACCCGCTTCGGGATGCCCGGACGATACAAGCCGACCCTCGTGTTGCGAAACGGCTCCAGCGGATTATGGTGTGCATGGGGCCGTCCCTGGTCCTCCCGCTGCCGGACCAGCGGAAACGGATTTATGACAGGCCCACTACCCCAGCGCCGGTGGCAATCATAGAAGGCGCGCAGGACGGTTTCGCTATGCGCGACTGTACGGGCCGCATACTTCACCCCCGGGGCCGGCCTTCCCGTGACTGGGTTCGGGCGCCCCGCCCCCGATACTTTCCTCGTTCGCTGGCTCCGCGCCGGCTTGTCGATAGTTCTCAGCCAGCTGGAGAAGTCACGCGCTTCGACTCTGCCCGCCGCATCCCAGGACACATCAACCGCCCACAGGAAACGGAACCAGCGAAGAAGGTCCAGCCCATAGGAGCGTTGCGTTGCCGCCGACCGGCCTGCTGCCTGCAGATCCTTCAAATAGACCGTGACCGGCTCCACAACACGCCCAGTTCCGTCCAGCAGACGGTACGGCTCGAACAGCTCGCCCGTGTCTCGCAGGCATCCGACACAAGGCACTACCAGCGCGGCCAAGTCTCGCGACTCATTCTCAGTATCGATCATCGCCCTACTCCAGCGGACAGACGCAGAGAACGGGCGCTCACCACGCCGGAACCTCCACGCGATCCAGTGGTCTGATTGTCGCCATGCCCTTCGGTTACGACGGTGGACGGACACACAGCGAAAATCACTATTCCTATCCAGCCACACCGTGGTCACCTTCATCCCCGATCCGCAGGCCGTGTTACCCCTACAAGATTGCGCCAGATCGAGTCGATGCGGACGACGGCACCCCGATGAGGAGCATTAATCATTTGAGTTGACGAGATTGCAATCCCGACGTGCGTGACATCACCAGGCCCGGTCCCGAAGAACAGCAGGTCCCCCGGCTGCAGGACCGAGCTTGCGGGAACCAGCGGTCCCGCTTCGTACTGTTGCTGGGCGGTTCGGGGCAAGTTGACCCCGGCTGCCGCATAGGCAGCACGAGTCAGACCCGAGCAGTCAAAACCGCCGGTGACCTTGACCCGGCCATCTGGTAGTTCAGTCAACTGGGGGCC
>NZ_LFCW01000018.1:0-45236 GCF_001306465.1 Frankia sp. R43 | reverse complement strand
GTGTCCCGGGTGAGGAGCTCGCGATCCGCCGCGACGCCGCGGAGCTGGAGCTGGCCGTCGCGGTCGGGGCCGGTGAGCTGGGCCCCGGCACGGGTGGTGGCCGATGACCCGGTTCTCGGCGGTGTGGGTCCGGCTGGTGCGTGCGGTGCGTCGTCGGGTGGGGCGGGTGCCGGCGGACCTGTGGCTCGGGGTGTGCGCGGGGCTCGCCGGAGGGCTGGGGTGGGTCCTGAGCCCGGCCGGGTCCGCTCCCGGTCCCGGGTGGGAACTGATCGGCTCGCCGGCGGGGTGGGCCCGGGTCGCCGCGGCGGTGCTGTGCGCGGTGTTCGCGCTGCTTCTCCTGGTGTGTGACGAGCCGTGGCTTGCCCGGGGCGCGGGGAGTGAGGCGGACCGGCGGCGGCTGTTGCGGCTGGCGGTGCTGCTGGCCGGGGTCGTCGTCGGGGTCATCGTCCTGGCGGGGGTGTCCGATGCGGCGGTGGTGGCGCAGGTGGCTCCGCCTCCGCCGGCCGGGGTGTCGACCGCGCCGGATCTGAAGACCGTGTTGGACAACGCGCGGAACTGGATGATGGGGATCCTCGCGACGGTCGCGACGTTCTTCTTCACGCTTGGGGCGGCGCGGTACGCGAGCGCGAACGGGGATCCCGGCGAGGTCGAGCGGGCGAAGGGCTCGTTCCGTAACGCGGCGCTCGGCTACGGGTTGGCCGTCCTCGCCCCGCTCCTGGTGAAGGCCTTGCAGTCCGTGGTCGGTGCCTGATGCCCCGACCACCGCGCAGGCCACGGCGGCCGTGGGCACGGCGGGCCGGGGTGGCGGTGTGTGTGCTGGTGGTGGGTGCGGGGGTGCTGGCCGGGTCGGTCGGGGTCGCCGACGCGGTCACGGTTCCGGCTCCTCCGGCGGCGTCTCCCGCACCCGCTCCGGCCGGGACTCCGGCGCGGCAGGTGGACCCCTCCGCCCCGGAGGCGGGGGCATCCCCGTCGGCGCCGTCCCCCTCCGCCGGGGCGACACCCGACCCTTCCGCCGGGGCCACCCCCCGTCCCTCCGCCGGGGCTCCGGCGGCGGACAGCGGTACCGGCGACGTCCCGCCGCCACCGTCGGCGGAGCTCGCGCCGACGGCCCCGGCGGACCCGAGTGAGGATCCGGCGGCGGGGCAGCCGACCCCGACCCCGAACCCGCAGCCCGGGGCGTCCCCGGACCCGAACGCGGGCGGTGACGGCGGCTGGGTGAGCAGCCTGCTCTCGTTCGGCTGGCTCGATATTCCGGGGCGGATCCTGAGGGCGATCAACGGTTGGTTCGCCGGGCTCGTCGAGGCGGCGGTCGAGCCGGTCGTACGCCTGCTCGGTCAGACGGTGCTGTCCACCCCGGACGTGACCCAGCAGCCACGGGTCCGGGAGCTGTGGAAAGGCACCCTGCTGATCGCGGACAGTCTGATGCTGCTGGTCCTGATGGCCGGCGGTGTCGCCGCGATGGGCTACGACAGCGTGCAGACCCGCGCCACCGCCAAAGAGATGTTGCCGCGGATGATCCTCGGGTTCGGCGCCGCGAACCTCTCCCTGCCCCTGATGAGCTGGGCCATCACCGCCGCGAACGCCCTGTCCCGGGCCTTCACGGACATGGGCGGCCTCGACAGCAGCGGCGCGTTCAGTGCGCTACTCACCGTGCTGGCCGCCGGCGCCCTGGCCGATATCTTCCTGGTCCTGCTCGCGATCGGCGTGGTCGGGCTGATGGTGATGCTGATCGTCGGGTGGATCATCCGGGTGGCGGCGATGATGGCCCTGGCCGTCGCCGGCCCGCTGCTGCTGATCTGCCATGGCCTGCCCTGGACCGAGGGCGCGGCGAACCTGTGGTGGCGGGCCCTCGGGAGCTGCCTGGCGGTGCAGGTCGGCCAGTCGGTCCTGCTCACCCTGGGCATCCGGGTCCTGCTCGCCACCGATGACGGCGCCTACAACCCGATCCCGACGTCGGACACCCTGGCGAACCTGCTCACCTCCGCCGCCTTGTTCTACCTCGCCGTGAAGATCCAGTCGTATGCCACCCAGCACCTGATGGGCGGCGGCCGGTCGACCGTCGTGTCGCTGGTGAAGTACCGGCTGCTGCGCCAAGGCGCCCGCCGGCTCGGTATCCCGCTCTGACCGGCCTTACCGCCATCCCCCTTTCTCCTCTCCCTTTCTCGTTCTGTCGCCTGAAAGGTCGTACTCACGCATGCCTGAAATACCCGGATCTGACAGGGTTCGTATTCCCTCCGATGTCGACCGGCCGGACCGGATCCTGGCCGGTCTGACTGCCCGGCAGCTGACGTTGCTCGCGCCACCGGTGCTGCTCGCTCTCGCGGTGTACTGGACGGCGTCGCCGTATCTGCCGCTGCCGGTGGTGGCGCTGCTGGTGGTGCCGCTGCTCGGCGCCGGTGTGGCGCTCGCGTTGGGGCAGCGCGGCGGGCTGACCGCGGACCGGTACGCCACCGCGGCCCTGGCCCACCACCGCACCCCCAAGGTCCAGATCGTCGCCCCCGACGGGGTGCCCGCGCAGCCCGGCTGGGTCCCGGACATCCCCGCCGCCCGCCGCCGCAAGCCCGTGGCGGCCAGGCCGCTGGCCGCCGGAGTCGACGCGGCCGGTGTCGTCGACCTGCACGGCGCGGTCGCCGTCGTCGCCGAGATCGCCGGGGTGAACCTGGCCCTGGCCGGTGACGCCGACACCGCGCGGAAGGTCACCGGCTACGGGCGGATGCTCAACGCCCTGTCCGGCCCGGTCCAGATCACCCTCCGCGGCGTACCGGTCCGCCTCGACCCGCACCTGGACCGGCTTCGTGCCCTCGCGGAGCAGGCACCCCACCCGGCACTGGCCGCCGCTGCCCGCGATCACGCCGTGTTCCTCGGCGATCTCGCGGCGACCCGGCAGCTGCGGACCCGGCAGATCCTGCTCACCGCCCACGAACCCATCCCGCCGGGCCGCGGTGGGCGGGACACCGCCGCCGCCACCGCGGCACGCCGCATCGAGGAAGCCCTCGGCCTGCTCGCCGCCGCCGGGCTACGCGGCCGGATCCTCACCGGCCCGGAGCTGACCGCCCTGCTCGCCGCCGCCGCCGACCCTGCCGGCCCGCCGCCCCCCGAGCACGTCACCGCGACCGGCCCGGTCCGCGGCCACACCCCGATCGGAGCCCGCCGATGAGCCGCACCCGCCACCGCCCGCACCTCGCCCCGCCCTCAGCCGGCCGCCGGCCTCTGCTTCCCGGCCGCAGGCAGGGGGCAGGCACGGGGCTCCCGGCACAGGGCCCGGCACTGTTCACCCCACCGGCGCTGCTGGTCGAGTCGGGGCAGGTCGAGGTCAGTGGGATCTGCGCGACCACCATCGTCGTGGTCGGCTACCCACGGGAAGTCGGCCCCGGGTGGATGGAGCCGCTGCTCGCCTACCCGGGCCGGGTCGATGTCGCCCTGCATGTGGACCCGACCCCACCCGCGGTGGCGGCGCTGCGGCTGCGCCGCCAGCTGGGCCGCCTCGAGTCCGACCGCCGTGCCGACGCCGCCGCGGGGCGGCTCGTCGACCCCGAGCTCGACGCCGCCGCCGCGGACGCGGGCGAGCTGGCCCGCCAGGTCGCCCGCGGCGAGGCACGCCTGTTCCGCGTCGGCCTGTATCTGACCGTCTACGCCGACACCCGCGACCAGCTCGCCGAGGAGGCCGCGCGGGTCACCGCGCTCGCGCACAGCCTGCTGCTCACGGTCCGCCGGGCCCGGTACCGGACGGTGCAGGGCTGGGTCTCGACCCTGCCCCTCGGCCTGGACCTCCTCCACATCCGCCGCGCGTTCGACACCGAAGCGCTGGCCGCGGGGATCCCGTTCACCACCCCCGACCTGCCACTGCCCGACGTGGACCGCCCCGGTGCGGCGCCCGTCGTCTACGGCACGAACCTGTACTCCGCCGGGATCGTGAGCGCTGATCGGTGGGCGCAGCCGAACTACAACTCGGTCACCACCGGCGCTTCCGGTGCCGGGAAGAGCTTCCTAATGAAGATCGACGTTCTGCGTTCCCTCTACCAGGGCGTCCACGTCACGGTCATTGATCCGGAGGACGAGTACGCCCGGCTCGCCGACGCCGTCGGTGGGACCCGCCTCGCTCTCGGCGCCCCCGGAGTCCACCTCAACCCGCTCGACCTGCCGGCTCACTCCCGCCAGGACCCCGACCTGCTGACGCGGCGCGCTCTGTTCTGCCACACCCTGATCTCCACGTTGCTCGGTGACCGCACCGGCCCCGACAGCGGTCTGGGCGCGGGGGACCGGGCGGTGTTGGACGCGGCGATCCTCACCGCCTACCAGCAGGCGGGCATCACCCACGATCCGAGCACCTGGACCCGGCCCGCGCCCCTGCTCGCCGACGTCGCCGCCGCCCTCACCGGTCTCGAGGACCCGGCGGGCCCCGCGCTCGCCGCCCGTCTCGCCCCGTTCGTGTCGGGGTCGCACGCCGGTCTGTTCGCGCATCCGACCAGCACCCAGCCCACCGGGCATCTCGTCGTCTACTCCCTGCGTGCCCTGCCCGATGAGCTGAAAGCGGTCGGGACGCTGCTCACGCTGGACGCGATCTGGCGAGGCGTCGCTGACCCGGCGAAGCGACGCCGACGCCTGGTCGTGGTGGACGAGGGCTGGCTGCTCATGTCGCACCCCGCCGGTGCGAGGTTCCTGTTCCGGCTGGCGAAGGCGGCCCGCAAGCACTGGGCCGGGCTCGCCATCGCGACCCAGGACTCCGCCGACCTGCTCGGCTCCGAGCTGGGGCGGGCGGTCGTCGCGAACAGTGCGACGCAGATCCTGCTGCGTCAGGACCCCAGCGTGATCGACGAGCTGCGCCGCGTCTACAAGCTCACCGACGGCGAGGCCACCCAGTTGCTCACCGCCGGCCCCGGCGACGCCCTCCTGCTCACCGGGACCGGGCAGCGCACCGCCCTGCACGTCCTCGCCTCACCGGCCGAATACGACCTGATCACCACAGACCCGGTCGACACCACCACCGGCATCGATTCCGGTGACGGCGACCTGCTCGACGCGGCCCGTCCGCAGACCCCCGCCCAGGCGGAGACCGGTGTGGGTCGTGGTCCACGCCGGCCGGCTGCCCGGCCGGTGGACGACGACACCGACCCGTTCTAACCCGCCCCGCACCACATCCCGGCCCGGTCGTGCCGCCGACGAAACCCCCCGGCGGCGGCACGACGCCGGCCCGGCGATCCCGTCCGGCCATGTCCTGTGTGTCCTGCTCGTAAGCCTGGAGGCACCTTCGTGATTCTCGCCAGTTCGGCCCCCTCCGCGGGGCTCCCCCCCGTTCCTCCTCCGCCCCCTCCGCCCGCTCCGGAGGTGCCGGTGTGGCTCACCGATCCCGGCCGGATCCTCACCGGTGTAAGCAGCTGGCTGGCCGGCCATGCCGGCTGGTGGCCGCTCGCCGTCCTCACCGTTGCCCTGGTGGTGGCGGCGGGTTACGCCCGGGGCCGGGTCCGTGCCCACCGGCACGCGGTACTGCTCGACGGGGCGCGGACGGTGGAGATCCTGACCCCGCCCGAGGTGTCCGCCCACGCCGCGGAGATCTTCTGGGGGCAGATGGGTGGCCTGCAACGCCCCTTCTGGGAACGGCTGTTCCACGGCCAGCCCCATCTGGGCTGGGAACTGCTCGCCACCCGCGCCGGGACCGTGATCCGGCTGTGGGTCCCCGGCCCGGTCCCACCGGGCATGGTGGAGCGGGCGGTGCAGGCCGCGTGGCCCGGCGCCCGGACCACGACCCGCCCGGCGGACGCGCCGCTGCCGGGGGACGCGCTGGCGATCGGCGGGCAACTCCGCCTCGCCCAGGTCGACGTCCTCCCGCTACGCGCCGACACCTCCGGCGACCCGATCCGCTCCCTGCTCAGTGCCGCGTCCGAGCTCGACGACGACGAAGCCGCCGTCGTCCAGCTGCTGGCCCGGCCGGTCACCGGACGGCGTCTGACCCTGGCACGGCGTGCGGCGGCACGCCAACGGGGCCAGTACACGCCCAGCCCGGTGGGTCGCGCCCTCGACCTGATCACCCCTCACGCCGGGCCCCGCCCGGCGGCCGGGCAGGTCGTGGGCCAGACCGGGCCGACCCCGCCGGAGGACTCCGCAGCGTCGCGCGCCATGGGCATCAAGGCGGTCGGGCCGCGGTGGGAGGCGACGGTCACCTACGCGGCGGCTCACCTGACCCCACCCGACGACACCGACGAGCAGCGTCGTGCCGTGGTGATGCTGCGCGGCCGGGCCCACGCGTTGGCCTCCGCGTTCGCCTTGTACTCCGGCCACAACTATTTGCGCCGGCTTCGCCTGCCCCACCCGGTTCCGCTGCTCGCCGCCCGCCGGCTACGCCGCGGGGACCTGCTCGCCGTCACCGAACTCGCCGCCCTCGCCCACCTGCCCTTGGACACCGCCGTCCCGGGACTGTCCCGCGCGGGCGCCGCGGCCGTCGCACCGCCCGCCGGGATCCCCGAAGCCGGACCCCGCGTCAAGCCGCTGGGCATGTCCGAGGCCGGCCGGCGCCGTCCGGTGGGGCTGAACGTCGCCGACGCCCGCCACCACGTCCACGTCGTCGGTGCCACCGGCTCCGGCAAATCGACGCTGCTGGCGAACATGATCCTCGCCGACGCGGAAGCCCGCCGCGGTCTCGCGGTCTTCGACCCCAAGGGCGACCTCGTCAACGACGTCCTGGCCCGGCTGCCCGAGGACGCCGCCAGCAGGGTTGTGCTCCTCGACCCCGAAGACCCCGCCGCCCCACCGTGTCTGAACATCCTCGACGGCGGCGACCCCGACCTCGCCACCGACCAGCTCGTCGGGATCTTCCGCCGGATCTGGTCCGATAGCTGGGGGCCGAGGACCGACGACCTGCTCCGCGCGACCTGCCTGACCCTGCTCGAACGCCGCACCCGGACCGGGATCACGCCGACGTTGAAGGACATCGTCGGCGTCCTCACCGCGACGAACACGCGACGCCAGGCCACCGAGGGCGTGACCGATCCGATCCTGATCAGTTTCTGGACCTGGTACGAGCAGCTGTCCGACGGGGCCCGCGCCGCCGCGATCGGCCCGATCCTCAACAAACTCCGCGCACTGCTGCTGCGTGGGTTCGCCCGCCAGGCCCTCGCCGCGGGTCCGTCGACCGTGGACCTGCGTGAGGTCCTCGACCACGGCGGGATCCTCCTCGTCCGCATCCCCAAAGGCGTGATCGGCGAGGACGCGTCCCGCATCGTCGGCTCCGTCGTGCTCGCGAAAATCTGGCAAACCGTGTTGCACCGGGCCCGCCTGGACCCCGATCAGCGTCCCGACGCCACCTGTTTCCTTGACGAGGCGGTGCGCCACGAAGCGCTGCAGGTCTGAGAGCGGCAGGTAGCCGCTGATGACCGCAACACCGGGTGGGGTGAAAGGACCCACCGCCAGCCAGTCGCAGCTGGCTGGTGAAGCTGAGGACAGTCCGATCCGGGAAACGCCGGTGAGGGCGGGAGCAGTCCTGACAACGACGGGACGGCCTGGAACTACCAGACAGGCCGGGTCCGGCAAGCGAGACGGAAAGGTGTACGAGAGGAACCGGCGTATGAAGCCCCGTAAGCGAGGAACCAGCTCCAACCTGGTGGATATGGGCTGGGATGCAGCGCGTGACCGTCGCGATCAACTGTGGATGGTCAACTCCGTAACCGTGTCTGCTTCGACGGGAAGGAGGCCAGTGGGAATGCCTGCGGCGTACCACTGGCGATGCTGCCGGGGAAGAGTCGGGCACCTCCTCCGTCAACCGGTGTGCAGTGAACGTGGGAACCATCCGTGGCCGCCCTACCCGCCGGGAGATCGTCCCGGTGAAGGGCAGGACCGTTGTCGTCTGACGGCCACGCGATGGGGCGGAGGACCCGTAGTAGTCCGAGCGCGGGAAAGCCGCGTACATGGCGAAGGGGTCCAGCAAGTCAAGCAGCCGAAGAACGGGAATGCCAGGAGGGTACGCCGGTGAATACCGACGCATCGACGGAAGCGCTCATGCGGGCGCGCCGTCGGGTACTGGGGATCCAGACCAAGCTGCACCGCTGGGCGACCAGCGATCCTCACCAAAGGTTCGATGATCTGTTCAATCTCGTCACCGACCCGGCTTTCCTTTTGGTGGCTTGGGATCGGGTGCGGGGCAACAAGGGCGCCAGGACCGCCGGCGTGGACGGCCGCACCGCGCGGTCGATCCAGGTGACGGACGGTGTCGAGCAGTTCCTCGACGAGCTTCGCGGCTCGTTGAAGGACCGCTCGTTCACCCCGTTGCCGGTGGCGGAACGGATGATCCCGAAAGCCGGCGGGCAGCTACGCCGGCTGGGGATCCCGACCGTCGCCGACCGGGTGGTCCAGGCGTCGCTGAAGCTGGTGTTGGAGCCGATCTTCGAGGCGGATTTCCGCCCGTGTTCCTACGGGTTCCGTCCGAACCGCCAGGCCAGGGACGCCGTCGCCGAGATCGTCTTCCTCACGACCAACAAAGCACAGTACGACTGGATCGTCGAGGGAGACATCAAGGCGTGCTTCGACGAGATCGACCACACGGCCCTGATGGGCCGGGTGCGTCGACGAGTCGGAGACAAGCGTGTCCTGAACCTGGTGAAGGCATTCTTGAAAGCTGGCATCCTCACGCAGGAACGCCAGCTCCGCAAGACCGATGCCGGCGCCCCGCAAGGGGCGATCCTCTCACCGTTGCTGAGTAACGTGGCCCTGTCGGTGCTGGACGATTTCATCGCCCACGCACCGGGCGGCCCGTCGACCAGTCCGCATTTTCGGGCCAAGCGTCGTCGGCAGGGCCTGCCGAATTTCCGGCTGGTCCGTTACGCCGATGACTGGTGCCTGATGGTGGCAGGTGACCGCGACCATGCGGAAACCCTGCGTGAGGAGATCGCGGGGGTTCTGTCCACGATGGGCCTACGCCTGTCCGAGGGCAAGACCCTGATCACCCATATCGACGAGGGTCTGGACTTCCTGGGGTGGCGCATCCAACGCCACCTGAAGAAGGGGACGACGGATCGGCGTTTCGTCTACACCTACCCGGCGAAGAAATCTCTCGCCAATATCACCATGAAGGTGAAGGCGTTGTGCGGGCAGACCACGAACCAAGACCTGGCCGACCTGCTGCCTGGCCTCAACCAGGCACTGCGGGGCTGGTGCACCTACTTCCAGCCAGGGGTGTCCTCCAGAACGTTCCAGTACCTGCGCGCTTTCGTCTGGAAGCACGTCTGGGAATGGATCCGGAGGAAGCATCCCAAGAACAATTGGAAGGAACTCCGCCGCCGCTACTGCGACGGCGGCTGGTGGCCCAGCAGCAACGGGATAACCCTCTTCAACCCCGGCGAGGTACGCACGACCACCTACCGGTACCGAGGAAAGGTCATCCCCACGCCATGGCCGGTCGAACAGTGAGGAGCGCCATCATGCCCGAGCGGGACCTGCGGAGAGCCGGATGCGTAGAGATGCGCATGTCCGGTTCGGGAAGCGGCTCGCGGAATCCCACCGGTGGAGACACCGGCAGGGCGCCGCGAGTCGACTTTCACCAAAATTTCTTGACGATGCCGGGGGCGGTGGAGGACATGCTCGCCGAGGCCCGAGGCTACCGGCTGTCCATGACCCTCGCCCACCAGCATCTGCGCCAGTTGCCTGATGACCTGGCGGACGCGCTGAGTACGAACGCACGCAGCAAGCTGTTCTTCGGCGTATCCCCGAAAGACGCCGCGGACCTGGCCCGGCATGTCAGCCCGGTCCTCACCCAGCACGACCTCGCCCGGCTACCCGCCTGGACGGCCGCGGCCCGCCTCGTCGTGAACCAGGAGGACACCGCGGCGTTCACCCTGCGGACCCGACCCCTGACGCCCCCGGTGCCGGGCCGGGCGGACGCGCTGCGGGAAGCCGCCCGGCGCCACGCCGTGGTACCTGATGCCGGGCGCGGCCCGCGAGGAGGCCGGCCGTGAGCGAGCGGGAACAGACCCTGCTGGGGTTGGCGGGCCGGCTCACCTCCCGGGACCGGTGGATCTTCGCGATGCTGCGCGAACACCGTGTCCTGACCCGCCACCAGCTCACCCGCCTGGCGTTCACCGGTGAACGGATGACCCGGCTGCGTCTGGCGACCCTGCACCAGCTCCACACCGTCGACCGGCTCCGCCCCTACTACCTGTGGGGACGCGGCACCGGCCCGTACTACTACATCCTCGGCCCCGCCGGTGCGGCGATCCTCGCCGCCGAACGCGGCCTGAGTGTCGCCGACCTCGGTTACCGCCGCGACAAGCTGCACGCCTGGGCGAACTCCCCACGGCTGGCCCACCTCGTCGGTGTCAACACCGTCTTCACCGCCTTCGCCCACGCCAGCCGGTCCCGCCCCGACGACGAGGGGCTGACCGTCTGGTGGTCCGAACAACGCACCACCGCCCTGTGGGGCCAGTGGATCCGCCCCGACGGCTACGGCACCTGGCAGACCGGTCGCAGGCGGCTCGACTTCTTCGTCGAGTTCGACACCGGCAGTGAGTCGCTGTCCCAGGTCGCCCGCAAGATCCCCGGCTACACCCGCCTCGCCGCCTCGAGCGGCCTGACCAGCCCCGTCCTGATCTGGCTGCCGTCGGTGAACCGGGAACGGGAACTACGCGCCCGGCTCGCGACGACACCGGCCGGGGTCGTCATCGTCACCGCCGCGCCCGCGCCGCTGACCGCTCCCGCCCCGCCCCGCGCTCCGGCCGACCTCGCGCCCGCCGGGCCGGTCTGGCTGCCCCTGAACACCTCCACCCGCACCGACCTCGACGGCCTCACCCACCGGTACGGCACACCGATCACCACCCGGTCCCCGCTCGACACCCCCGAACCCGGCCAGGAGGACGACACCGACCCGGCTCCCAGCCCACGCCAACCCCCGCTGAGTTTCGGCCCCCCGCCACCGCTGGGACGCTGAGTGGGCCGGCTGTTCGCCGGACTGTGCGCCCTGCTCCTCGCGGTGCCGCTGCTCGCCGGTGCCGCCGCCGCGGGCATCCTCGGCGGTGGCAGCGGCGGCGGAACGTCGCAGCCGCCGCCCTCCCCAGCGGCGGAGCAACAGATCCCCGCCGACTATCAGCGGTTGTATGCCGCTGCCGCGGCCACCTGCCCCGGGCTGTCCTGGAGCGTGCTGGCCGCGGTCGGGAAAGTCGAGACCGACCACGGCCAGAACCCGGACTGGACCTCCGACGCCGGCGGGCCGATGCAGTTCGAGCCCGCCACGTTCGCCGCCTACGGGGTCGACGGCGACGCCGACGGCACCGCCGACATCAACAATCCCGCCGACGCCATCTACTCCGCCGCGCACTATCTCTGCGCCTCCGGCGCACGTGACGGCGCGAACATTCCCGCCGCGCTCTACACCTATAACAAGGACAATTCCTATGTCGCGCGTGTTCTCACCCAGGCTGACGTCTACACCAGCGCTGACATTTCCGTCACCACCGGGCCGTCGGAGGCGGCGCTGACCGCGGTGGACTACGCCACCGCCCAGCTCGGTCTGCCGTATCTGTGGGGTGGGGATGGCCCCCAGTTGACTGAACTACCAGATGGCCGGGTCAAGGTCACCGGCGGTTTTGACTGCTCGGGTCTGACTCGTGCTGCCTATGCGGCAGCCGGGGTCAACTTGCCCCGAACCGCCCAGCAACAGTACGAAGCGGGACCGCTGGTTCCCGCAAGCTCGGTCCTGCAGCCGGGGGACCTGCTGTTCTTCGGGACCGGGCCTGGTGATGTCACGCACGTCGGGATTGCAATCTCGTCAACTCAAATGATTAATGCTCCTCATCGGGGTGCCGTCGTCCGCATCGACTCGATCTGGCGCAATCTTGTAGGGGTAACACGGCCTGCGGATCGGGGATGAAGGTGACCACGGTGTGGCTGGATAGGAATAGTGATTTTCGCTGTGTGTCCGTCCACCGTCGTAACCGAAGGGCATGGCGACAATCAGACCACTGGATCGCGTGGAGGTTCCGGCGTGGTGAGCGCCCGTTCTCTGCGTCTGTCCGCTGGAGTAGGGCGATGATCGATACTGAGAATGAGTCGCGAGACTTGGCCGCGCTGGTAGTGCCTTGTGTCGGATGCCTGCGAGACACGGGCGAGCTGTTCGAGCCGTACCGTCTGCTGGACGGAACTGGGCGTGTTGTGGAGCCGGTCACGGTCTATTTGAAGGATCTGCAGGCAGCAGGCCGGTCGGCGGCAACGCAACGCTCCTATGGGCTGGACCTTCTTCGCTGGTTCCGTTTCCTGTGGGCGGTTGATGTGTCCTGGGATGCGGCGGGCAGAGTCGAAGCGCGTGACTTCTCCAGCTGGCTGAGAACTATCGACAAGCCGGCGCGGAGCCAGCGAACGAGGAAAGTATCGGGGGCGGGGCGCCCGAACCCAGTCACGGGAAGGCCGGCCCCGGGGGTGAAGTATGCGGCCCGTACAGTCGCGCATAGCGAAACCGTCCTGCGCGCCTTCTATGAGCCTTTTCAATCTTGGTTTGTCTGATTCTCCCGGCGGTTAAGGGTCACCAATTGACGAATTGAACGGGAACCGGCTCGGGCCGTTCCATCATCTGGCGACGGCAATAGTTGGTCGGGCGGCGGGCGGAGGGATGCCGTAAATAGAGAAGTCCCCGGTAGATCACAGGGTTCCTACTCCACTGTGCCCTTGACCGAGGACTTCCGTTGCTAACCTACCCCGGTGTCGTCGACCTGCCCGAGTCGACCCTGACCTTCCTCACGGGACTGCTGGCCGAGGACCGCGCCCAGCGCCGGACCTGGCGCAAGCTGCCCCCACGCGAGCAGGCACTCCTGGTGCTCGCCCACCTCCGCAAGGGTGAACGCTACGAGCACCTCGCCGAGGGCTTCCAGGTCAGCGTCGGCACCGTCCACAACTACATCCGCGAGGCCGTCGGCCTGCTCGCCACCCACGGCCGGACCCTGCTCGCCGCGGTCTGGACCTTCGCGTGGACCCAGAGCAACTTCCTCATCCTCGACGGCACCGTCGTGCGTACCAACCGTGTCCGTGCGCACAACAAGCTGTACTACTCGGGCAAGCACAAGTACCACGGCATCAACCTGCAGGGCCTCACCGACCCCTACGGTCGGCTGCTCTGGATCTCCGAAGGACTTCCCGGCTCCGTCCACGACCTCACCGCGGCCCGGATGCACGACGTCCTCCATCTGATCGACCGCTCGGGGCTCTACCTCTACGCGGACAAGGGCTACGTCGGCGGCGAGGGTGACCGCCTCCTCGTCCCGGTCAAGAAACCCAAGAACAGGGAACTCCCCGACCGCGACAAAGAGACCAACTGGACCCACGCCACCACCCGCTCGCAAGGCGAACGAGGATTCGCGGTCCTCAAGAACTGGCACATATTCGACCGTTTCCGCGGCTGCCCACGCCGCGTCGGCATCTTCGCCCAGGCCGTCCTCGTCCTCTCCAGTGAGGGCCTTTAGGAAAATCGACTTTGAAAAGGCTCTATGATTGCCACCGGCGCTGGGGTAGTGGGCCTGTCATAAATCCGTTTCCGCTGGTCCGGCAGCGGGAGGACCAGGGACGGCCCCATGCACACCATAATCCGCTGGAGCCGTTTCGCAACACGAGGGTCGGCTTGTATCGTCCGGGCATCCCGAAGCGGGTACCTCGCGCGATCCCGGACGAGCGCTTCAACGAGTTGTTCGCGGCGTTGCTGAGCCACCGCGACCGTGCACTGGTTGCGTTTTACGTGTCAACCGGTGCTCGCGCGTCCGAGCTGTTGGGGGCTACCCAGGTTGATGCTGACCCAGGCCAGCAATTGATCAGCGTTGTGAGGAAAGGTTCCCGGACAATCCAGCGGCTGCCGGCGTCTCCGGATGCCTTCGTATGGCTTCGTCTGTATCAGCAGGAGGTTCATGATCTGGCGCCGTCCGGACCGGACTGCCCCCTCTGGTGGACATTGCGGCGGCCGGCTCGCCCCTTGACTTATCATGCCGCCAGGGCGGCCCTCAACCGGGCGCAGGCCATGTTGGGGAGTAACTGGACCTTGCATGATTTTCGTCATACGGCCGCCTACCGTATGGCACGGGATCCCCAGGTGGCATTGACCGACGTGCAATGGGTCCTCGGGCACGCCAGCCTGACGACGACGCAGATCTACACGACACCGTTCGAAGACGAGGTCCTCGCCGGAATGCGCGCTCACCATGCCCGCCAGGCCGCGGGCCTTGTCGCGCCACCGCCTCCGCCGGCCGTGGGATACCGGCCTGACAGCCTGCAGGTCCTTTTCCCCGGGAGAACGCCGTGACCGAGGTCTTGGATCGGCCGGATCCATCCATCGGGTCACATTCCATTGTCAGGAAACCCGGGACGATGCGCGGCACCGCTGGCGCTGCCGCGCGTCTGCGGATACAGTTCCCGCCGCGGGCAGTTCCGGGGTCGTGGCCGGAAACCTTCCTTGGCAGTCGTGACATCGTTGAGCTCCTTGTTCCCCCGCCCTACGGGTCTGACAAGCAGGCCGTGCAATGGAAACGACGCAGCGGCATCACCGGCGTCCTGCGGTGGCTGCAGGGCCATTCAGGCGCTACCTGGCAGCAGCGATGGCTCGCCACAGGAGTGCAGGAGATCGACGGGAAGCACTGGCGGGAAATAGCCGTGCAATGGCTGCGGGGAGTCGGCGACGACACCAACGAGCCCTGTCTCTCGACTGGCCTGCTCGCCTTGATCTGCGGGGATGTGATCCGGCCCGGGGTGCGGTGGATGATGACCCGTCATTCCCCGCGTTTCCAAGCGGCCATGGAACGTTCCCGTGACCCCGACGGTTTCGCCCGGCTGCGGGCCTGCGCGCGGGAGAACCCTGCCGCGGCGCCGCTGATGGTCCGTCTCGCTCTCTACCGCACCGCCACGATCATGGCTTGCAAAGGCGGACTCATCGCCGATATCGTCCCCGGCGATTGCGTGGAGTTGCTGGACGTCCAAAGCTCGGTGCAGGCCAAAGGTGGAACCTGCAAGACCTATTTTTACCAGCTCCTGCACGACGCCGGGATCTTCTCTCCCGATGCGCCACCCACGATACGGGCCTTCCGCGGCGCAACCGGACAGCTCACCGTCGAGGCGCTCGTGGATCGGTTCGCTCTACGCTGCCGGCCGGTGCGGAATCTCCTCGTCGAGTATCTGCGTTACCGGCAGCCAGCAGTGGACTACGTCAGCTTGAAGGAACTCGCGGAAAAGCTCGCGGGCCTGTTCTGGGGAGACCTGGAGCGCCACCATCCCGGAATCTACTCCCTCCACCTTCCCGACGAGGTCGCCACGGCTTGGAAGCAACGCATCCAAGTGAGAACTACGAAGGCGGCCGACACTGACGGGGGTTTCGTCGACGTGGAGACCCCGCGGGCGAACGCCAAGAGCTGCATGTTCGCAGTCCGTGCCTTCTATCTTGACATTGCGCAGTGGGCGTTGGAAGACCCAGCCCGTTGGGGCCCTTGGGCCGCGCCCTGCCCCGTCACGCCTGCCGACGTCAATCGGTGGAAAGAGCGGATGCGCCGCAAGGCGCGGATGGACCAGCGCACCCGCGAGCGCCTGCCGCACCTGCCCGCCCTTGTCCGCATTGTCGAGAAGCGTCGCCATGACACCGCGGAGCGTCTCGCCGTCGCTCGCCGCACCGACCCCGGTGAGACCTTCACCATCGCGGACCGCACATTTCTACGGCCACTCATGCCGACCGCTGGCGGCACGAAGGTCTGGGCCGACGACCAGAACAGCGGCGTTCGCCACGACCTGACCTTTGAAGAACACGAAGCGTTCTGGGCATGGGCAACGGTGGAAATCCTGCGACACACCGGAATCCGGGCAGAGGAACTCCTCGAACTCACCCACCACAGCTTCATCCAATACCAGCTTCCCGCCACCGGCGAGCTGGTTCCCCTCCTACAGATAGCGCCGTCAAAAACTGACACCGAACGCCTTCTGCTGATCAGCCCGGAACTCGCCGACGTCCTCAGCGCCGTGGTCTGCCGCGTCCGCGACGCCACTGGAACCGTGCCTCTCGTCCCCTCCTACGACATCCACGAATGCGTCTGGCTTCCGCCGATGCCTCTGCTGTTCCAACGACGCTGGGGCGCCGAAAACCGAGCGATACCACGCCGGTCCATCGAGAAGGCGCTCAGCAACGCCCTCGCACACTCCGGACTGACTGGACCGGACCAAAAGCCCCTCGACTTCACCCCGCACGACTTCCGCCGCATCTTCGTCACCGACGCTGTCATGAGCGGACTCCCACCCCACATCGCCCAGGCCATCTGCGGGCACCGCGACATCAACACCACGATGGGCTACAAGGCGACCTACCCCGAGGAAACGATCGAAGCGCACCGCGCATGGATCTCCCGACGCCGTTCCGTGCGCCCCAGCGAAGAATACCGGACACCGACGGAACAAGAATGGGAAGACTTCTTCGGCCACTTTCAACGGCGCAAAGTATCCCTCGGCACCTGCGGGCGCGCCTACAACACTCCGTGCATCCATGAACATGCCTGCATTCGATGCCCGATGCTGCGGCCTGACCCGGCCCAGCGGCCACGACTCGTCGAGGTTCATGACAACCTGCAAGCACGCATCAGCGAAGCCGAACAGCAAGGATGGCTCGGCGAAATCGAGGGCCTCACCATCAGCCTCGCCGCCGCCGAAGCAAAACTCACCGATCTCGACCGCCTCACCAACCGGCAGACCACCGTCCACCTCGGCATGCCCAGTGTCCATCACCTCGTCGCACGCACCATCACCACCAATGCGCCCGAGAACCGGTCACCCGAGTAGGGCCATCCTCTCACACCCGTCCAGCCAACGACTCAACCGAGACAAATATGATCTGTCCGACTTGCGCAAGTTCAGAGAACCCGATTACGGCGAGAATGGATTCGACTGCAGCGGTCTCACCCGGGCCGCGTACGCCGCCGCCGGGATCACCATTCCCCGGGTCGCGCAGGACCAGTTCGACGCCGGACCGCGTCTCTCTCCAGGAACGCCCCTGGAAATCGGAGACCTCGTGTTCTACGGAACATCCGAATTTGACATCACCCACGTCGGAATTTACATTGGCAGCGGGAACATGGTGAACGCGCCCCGGCGCGGGGCGCCGGTACGGACCGAAACGTATGTCCGGTCCAGCTACCGCGGCGCCACCCGACCCGCCGCCTGACCACACACCCCCGCCCTTTCCGCGGTATGCCTGCCGCAGCCCCGGGTGGGCCGCGGCGAGCATCCCGAACCGGCGGCTCGAAGAGGCAGGGGCCGGCCGGCACCCCCGCCCTCCGTTACGGGCTCCGTTTCTTCGTCCGTTTCTGGTTCCGTTTCGTCGTCCGCTCAAGGCCGGAGGGGGACCCCGCCGGCAAAGACGCAGGTCAGCGGCCTGCGACCCCCTCCGAGGGTGGGCCAGGCTACGCCGCCCGGAGGCTGGAAAACACGTGCGGCGGCCCGGCGCCCGCCCCAGGGGCGGACCCCGGACCACCACCCGGTTTTCCGCCTCCGGGCGGCTATCGGCCCCCTGGGCCCGGCGTCCCGCCGGCCCCAGGGCCCCGCCTCGCCGCCTCGCGCGAGGCCGCGCACGCGCGCGGGCGGAGGCGGCGGAGCGCCGCCGGTCGCGTCCGCGTGCACATCCCCACCACCCCTTCCGTCGTGCGCCGATTCCGTTGCCGCCATTCTATCTCGACCCGCGCGCATTCACACCCGCATTTCCATGACTCTTTTCGTCATTACCTATCCGCGCGCACGCGGATAGCTCGCCATTTCGAAACAGGCAAGCGGTTTTCCATGACTCTTTTCGGAAAACATTCCTAAAGAGTCATGGAAAACCCCTTCCCATTGCCGAATGGACGAGGTTAATGTTGTCCCACACCGAAAACGCACCGCCCGAACGGGAAACACGAAACACGAATCCCGACCGGGAAACCGGTACCGCGACACGCGACCGGGACGCGCATCGGACCCGCCCACATGAAAGGAGGTGACCCGTCATGCCCGCACCACGCATCGCGGTGTTCCCGCACCCGGAAGGCGTCTACTACGCCCACCTGGTCGACCCGATCCTCGGGATCAACGCGGTGGGCCCGACACCCCACAACGTCGAGGACATGAGCGTCGAGGAGGTCGCGTTCCGGCTAAGGAAGCTCCCGGGCAACGAGTACACCGCCGTCCGGCCCTTCCGCACCACCCAGAAGTGGATCACCTACGCCGAGCACGAGGGACACCTCGAGGCGATCACCGAGGCCCTCGGCCGCACCCGCGAAGGAGTCGATCACGATGCCGCGCGATGACACGGCCTTGGCCTACCTCACCGTCGGGAACCTAACGACCTGGGTCTACCAGGAACCCGACGGCGCCATGTCGGTGGAGATCTTCTCCCTAGCGGACTACCGCACCGCGCCGTTCGCCCTGGAGATCGTCTTCGACGGCAAGACGATCCTCAACTGGGCCCCGGAGGTCGACCCGGACGCGGTCGGCCTGGTGCGCACCCTCAACCCGCCCACCGCCGAGCAGACGTCGTGCCCGCACGGGTGCCTGACGACCGTCCGCCGCACCCGAGGCCTGCGCCGCCTCCTGCGCCGCCACCGGTAACACCACCCACCCCCACGCGGGAAAGCCAGCACGCCCCCCTGCGATCGATCCACCACTCGGACGGAGTCCCCATGCGACCCATGCGCACCGCACGCCGGGCCCTCACCAAGGTCACCTCCAGGCGCGGTACCCAGACCTCCTTCGACTCGGTCGAGAGGTTCGACGAGGTGAAGGTGCCCGCACCCATCGGAGGCCGCGTGACGCGATCGTCCTACCGGCCCGGCACCCACTCGCAGCGGTGGACACCGGGGATACCGGGAGCGCCGGTCACCGTCAGCCTCGTCAACGACCACCTCGGGACCTGGGTCCATATCGACGTCGTCGGAGACCTCCCCCCGGGCGACCCGTGGAACCCGGCGAACTTCGACATCGTCGTGGGCACCCAGCAGTTCCGGCCGGCCCCCCGGCGCCGCCGCCCGCTCCGACGCCGCCTGCGCCGCCGGTAGCGCCCCCAGCCTCCGGGGTGGCGTGCGCCCCGCACGCCACCCCGGAGCCACCCCTCGCCCTTTCCTTCACCTGCCTGGAGATCAGGATGACCAGCCCTGCCCCGACCCCCGCCCCCGAGACGCCCCGGCTGTCCCCGTACGCCCTGCATCGCCTTGTCGCCGAGTTCCTCCTCGACAACACGGGCTCCCACAGCCCCACGGCGATCGCGAAAGCCCTCGGAGGGCGTAGCTCGGGTGCGGTCGGCAACGCTCTGGATCGCCTGACCGAGGCGGGGCAGGCCGCCCTGACCAGCCCGGCGCCACGCCGGTACGCCGCCACCCCCACCACCGGGGACGCACTCGCCATCAAGGCCGGGACCCTCCCGCCGAAGGCCCCACCGGCACCTCCCGTCCCCGCTGCGGTCCCGCCGAAGCCGGCGCCCCCGGCGGTACCGGCGACGACGCCGGACGGGGGGATCATCCGCCCCTCCGGGCAGGTCTACCGGCCGAGGAAACTGGCCGATCTGCCCGACGTCGAGGTGTTGCGCAAACTGCGCGCCGCCGAGGTACCGGTCCTGCTCTACGGACCGCCCGGCACCGGCAAGACGAGCGTGATCGAGGCGGCGTTCGGGGAGGATCTGATCACCATCGCGGGTGATGGGGACACCCAGGTCGGGGACCTGATCGGGGAGTACACCCAGACACCGACGGGCCGGTACGAGTTCGTCTACGGGCCGCTCATCTGCGCCATGCAGGAGGGAAAGGTCCTGCTCGTCGACGACGCCACCCTGATCAGCCCGGCGGTCCTCGCGGCCATGTACCCGGCGATGGACGGCCGGAAAAGGATCGTGGTCAAGGCCCACAAAGGCGAAACGATCGAAGCCAAGCCTGGCTTCTACATCATCGCGGGCCACAACCCGGGGGTCCATGGCGCGATCCTCACCGAGGCCCTCTCCAGCAGGTTCAGCGTGCAGATCGAGGTGTCCACCGACTTCGACCTGGCCACCAAACTCGACATCGACAGGCGGGCGGTCACCGTCGCCCGGAACCTGCACCGTCGCCGCGAGTCCGGTGACATCGGCTGGTCACCCCAGCTCCGCGAGTTGATCGCCTTCCAGAAGATCGTCGACGTGTTGGGTGTCCCGGCGGCGGCGGCGAACCTGATCGGGGTCGCCCCGACCGAGGACCGGCCCACGGTCGCGGAGACGGTCGAGAAGGCGTTCGGAGCGAAGCTCACGCCCCTCGCCCTCGGCAAGCAGATCTAGCCTCCGCCCCTTCGCCCTGCCTCACCCGTCCCACGACACGCGGCGGGTGGGCGCCAGCCTGCCCACCCGCCCCGGCCGAGGAGTCCCGGATGCCCGCCGAGCACATCCACACCGACCCGACCATCCCCGCGCCCGCCCCCGAAGGCGAGTGGCTGCGGATCTCCGCCGCGATGACCGCCGAGATCGCCACCATCTCCGGATGTAAGGACCTGGTCGTCACCTGCGCCCCCGGCGCCGGCCGAGGTGCCCCCGGGGTGCACATCCCCTCCCTCGCCGCGATCGAGATCGACGCCGCCATCCTCCCCGCAGGCATGGACCCCACCACCGTGGAAGGCACCGCCACGGACGCACGGCGCTACCCCGCCCTGTGGGGAGTACTCACCCACGAAGGCGCCCACGCCGCCCACACCCACTGGGACTCTCCGACCACCATGAGCAGCCGCGCGGGACGGGCCGCGATGCTCCTCGAGGAGGCGAGGATCGAGGCCGCGCACACCGGCCGGCGCCCCACCCACCGCCGCTGGCTGCGCGCCAGCGCCAAGACCCTCATCCTCCCGACATTCCTGCCCGACCCCGACGACGAGGCGGCGGGGGGAGCACTCCCACCCGTACCGGCACCGCCCGCCAGTACCCCGGTCCCACCCGCGCCCACCCCGGCGCCACCGGTCCCGATGACCCGCGCCGCCGCCGCCCGCGCCGCCGCCCTCCTCCTCGCCCGCGCCGACGCCGGGATCCTCGGCCCCACCGAGACAGCCCCCGTCGAGACGGTGTGCGCGGCGATCCTCGGCGCGGATGACCTCGCCGCACTGCGCCGTATCTGGCAGGCCGCCACCGCCACCGCCGACGACGACACCGCCACGATGCTGCGTCTCGGCGAGCAGTGGGCCGACCTCGTCGGCGACGACGAGGAAGAGACCGACCGCGTGCTCGCCGGCGCCGGCACCGGGACCGGTCCGGCCCTTGACGGCGCGACACCCCTCGGGGAAGCGATCGCCGAGGCGCTCGACGCGATCACCGCCGACACGCACGGGCACTCCCTCGACGGGGAGACCCGCACCGCCGGCACCCGCCCGGCGACCCGCGTCGAACGCACCGCAGCGGGCACCCTGGCCCGTGCCCTGCGCCGCGCCGCCGTCCCCGAACGCGTCCCGGTCACCGTCACCTCCGCGACCCCACCGGGCCGGCTGAGGATGCGCGGCGCGCTCGCCGCCGACGCCCAACGCGCCGCAGGCGCCCTCCCGACCGCAAGGCCGTTCACCCGCACCCGCCACAAGAAGATCCCGAACCCTCCGCTACGGCTGGGTATCGCGGTCGATGTCTCCGGGTCCATGCGCACGTTCGCGAAACCGGCCGCCTCGACCGCGTGGATCACCGCGACGGCCGCCGCCGCCGTGCCCGGCACCCACACCCAGACGGTGATCTTCGGACGGCATGTCCGGGCCCTGAGCCATCCCGGGGCCGCCCCGCAGAAAGTCACCAAGTTCGAGGCGAACGACGGCACCGAGGTCTTCACCGAAGCGGTCGACCTGCTCACCGCCAGCCTCGGCCTCGACCGCCCCGGCGGTGCCATCCGGCTGCTCGTCGTCATCTCCGACGGGAAGTTCCTCACCACCGAGAAGGAGCAGGGCGAGGCCAGGCTGCGCCGGCTCGCCTCCAGCGGCTGCCACCTGCTGTGGATCACCCCCAGCAAGACGAACAGCCCGATCCCACCCGCGCCCGGGATCACCCTCGACACCCCCACGACCACCGCCACCGCGATCGCCGACGCCGCGCTGCGCGCCCTGCGCCCGTCCTGACCCGCCTCCGGGCGCGGCCCCACCCCCCAGGGCCGCGCCCACCCACCCCATCCCGCGTGTCTCTTCCCCGGAGGTCTCCATGGACCTGATCAGCGGTTTCGTGCGTATCCGCCCCCACGCCCGGCCCGGCGACCCCGCCCCGGTGGCCGACCTGGTCGTGCCGTTCCTCCGCGGAGGCTGCCCGGAGGTCTTCCCCGGCTGGCCGGCCTCCGAAGGGGTCTACGACGGTCCCCACTCCGCCACCGTCTGCCCGGCCTGTCTCCCGCAGCGACGCCTCACCGCGGACATCGAGGAGCCGTACCTCTACACCCACCCCCACACTCGCACCCACGCCCCCTACGAACCGCTGACCTACCTGGTCGGCTCCACCCCCGCCCACGGAGTGGACCTCGACCTGGTCACCGTCCTGGACGAGGCGGGTTTCACCCGGGCCGGCTGGCTGCCCCTGCCCGGTCTGGAGGACACCTACGTGTGGGACCACCCGGTTGACCACACGCGGGTGATCCTGCACGCCACCGGCCTGGAGTTCCACCTGCACCACCGGCACACCGGCCAGCGGTTCCACACCCGGCTCGGACCCCGCTTCGGCCCCATGCAGCTCCGTGAGGTGCTCGCCGAAGGCGGCTACCAGACCGGTGAGAAGGACCCCGACAGCACACCAGGCGCCACCGGCACCGGGCCACACCCCGCGCTGCCAGCCGGCGGACGACTCCTGACTCCCACCGAAGCCGCCCATCTGATCACGACCGGCGACCACCCCGGCGCGGCCCAGGGATCCCTCGCCT
Organism: Frankia sp. R43; assembly: GCF_001306465.1. NCBI lineage: Bacteria > Bacillati > Actinomycetota > Actinomycetes > Frankiales > Frankiaceae > Frankia > Frankia sp. R43. The sequence goes on along the minus strand of NZ_LFCW01000018.1, from coordinate 22,404 downwards.
TCAACGCGGCGCTCATCGAGGCCCTGCACACCGGACGGATCGTCGCCGCGTGCATGCCTGACGGCACCCTCACCTTCACCCACGGCCACCTCGGCTGACTGCCAGCGCCCCGGCCCGGGGCCCGCCGGCATCCGCGCCCCGGGCCACCCACCACCCCCGAGGACGGCAATCCGGTTCCCGCCCAGGCCGTCACCCTCACCAACCCGAGCGACACCGCCACGCCATCGCCAAGGCCGCGCTGCGCGCCCTCACCCCCAGCCACCCCGCCGGGTGCGGCCCCCACCGTGCGGGGCCGCGCCACCCCACCTACCCGCCACCGATCCGTGAGGTGACCAGCCATGACCCACCCGAGCGCCCCCCACGACCCGACCCCGACCGGCCGCCTGAAGGCCTACACAGTGATCGGCCTCATCGACAACGAGGACGACAGCAGGACGTTGTACGTCGCGGCGATCCTCACCGGCGCTCACACACCGGCCGGCACCATCAGCCCCGACAACGACTACACCCGTTGGATCAGCGTGGTCGAGGCCACCGACCCCGACCACGCCAAGGAACTCGCGGCCGCGGCCTGGCGCGTGAAGGCCGAGGAAGAGCTCCAGGCCGAGAGGGAGGCATTCGCCGCCTCCGGGTTCGGCGGTGCCGACGACTGACCAGCACCCCCCACCCACCCACCTGCCGGGCCCGGCCCGGCAGGCACCCCCCGCCCGTCGCAGGACCCGCCTCACCCGCCACCTGCGGGAGACCGGCCCTCACCGCCACGCCAAGCCCTGCGGCCCTTTCCCCACCCAGCCCCACACCAACGCCGCAGGACCCGCACCTCACCCCCGAAGAAGCCGCCCACCTGATCGACCACGGAGCCCACCCGACGCCATACGGGGATCCCTGCTCCTGGACGCGGCCTTCTACCAGGCCCTCTGTGACAGGTGGTCACCGTCCGTCGCAGCCCCGACGGCGGCCTCCTCCTCGCGCTCCACACCCACCTCTGACCAACCCGTCCCCGCCCCGCGCCACCCCTCCACCACGACCCACGCCTTTCAGGGAGCACCGATGAACCAGCCCCCCGCGCACCCCCGCACCGACGACGCGACACCCACCGCCGCGCACACGCCGGCGCCCCCGCAGTCCCCGGACGGCCGGGACCAGCTCGGTCCCGTCGAGGCCATCGCCCTCCACTCCGGTGACCTCTACCGCGACACCGACCCCGACCGGCGAGCCCGTGACCACGCCCGACACGGCACCGACCTGTGGGTCGTCCTGGATCCCCTCGACCTCACCGCCCTCGACCGCGACGAGGAACCCCTCCTGCACGTCCGCGCGGCCGGCGGCCCCCACCGCGCCTCATGGCAGTTCTTCGGCCCCGAGGACACGGTGGACCGCGTCGGCGTCCTCCAACACGAGTCCTCCGGGCGCGTCGGGCGCGGTTACGAACTGACCTGGGTCTACCGGATGCCCCAGCACACGGTCCGGGTCCGGGTCTTCCGGGTCCACGACCGCTACGAGGACCACCAGCACACCTCGTCCGCCACCGCGCAGATCCTCACTCCCACCGGCTGGGCCGAGCTTCTGACCCATCCGGCGGACCACTGGCCACCCGGGGGCGGTTATGTCCTCGACGAGGCCTCCCTCCTCCCGCTGGCCGGACGGCTGATCGCTGACACCCATCGTGTCCTCACCCCCCTCACACCGCCGGCGCCCCGCGACCCGGTGGGCGACGTGGGCCCGGTGTCCGCGTCCGGCGGTGATCGCGCCGAGCGCCGGTCCGGCGCACGTGCCGCCCGTGGCCTGCGCCGGATCCCGCGAGCGCGCTGACCCCCCGCAGGTGACCGGCGTGCGGCGCCTTCCCCGACCGCGCCCGTCGGCCGGCCGCCGGTCACCCCGGAGGGAGCCCGCTGCTCACCGGCCCGGCCGGGCAGTGGGCACCGACCGGGACCCGCCAGCCCCACCGACATTCGTTCCTCGCCCTTGCCAGGAGGCAGACCGTGAGACCGCGACGCAGGCCGCACAGGCACCCCACCACCCGCACGGCCCACCCGGACCCGGCCACGTCGGATACCCCGGAGCCGCGTGAACGCGCACGCGAGGTGTTCCTCGACGCCCGGGACGCGCTACGCGCCGTCCTGGAAGACGAGATCGAGGCCGGGACACGCGCCACCTGCCCCGCCGCGACACACCTCGACGTCGAGACCTACCACGACGAACTCGACGAACCCCGCGGACGCCTTCTCCGCGTCCACACGGACACCGGGCCCGCGGACGACCACCTCGGCACCCTCGCCGAGACCCTCGCCGACCTGCTCGACGAGTGGGCGACCGTCGCCAACGCCGACAGCGAGATCGTGTTCCGTCCGCTCGACGGCCCCCGCTCTCCGTCCTCCTGACAACACCAGACCCGCACCGGCCCGCGAGAATCCACCGGCCATCTTTCCCCCGCCACACCCCCTCGTGCGCGCACCCTTCCTCACCTCCGGCCCATCGGCACCTGCCCGGGCGGCGACCACCGGCCCGCCGTTCTTGACCCCTCCGGTGCACAGAAAACCTGCCGGCTCACAGCCGGAACATCCCAGGGTTTCTCTTTTCGGTCGCGCCACACCCCGAGTTTCCCGTTCCCAGCCGGCGCGACGGCGGAAGCCCCCGACGCGTTCTCCCCTCCTTTCCCTTTTCCCACCTGGGATCACCGTCCCGTTGTGGAGGAGATATCCATGCACACAGCCCGCGCGGAAGACCCGGAGACCGAGACCCTCGTTCTCGGCGGGGTCGCGCTGACCATCGACCGGTCCACGGCCCGCCCGCGCACGAGCGGGGCTTCGAGGTCCTCGCGGACCTCACCACCGCCGACGGCCGCGACGCCGGCACCCTTTTCCGGATCCACCCCGGACGCATACCGGCGCGGCTCGGCGCGGACCTTCGACTGCACCGGCTGTCACCCACCGACCGGGAGCAGGTCCACCTGTTGTTCCCGCTGTCCCGGTTCCGTGTCGAGGTGGAAAGCCTCGGCGCCTACCGGATCCGGGACCACGGCACACCCACCCGGGACCGGGCCTGGACGGACTGCTCCCTCTACACCGGCGACCCGCCGAAGTCCTGGGCAGCGGCCTGGGCCGACTGCGCCCGCCTCAACACCGGCGACCTCGCCGCGGACCCGGACTGGTACCAGCCCGACACCGGCGCACCCTCGGGGCGCCCCACGGAGGAAGAGCACTAAGCACGGCCCTCGCCCCCGGCCGGGACGCGGCTCCCGCGACGCCGTCCGGCCCGCCTGCCACACACCCCGCACCCCGACCACCCGGCACCCCCGCACCGGCCCCGGTTCGGCCGCCGGCTCCGGCTTCGACGCACGGGTGACGCCGGCCGTCACACCGGGGCGCGGGGGCCGCCGTCACCCGCGCCCCCGGCCACACCGGCCACACCGGTTCCGCACGGACGGGCTGCCCCGACACCGGCGGCACGAGCCACCCACCCGCTCCCACACCACGGAGGAAGCCCCATGTACCCGCCCGATCTGCTGGCAGAAGTCCACGGCGACGAAGACCTGGCCGCCGCCGTGGTCGACTACGCCGACGTACGGCAGAACCTGCTGGACCTGGTAAGCACCCGCGCGATCCCCGCGCTGAACACCTGCCTGCAGGGTATCCACGACGACGGCGACAGCTACGTGGACTCCGACGACCTTGCCGTGCTCCTGGGCGAGGTGACGGATCTCCTCCGCCGGCGCGAACAGCTCCTCGACCATCTCCGCACCGAGGGCATCACCATCGCCGACGCCCGGGAAGCCGTGACGGATAACGGCCACCTGCCCGCCCAACGGCTTCCACCAGCGGCCCCCTCGACCGGTGAAGATCGGCGGCCACGCCGCGCGGTACCGGCGGGGACCTGAACCAGCGCCCCTCCGATACATCCTCGACCCGCCTCACGCAGGCGAAGAAAAAGCCGCCGCGGGCAAGGTTAAAGAATCCTCGAACGTGAGCTTTCCCCATTCCCGACGTGTGATGCGGAATTGTTTACCGCGCCGGGATGGCGAGCTACGATTCCACCGCACGCCACGATCCCCGTTTCAATCCGACGAGCGTGGCGCACATCCACCAATGATTCCCGGCGCACGCCGGGCCGGAAAACCCCACCGTGAAACGGAGTTCCCCATGCATGTTTCCGATGTCACCGACCGTGTCCTGACCCACCTACGCGAGGCCGGTGACTACCCGACCAACCCGAACCTGAACGCGGCCTGTGTCGTTGCGTTCTTCCCCGGCGGATGCCCGGACAGCGCCCCCGAGGGCTGGCCGCACGACACCGTCGACTACGAAGACCCCCACGCGACGACGATCTGCCCCGGCTGCCTCGACTCGTGGCGTGAGGACCACCTCGTGTCCGCACCGGTCACGGTGCCCGCCGGCACGCCGCTGACCCTGCGGTTCCCGTGGGTCGCAGCCCAGCTGGCACCCACCACGCCCGGGGACGGATCCCCGGCCGACACCGACCCGGTGCCGGCCGACACGTCCGCCTGACCGCCCCTACCCCCGCCCGATCCGCATCGTCCTGAAAGGCGTTGGAATGCCTGTCCCGCCCGAGGAGCGCCGCGCCCGCGCCGCGCTGACCCTGTTCCCCCTCGACAAGGCCCGTGACGCCGCTGTGCACACCGGCGGCGCCGAGGCCGTATGGGCGTCCCTGTCCGCCGGGTCGGACCTCGACCCCGACGGGCTGATCGCCACCCACACCGCCCGGGGATGGCGGCTGCTGTGCCCTGGGGACGACGAATGGCCGCCGACCCTCACCCCGGCGCAGGGTATGCCGATCGGCCTGTGGGCGCGCGGTGACGGCCACCTCGCCGACCTCATGGCCCGTTCCGTCGCGGTCGCCGGCACCCGCAGGCCGAGCCCGCACCGAGCCCACCTCACCGGCCAGCTCGCGCAGGGGCTCGTCACGGCCACCCCCACGGTCACCGTGATCGCGACCGTGGGGGTGGGTGTCGGGGTGCAGGCCCTGACCGCCGCCGTGACCCACGGGCCGACCGTGGCCGTCCTGACGGCGACGTCGCTTTCCCGCCATCCCGAGCTGTTGGAGATGGTCACGGTCCACGGCGTCCAGCTGAGCGACGCCCCGCCGTTGGGGCCCTCCGTGCGCGACGCACCGAGCCGTCGCACTGCTCTGCGCACGGCGCTCCTCGCGGCGCTGTCGTCGGCGTTGCTGGTCGTCGAGACGGAAACGTCAGGCCCGCTGATGGAAACCGCGCGGGCCGCCCGCCGTCGGGGCCGCACGGTGCTGGCGGTGCCCCCCGAGACCGACGCCGAGCCCGTCGGCGGCTGTCACCAGCTCCTCCGCGGCGCCGTCGCCGTGCCGGTCATGACGGTCGCCGATATCACCGGCCATCTGCCCGCGGTCTGACGCGGTCGCGTCCGCGCCCGGGGCCGGGGCCGGTGGTCGAGAACCTTGTCGTAGGTCAGCCGCCAGGTCTCTCCTTCCAGGTCCCAGTGGGGGATGGTCAGGGAGCGGGTGTTGACGCGTAGGACCCGGTGCCATCCGCCGAACGCCGCCTTCACCTCATCCCCAGGGTGGAAGTCCTCCGGCCGCCACACCTTCACCTCGGCCGCCTCCTGCTCGGCGACATACCGGGTCCAGTAGTCGATCCGCGCGGCCCGTTGGGTCATGTTCGCCTCGAGACGGGCCTTCCAGCCGGGATGTGGCGCCGGCCCTCCGCCGGCGGCCCGGTTCTCGGCGGCCCGCAGGGCGCGGGTGTCCGCGCGCTGTTCGGCTTCGAGGGTGGTCAGGCGGCGCAGGGCGGCGGGGACGTCGAGGCGGCTGCGCGCGTGGCGGGTCGCGGCGGCGGCCTTGCCGGCGTGGTAGCCGGCGATCGCGGTGGCCTGCGTGGCGGCATCGTCGTGCCGGTCGGCGCGGGCCAGATCACGGCGATGCCCGGGTGCGGAGCGGTGACCGGGCAGGACCGGCCGCCCCAGCGGGATCGCGCCGCGCAGGGCGTCGGCGGCGTCGCGGCGGGCGTCCGCGCGGCCCGCCGCCCGGCCGGCGGCATCGGTGTGGTGGGCGGCACGGTCCAGCGCCCGCCCGATCCGGGCCGCCGCGAGCGCGGCGATCGATCCGGTCCCGGACGGTGATTCATGTCACTGGTGATGGTTGGCGGATTCGGCTGGCCGGGTTCCGTCGGATCGAGGTACAGCTGATTGCGTACCCGGAAAACCGCATCCGCAACAGGGGCGGTGGAAACGCTCGGCGGGAAAAGGTTAGCTACCGATCCGCCGAGCTTGATATGTCCGGCCCCTGGAATGCGGCTATCGATGGCCGCGTCGACGTGATGCGTTTTCCGAAGCCTGCCGTAAATAGCGAGTTCCCCGGGGGCGAAACCTCGCCCTTGGCCTGCGATGGAAGGATTGCTATGGCTATGTTGCCGAAACCGGCTCCTGTCACCGTGCCGGAGGTGCTGCGTCGAGCGACGGGGCCGATGGATCTCGGTGAGTTGGCGTGGTGGACCGGGCTGCGTTCCCCGGAGCTCGTCGAGAGCTTGCTCGCCTACCTGGAGGCCGGTGAGGTGATCGGGGCGGGCGACGGTCCCGAGCCGCGGTGGACCGTGCCGGACCATCCTGCCGCAGTAGCAGGCGGGTCGGTTGTCGTCGCCCATCCCGGATGGGGTACCCCGCCCACGCCCCTGGCAACGGTCCTGTCCGATCGTGGCACGGTCGGCGTGCGACCGGGACCCGACTATGACGGCGCGGCCACGGTGATCCTGACGGTCAACGCGCCGTGGATGGGTGGTCTTGCTTGTCTACGCCTCACGGATGAGGAGGCGCGGCGGTTGGTGAGGATGCTCACCGAGGCCGCGACGCCCGTGGATGGATCCCGCCCGGCCGGTACCGACCCCGTGCCGGCCGACACGTCCGCCTGACCCTGCCCGACCGGCGGTGAGCCCCCCCGGGGATCACCGCCCCCCGGGGGGGGCTCACCTGTTCGGCCCCGCGCCTCGCGGTGAAGATCGGTAGCCACACCGCCCGGTTTCGGAAGGGGACCTGAAGCAGTTCATCTTCCGGAATCGTCCTCGCGCACCTTCACGCAGGTGAAGAAAAAGCTGCCGCAGGCAAGGTTGAAGAACCCTCGAATGCGGACTTTCCATAATTGTCGGCGTGTGATGCGGAATTGTTTACCGCGCCGGGACGGCGAGCTACGATTCCACCGCGCGCCGCGACACCACATTCGTTCGATACACGCGGCCCGCATTCCGATGATTCCGCCTCCGGCGTTCGCCCGGGGCGCCGGAACCCGCCATCACCGTGAAACGGAGTTCCCGATGCATGGTTCCGAGGCCACCGACCGTGTCCTCGTCGTGTTGCGTGAGGCCGCCGAGCATCCCGACAACGAGGCCCTCGATGCCGATCTGATCCCGTACTTCCCCGGCGGCTGCCCGGACACCGCGCCCGACGGCTGGCCGCACGGCACCGTCGACTACGGGGCGCCTCACGCGATCACTGTCTGCCCCCGCTGCGTCGAGTCATGGCGTGTCGACCACCGCGTCTCCCAGCCGTTCCCGGTCCCGGCCGGCACGCCACTGATCCTGCTGTTCCCGTGGGCAGCGGCCCAGCCGGTGGCCGCCACCTCCGACGGCGGATCCCGCCCCGCCAACCCCGGCCCGGCACCGGTCGATACCTCCGCCTGACCGCCTTCACCCGCCCGAGGTGCCCGGTGACACACCGCGCGCCCCTGGGGCGGGCACCGGCCCCGCCCGATCCGCGTTCTCGTGAAAGGTCCCGTGCATGCCTGTCCCGACCGGGGAGCGCCGCGCCCGCGCCGCGCTGACCCAGCTTCCCCCCGACCCCGACCGCACCTCCGCCGTCCACACCGACGGCGCCGAGGCCGTGTGGGCGTCCCTGCACGCCGACGTGGACCTCGACCCCGACGGGCTGCTCGCCACCCACACCGTCCGGGGATGGCGACTGCTGTGTCCCGGGGACGACGAATGGCCGACCACCCTGACGCCGACGGACCGGACACCGATCGGCATGTGGGTGCACGGTGAGGGCCACCTCGGCGACCTGACGGCCCGGTCGGTCACCCTTACCGGCACCCGGAGCCCCAGCCCCCACGGCGCGGACCACGCCGAGCGTCTCGCCGTCGGGCTCGTCACCGCCGCACCGCCGGTCACCGTGACCGGTGTCGTGTCGATGGGGATCGGGCTGCGCGCGGTGACGAGCGCCGCGCCCCACGGTCCCACCATCGCCCTGCTCGCCTCGCCGACACCGGCGGCCCTCACCCGCTACCGCGGCCTGTTCACCACGGTCGCCGCCCGAGGTGTCGTCCTCGCCACCGCCCCGCCGCTCGCCGCCGCCGACCCCGACGCCGGGGGCTACTACCGCCGGTGCGAGGCACGGACGGCCCTGCTGGCGACGATGACCCCGGCGTTGTTCGTCGTCGAGTCCGAGACGGCCGGGCAGGCGATGACGCTGGCCCGGACCGCCCACGACTGGGGCCGGCTCGTCATGGCCCTCCCGCCCGCCCAACGGCTGACCGTCCACGGCCACGGGGGATGCCACCAGCTTCTGCGCGGGGGCCTCGCCGTTCCCGCCGTCACCGTGGACGACATCACCGCCCGGCTCCCCACCGGATAGCCCGGGTCCTGCCCGCCTCCGCGCCACGCGCGATGGCCCGCCACCCCCGAACGCGGGGGGTGTCGGGCCATCGCGCGTCAGGGTGTCAGCGCCGGGGCCGGTGGTCGAGGACCTTGTCGTAGGTCAGCCGCCAGGTCTCGCCTTCCAGGTCCCAGTGGGGGATGGTCAGGGAGCGGGTGTTGACGCGCAGGACCCGGTGCCACCCGCCGAACGCCGCCTTCACCTCGTCCCCGGCCTGGAAGTCAGCGGGCCGCCAGATCTTCACTCCGGCGGCTTCCTGTTCGGCGACGTACCGGGTCCAGTAGTCGATCTCGGCTGCCCGCTGGGTCATGTTCGCCTCGAGACGGGCCTTCCAGCCGGGATGTGGCGCCGGCCCTCCGCCGGCGGCCCGGTTCTCGGCGGCCCGCAGGGCGCGGGTGTCCGCGCGCTGTTCGGCTTCGAGGGTGGTCAGGCGGCGCAGGGCGGCGGGGACGTCGTGGCGGCTGTGCGCGTGGCGGGTCGCGGCGGCGGCCTTGTCGGTGTGGTAGCCGGCGCTGGAGGTGGCCTGCGCGGCGGCGTCGTCGTGGCGGTCGGCGCGGGCCAGGTCACGGCGATGCCCGGGTGCGGAGTGGTGGCCGGGCAGGACCGGCTGGCCCAGCGGGATCGCGCCGCGCAGGGCGTCGGCGGCGTCGCGGCGGGCGTCCGCGCGGCGGGTCGCCCGGCCGGCGGCGTCGGTGTGGTGGGCGGCGCGGTCTTCGGCTCGCTCGATCCGGGCCGTCTCGAGCGCGGCGATGTCGGTGAGGGGGCTGTCGTCGATGCTGATCGTGACGGGGTAGCCGACGGAGCGGAGCGCGTCGGCGAGTTCGTCGATGCGGAAGGTGTCCGCGGCCCGGCCTCGGCTGTGACGCCGGTACCAGGAGCCGTCCTCCCCGATGAGGCCGGACCAGCGGACCCGATGCCGGGTGAAGATCGGCGCGAGGATCGCCCGGTCCGCCCGTGAGGTGCCTTCGATCAAGGTGCCGGTGTCGCGGCTGTGGCGGATCGTGAGCGCCGCGTGGTGGGTGCTCTCCGAGGAAACGGGTGTGGATTGCGTGCTCGGCCTCCGGGTCGTTGCCTGGTGGGTCAGGGACGCGCACGCACGGTCCGCGTGCTGGGATGGGGCGGGCCTGTGCCTGACCCGCGTGGGGGCCGCCGGGACGCGGTGCCCCCACGCGGGTCGGGCATGTTGGTGGCGGTCGTGGCGGGGTGGGCGAGGCCGCCGCGCGGCAGGTCCTGGGCGCTGGTGACGTTCCCGGGGCGCACGGGGTCGGGGAGGGCGACGGCGAGGCGGCCGAGAGTGCCGGCGGCCCGTCGCGGCGGCGCCGCCGGCTGCGCCGGGGGCGGATGCGCACTGACAGCGGGGCCGGCGGAAGGCCGGCCCTGTGGTCAGGTGCGGTCGAGGTGGGCGCGGATGTCGTCGGGGCCGGTCACCATCCGCGCGGTGCCTTCGGCCAGCAAGCGGTGCGGGCCTTCGGAGAGCGCGGCGGTGATCGGGCCGGGTACCGCCATCACCCGGCGCCTGTACCGCCACGCGGTACAGGCGGTCTCCCACGCCCCGCCGTGCGCAGGGGACTCGACCAGGACCGTGCCCCGGGTCAGGACCGCGAGAGTCCGCGCGCGGGCGAGAGCGTGCAGGCCGTGCCGTGCGGTGCCGGGCGCGGTCACGCAGACCACCAGCCCGCCCCGGGTGGTGATCTCCTCGAACAGGTCCTCGTTCTACCCGGTGAGTTCGCTGGTGGTGGCGAGCACGGCGATCGCGGTACCGGTCGCGGCGGCGGCGCGCAACGCGGCGGCATCGGCCCCGTCGCCCGTCCCGGCGGCGGCGATGGTGACCGGCCGGTCCACCCACCGGGGCGCCAGCGCGGCGGCGAGGTCGGCGGCGACCTGGGTCCCGTACCCGGTGCTCGTCCGGTTGCCGGTGATCGTGACGGATCGGTCCGCGAGTACGGAGAGGTCCCCGAAGCCGCGGACCCACAACCCGACCGGTCCCGGTCGCAGATCGCGGGTCAGGGCGGCGGGCCACTGCGGATCGCCGGGAAGGAGGAACCACCAGCCGTCGGTGGCGGCGTCCTCGAGCAGCCGCCGAGGGTCGACTCGCGGATAGGTCGGTGCGAGATCCGCCCACAGATCCACGGGATGTCTCCAGCGCAGGTCCTCGGCCCACAGGTCGACGGGCACAGCGGTGAGCGCGGCGGCGGCGTCCCGGCGTGCGTCCGCGGACGGTGGGGTCTCGATCGTCACGGCGAGCTCCTTCACGGTCGGGAAAGGGGGTGGGATCGGCAGGCGGGCTGACCGCCGAGGGGGCGTGGCCTACGGGCGAGCGCCCCCACGACACGCGGGCTGGCCGGGCCTGCCCCGCGATCGCGGCCAGCGCTGGCGCGGTGCGGGGCCCTCGGGGTCGTGATCTCCCGCGCTCCGCGGGCCTCGGCCAGGTCGAGGCCGGCGTGCACGGGCACCGGGGAGGTCAGGTCTGGGGCAGGTGGGCGGTGATGTCGGCGGCCGTGGTGACGCAACGGGCGGTGCCGTCGCGTAGGAGGACGTGCGGGCCGGCGCTCGCCGGTGCGGTGATCGGCCCGGGGACGGCGAGTACCGGCCTGCGGCGCCGATAGCGGGCCGTGTAGGCGACGGACAGCGCGTCGTCGTCGCCGGGGCCGGCCTCGACGAGGACGACGGCGTGGGCGAGAGTCGCGAGCAGATCGATCCGGGCCGTGACATGGCCGGGGGTGGGGTACGCGCCGGGCGCGGCGGCGCTGACGACCGCACCGGCGGAGGCGACCGCGGTGAGCAGCTCGTACTGGTGGAACAGGTCGGTGTTGGTGTCGAGGACCGCGACCACACCCGCCCCGGGCCGGTGCGCGGCGGCGGTGAGGGCCGCGCCGTCGGCGCCATCACCACCGCCGTGGGCGACGACCGTGACCGGTACCCGCGCCGAAGAGCCGGTCAGGTCGGTGGCCAACGTGGCGGCGACGGCCCGGCCGTAGGCGCTGCCCGCGCGGGCACCGGTGAGCGTCACCGCCCGGACCAGCAGCGCCGCCGGATCCCCGCCGCCCAGGGCCCACAGGCCCAGCGGCCCGCCGGTCCCATCGAGGGTCGCGGGCCAGTCGGGGTCGCCGGGGATGATCAGCCGCCACCCGTCGGCGGTGTCAGGATCCAGCAGCCGTCCGGGGTCGACGCCGGGATACCGGCCGGCGATCATCTCCCATACCGCGACCGGTCCGTGGCGGTGGATCCGCCGGGTGCGGGCACGGTCGGGTGGCAGGTAGGTCAACGCGGCGCGGGCACGACGCTCCGCGTCGCGCGCAGACTCAGCCATGACGAAGCTCCCCTCCTCTGAGGACAGGCCGGATCGGTGAAAGGCCTGGTGCCGCAGGTCCGGGGGCGGGAACGGCACACACCCCCGGGCCTGCGGTGGGAGGTCAGGTCTGGTCGAGGACGGCGCGGACGTCGTCCGCGCCGGTGACCGGCCACGCGGTGCCCTCGGCGAGCAGGGCACGCGGTCCGGCGCCGAGCGCCGGGGCCGGGCCGGCGATGACCAGGACGGGGCGGCCGAGTGTCTGGGCGGCCCGTGCGGTGTCGAACGCGGCGCCCCGCGCCTCGGACTCGACGAGGACCGTCGCGGCGGACAGGGCCGCGAGAAGCCGGACGCGGGCGTGCGCGTGACCGATGGTCGGCAGGACACCGGGCGGGGCCAGGCACAGGACCATCCCGCCGTCGGTGACACGGTCGAGGTGAGCCTGGTGGCGCCGGGTGATCCCTCGGGTGGAGGACAGGACCGCGACGGCGCGGCGGTGCGTGGCGGCGACCCGCAGCGCGGTGACGTCGACGCCGCTCCCAAGCCCGGTGCTGGCCACGGTGACCGGGTCGACGGTCGGGCCGGTCAGGTCCCTGACCAGGTCACCGGTGACACGTTCGGCGTGTGCGGAGGCGATGAGCCCACCGACCACGGTCACGCAGCGGCGGGCCGCCACCGGCGGGCCGGTGCCGCCCCGCGCCCACAGCCCCACCGGCCCGACCGTTGCGTGGTCGAGGGCGGACGGCCATCCGGGATCCCCGGGGATCAGTAGCCGCCAGCCCTGCGCATCCGCCTCGTCGAGCAGACGCGCCGGGTCGACGGTCCGGTGGTGCGGGGCGAGGCACGCCCAGACCTCGGCGAGATCGGTCCGTGCCGGGCTGTCGGTCAAGGGGATGGCCGAGGACAGGGCGGTCAGGGCGGCGCGGGCGAGCCGCTGATTCTCATCGGGCATGGCCAGGACCTTTCGACGAGAGCCGACGGGAAGAGCTGCGGTGGCGGTCATCGGGGGCGCGGGACCCGCCACGGCGGCGGGCCGTCCGGGCCGGGGCGCAGGAGCCGGCCGAGAGCGTCGTGCAACGCCCGGGTCTCGGGACGTCGGGCGAGGTCCGGGAGCTCGAGAGCGGCGGCGGCGAGCAACGTCGTGAGCGCGCCCTCGATCGCGTCGACCTCGACCGCCGCGTCGGCGAGCGGTATCCGGGGCACCCACCCGGCGGCGGCGGGCATGCTGTCCCCGCCGGGGGGTGTGAGGAGCAGGACGGCTGGACGGTGAGGGTGGGCGGGGGTGCCGGCGAAGCCGGTACCGGCCGGGACGGTGAGCAGGCCGTGCACGATCGCGTCGCGTGGCGCGCCCGGCCACACGGTGACGGTGAACGTGCCGTCCGGGTTCAGCCGAGAGCCGACCCGGCCCTCCGAGGAACTGGTCATGGGAATCCCTTCGCGGTGGGAAACGGGAGGACCCGGGGCGGCGGGCGGCGTTCCCGCCGCCCGCCGGGTAGGGGGCTCAGGTACCGGCGCCGGCGGCGAGGGCGAGTCCGGCGGGGGTGATCTGGAAGCGTTTCGGCCGGCCCGGGACGAGGCGGACCTCGCCGCGGCCGGTCATCGCGTCGCAGGAGGCGTTGATCGCCCCGGAGGAGCGGTCCGGGATTTCACGGCTGAGTTCGGTCACGCTCATCGCGACGTCGGCGTTCGTCGCCAGCACCGTCCGGACCATCGCGGTGAGCGCCCCGGCCTGCAGCCGGGGCTGCCCGTCGGCGTTCGTCGTGCGCTTCGCGACCGCGGCCGGGGGCTTCGGGGCGCGGCGCCGTGCCGGCCGGGGCGGGGGTGCCACACCGGCCCGTACCGGGCAGTGCGCCGCCGGGCAGGACCACGCCGCACACCCCGCCCCGCCCGCCTGGACACCCGCCGGAACCGGAACCGGCGCCGGGGTGGGGTCGGGGGCCGGCGCGCTGGGGGTCGGCCCGTCCCCGGGCGCGGTTGCGGTGCCCTCGCCGGATGTCGCCTCGACGAACGGCGAGGGTGGCGTGGTGGGATCCGCGCCGGTCTCTGATCCGCGTGCGGCCTCCGTCGGCGTCGGCGATACGGCGGCGAGATCCTCACCCGCGCCGGCTGGGGGGTTCTGAACCGGCGGGTGCACGCTGGGGACGTCGGGCGGTGTCTCGGTGCCCGCCTCGGCGCTGATGACCCCGTCGATGTCGGTGGGGGGCGTCGCGGGCGGTTCCTGCGAGGGCGGGTCGGCCTCGCCCTCGGCAGCGAGGCCCTCCTGCGTCGTCGCGGTCGCGGTGTCCGCGGCGCCCGCCGAGGCGGCCGGGTCCTCCGCCGTGTCGCCGGCCCGTACCGGGGCGGTTTCCCGCTCGGCTTCTGCCGGGCGCTCCACGATCACCTCGGCGTCGGCGGCCTGGGCATGGCCGGTGGGAGCGGCGGACGGCGCGGAAACGGCGTCCGATGGTGCGACGGTCTCCAGGTCGGGGGCGGTCTCCAGGTCCAGCGAGGTGTCCGGCGCGGCGCCGGTCTCGGTGATCAGCGGCCGGCCACCGTCGTCCTGGGTGTCCCCGTCGGCGGGCGTGTCGGTGTCGGCCGGTGGCCCGGTGGGCGTGGTGACGTCGGGTGCCGGCGCGTCGCCCGGGGTGGGAATCAGGGCCCACTGCGACGGCTGCCCCCGGACCCCGGCCCGTCGCGACGTCATGAGCTGGCCGGTGTCCACCATCCGGTCCAGCACCGGCCGCAACTGCCCGACCATCATTCCGGCCGCGACCCGGATCTCCGCCAGGGTCGCGGGCCCCTGGTGATTCCGCAGGATTTCCAGGACACGCGCGATGTCGGCGTCGGCTGATTCGTTCTCGTCGACCATTGTTCACAACCCCCATTTGTGGGTGCGGTTTGTGGGTACGTGAACAGCTGTATCTCGATTCGATCGCGTTCAGCCAGCCATATCCGCCGGCCATGGCCAGTGACATGGATCACTGCCTGGGGAATGCGCGGAACCGTTGCTGAACCAAATCTGATCAAGTTACGGTTCCTGGCGTTCCGGGATTTCCGCCACACCAGGCGTGTAGGCCACCCGGACGCGTTTCCCCTCATCCCCCCGCGTGACGTGGGCGCCCGCGTGCCCCTTCACGCCCCGCACAGAAACGGCAGCCCATGAACCAGCGTGTGAACACCCGGACGGATCCACCGGTGGATTCGCCTTTCGACCTGGCCGCTTTCCTTATCGGCCACGGATTCTGGCAGGTCAGAACCGGGCCGGACCTGTACCGGCATGGCCGGGTCGAGGTCGAGAACACGGCCGGGCATCTGCATGTACGCCGCCACACCGCACCGGGAGGTGAGCTCGAGTGGGCGTGCACCTTCGGCCCCGGCACACCCGCCGCGCTGATCCGCATGGGAGTCCTCGCCGCGTTCGCACCGCTCCCGGTCACACCAGATGACGGCGGGGACTGGTCCGTCTGGGCCGCCACGCCGATCCGTATCGCGCCGAGCTGTCGTACGGACCGCCGGCGCCACCCGCTGGCTGCAGATCCAGGCTGGCCCTACGTCCGCGCACGCCCCGGCGCCACCCCGCCCCACCGGCGGGGCCGCCCCGCCGCCCCACTCCCATGATCACCGCCCTGGTGATCCCGAGGACTCGACCCTCCGACGCGCCGGCTCCGACTCGACCCCACCGACATTCCCGGCATGGAAAAGCTTCGGAGGGATCCTGCGTCCGGTGAGTGTCACCGACCCGGAAAGCAGCCTGTACCTTCCCGAGGAGAATCCCCGTTTCCCCGGGCCGTGCAATATGCGCGCGACCGCGCTCGCCGCGTTCCACACCCGCCCGCTTCGGATACCACGGCCCATTCTTCGGGGCGATGCTTTCCTCGCCGGCCCCACGACCATCGAGGGACGGGACACCGACGCCCCCGAAGAACTGATCCGCCTTCTCGAACACCGCGAGTTCCTCGTCCAGACGAAACAACCCGGCGCCCGCAGATGGTCTCAGGGCCGTCGCTACGTCGGTTTCGAGCATGCCTACGCCCACACCTGGAACAGGATGCGACGGATACCGGACGAGGACATGCCCCTCATCCGCATCGTCGGCGCTCCACCCGCGACGTCGAACAGAAAGGGAAACCGGTCATGATCCGAGTGTTGACGGTGCCCGCCGACCCTGAGGCCCCGCACGCCCTCATCCAGATGAGTCCGACGGACCTGCGCGGATTCCAAACCCTCGTCGGCGGTTCGATCGAACGCGTCGACCTCGCCGACGTCGGGTCGCTGTGGGCGAACGAAGACGGCCTCAGGCTGTGCCTGGGGCTGAACGAGCGCGCGACCGCGCTCGCCGCGTTCCACGCGCCCCGGTTCGGCTGGGATCTGCAGATCGTCGGTGACACCTACGTCACCGGGCCCGTCGACGCCGACGGACTGGACACTGACGTCCCCGACACTCTCGTCGGCCTCCTCACCGCCGAACAGGTCCGGCTCGAGGTGCGGCGCAGCGGCGGGGACTGGGCGGACAACGGCACCCATCCCGGGCTGCTCGCCGCCTACGCCGCTGTCTGGGAGAAGGTCGGCCTCCTGGCCGACTTCAAGCCCGGGAGCCGCTTCGCGGTCCGCGCGCTCCCCGTCGGCACCGCCGCCGGGGAGCCTACGGCCGGTTCCGTCACCGACGGGGAGGCGGTGTGGACCGTCTGGGGCGACCGCGTCGACCCCTACGCCGTCCGCCAGACCCGCCAGCAGGCACAGGCCGCCGTCGACAAGGCAGCCGCCGAGGGCGATGCCGGGGTGTACGCCGCGCACCCCGACGGCACCACCCTCACACCCACGCCCACCCGCTAATCCAGACCGGCCGGCGGCCCGCTCTCCCCGAGGGCCGCCGGCCCCCACCCCGACCGCACCGCGGACAGAGAAGCCGGGTCATGAAGATGCTCGGCCGTAAGGACTACTTCATCCGCACGTTTGGCGGGCAGTCCTGCTGCCGGCCTGGCTGCTGTTCGGAGACCGCCCGTCAGGGCCGGGACGGGTACAAGCGGCACGTCAAACGGGCGGAGCAGGCCGACGTCGCCAGGGAGGTCGCGCCGGGATCGCAACCGCACCGCCGAGGGCCGTGGCTGCGCGCGCTGCGGGTACTGGCCCGAGCCCGGCCAGTCCCTCGCTGACCTGCACCCTGGCCTCGCCGCCCAGCTCGACCCCACCCTGAACGGGGACCTCACCGGCGCCGAGCTGCGTCCCCGGTCCAACCGGCGGGTCTGGTGGCGCTGCCCCCACGACCACACCTGGCAGGCACCTGTCACCCGCCGCGGCACCGGATATCCCCACTGCCGCCAGACCCGCCCGCGCGAGGACCTTTCACCGGAAACGGTCCCGGCCGGGCGGACGGCTGGCAGCCGACCGCACCCCGCCCTATGATCATCGGTGTGGAGGACGGGTGGGGCGCGGACGTCGCCGCGCTGACGCGCTGGCTCGAGAACAGCGCGGGCACCGCGCCAGCGGAGCGGACGCGGGTGTGCGTGGCGGTGGCCGCCGGGCTGTTCGCCGCGGGTCTGACCCGGCCCCCGTTCCCCGTCGACGCCGGGGAACCGTGGCTGTCGTGCGCCCGCGCGTTCTGGGCGTTGCGGATCCAGGCGGAGCCCGGGGTCGCGACGGCGGTGGCGTGTGCCCGCTGGCTGCGCGACGACTCCGGCCTCCCCGCCGAGCGGAGGTCGGTGATCGCGTGGGAGTGGTCCTTCGGGTTCGGTGTCGAGGCCCGCGCGTCGGTGGAGTCCGACCACGACCTCACCGCGGCAGCTGGCGCCCTGACCGGTAGGGACACCTCCGAGGTGTACGCCTTCGCCGCCGTCTTTCACGCCGCGAAGCTTTACGGGAACCTGCGGTTCGACGAGCTGGGCTGCTTCCTGGAGGGGTCGGCGCTGGTCCTCGGGGCCGGGGAGGGGTTCCAGGGCGGTGCGCTGGTCACCGCTCTGCGGGGCTTCGCTGCCCGCGGAGACCGCCGCCACACCGCCGCGTACGCCGACGGTCTGCTCGACCGGGCGTGGGCCGCCGATCCCGGGTCCCGGCTGGTGGTCGAGGTGTGCCTGCACGCGCTGGCCCTCGCCGCCCCCGGGCACGGCGTCGGGGAGCGGCTGTGCGCCCGTGCGTGGGAAGCGGTCACCACCTGGCCTGACGATCATGTGCTGTGGGGGCGGCTCGCGGCCGGGCAGCGCCTGTGTGGCCGCGCGGCCGAGGCGCGGGTGAGTATCGACACGGCGCTGCGCTATCTGCTGGACGCCGGGGAGTGGGACAGCCCTGCCAGGACGGTGTACCTGCGGGAACGAGACCTGATCGGGAGCATGCCGCACCCCGACGCCGGGGACGTCGACGTTCCCGAGCCCAGACCGGTGCACACCGATCTGCCAGGCGTGGCGGTGCCACGCCTGGCTTTCCTGGCCATGTTTCTCGTGGGAGGGCTTGTGGTGCTGGTCGCGGCCGGCACCACGGCGGCGGATGCCTCGTGGCGGACCCGGTTGGGCCAGGAGGCGCTGCTCGGCGTGAGCCTTCTCGCGCTGGCCGCCGGAGTCTGCGCCGCCCTGCGCCTGCTCCTGCGCCGGTGGGAGAGGACCGGATAGCACCGGGCTGCCGAGAGGGGGTCATGGCCGGTGCGATGGGGCCGGTGCGCGGGCTGGCAGCGGCTGGTTCCCGGTGCGCGGTGGGACCGCGATGCGGCCGGGGGGCCCGGTGGGCGGGTCGGGTCGGTGTGCCTGTGCTGGGGGCTGTGCGGGTGGTGGGGGTGTGGGGGTGTGGGGCAGGTAGCCGGCGGTCGCGGCGGCGGCGCCGAGCTGGAAGCGGGTGCTGACCCCGAAGCGGTGGCACAGTTCGGCGACGTCGCGCTTCACCGTCCGTTCCGACACCCCGAGTTCCCGGGCGGCGCGCACGTCATCGAGGCCCCGTCCGAGCAGGATGAGCAGTGCGCGTTGCCGCCGCATCGCGGCGGGTTCCTGGGCGCCGGCAGGGTGGCGTTGGACGGGGATCGCGGCCTCGATGCGGGTGACCATGTCGGTGACGGCGCGCACGAGGGTGGGTGCGACGGCGACGAGGCCGCCTTCGTCGAGGTCGTCGTCGCGGACCGGGATGAGGGCTGCGGTGGTGTCCCAGACGATGGTGCGCATCGGTAGGGCCGGGGCGAGGCGTAGGACTCCCATGGGGGGTAGGCGCCGGCCGGGGGTGCGTCGTTGCGCGGCGCTGAGCGCGGGTGGTGTCCAGACGCTGCTGATCTGGACTCCGCGGGCGGCGGCGGGCACGAGCAGGTCGGGCACGTTGCCGCCGAGGCCGGGGGGTGGCGGGCCGGTCTGGAGGAACCGCATCCGGGTGCTGGCCTGGGTGGTGAGCTCGGCCATCTTGTGGAAGATCTCGTCGCGGGCGAGGAACTGGACTCCGGCGGTGGTGCCGGTGCGTCGGCGGCCGGCGATGTAGTCCCCGAACATGCCCGACCGGTAGAGCTGGGCTTTCTGGTCGTCCATGCGGGCGCGTTCGGCGCTGAGTGCGGCCTCGCGTTGTGCGTGGCGGGCCTGCAGGACCTTGATCGGGTCTTGGGGTTCCCACTGGCGGCCGACCTGGCGGAGCAGGCCGGCGTCGACGAGCCGGCCGATTTCCGCCTCGACGATGGGTTCGGGCTTTCGGAGCCATTCGGCGAGCAGGTCGATGTCGCAGTAGGGGTGGCGCGCGACGGTGCGCCATACCTTTTCGGAGAAATCGTCCAGCTTGATCCCGAAATCCAGCTCGGAGATTCTCACACGACCTCTATTCTTGCTTTCAAGCAAAGGTAAGGGCAGGGTTCACGCACCTCCTGGAGGCGAACGTGGGGGTCACGGGCGGGGCAGGCCGTCACCATGCGGGTGCGGCGAGCACGCGCACGGCGACCGTAGCGCATCGGAGGGGTGCCGATCTGTGACATTGAGACCGATACCACCGGTTTCGCGCTCCGTGTATGACCTGGTCGGCGCCGTAGTTGTTACCGCCGGCCTTCTGATACGTGTCTGATCCGAGTCCGATCGTGACCACCACGCCCGGCGCACATCGCCGAAGACGGTGAGGAATCGTTGCTGTCCAACGCCCGGCGCGCCGATGGACAGGACGGGCTACCGCCCGCCGTGTGAGCGGACCGGGCCGGTCGGACGCTTCCGTGGGCTCCTGGTGGGCGACTGCGGCGGGCCTGTGACGTGCGCGGTGACGAGACTCGCTGTACCTGGGGGCAGGGAGGCCGGCCGCCTCGGAGATCGGGTGCCAGGCACCGTGACCCTCCATCGGTGGGCCGCGGGTTCTCGGCCCTGAACCGGCCTCACGCGGATTTCCGAGAGAGGAGAAGACGACCGTGGAACGGTGCGGAAATAAGACATGAAGAAGCCGCTGTCACGTCCGGGAAATGACTCGCGCGACAAGGGAAAATGTTCCACGGAAAGGTGCGGAAACCTCGCGGGAAATCGTCGTGGATGCGCCTTTCGATGGGTGGGCGGCGCGGGCGATGATCTGGCCGGGGCGCCTGTCAGGTGCTGGGGCGGTCGGGGTGGCGGATGGCGGGGCGGACGATGCGCCGGGGCCCGGTCGTGGCAGGGGCTGGGGTGGGGCGTGGGGTGCGGGTGAGGTGGGCGAGCAGGGCCTGGGTCTCGGGGGTGGGGTCGACGTCGAGGCCGTGGGCGTCGAGGGCGTCGCGCAGCCGCTGGTAGGTGCGGCGTACCGCGTCGACGCGTCCCCGGGCGGCGTGCAGGCTCATCACGTGCCGGTAGAGGTCCTCGACCGTCGGGGTGAGGGCGAGGGCCTGCTCGAGGTAGGCCAGGGCCCGGTCGGGGTGGTCGTCGGCGAGCAGGTCGGCGAGGTCGGCGAGCGTGTCGACCGCGCGGTGTTCCAGGTCCGCGACGATCGGGGCGGACCAGTCGTAGGCGGTATCGCCGAGAGGCGTGGCGGTGGCGAGGGCGACGGCCCGGGTGAGCGCGAGGACACGGGCGGGGTCGTCGGGGGCGTGTCCGGCGGCGTGCAGCGCCGCGTCGAACTCCCACACGTCGACGTCGACCACGGCCGGGTTGAGGCGGTAGCCCGCTTTGCTGTTGAGGATCGGGGTGAGGGTCGGGTCGCCGGTGGCGGTGCGCAGGGTGTCGCGCAGCGCGGCGACGGCGCGGTAGGCCTGGTTGCGGGCGCGGGTCGGGTCCTGGTCGGGCAGGAGGTCGGCGGCGAGTCGGTCGCCGGTGACGCCGCTGGGGTGGACGGCGAGATGTGCGGCGATTTCCAGGCTGAGGGTCCGTAGTCCGCCGACCAGCGGCGTGCCGTCGAGGTGGACGGCGGGCCGGCCGAAGAGCATCAGCCGCACCCGCGGGCCCGGCCGGTCCAGGTGGCCGGGCTGGCCCGCGGGTTCGTCGACGGTGCTGGTGGTGGGCGGGTCGTCGGCTGGCGGTTCGGCGGGGACGGGTGGCGGTCCCGGGTCGGGGGGCGGCGGCGTGCCCGTCGGGGGCGCGGGGAGGGCCTCGACCATCGGGTTGGGGGCGGCTGTCTCGGTAGGGGGCGGGGAGTCGGTGGTGGGGGTGGGCTGGTCGGCAGCGTCCGCGAGGAGGCGCAGAAGGTCACGGGTCTGGGCGGGAGTGAGATGCCAGGGCGGTGCCGGCTGACCATCGCCGGCCGGGCCGCCGGTCGGGTCGAGGGTGAGCAGATAGAGGCCGACGCGTGCCCCGGCGTGGGCGAGGGCGCCGAGCCGGCCGTCGTCGGCGCTCGCCACGGTGGCCACGAGCAGGACGGTGGGGATCATCTCGTCGGGCAGGCCGGCGCGTAGCTCCTCCAGGCTCGCCGCGGTGGTGTCCTCGGCGAGCCGGGCGCGGCGCAGTGCCTCACGGTCGGCGAGGTCGAGGGCGTTTTGCGTGGTGGCGGTGATGGTGACCTGTGGGAGAACGTCGAGGACGGCGTGCGGCAGGTCGAGCCGGTCGGCCAGACCGCTCGGGATGATCAGCCGGGAGGGCCAGGCCGTGTGGTCGCTGTGGTGGGCGGCGAGGACGTGCACCAGCAGCGCGCGGGCAGCGGCGGGTGCGCCGGGGCCGTGCAGGTCGAGCCGTCCGGTGCGCAGCAGCTCCGCGAGAGGCTCGTCCAGGTCCCCCGCCTCGGCGGGGCCGGGAATCGCGTCGGCGGGGCGGGGCGTCGGCGACGGGCCGGCGGGCATCTGTCGCGGCGGGTCGTGCCGTTCGGATGCCGGTACGGGGTCGGGGTCGCTGCCGGGTTCGGGGTCCTGCGGACCCTGCCCGTCGTCGTTTCCGTCGCCGTCGTCGGGGTTGTCGGTGTCGTCGGTGGGTGGGCGGCTGGCGCGCAGGATCTCGCGCACGACCAGGGGTAGGGGCGGGTCGGTCGGGACGGGCTGCCCGGGTGGGGTCGGGACACGGCGGCGGCGGGAGCGCAGGAGCCGGGCGGCGACCACGGCGGCGGCGAGTGCGGCGATGAGGCTGAGCGGGAGGACCGCGCCCGAGGGCAGTCGGACCGGCCGATCCTGACCCGGTGGGGCCGGGT
>NZ_LFCW01000017.1:0-47138 GCF_001306465.1 Frankia sp. R43 | reverse complement strand
CTCGGCCCCGACTACTACCAACGCCGCCAGGACCCCGAACGTCAAACCCGCAAGCTCGTCCACCAGCTCCAACAGCTCGGCCACCAGGTCACCCTGACAGCCTCACCCTGAGTCATTTTCGACTCAGCTCGTCCACCAGCTCCAACAGCTCGGCCACCAGGTCACCCTGACAGCCTCACCCTGAGTCATTTTCGACTCAGTACTAAGCGGTACGGGCGGTTCCCGACAGCACCGGCCACCCGGACAGCCGCGTCGAGGCCGTCCCCCTGTGGCCACGGTGGCGGCGCGAGGCCGGGTGGGGCCATGGCGGTGACACTGACGAGTCAAGGGAAATTTTGTCTGAACTTTACCTTTCTTCTGTAAGGAATTTTCATACATCGCGACCCGAAGGATTGTAAACGATCTTTCGTCGATGGCTAGACTGAGGCATGCAGATCACCGGCGCCGTGCTCACCATCCACGGCAACGCGCTCGCAGGGATCGCGGTAAGTGACGGGCGGACCTGGACGTTCACTCGCGACGACGGCTCGTTCAGCCTCCGCACCGTGCCGGGGCGCCCGGTCTGGGCCGGCGCCCCAACGGCTGGACGGGCCGCTGGTGGCAGCACGCGGCGGCGGGGGAGCCGCTACTGTTTCAGCTTCACCCGAGCCGCGCCGGTGGCGATCCACACCCACCCTCAGGGGAGCTGCGATTCGCGCACATCACGGACACGCATGTCAGCGCGATCGACGGTGACCCGTCCCAGGCGGTCGAGCTCGCCGCCCGCTACGGCGACCAGACGGACACCACCAGCGGCCTGCGCTACGCGCTGGAGGCCGCAGCCGATCACGGCGCGGCATTCGCCGTGATCACCGGTGACCTCACCGACCACGGCACACCCGAAGAGTTCCGGCGCGTGCTCGACTCCCTCGCCGCCGCGCCGCTGCCGGTAGAGATCGTGCCGGGCAACCACGACCACTACGGCCACCGACACCAACCCCACCCCGGCGACACCCCCCACGGTGGCGGGTTTCTCGGCGCGGCAACACTTACCCGCTACGAGCAGGCCATGGGCCCACGCTGGTGGTCAGCCGACCTAGGCGGCGTGCACCTGCTCGCCCTGGACTGGTTCAGCGCCTGGTGCGGCATCGACGACACAGACCAGCAACGCTTCGTGATCGCAGATCTCGCCACCCGAGCCCCCGGACTGCCGGTCGTCGTGCTCGCCCACAACCAGCCCGACCACGACACACTCGCATTGATCCGCTGCAATGCCGCACCCGACGGCCTCCTCGCCGTGCTGTCAGGACATTGGCATGCCGACGCACAGCGCAATGTCGGCGGCTGTCACCTGCTCAGCACGCCCGCAGCCAGCTTCGGCGGACTGGACTGGTCACCACCGCAACTCCGCCTCATCACCCTCACATCCTGCCTGAGAACTACGGATCTACGGCACAACACGATCCCAGCGCTACCGAAACCGCCACGGTCACCGACCACGTCTCGCGTCGACGCCCCGACCTCGCCCCGCACCACCAGCCACTCGATCGGCGACCATCAACATCTTGGCACCCTCGCAACCCTCGCCGGCACCGTCATCGCACCGAGCGCCGACACCCACGGCGCAGGACACCTGACCCGCCTACACACCTCTAACACCGACGGTAGCGACGGTAGCGACGGCCGAGTCGACGTGTTGTGGACGATGCGCGTCGCGGACGAACCTGTCACCGGCGTTCTCGCCAGCCATGACCAGATCCTGGCGTGCAGCCATGCCGGCACCCTCACCGCGCTCGACCCAGCCACCGGCGCAACCCACTGGACCCGGCACCTCCCACACTGGCAGCAACGCCGGCTGCTAGCCACCCCCATCCTCACCGCGACGGGCCGGCTGATCGTCGGTGACGTCGGCGGCATCACCTGCCTGAACATCGACACCGGGGATACAGTCTGGCACCGCGACCAGCTCGGCCAGGTTGACACTCTGCTCACCTACGGAACCGGTCTGGCCACCGACCGCTTGGCCGTGCTGCCCCTCGGCGGCCCCACCCCGGGCCTGACCGCTTTGAACCTGCGCGACGGCACCCTCGCCTGGACCGACCCACCCGGCACACCACCGCCCTCCACCTCGCTGGTTGCCATTGACGGGACCGATGCGCTATTACTCCGCACCGCAGGACCCACCCTCGAGCGACTGGACCTGTCCACCGGCCAGATTCGGTGGCGCACCACCGTGACCGGCCGCTTCTCCACGGCCGCTCCCCTGGTCACCGACGAGGCGATCCTGCTCGTCACCGGCGACGGCATCGCTCACCGGCTCGACCCGGATCACGGCGACATCTTCGACCGCCAGCACCTGCACGGGCTGCGCCCCGCCTATGGTCCCTACCGGTCCACCGGAACAGGCGCGCCCACCACTCCCGTCCATACCCCCCTCGGACCGATGATCGTGCTGCTCGATGGCAGCATCTGGCAACTGGGCTGCCCCGACGGTCCGCTCCTCGTCGGCGACATCGCGTCGCCCGTCACCACCCAGCCTGTTTCACTCGGATTGAACACCCTCGTCGTACTCAGCACTGACGCGGTCGTTCACCTGCTCGACATCAACGCCCCTGTAACCCGCCCCACGCTCGCCGGTCTGGCATCGTGGCAGGCATCATGACCAGCGCCACCCACAACCGCCGACCCAACACCAGTCAACACATCGCAGACGTTGTTGCCAATGGTGGCACCATCACCGCACAACTCCGCGCCTGCATGCCCACCTTGACCCCCAGTGGTCAACGGATCGGCCAGGCCATCCTCGCCGAACCCCGCGACATCATCCACATGACCGTCACCGACCTCGCCGAACGCACCGAGACCTCGGTCGCCACCATCGTCCGATTCTGCCAGGACATCAGCCTCAAAGGCTTCGCAGACCCTGCTGGTTTATTCAGGCTGCGTGGGTGAGGTCGAGCCGGGTGAGGTGGGTGGTGCGGGTGCGGTCGAGGGGCTTGCCGGTCCAGTAGGCATCGAGCCGGATCATGTTGATCGCGGTCGCGGCGATGGTGTGTTCCAGGCTGGTCTTGGACAGGCCGCGGTAGCGGGCGGTCCGGATACCCGTGACGTGGGTGGTCTGGCGGATGGTGCCCTCGATCCCGGACCGGGCTGCGTAGCGGCGTTTCCATTCGTCGGTCGTCTGTGCGGCCCGTGCGGTGACGGTGGCTTCGTGGAGCTCACGGTCCCGGAGGGTGATGTGGCGCTGTTTGCCTTTCGTGCACTGTTCCCGGGCCGGGCAGGGACCGCAGGTCGCTTTCGTCCAGGTCACCACGATCACCTCGGCGGCGCGCTGGCGGGACGGGTTCCACGTCGAGCTGGTCCGGCCCTGCGGGCAGGTGCCGCGGCGGCGGTCGAAGTCGAAGGAGAAACTCGCCTTGTCGTAGCCCGCCCGGGCTTTCGCCTGGTGGGAGTGGTCGAGCAGGATCGGGGTGACCAGGCGGATCCCATAAGCCCGGGCGGAGTGGATGATCTGGTTGGCGCTGGGGTAGCCGGAGTCGAGCAGGTGCTCGTCGGGGGCCAGCCCGTTGCGGTCGAGTTCGGTGTGGATGTCATCCAGGGCGGCCGCGTCGGGGGTGGTCGCCGGGGTGGTCAGCACCCCGATGATCAGGTTCGGGACGTCCCCACGCCCGGTCGTGTCGGGTGCTGGTGCGGGGTCGGGTGGGGTGCAGGTCTCGGTGAGATGGACCTTGTACCCGTCCCAGCTCTGGTCACGTTTGAGGCTGTGCCGGGTGTCGAGGTCGTAGGGCGAGATCAGGCGGTCTCTGCCAGGCGGGAGACCGTCTCCGCCTTCGGAGGTGTTCTCCCGCCGTCGTACCACCTCCGTCCCGCTGCCCGTGGTGTACCGGTAGAACTGCTGCACCCAGACCCGCCGTAAAACGTCGACGGCGGGGATCTGGCGCAGCCAGACCGGCGCGTCGCGGGCGTGGACGGCCGCGAGCAGGTGGTAGCCGTCACGGCCGTACTCGACCATGAGGGCCTTACGCTTCGTCTCCGACGCGGGAAGACGCCAGGTGTCGACCCGCGCCCCGTACCGCCGCTGCCAGGAGTCGTCGATCACCCCGCCCAGCCAGGCCGGGGCGGCGCTGGCAAGCGCCTCGAGCGCGGCGCGCACGGTCTCCCCGGCCAGTTCCAGCCGGCACAGCTGCCGGATCGCGCCGAGCACATGGGTGGAATCGGTACGCGCCCGCCCGCCCGCGGTGAGCAGCCCCTGCGCGACCAGACGCGCCAGAAGCGCGTCGAGGGCGTGGGTCGCGAGATCCCCCGCGACCAGCCGGGTCCGGAACTCCGTGAACACGCTGGCGTCGAACCCGGGATCGTCGAGATCGAGACCGAGCGCGTACTTCCACGACATCCGGTCCCGGACCGCGTCCGCGGCCTGCCGGTCGGTGAGGTTCTCGGCGAACTGCAGGACCGTGGCCATCATCAGCTGCGCCGGGGAGATCCCCGGCCGGCCCCGCACCCCGAACGCGCCGGTGAACCGGCCGTCCTCGTAGACCACGCCGAGCTCGTCACGGATACGCATCGCCAGGTTCCCCTTCGGGAACGCGGCACGCGCGACCTGCGCGGTCAGTGGCGGGACCTCGGGCCAGGGTCTCGGTTGCAGGGACACGACCAGCATCATCCCGACCCGACACCCACGGCCAGCGTGCCGTCCCGGGTGTTGCGCACGGGTTGAGAGACACCCCCACAACCCGAATAAGCCAGCAGGGTCTTCGCAGACCTCAAAATCCGTCTCGCCGCCGAATCCATCCCTGCCGAACGCGGCCTGCACGAAGACGTCGCCGCGGCCGACGAGCCCGCAACCGTCCTGGACAAGATCCTGAACAGCACCGCCCAAGCAATTACCGAAGCGTCCGGCACGGTCGACCACGACAGTTTCGCCCGGGCCGTTCAAACCCTCGCCCACGTCGAGCGGCTACTCATACTCGGTGTCGGCACCTCCTCCCCCCTCGCGCAGGACGCCGCGTACCGATTCCGCACCGTCGGGCTGACCACGGAAGCACCCCTCGACCCACACATCCAGCACGTCACCGCACGCCTGCTCCACCCCGGAACTGCCTGCCTTGCGATCAGCCACACCGGGCAGACCCAAGAAACCCTCGCCAGCGCCGCCGCCGCCAAACAAGCCGGCGCCGAAACCATCGCCCTCACCAGCTTCTACCGGTCACCACTCGCCAAAATCGTCGAAACCTGCCTCGTTGCCGGAAGCCGCGAAACGAAATTTCGCATCGAAGCCATGAGTAGCCGCATCATCCACTCCACCATTCTCGACGCCCTCTACGTCGCCGTCTGCCTCGCCAACCCAGAACGAGCGCAAACCACCCAGCAACTCACCGCCGAAGTCCTCGCCGAACACCGCATCTAACTTGTCGCTTAACCTTCAGGTGGGGACTGTGTCGCCAACGGTTTCCGGCAGATTTAATCAGTAGGACTCGACGGACAGCCAACGGTCACGGTAAGTGATCGCAAAGGCGTCGATCACGGGTTTCCAGCGGACCATCCACCGGGCGCGGCCGGCCCCGGTGGGGTCCAGGCTGCGGGTCACGGCGCTATTGCGTTTGGCGAAGGCGGGGCATGCCAGTGGCCGGGGCGTCTGCCGGTCAGACGGCGGCGGCGAGTTCGGTGAACGCGGCGGCGAAGAAGTGCCGGGCGGCGGCCTGGTCGCGCCGTTCGCTGGCCAGGACGTCGATGACCTGACCATGCTGGTCAACAGCCCGGTACACGTAGGTCCACCGGCCGGAGACCATCACGTAGGTGTTGGGTCGGGCCGAGGCGCGGTGCCAGTCTTTCGGCTGATCCGTTTCCTCGGCCCGCCCGCCGAGTCGGGTAGGCCGCCGGCGACGTGCCCTGGTTGGGTCCTTTTCCGTCGGCCCCGCCGAACCCGCCGGGCGGCGTTAACTGCAACGGGCTTTCCAGTGGTTATGTCGTGGGTTACGTGGTCGCCGGCCGGCGTGGATGGCCTCGTGGCAGGGGCGGCAGGTGACGAGTGTCTTTCTCTGCCCCATGGCCATGAGGCGGACCCATGCCGGTTTACAGCGGTTGCGGGCCTGGCTACTGGAACGCCGGGTGGAGGTCGTGGTGCTGGAGGCCACCTCCGACGACTGGCGGGCGGTCTATTACGTGTTGCAGCCGGATCTGAACCTGATGCTGGTCAACCCCTCTCATCTCAAGGGAATCCGGGGTCGCAAGACCGATCCCAGTGACGCGGCGTTCCTGGCACGGGCCGGCGCGTCGGGCATGGTGATGGCGTCCTTCGTCCCGGCACGGAAGATCCGGGAACTGCGGGACCTGACCCGCCGGCGGACCGAACTGGTGCGCGCCGCAAGCTGGGAGGCTCAGCGGCTGGAGAAGGAGCTCGAGGACACCGGGATGAAACTCGCCGCGGTCCTCACCAACCTGGTCGGTGTCACCGGCCGGAAGATCCTCGAAGCCCTCGTCACCGGCGAGCGCGACCCCCACCTGCTCGCCGACTTCGCCACCGGCCGGGCCCGCGCCAAGATCCCGGCACTCATCGAGGCGCTGGACGGCGAGTTCACCGACCACCACGCCTCCATGGTCCGCCACTACCTCGACGAGATCGACCGCTGGAAGGCGGTCATCGCCGGGTTCGACGAGCGGATCGCGGCCATGCTCACCGGCCAGATGCAGGACCTGGATCTCCTGGCCTCGATCCCCGGCATCGGCCGCCTCGCGGCCGAGATCATCATCGCGGAGACCGGGGGTGACATGGCCCAGTTCCCCAGCGCCCATCACCTCGCCTCCTGGATCGGGGTCTGCCCAGGCCAGAACGAGTCCGCCGGGGTGAACAAGTCCGGCCACATCCGGACCGACAATCGCAACCTCAAACGCCTGCTCGGGATCGCCGCGATGGTGGCGATCAAGAAGAAGGACTCCTACCTGGGCGCTTTCTACCGCCGGCTCGCCGCCCGCCGGGGCGGCCGACACGCCCAGGTCGCCGTCATGCACAAACTCACCATCGCCATCTGGCACGTCCTGCACGACAGGGTCCCCTACCGCGACCTGGGCGCCGATCACTTCGCCAAACGAGATCCCGAACGCGCCATGCGCCGCATGATCAAGCAAGCCAACAGCCTCGGCCTCACCATCCGCTTCGAACCGATCGGGGTCACCTGAGGCGCACCGGTCACTTTATTTTCTCGCGGAGGGCGTCGGCCGCCAGGCGCCGGTTTGAGGTCGCGTTCTTCTCCTCGCTCGGCATTTCCGCGAAGGTCAGGGTGCTGCCGCTGGGTACGAAGATGGTGTCGTAGCCGAAGCCGCCGCTGCCGCGAGGCTCGGTGGTCAGTGTCCCGTGAACGGTGCCGATGAAGACCCGGACGCCGGTCGCGTCGGCATAGCCGAGAGCGGTCGTGGCCCTGGGTGCCGACGGTGTCCAGGAACCATGCGACGAGGGCGCCGGGGAGGCCGTTCCAGGCATCGAGTGCCAGACCGGTGTCGTCGACGAGTACCGGACGGTGCAGCTTCGCGTAGGCGTCCGTGGCTTTGCGTTCCACCACCGTCGCGACGTCGAGCGACTGGATCTCGACGAGGTCCAGTCTGGTCGCGGTGACCTCGATGCCCAGGATGGTGGAGTACTCGCGGGCCTTGCCTGGATTCCCGGTGATGAGCGTGACACGGTCGATCATGTGTTCCTCGCTTCGGCGTGGTCTCGGCATACTGTGGCGCGGCGGTGGCGGGCCTACGGATGGCCCACCGTCCGGCTGGTCTCGGCGGACGTGCGCTCGTGTCGTGGGAGGCCGCGGTCGGCAAGTGCCGGGCCCGCGTGCCGAAGCGGCGTTGCCTGGACGGCCGCGCTACGGTGAAGACGCTTCCCACAGTGGGCTCGTTCCGAGGTCGTGCTCAACCCGGAGCCCACTCGCGGTACCAGCGCGGTGATCGATGACCACGATCTGGCACCGCACCCCTGGGCATCAGTCGGGCCGCGCCGATCGCGGCCCGACCCGCCTGCCTCGTGGCGACACCGAGGCCTGAGATCGGAATCTCCAGGAGATGTGTCATGGGCAAGTCGACTCCGATGGACCGCGAGGCCGCCGACCGGATCAGCCGGGCCGCGGTGAACAACCCGAACTCCGCCACCGCCCTGACCGGCTGGGATGGCCGTGCGCGCGATGCGGCGGACAGCAACGAGGGCGACGACGGGCCGATCTGGGACGATGACGACGAGTGATCGCGTCGGCCCGGTGGATCTGACCGCGGCCGGGCTGATCAGGGCACGGAGGGTCTACACCGTGGCTTCGTCGATCGACCTATCGTGAGCGCGTGCGCCGGGTTGCCAGCGGCCGGTGGGGGCACAACCCGGCGCACGCTGGCCCATCTGTGCAGGTCAAGGTGGCTACCAAGACCTCATGGTCGAACCTCTGTGCGATTCTGGTGGGTGTGTGGCTGACGATCGACGGCGAGCGATACGACCCGTCCGGCGCCTACGTCGATCTTGAAGCCGAACGGGCACGGATCGCCCAGGCGCTGTTCCGCTGTGAGGTTGAGCAGCTCCACCTCGCCGACGGGCGGCGGGTACTGGTGAACTGGCGGTCGGTCCGCCTCGTGCACATCGGGGAGTAACGGGCCGGCCGTCGCCACCCGCTGCAGGAAACGCGAACTACATGGTTGCACCGGGATCGCCGCGGTAGCGGCCCGCGTAGGCGGCGAGCGCAGCATGACCCGATCGCGGCCCGCACCCGGGCGGATGTTCCACCCGCATCTGGCAGGCGGCCGCACAGCTCGCGCGAAGCGGCGGCGGGCAGTCCCGTGCGGTGATAGCCACGGGAAATGGATGATCGCCAGAGGCTTCTTCGGCTCGTCTCTCTCGTCGCGTGGGCCGGCGAGCCTGGCTCCGACAGATCCGGCCTGCGTTTCGCGAACACCGAAGACGAGCGACAGTGGAACGGCCCGACAGCCGCCTGGGTGGCCGGGCTCGAACGAGGCGAGGTCACGCCCGAGCCCGAGGGTGATCAGGCCCGTGCCGCGCTGTGGCGTCTGGCCTCGTGGTATGCCGTGGCGGTGCGGAGCGGTAACGATCCGGCGGGGGGTGACATCGACACCCGCGAGTTCTCCGGCGTTGCGTACTACGCCGTCGACGGTCTCCCGGACGGCGTGCTCGCCGTGCTGGGCCGGATGGTGCGCACCTGGCTGAACTTCAACTTTGATGTCGATGAGGTGAGCTTGGCGCGCCGTTGGGCCGAGGACGTCCAGGCGACAGCGTGGCGGCTGCTTGTGGCCGAGCAGTTCAGCCGCCACGCGTAGCCCTTCGGGTCTGCTGGCCGTCCTCGTGGCGATCTGCCAGGTCCCGCGGACGCACCCTTGCGCCGAACCGTCCGAAGGCACCAACGCGTTCGCGGCCGCCCTTCTGCGTGAACGGGCGGCGTTGACGAATGCGTCGGGGTTAGACGCCGTCAGACGACGAAACCGGCCCCGGACGATCCGGCCCGCAACGTCGCGATCGCCCGCTGGAGGGCTCCCACGAGGTCCTCCGTCTCGTCGGCGGTGAGGCCTTCACGATCGGGCTCGTCAATGTCGCTGCTTCCCAAAGTGATCACAGGAGGGTCCGCGGTGGTATGAGTCACGTATTGTTCGATCCTCACCACAAGCTCCAGGGGGTCCCCTCGTATTCCGTCTCTTTCGGGAAGATCGATGAGGGCGATCTCGGCCGTGTGATAGCCGCCGGGGCCGTTGGGCTCGGGCCTCAGGTGCCCGGCCGGCTCCTGGCACCAGGACGGACAGGAACGATAACGATCATCGCCGTTCACCGGACTCATGGTGTCTGGTCCGCTCCTCTCGTCGCGACCGGTCAGGCGGCCTTCGTGAGCCCTCTCCGTGTCGCCGCGTCCTCGACGTCCCACCCATCAATAATCCATCTCAGCCGGGTCCAGGGGGCGGGAGATAGCGGCTGGTCGAATCGATTGTTGGTCGGCGACCTCTTTCCCGCACGCCCCACAGCCCTGGCCCAGGCCGATCATCGACGCCGTGGTGAAGGTGCTCGACCCGTCGGGGGTGAAGGCCATGACGGGGACCGCGCTCAGGGGATGCGGGCGAGGGCTCCGTACACGTTGACTTCGGCGTCGGTCGGGCCGTCCAGGCTGGTGTCGTCGGGCCGCCAGCGGTGCACGGGCTGTACCCCGGGTTCGATGACGTCGAGGCCGTCGAAGAAACGCTCGACCTCGCCGCGGGTCCGGACCGTGGCGGGGATGCCCTGGCCCCGGTAGATCTCGACGACCCGCCCGACCTCGTCAGGTGCGAAGTCGGGAGTGACGTGGGTGAGCGCCAGGTAGCTCCCGGCCGGAAGCGCGTCGAGATAGCGGCGGAGGATGCCGTACGGGTCGTCGGTGTCCGGGATGAAGTGCAGCAGAGCGATGACGGACAACGCGACGGGGCGGGTCAGGTCCAGGGTGTCGCGAAGCTCGGCCGACTCGAGGATCTTCTCGGGTTCCCGCAGGTCGGCATCCAGATAGGCCGTACGACCCTCACCGGTGCCGGTGAGCAGAGCACGCGCGTGAGAGAGCACGATCGGGTCGTTATCGGCATAGACCACCCGGCAGCCCGGGTCGATGCCCTGGGCGACCTCGTGCAGGTTCGGCGAGGTCGGAATACCCGTGCCCACGTCCAGGAACTGGCGGATCCCCGCTTCCTGGGCGAGGAACCGGGTCACCCGGTGCAGGAACGCACGGTTCTGCCGGGCGGTGACCCGGCCGTGCGGAAACACCGCGAGCGCCTGCTCGGCCGCCTGCCGGTCGGCGGGAAAGTTGTCCTTACCACCGCGAAGTCGGCCCGAGGCGCGGTGCCGGCATTTCGGCCGGTCCGTTTCCTCGGGCCGCTTCCCGAACCCGCCGTGCCCATTACTGAGCAACGGGCTCTGCACAGGCCCCGTATTTATGGCTCGTGTTCTCGTCATCCCGCGACCACCCATGGCGAGGGGATCGCCGCTCCCCGGTACCGGTATCGAGTTGTGCTGATCGACCCGGGGTGGAGCAGCGTGGTCTCGCCGTCAGCTGGCCACCATTTCCATCCGTTGCCGCTGTAGCGGCGTCGGAGGGCCTTCCAGCCCGTCTTGCAGTGTTTCCTGCCTACCCAGGCCCACACCTGCCGCCAGACGACGGAGGCGAGGAAACCGAAGGTCTTACTGGACACACCCTGCCGGAAGTAGGTGCACCAGCCCCGCAGCACCGGATTGAGCCGGTGCAGCAGAGCCGACAGCGGTTGGTCGACGTTCGTGCCCCGGCACACGTCCTTGACCCTCTGGCAGATGGCGCGCAGCGCCTTTTTCGCCGGGTAGGTGTAGACGTAGTGCCGGTCTTCGCCACGCTTCTGGTGACGCTGGATGCGCCATCCAAGGAAGTCAAGGCCCTCGTCAATATGGGTTACCAGGGTCTTCTCCGGGGACAGTCGTAGCCCAATCCCGGCGAGAACCCCGGCGATCTCCTCTCGCAGGGCTTCCGCGTCCGCCTGGGTGCCCTTCACCATCAGGCACCAATCATCCGCGTAACGGACCAGACGGAAATTCGGTAGACCCTGGCCACGGCGTTTCCGCCGCTCCCACTCGCCGGTCAACGGGCCTCCCGGCATCTGGGCGATATGCTCGTCCAGTACCGACAGGGCCACATTAGCCAACAACGGGGACAAGATCGACCCTTGCGGAGTGCCAGCGTCTGTGCCCCGCAGCGCGCCGTCCTCGGTGAGGACACCTGCTTTCAGGAACGCCTTCACCAAGGCCAGCACACGTTTATCCCCGATCCGAGCCCGCACCCGCTCCATAAGAGCGGGATGCGAGATCTCGTCGAAGCAGGCTTTGATGTCGCCCTCCACGACCCACTCGTAACAACGGGGGCGTGAGCTGAGAAAACGCACCTCGGCCACCGCGTCCTGAGCCCGACGGCCCGGGCGGAACCCATACGAACACGGCAAGAAATCCGCCTCGAAGACAGGTTCCAACACCAGCTTCAAAGATGCCTGGACCACCCGGTCGGCAACGGTCGCGATCCCCAGACGGCGCACCTTGCCGCCGGTCTTGGGAATCATCCGCTCCCGCGCCGGCAACGGGCGGAAGCTACGGTCTCTTAGCGAGGCCCGCAACCCGTCGAGGAACTTCCCGACGCCCCTGGCCTGGATGGCGTGCGCCGAAACGCCGTCCACCCCCGCCGACCTGGCACCCTTGTTACTCCGCACACGAACCCACGCCACCAACAGAAACGCGGGGTCGTGGACGAGGTTGAAAACATCGTCGAACCGACGACGAGGCTCGTCCCGAGCCCAACGGTGTAGTTTGGCCTGGATCTCCAGTACCCGGCGCTCCGCCTCCACGAAGGCGTCATCAAGCTCCGGCCCGCCGATATTCACCAGCGCGGCTCCTGGCATTCCAGCATCCTCCCTACCAGCCTGCTGGTCCCCTTCCCCATGTACACGCCTCTCGCGTGCTCGGAGTACTACGGGACCTCCGCCCCGCCCCTGGCCACCAGCCGGCAGCGAGCCTGCCCCACATGGGGGCGACCACGGACGGTTCCCACGTTCACCACATCACCGATCGACCAGGTAGGCGCCCAGCTGTACCCCGACAGCCTCGCCACGGCTACGCCGCAGACATTCACCGTGACCTCCTCACCGGCTAGCTGACCCGGCTTCAGAGTTGACCGCCTCCACCTACCAGACGGCCACGCGCTGCACACCGGCCCTTATCCACCAGATTTGAGCCGGCACGACTCTTACGGAGCGTCAACCACTGATTCGCTTACGCTGCACCTTCTGATCTCGATTGCCGAACCCGGCCCATCTGGCAGTGCTGGACCGTCCCGGCGTTGTCGGGGCCGCTTCCCGTCCTCCCCGGCGCTCCCCGGATCAGACTGCCCCCATCTTCAATCAGGCCGCTGCGACGGCCCAATGGCGAGGGTCTCCCACCCCTGCTCGGTGACGCGGCGCCTCGTGGCGCAGCAGGTAGTAGTCGTACATGCGGGCGGTGTGCGGAACGTCCGTCTTCAGATCAACCGAGCTGATCTCCTCTCGCCTCCAGGCGAGCCACGACTTCGGACTGGACGCGCCGGCCTCGGCATCGGTCACCGTACACAACCCCCAGATCCGGCGTAATCCTCTGGGATCACCCTAACGGGCAGCCGGCTCCCTCCCCGCAGGACCCGGCAGACCATGGTCGGCGGTGACAGACCCACCCCGCGCCTGCCGAACGCAGGCCGCGCGGGCGCGAGCGCCGTCGGACCTCGAAGGGGTATTTACATGGTTCAGGTCCCGCCCTCGCACCGTCGTCGACAAAACCGGCACGGTCGCGGGTTCGGCGCGCGGCCTGGGACGAAGAGACCGGGAGCCACCCAGCGCCGGGCCCGCACGTGTCCTCGCGCGGGGCGCCGGTCGGGGTGGCGCTGTATGCGGGTGTGTCGTTGGGGCTGGGTACGCTTTCCGCGTGGCCGCTGCCCCTGATCGACATCTCGATGAGTGCCGTAGCCGGTACGCTCCGGCGCTGTCCTGGATGCGCGACGTGGCAGGCCGGCGTGGGATGGCGCCGTGGCCGGACTGGCCGGACTGGTGCTGGCTACCGATGGCGGCGGTGGCGGGCGCGGGTCCCCGCCGGCCGCAGGACAGCCCCCGCCCGGACGACATCGGCCGTCTCGCCGCGCTGGCCACCTGGTGGCTGGACCGTGCGGTGATCGAGATCGACGAGGACCTGGCGGTCCGGCATCTTCCGGCGGTCGGGCAGGACATCCGGATCGACCGCGAAAGGCTCCTGGCGGGCCTGCCGGCCTGGTGCCCGTACGTCCCGCTGCCCGAGCGCCCGGAGACGACCACCGGGGTCTACTGGCCTCGCGGGTTCTTCGCACACACCGAGTGGGACGCGGCGACCGGGGGCGCCGAGCTGCGGCTGCTGATGGACACCGACGGGACGTGGGAGGGGTTGCACGCCGTTCCCGTGCATCTGGACCAGCCGACGGTGCGCTGGTCGTTCCAGGCTGCGGCCCGGGTGATGACCGCGAACGTCGCCGCCGGCCTGGTCGAAGGAGCACGGGCGGATGATCCACGGCTCGCGGCCAGCGTGGAGATGGCTGGCCTGGTCGTGGCGCAGGTGTGGCCGCTGGTGTCCGCTCTGGTCGATCCCGCAGGTCGGGTGATCGGCCGGGACCGGCCGGGTGAGGTGTTGGAACGGGCACGGGCGCAGCCGCGCGGCACCCGGATCGTGTGGCCGCAGCGGTCCCGGACCTCGTTCTGGCGGGCGACGGCGGGCCCCGCGCCGCGGCCGGTGCTGCGGTCGGTCTGACGGGCACCGCGGCATCAGGCCTGGTCTGGGCGGTGCGTCGCGATCTGTGCCTCTGCCCCGGCGGTCGACCGGACGAGCACGCGGCGAAGCCGGACGCCGCGTCCGCCTGACCGTGTCGCCCGCCCGGCGGGACGGCGGGTTGCGGCGCCGTGTTCCGGCCTTGCGCATCGACGAACCGCGGGCGATCACCGAGGGGGATCAGATGGCCTGGTACACGATCAGACGCGACTGCTGCGGCGCCGTCGAACGCATCCAGGTCTACGGGCCGAGCGACACCCGGCAGGCCAGAGCGAACCGGACAGAGATGCGGCCCTGCCAGGCATGCGCACGCCAGCGGCGTGCCGTCGAGGCCGAACAAGCGGCGCACCAGGCGGCGGGACAAGCAGACCTCGACGGACTACCGACCCTCACGGGCACCGACCGGCAGGTGGCCTGGGCGCTGGTCCTGCGGGACAACACGATCAAAAGAGCGCCGTCGCTGGCGACGATGCCGGGCGCGACCGGGGACCATCTTGACTGGCTGCTCGACAGGATCTGCGAGCGCACCGACGCCGCCTGGTGGATCGACCACAGGGCCGGGCTGCCGCGCGACGACCACTGCTGGACCGCGCTGCGCACCTCCCTCACCGACGAGCAGAAAGCCGAGTTCGCAGCCCTCGGGAAGGAAAGCCGCCTGTGACCATCAGCATCCTGTCCTGCCTGTGATGCGCTACCTCGGAGTTGTCGCCGATCCGGGAGATCGGAGTCATTCCCGGTAGGCGCCCTCGTCCACGGCATGCCGGGGTTCTGCGTGACATGTTCTTCCGGAACCCTCCGGCCGCCGGATCCCTTCTGTCAGTCGTGTGCTCGGAGAAGTCCGACCGCTCCACCCGTATGGGCTGGTCGGCGGCTCGGTGAACGCCACCTTCCGGCCTCCGCCGGTTCCCGGTGCTCGGTCCGGTGTCATAAGGTTCCTCCGCGTTCTCGATAGTCCCTATGTGGTGCTCCGAGCGGGAAGACTTTCCGTCATGTTCAGGGCGGGGCGGCCGGTCCAGGCAGTCACGCGATACGGTAGGGAATACGTCGCGGATACACGGTCCGCGGGTAGGAGTGGGGAATATCCATGGCACAGAAGACGATCGTTTCGCTGATCGATGACCTCAACGGTGAAACCGCCGACGAGACGATCCGGTTCGGACTGGACGGCGCCCAGTACGAGATCGACCTGTCCGAAGCGAACGCCACGAAGCTACGGGAGGCGCTGGCCTCGTTCGTGACCGCGGGACGCCGTTCCGGTGGCCGCGCGGCCGGTGGGCGGCGCGGACAGCGTGCCGCTTCACCGCGCGCCGTGGCCGCGGACCGTACCGCGGATATCCGGGAGTGGGCGCGGAGCAACGGCTACACGGTGAGCGACCGGGGCCGTATCGCGTCGAACATCGTCGAGGCGTTCGAGAAGGCCCACTAGCCGCACCAGCCCGGGGCCATGGCGTGCGTCGTCACGGGGCGCGCCGGGCGCCCGGACCTCGAAACGAGGGGTTACAAGTCGACCCGTCGCGAAGGGGCCCCTCCCGGTTCGAGCACCGCCGGGCGCGGTGCGGGGCCGTGGGATGGGTGACCGTTGGCGTTTGGCTCCCTGTGGCCTGGGCGGCCCCGTCGGCCCGGCGTGGCGGTGAGACGGGCACGATGGCCTCGTGACCGAGGCGGAGACCGTGGACACGCGGCAGCACGGCGATACCGAACGGACCCGGCGCCATGGTGGGTGCCGAGCCAGCGCTGCCGGCACTCTGTCGCCCCCGGTGCGTGGGATGTCCGGGCCGCACAGCCGAGGCGGCGTCGCACCCGGGCCGCGTCGTGTGACGGCCTTGTGGCCGTGATCGGGTTTGGTTTCGGAAGCGGGGCTGGTAGCGCGCGAATCCGGGCAGGGCTCTGCTCCGCTCCCGCAGGAAGGATCTGTGTGTCCCTGCCTCGGATGAACTGGGACGACCTGCCCGCGGACGTCCGGCGGGCGGTGGAGGCCCACACGGGGCCTGTCACGGCCGCCTCGACGGCGTCAGGTGGCTTCAACTCGGCGATCGCCGCGACCCTGCGGACACGCTCCGGGACGGTGTTCTGCAAGGGCCTCCCGGCGAGTCACCGGCAGATCGTCACGCAACGTCGCGAACGCGAGATCAACCCCCACGTGGTCGGACTGTCTCCCCGGCTGCTGTGGCATGTCGAGGTGGACGGATGGGATCTGTCCGGCTTCGAGCACATCGACGGCCGGCACGCGGACTACCGGCCGGACTCCGACGACCTTCCCCTGATCGCCGAGTGCCTGCGACGGCTTCAGCAGGTCGCCTGCCCGGACATCCCCCTCAAACAAGCTGATCAGCGGCTAAGCGGCTACGTCACCGAGCCGGCCGAAGCCGAGATGTTCGCAGGCAGCTCGCTGTTGCACACCGACTGGAACAGCGCGAACCTCCTGATCAGCGACCGTGCCTACCTGGTCGACTGGGCGTGGGCGACCCGGGGCGCGGCATGGCTGGACCCTGCGGGCTGGCTGATCTGGCTCATGGCCGAAGGCAGGCACACTGCCACCCAGGCCGAAGCGTGGGCGGAACAGATCCCATCCTGGCAGGCCGCACCCGCCGATGCTGTCGCCGCATACGCGAAGGCGAACGCACGTCTGTGGGCCGAAATCGCGCAGGCCAGCGGGGATGAGTGGACCTCACGAACGGCCTCGGCGGCAGGTGCGTGGGCGCTCTACCGCGCTACGTGACAGCGTCCAGCTCGCGGAAGCCGCTTACCGGACCATCATCGACACGTTGCCAGCGGTGGCCGGTGCCGCACGCTAGTTGAATTCTCCGTCGCGGGCGCCGGCGAGGAACGCGTCCCATTCGGCTGCGCTGAAAGACAGGACGCCGCCGTCGGGGTGCTTGGAGTGCCTGACGGCGCGTCCGCCGTCAGGTAGCTCGGCGACCTCGACGCAGTTCCCGCCGTTGCCGCCGCTGTAGCTGCTCTTGCGCCAGGTCAACCCCGCCGGGGGGTTGGTCGGGCCGGGTGGGGTGCTGTTCATCCCATCTCCTCCGCGGCCTCGATGATCAGCCTGTTTGACCGTTCTGGGTCCATCGCGGCTGCTCGTAGGCGGTTCATGGCGAGTTTATACCGGCGCAGGTCGGCGTCCCGTTCCAAGTACAGGCCGCTGTGGAGCTGATCCATGTGGACGACCTCTCCGCCCGGCGGGGCGGAGAAGGCAAGGATCGTGAAGGGATAGCCGAACGCGGCGTACGCCCCTAGGGCCTGTTTTGGAACCCCGGTTCGTGGCGGATCTTCACCGTGGTGATGATCCGCTGTGGGTCGTGGGGATCTTTCGGATGAGCAGTGGGCAGCGCTGGAGCCGTTGCTTCCGGTGGCGGGACGGGGACGTCCAGCGAGGTATCAGCGCAGGCTGATCGACGGGATCCGATGGCGGGTCCGGACAGGCGCACCATGGCGGGATCTCCCCGTCCGGTACGGGCCCTGGCAGACGGTCTACGGCCTGTTCCGCCGCTGGCAACGGGAAGGCGTCTGGGCGCGGATCGTGACCCGGTTACAGACCCGCGCGGACGCGGCCGGTCTGATCGTCTGGGAGGTCAACGTCGACTCCACGGTCTGCCGCGCCCACCAGCACGCCGCCGGCGCCCGCCGCGACGGCGACACCCAGAAGGAACCACCCGGCGGCGTGACCGTCGAACCGGCCGACCACGGGCTCGGCCGGTCCCGCGGCGGACTGACCACCAAGATCCACCTGGTGGTCGAACAAGGACAGAAACCCCTATCGGTG
Source organism: Frankia sp. R43 (assembly GCF_001306465.1). NCBI lineage: Bacteria > Bacillati > Actinomycetota > Actinomycetes > Frankiales > Frankiaceae > Frankia > Frankia sp. R43. The sequence goes on along the minus strand of NZ_LFCW01000017.1, from coordinate 29,073 downwards.
CTGGTCACCGCCGGGCAACGCGGGGACAGCCCCCAGTTCACCGTCGTCCTCGACCGGATCCGGGTACCACGCCCAGGTCGGGGACGTCCCCGGACCCGGCCCGTGCGGGTCCGCGCGGACAAGGCCTACTCCTCCCGCGCGAACCGGACCTGGCTACGCCGTCACGGGATCGCCGCGACGATCCCCGAGCCCGCCGACCAGATCGCGAACCGGAAACGACGCGGCTCCGCCGGTGGACGCCCACCCCGGTTCGACCGGGAGGACTACAAGGCCCGCCACGCCGTCGAGTGCGGGATCAACCGGCTCAAACGCCACCGGGCCGTAGCGACCAGGTTCGACAAACTCGCGGTCCGCTACGAGGCCACCCTCCACCTCGCCGTGATCGGCGAATGGCTCCGTCCGGCGGCCGGGACCGGACTGTCATGCTGAACCCGCAACCGCCAGCGGAACAGAAGGGCAGGGCCGTGGCCGCCGAACACTACTGCGCCGACAGCGAGAACGGCGACCATGTCGATGACCCTTCCGCACGGGTCCTGACCAGGCTGATCGCGTCCCTGGACCTGGCCGGCAACACCTTCGTCGTGATCCAGCCCGACACCGACGACCCGCCCTGGTTCACCTCCGCCGTCCTGCTCGACTCCCTCACCTACGAAGTCGAACGCCACGACCACCGCACCGGTGAACACAACAAGACCCACACGACCAACCCCGCGGCCATCGCCGGCGACCTCACAGCCTGGATGACCAGCCGCTAACCCGCCGACCAGCTCAACCCACTTCCAAAACAGGCCCTAGCGCGTAGGGCAGGACCTGCACGGTGATGTTCGGCTGGGCGGCACGGTCGGCGAGGTGAGCGAGCTGGACACGCATGACCTCGGAACCCCCGACATGGCGATGGAGCACGGACTCGTCGAGCACGACCCAGAGCGAGAGCGGATCGTCACCGGCCAGCCGCTTCTGCCGTTCCATCCGGACCGTCACCCGGCGGTCGATCTCGTCGTCGTCGAGGCTGGTGTTCGCAGCCCGAAGCACCGCACGCGCGTACCCCGGTGTCTGCAACAGCCCAGGAACGAGCTGATTCTCGAACTCCTCGACGCTCACCGCGCTGCTCTCGGCCGCCATGAACCGCTCGAACCAGCGAGGCACCGCGTCGGTGTAGCTGTGCCACCAGTCTTGCTGGCGGGCGGAACGCACCATACCCAGCAGTTCGTCGCGTAGCTGCTCGCCAGTCACACCGTAAAGGTCGAGCAGCGCTGTGACGTCACGGGTCCGCTGTATCCCCGTGCCCGTCTCCATCCGGCTGATCTTCGATGCCGAGCACTGCAGATGTGCTGCGGCCTGGTCGATCGTGGTGTCGGCCGCTTCCCGTAGCCGCCGCAGCTCCGCGCCGACCTGCCGGCGTCGCATCGTCGGGGTTGCTTCCCCAGCCACGACCGCCTCCTCGTCAAGGTCAACCCGGCTCGAGTCTGTCACCTTCACATGCACCACCCTGCAAGGGGAGCCAACGGCACAAAAATTTCTACGCATGGTAGCTGCCGTGCATTGCACGGAGCGTGCAATGCAGGCATTCTGTTCTTGTCACCACCTCGCCACGATCTGCCTCCGGGGATCGCGAGTGGCGGGGGGGATAGCCACGTCCGGTCACGGTGAAGCCGCTTGCGCGCGCTTCGCCCCGCCCGGGACGGGAAGCGCGTCCGTGTCATGTGCGCGGACCGGAGCTGGGTGGTGCGGATGCTAACGGTGCCGATCGGCGCGCGAAGGAAGCACGACAATCGTCGGCCACGGACACGGAGGGTGAGCTCCGCAGGGATCACGGGTGGTGGCGTGTGATGCGGGCGTTCGGATACGTACGGGTCTCGAGTGCGAGGGACGACGAGCTACACCGTCTACGCGACATGATCCGCTCATATGCTGCCGCCGAGGGGATGAGCCTGGTAGCCATCTATGTCGACCAGGAAGGCCGGTCGACCGACGCCGCTCGACCCGGCTTGACGACCCTCCTCGAAGCGGTCGGACGGTCCGACCGGGCCGTCATGCTGGTCCCCGACATGACCCATCTCCCCTGCGCCCAGCACGCGCGCCGTTTCCTCGAGGAAGAGGTGACCGCGCTCGGCAGCGCGATCGTTCCCCTCGCATCGCCGTCCCGGGTCCCCACACAGGCCGCCCCAACAGACCAGCAACATCAGCCAGGATCCCGAGGGGTCGGCCGGAACCCGACAGCGTCACCGACCATCCGTGTGACAGTCGAACGGTTCCCCGCCCTCCTCAGCTCCGTTCCCGCTGCCCGCGCTGCCGCCCTCCGTACACTGCAGGGATGGCGGCTGACCGCCGAAACGCTGAACACTGCCGAGTTGATCGTCTCCGAGCTCACCGCGAATGCCGCGAAAGCAAGTCCGGCCGATGGCATCGTCGCGGTGCGGCTCACGGCCAGTGGCAGCAGCCTTCTCATCGAGGTCTGGGACAGCACCGTCGCCCCACCCGTCCTGCGGGATCCGGCTTACGACGGAGAGGACGGGCGCGGCCTGTTCCTCGTCAACGCGTTGAGCCGCCGATGGTCCTGGCGTCGGGCGAAATCCGGCGGAAAGGTCGTCTGGGCAGAAATGCCGGCAGATACGATGGATCTGCAGGACGACGGGTCGGCCGTGCAGCTGATACAGCGTACGGCCGGACCGGTGCCGGATCCTGTGAGGCCAGTTGCCTTCGAGCACGATCCGGCGCTCCTGCGCCGGGTTGCCGACGGACTGCGGGCTCTTGACGACTGGTACCTACCCGGCACTGAGGCAGCCCGCTCTGGGAAGCCCCCGCTGGCCGCGGAGGACCGGATAGTCCTGCCCGCGTCGATCACCACCAACCTCCGCACCGAAGTCTGCTGGACGCTGCTGGCCGAGCAGACCGCATGAACTCCCGCGTTTCTCCCGTTCCCGTGATCCTGCGCCCGGTCGTCCTCATCGCGCGCATGGCAGCCCTGCCCGAGGTCACACCGCCCGCGGACATCGCACGGATGCTCGCCATGTTCACCCCACCCATCGACCCGACCTCACCGGAATGGGCCGCGCTGCGCGCCGCCCTCGACCACTACGACGACGCGCAGGACCCAGTCCGCTTGGACGCCGCCCGCCAGCAGATCATCATTGCCGCGGAGACCCTGCTCGCCTACCCGACAGACCCCGGCACTGCCGGATCGTGCCGCACACCGACCCAGCGGACACCGCCCACGGAACGCCGCGTATGACGACCGGCAGCGACCCGACGGCTGGCACGGGCGACGGCCCGGCGCCGGAACTCATCAGGTCGCCTTTGAGTCGCCCATGGCATCCCCGGAATTCCTTGAATGATTCATCACCCGACTCGCCCCTCGGCGGTCGCCATGTCACACCAGGACATCTCCACCCTGAAAGGCGCCGTGCCCTGCGGAACCTACAGCGCGACGATCAAGTTATCGTCGTGGACAAGGACAGGCCATTCGCAGCATCTTCACGACCGACGAGGAATCCCTCCACCGTGGGGATGCGCGCTCCACCTCGTCTAGCGCGCCGAGGCCCCGCCCCTGCCCCTCCCGACGCAGACCCTGGCCCCATCTGGGACGGTATCCAGCCCGCCTGGACCCGATCCACGGTAGGCGAAGAACCTGACAGAACGATGGCCGATGGATTCCCTCGCCAGCGGTGGAGCCAAGAAACCCCGGACACCGCCAGCCCGAACCATGCAGCCTCGGCCACCATAGCACCGAAGCAATCGTTGCGGTCGCATTTCCTGAGATCGCGACCCTCCGCCGTCCAGCTAACGGTCCCTTCGCGTGCAGGTCGAAAAGCACATCAGCGCTTGGCGGACGGATCGCGTCCATCTTCTTCACTCTGCTTCTGCCATAATGGAGCACAGATCCTGGCCTGCCAGGGAATCGGTGCCGCTCGGGGGGGCTCGGCCGATGACTATGGACCGTCGGATGACCAGCGGGCACTCGGTGGTCGCCACTACGGAAGAGCTGGTGACGGCGCACCTCGCCGAAGACCAAGTGCTCGCCGGCCCGGAGGTTGTGAGGGTGGTCGTCGACCCGCTCTGCGGGGCGACCGCCATGCCTGTGAGGGTGCGCCGGAGCCGGGCGCTCGAGTGCGCGCCGATGCCCACGGCGCAGCGCCCTGCATCGCTCTCGCTCGACACACTCCGTCCGCGACCCGTGCAGGCATCGTTCCTTCTCGCCTACCGATTCGACCAGGATGGCTACATCAGGTGGAATGGGCATCTACGGGGGCCTCAGTGCCGAATGACGGCTTCCTTCTCGGTGTCGGCTGATTTCGATGCCCCCCGGCCGCACCGTCACCCCCAGTAGGGAAGGAGGTGTAATGCTGGAAGTCGCGCCGAATTTGAATGGCAGCCAAAGTAATGCGTTGCAGATATATTTAAAGCAGCTAAATTGGTCGATCAGCGGCTTCGCGCGACGGGTGCATCAGCGCTGCCAGGTGATAGGGCTATCGAATACCGTCAGCCCGAGTACTGTTTCGCGGTGGTGCAGGGGGAAGACGGTGCCCGGCCCCGAGCTATGTGCTGCAGCCTGTCACGTTCTTTCATCCGCCCTGCACCAAATTGTGACGCCGGAGAGCTTAGGCTGGTCGGCGGCCTCAGAAGATATTGCGGCCGAATCCCTGGAATACAGTGGACTAGCTCACGCCGTGCGGATTCTGGGCAAGCTCTGGGAGCTTGACTTTCTATGCAAGCACAACAATATCCAGAGGATGTTCTTCGCTGTTACCTTTGACTCCGCCTCCCGTGAAGCGCTCGTCATGCCTCCCGATCTGGACCTTTCGGGACATGGCCACCGCAAGGTCTCGACTGCTGACGTAGAGCTCTTGAAACACCACACCCACCTGTACGGAAAATTGGATGCGCTGCACGGCAGCGGGAAATTCCGTAGCGTGTTCGCAGGTTTCATGGATGCTCACACCACTGAGCTCCTCCATGGGTCATTCTCTACGCAGCTAGGGCGGAAACTATACGGCAGCGTGGCGGACGCGGTACTCACGATGGCGAGCATGGCCTACGACGATCAGCTGCCCGGTCTTGCTCAGCGGTACGACCTGCAAGCGATGAGACTGGCCCAGGCGATCGGCGACCGCTCCCGCATCACACGCGCACACATCCATCATGCCCGGCTGGCCGCAGCTCACGGTGAGCGCAAGTGTGCGCTAACCCACGCCCGAAGTGCGGTTCTTGCGTCGGCCGGGGCGCCACCGCTCGTCAAGGCTTATGCCGCTGTCACCGAGGCCCGCGCATGGGCGTTCAACGGGCAGCCCAGCCAGACTTCTGCCGCAGTGGCCCGAGCCCGAGATGCCCTCAACCGTGCGGGTTCCACGGACCCGGGCTGGCTTTCGTGGCTCGACCGGTCTGAGCTCGAGCGGCAAGCGGCATGGGCGCTGGCAGTTGCCGGCTTGTCCGTGCCGGGAATGGATGCGCTGCATGAGGCTCTGAACGTGCCGAGCGACCATAGACGCGCCAATGTGGAGTTGCTCATCACTGCCGCCGAACTGGCGCGCCTTCGAGGTGACCTTGCCGAGCACGCTTCACTAGCAAAGCGCGCTGAGGATGCATCGCGACCGCTGATGAGTCGCCGCCTGGCGGCTCGAGTCAAACTGCTCGTCTCCGGTCAGCCGCTCGATGACTTCTAGTCGATGACCTGGAATCCTACCGCGGGAAAGCGCCGTCCGTTGACCTGGATTTCGACTGCGTACGCTCCCGGCGTGATCTTCGTATTTGCCGTCGTGCGTAGAGTGTGCCTTTTGGTGAGCGTAAGAGGATGGCCGGGTTTGGCCATGGCTCTCGCGAGAAAATAGACTTTCTCGCGACGCGCCCCTCGCTGCGTGGTTGAGGAGATCACGTATGTCACGTGCAGTGGAACCGGAGCCCTGGTTGATATTTCCGCAGCGAATAGGAGGGTATCGCCGTCCTTGAGTTCAGCATGTTCAAGATGGACCGGAGAGAGTTCGACCGGCGCGTCGATCGCGTAGCCGAAGAACTCGTATGCTGCTAGCCAGCCCGACTTGAGCCGAGTGCGAAGCGCCTCGCGTGCGATGAAGTCGAACTCCTTGCTCTGGGTCGCCCCGGAACTTTTCCAGCGCTGGAGGACGCCGAGGACGAGGTCAGGATTCTCGGAAGCGATGTCATGCAGATGATTCGCCACGGAGCGGGTCACGTACCGACTGGAGTCGGTGTACAACTGGTCGAGCACGGGCAGCGCGGCATCAATGGGCAGGGCGATGCGGGGGGACCACGGGAGCTTGGGGCGTGTGGACTCGCTGGCCAATCGGCGCACTCGATGGTCGGAATCTTTCGCCCACTTGCCGATCGCCGCCATGGTCTCGCTGGGAAAGTCGTTGAGGAAGTAACGAACGGCGTCCTCGGCAGAGAAATAGGGGGTCAGGCGCCGGAGCGCTTCGAGGGCGAAGCGCAGGTCTTCGCTGGTGCGGCAAAAGCGGGCAATGAAGTCGGAGTGGGGAGAGTAGATATGCAGGCCGAAATCCGAGGTTGCCCCAGCGGCCTCCGGGGTGGGTGGCAAAGACTGCAGAAGCACGTCGAGCGCCTGGCGGCCGGTTACTGGGAGGTAGTCCCGCAGAGCTTGACTGATTCGGGCAATGCGGGCTTTCAGTTCCAATCTAGGCAGGTCAGCAACCACCTCGCGGACGAACCCTTCCGCATCGAAGCCGGGGAGGACAGCCTGCACCTCCCTGCCGATCCGGGCGACGCGATCAGCATGCAACGCCTGCTCTTTGAGGGGAACCTTCGCGGTCGTCATGTGTAAACCCTAGCGACGACGGGGCACCGGCCGAGGGGAGCCTACTGTGCGCAATGCGGAGTGCCGAGTCGGCGCGAGCAGGCTATCGCACCGAGGTGCGATAAAGCAGGCGGTGGTGCCGCGAGCTGTCGCACGGGGACGCGGTGTGGAGGACGGCGAAATTGTCCCAGACGACGAAGTCGCCCTGACGCCATCGGTGGGTGTAGACGTACTGGCCGCTGGTCGCCCGCCCCAGCAGGTCAGCGAGGAGGCTCCTGCAGTTCTGGTTGTCCAGGCCGTCGATCCTGCTGATGACCATCGAGCCGAGCAGGAGTGACCGTGCACCGGTAACCGGGTGTTCTAGGACGAGCGGGTGTTCGACCTCGGGGTGGGTGGCGAGGCTGCCCACCGCTGCCGATGAGTGGCCGCCGTTGGCCTGGCCTTGGAGCGCGCACAGCCGCTGGACCGAGTGGACCGCGCGCAGACCTTCGAGGCGCTCCTTCAGCTCCGCGGGCAGGTCAGCGTAGGCTTGGGTCGTGTCGGAGAATCGGGTCTGTCCGCCCTGTTCGGGAGTGATCACCGAATAGAGCACTGTCGCCCGGCTCAGGAGAGGCTTGAAACTGTTGTCGGCGTGCCACTCCTCCTCGTTATCCCCATCGTAGATCCCGACGCGGACACCGTTCTCGACTAGATTGCTGATGACCGTGATGCCGGGGAATCCGCTGACGGCATACTGGGAGTCGACGTCGGTGTCCACGGTGCCGAAGTGTTCACTGACAGCGAGGATGTCAGCGTGGTTAAGGTGCTGGTCGGGGAAGATGAGGAGCCTGTGCTGCTGAAGGGCCTCAGCCAAATCCGCAGAATGCCTCAGGCGTGCATGCTGGCTGAGGTCGAAGTCGACGACTGCGCCGAAGCCTCCCGCCATCGGATGCGACGATAGGGCCATGCGAATCCTCCTGGCGAATGGGGTGAACATCGGCCGCGCTCAGTACTGAGGGGACTGCCGAAAGTGGCTTATATCCTTGACCCCCGACGCTGCCATGCACAGGCGCTCGACGCCGATACCAAGGCCGACGCTGCTGCCCGGCACCTGACCCGCGTCGATCGCGCGCCAGACCAGACCCTGCTCGTCGTCGTACAGGTCCGCCTCGCGGGCCCGCTGGGCGAATGCGACGCCGTCGACCTCGTCCTCATAGCCATGGACTACCTCGATGCCGTCGATGACGAGCTCGAATCTGTTGATCACGGCGGGTGTACCCGGGGTGAGGCGGGCGCATGGCTCGTCGCCGCCCAGCGGGTAGTCGGTCAGGAACACCGCCGCGGCCCTGCTCTTCGTCTCAAGCTCGTGCTCCACAAATTGCCCGAGCACGGTCCTGAACGGTGTCGTTGCGCTCAGACGCATGCGATCGGCGATCCGCATGGGTAGATCGCCGAGAGGCTCGCGCCGCAGGTTGACGCCGAACAGATCGAAGATGTAGTCCGCGACTGAGATCCGCACCGGCTTGTAGGCGATGTGCGGGGCGACCAGACGCACAGCCATGTCGTAGAGCCAGTCGAAGCTCTCCCCAGTTGCGTAGAGGTCGAGCATGGTGAACTCGCTCGAGTGGAGCTCGTCCGATGGTTCGTGGCGGAAGCACGGGCCGATCTCGAAGACTCGTGGATGGTATTCGAGATTTATGCGCAGGGCTGGACCGATCATCGTCCGCAGGAACCGGCCACCATCGAGATCGATTCGAGCCCGTCGCCGCGGGCCGAGATCGGTGCGTCGAGCGACTGGAGTGATCAGTTCGACAAAGGATTCAGCGCGCAAGGTGTCGCGCAGACTAAATAGGATCTCGGACTTCAGACCGATCGGGTCGAACACCGCAGTCATGTGGCTCTCCTCATTTGGGCCTCCTGCCAGGCCGGCTGGGCACGACCGCGAGCGCGCCAAGTCATTGGCTGACTCACAAAACTAGTCGCATCTGTCCCAAGTGGGAACCCGCCGTCGCGCATCGAGGAGCAGTTCGTGGCCGACTATGGTCGCTTCAGCGGGCCCTGTGGCACATACCAGCAGCTCAGAGGGCGCTGGCGTGCAAAGGATGTGCAACGGTCCGTGCATCGGACGCAAGTTCGCAGGCATTGTGCCCACCATGGGGGGAGTCATAACGTGTGGGGGCACGCGCTAGGCGTCCGCTACCGTGGTGTTCTGCTTGGGGAAGGTCCTTCCAAGTGTTGCATTCTCGTGGCGCGCGCACGCCTGGCCGCTGGCCGAGTTGTCGGATTCGACTCGTCTATCCGCTGCGGCTCGAAGAAAAGCACACCCTGATCACCGCGGATTCGCGGGATCCAGGCGACCGAAGGGAGAGCTCACAGTGTCCGCTCCAACGACCGGGATGCGTCCCGATGCGAGTGCGCTGAAGGTCGGGATGCGTCCCGACGCCAGTCTCAAGCTCGGGATGCGTCCTGACGCCGGCCTCAAGATCGGGATGCGTCCCGATGCGAGTGCATTGAAGGTCGGGATGCGTCCCGACGCCGTCGCAGCCTGAAGCTTCGCCGCTCGTTGCGCTCCGGCGCGCCACCCATGCCAGCACCGGCGTCATCCGGCGGTTGGTGCGCCGGGGCGGCGAGCGGGCCGTGCTTGTTCATGAAACGCGACCCGAATGCCGCGACGTCAGGAGGATCTGATGGGTAGTCCTGCCAGAAGCATGGTGCGGAAGCCGGCGCCACGAGGCAGGACTCGCAACGGGACCGGCGCGTCGGGGCCTGTCCGTAAGGCACTCGGAGCGGATCTCGTCGCCTCGCTCGAGCGGCTCTGCGGCCCACCGACCATCGGGCGGTCCGATGTCTGCCTGGACGTCGCGTCGATCGCTGTCGCCGCGGCTGTCGGCCACCTCATCGGCCACCTCGTCGGACCCCTGCTAGCCGTGTGCTACATCGGCGTCCGGCAGCGGCACCTGTCGAACCTTGCTCATGAGTGCGTCCACTCCAAGTTGATGGCAACGCGGCGGGAGAACCGCATCATCGGGTACCTGCTGACCGGTCTGCTCGGGGAGGGTTTCCAGCCATACCGCAGCAGCCATCTCATGCACCACGCTAGGCTCGGTTCGGATGACGATCCGATGTTCCGATCCTACCGGGCAGGCAACATTAATGTCGCCGGTGTGACACCTAGCCGACGCACCTTCGTCATTCGGATCATCGTGCGAGGCGCCCTCTGGCGGCTACCCAAGACCGCCGCCCTAACACTGGTCACAAAGAGTCCGGATGAGTCCTGGCGGGCGCCAGCCGCGCGAAGCGCTCTGTGGGCGGGCATCGTTGTAGCATGCTTGCCCTTCAACGCAGTGCTGTCGTTCCTCCTATATTGGCTGGTCCCGCTCCTTTTTGTCAGACCGGTCGTCACGTGGATCACAGACCTCGGTAATCACGCAGGCCTCATTGAGAACGCTGACCCGCTCCGGCAGACGCGCGGCTGGTCTTCCCATTGGCTGACCCGTCATCTCCTCGGTGGTCATCTCGATGACATGTACCACCCGCTCCACCACTGGTGTCCGCAGATACCCTGGCGGCGTCTACCTGAAGCCAAGGCTTCAGCCGCGCAGAGTCTGGAGCGATGGGGCGAAGTCCCGTGGTGCTCGGGCTACTTCTTCCGCCGCAGATCCACCCCAGATCAGCCGTGCGTGATCGAGGACATCATCCGTTGCCTGAGTGCGAACTCTACTGAGGTCGGCACTGGCATCAGTGAAGCGGCCGTATTACCCCTGCACTACCCAGAGTCGTTGCCGACCGGCTGGTGATTGTCACGGATGCGCTGGACGCCTGCGCCCAGTACATCCGAAGAGAACTGCGCTTCCCCCGCCAAGGAGACTGCACGCCATGACCGACCCCGCCAGTGGTGCGAACAGCTTTGACGAATGGACGCGGCTCAGCCAAGTCATCGTCGGTCGCGCCGAGTATTACACCGCCCACGACCTCGACACTTCGTGGCGGCTGTTCTTCTTCGACAATGTGGCTCCCACCCTAGGAAATGAGGGTGGCGCAGATCCTCTCCTGGCGATCCCTGAGCAACTGGTCGACGAGCTGAACGAGGACATTGCTGGCCTCGTCGACGCCCTGACCGGGTGCGGAGTGAGCGTTCTACGGCCCGCGACTCCGGGCAAGAATGTCGACATATGCTCCCCACTCTGGAATGCCCGAGCAACACCTCCCCTCAATGTCAGAGACCAGACGATAGTTCTCGGGAACACGATCGTGGAGACCGCGCCACACGTGCGCTCGAGAATCTTCGAAAACGATCTTCTCAAACCGCTCTTCTATTCCTACTTCGAGGGCGGGTCGAACTGGCTGAGCATGCCACGACCCGCGCTGGGGCGGGATTCCCTGGATGACGCCTATTTCCGCCGCCTTGGCATCGATGTCTCTCGTGCCACCGAAGGTGAGACGGCCCTGGGCATCGACGGCTTGGGCCTGGAGCTGGTTTTCGACGGCGCACAGTGCATGCGGCTAGGTCGCGATGTCCTAGTGAACGTGGCCAACCGCAATCATGAGCTGGCGCTGCGCTGGCTCACCGTCAACTTCCCCCATATGCGCTTCCATCGACTCGACGGAATAGCAGACAACCACATCGACAGTGTTGTGGTGCCACTGCGGCCTGGTTTGATGCTTCTGCGTTCGCCAAAATATTTGGCGTTCCTACCTAAGGAAATGCAAGCGTGGGATGTTATCTACCCCCCGGAGACGGACGAGTCCACTTTTCCCAAGTATGACGACTTCGGCTTCGTTATCCCCATCGCCAGCCGCTACATCGACATCAATGTGCTATCGATCGACGAGGAGACCGTCGTCGTCAATTCTCACTACCCTGAACTGATTAGCGTGCTCGAGGGGCGTGGCTTCACGGTTGTTCCGGTTCGCCATCGGCACCGCCGACTCTTCGGGGGAGGCTTCCATTGTTTCACTCTCGACACCGTCCGCGCAGGAGGTTGTGAAGATTACCTCGGCTAGCGACCCCGCTGCGCCCCCGGTCGCCCTTCCTCTCCATCTCACGACGCCGCGGATCGCACACCTATAGCGGCCGCCTGATCGTCTGGACAGCGAATGACTATCTATGCCCGGCCCCTCGACCGCAGTTTCTGGACCGACGAGTTCCTCTCGCGCACCAGTGTCGGGACGGCGCCCTTCCTGTTCAAGAACGTGATTCCAGCGGCCGCGGCGCGACCTGACGACGTCCTTGCCGGATTCGCAGCAATCCGTAGGACACACGTTGCCGGAACTGATATCGCAGCGCACGCTCGTGTCTATGTTGGAGAGGACCGGCGGGACGACCTCCTGCCTGGGGTGCTGAGTGCACCGGGGTGGGACGAGGGAGGCTTCGTCCAATGGTTGCAGACCCTGACTGTCGCCGAGCGCTTTAGCCTGGTAATCAACAATCTGGAGACCGTAAGCCCGCGGCTGGCCGCAGGGCTAGGAGCATTCCTTGCGTCCCTCCTTGACGGATGGGGCGTGCCTCTCGGTGGCGCTGAGCTGGTCGCGTTCGTCGGGAACTACGCGGGCACGGCGTTCGGTGTCCACGAGGGATTCGAGGACGCCTTCCTTGTCCACCTCGGGCCGAATCCGAAGAACTTCTATACGTGGTCCGCTGAGGCGTTTGAGAAGCTCACCGGCAGCAAGAATCCTCTTTATGGCGACTACTCGTGGCTGCTGGAACATGGCGAGCATTTCGTCCTGGAAGCTGGCGACATCCTGTTCCTGCCCCGTCGCGTATTCCACGTTGGGACCCAGGATGAGTTCAGCGTCTCAGTGGCTGTGCCGCTGTACACCTACCCCGACGCAGGCCTCCTTCGCGAGGTCCTGTTCCCCGAACTGTTCGCGTCCCTTCTCGCCGATCGCGGACCCGACCACGAGCTCAGCCATCCTTCGCCGATGGCGGCTTTGGCCGCGGGAAGTGGCCCGGTAGCGCAGCGCCTGACCGACCTCGCCCGCCCGACACTCGCCACCGCGCTTGAGGGGCTCGCTGCCGCCGTCGAGCAGCATGCAAGCCAGAGATGGAACACCATCCTCAGTAACGGCGGCTGGGAACTGGTGGACGGAGACCTCGCCCGGTCCGAGGCCGCCGCCGCGTTCAACGTAGAGGAGGTCGTGCCCGGCGCGTCGGTCTCAGTCATTGAGCCGTACCGGATGCTCGTCAGCGGTCAACGGATCTTCCTGCGCGGCTATGAGATCGCCATCGACGCCAGCGTGTTGCCCCCGAAGGTGGCCGCAGACCTCAGCGCTGGGACCAGCATCACCCTCCCCGAGGACGAGAACGTACTCGCCGCGATCCGTGCGCTAGGCGCGACCGGCGGCCTCCACGTCACCACTCGCTCCATCCACATGAAGGACATCGCGGCATGACCCCCGAAAACTCTCTCGTGCAGGCCTACTGCGAGTCTCACGCCGATACGCGCAGGTACATCAACGCTGCCCTTCTGGGAACCTGTGACTCGGGTGACGACCTGGTCGACAAGCACTTTGCACCGATGGTCGCCTGGGTGTTCGAGGAGATCCGGAACGTGGTTGGTCCGGACACGCTCACCGCAGCCCAGGCCCGCATGTACATCGAGGAGCTCTCGGTGTTCGCTCGCTACAATGCTCAGTTCCTCAAGGCTGCTGCCACCGCCGTGGAGGGATTCTGCCCGGAGCTCGCTCACGAACTGCGGCGCAACCACCTGGAGGAGGGCGGCGAGCGCGGCAAGGTCCCCGCGCACTACGTGCTGTACTCCAACGCCCTGCTCAGCGACCTCGGTCTTCTCGTCAACGGGCATGTCCCGGCCGACGAGACGGCCAAACTGGTCCTTCTCCACCAAGTGATGGTCGGCTCGCACATGCCCAGCTTGATAGCGGGAGGCTACTACGCAACGGAGGCCGTCGCGATCGCTGAAACCGCACTCCTGCGAGACATCACGAACCGCTACGGCGAGCTGACGGTCCGGGCCAGCGGCAAGGAGCTCAAGGCGCTGCACCACTACTACGAGCTGCATTTGGACGACGAGCACGATGCCGCGCAGATCGAGGGCTTGAGTGTCGAAGCTTCCCACATCGAAGGGCTAGCGCGGTTCATTAGGCAGAATGATCTGTTCCATCTCGACCTGTCACAGTCAACGGACGGCTTCCTGCAGATCTTCGAGGCGATGGCACACTGGTGGAGCGAACTGGCTACCCGAGCAAGGAGAATCGGATGAGCACCTCAGGCACTGAGCTTCGCTCTGGCGGCTGCCTGTGCGGAAAGATCAAGTTCACGGTCGTTGGCGAGCCGGATTACCCGCATACCTGCAGCTGCCCCCACTGCCAGAAGCTTTCTGGCGGCCCGATGATGTCGTGGGTGTCCTTCCCCTTGGTCGGACTCGTCTGGACCGGCGCGAGCGGCACACCATCCTGGTACTACACCTTCGAGGGTGAGACCAAGCGCGGCTTTTGTCCCAGCTGCGGCAGCCAGCTGTGTGCTCTCGACGACGGCGGCGACACCATCGCGATCACGCTCAGTGCGCTGGATGAGGCCACCGACCTCATCCCGGTCAACCAGTCCTTCCGCGGCGACGCGGTCACCTGGCTGCCGCAGGTGTCCGACACCCGGCACAGCGTGGTCGGCTGACGCTTACCGCCAACGACTCGGGTGGTGAGGAGACGTAGAGGACTCACCACCCCGGTGGCCGGAATGGCAAGCGCCGGCCTCTTTGCCGTGCGCTTTCCGAAGTGCGCGGCCATTCAGTCCCCTCGCCCTGGCGCTGCATCGGAGGCCCACCTGTCATGCTTCCTCCGCATGTAGTAAACGAGTTCGACAATCTACGTCGCGTAGCGATGCGTTACGCCGGCGACTTTACCCGAGACCTCGACGGCCCCGATGTCCACCCTGTCCTCGCTCGCCAGATGACGACCAGCAATTGGTCGCCCTACGACAGCACGAAGGTTCGCGCCCAGCAGGATGCTTTTATGGATCTATTGCGGGACCGTGGTGCGGAGATCGTCATACTCGACCCTGCTCCCGGATGCTCGTGCCAGCACTACCCGCGCGACCTCGGCTTCGTCATCGACAACGTCTTCGTAATGGCCCGCCTGAACTCCGAACATCGGAGACCTGAAGCATCTGCTCTGGCCGCTCTCACGGCGGGAATGCCGCGGGTCGCATACCTTCCGCGTGGCACAATCGAGGGCGGAGACGTCATGCTCCACGACGGATGCGTGCTAGTAGGCCTCAGCGAAGAGACATCTCTGTCCGGTGTCGCGGGCCTGCAGGCCATCCTCAATGCTCTCGGCGTCGACCGTGAGGTGATCCCCATCCGCTTCGCGGTTCCCGGCATCGTGCACCTGGACGATCATTTCAATATCGTCGCACCCAGAATTGCCCTTGTTCATCGGGCAGTGTTCCCCCCAGATCAGATTCTCTGGTTCGAGGAGCACTTTGACCGCCTCATCGAAGTCACGGATGATGAAGCATGTGCGGTGCAGGCGAATATGCTCGCGATTTCCCCAGGAGTAGTTGTTGCGGCTACCGGGAGCGACCGTATTTGCCGCGCGCTGGCAGCCGAGGGCATCGAGGTGCTCACCGTCGACTACTCGGCCGTGACCCAAATACCCGGTTCACTGCGCTGTACCACCCTCCCGCTCCTACGAATCTAATCAGCGTCAAACTGTTGCTTTTACAGGACCTTCTGGGCCGTTGCTAAATGTTGGCGGGGGCCAGTGCTGTGCGGTTGATGCGCGCGATGACGTCGTGGGCTGCGGCTTCGCGCTGGTGGGGGATGAGGCGGTCCCGCAGGTCTGTGATAGCGGTGGCATACCGGGCGGAGATCGGAACGCCCATGGCGATGTCCATCGCGGTGTGCGTGGCTGCGACGGCGGCCTCGATGTCGTTGCGTTGGGCGTGTCCGACCGCGATCACGGTTTGGGACAGCGCCGCGCGCCGACTGCGGTTCTGCCGGCGGGCGCCCTCGACGGATCGGTGGGCGTAGCGCTGCGCCTCTGCGGGGTCCCCCGCGTCACGCAGACTGTTTGCGATCTCTCCTGCGATGTAGGGCTCGTCGATAAACCTCGCCCACTCGGGTTCGTCTGCGACGTCGACTAGGTCGAACTTCCTCTCCGCGTGACCGATCGCGACCGCGGACTCGCTTCGCCGGCCCATGACCGCCAGGGCGCGTGCCTCCAGCACCCAGAGGTCGGTGAGGACGGCGGGGGCGTTGAGGTTGCCGAGTCCGTGACGGCCGGTACGGGCGAGGCGTAGGCCTTCGTCGGGGTGACCGAGCATCGTTGCCTGGTCTGCCAGGCCGGCCAGTACATGGGCTCCGAGCATCCGGTTCCCGGATGTCTCGGCGAGGCGCAGCGACTGGATGAGATAACGCTGGGCGACGCCTTGTTGCCCGGCGTCGAACGCCATCCATCCCGCGAGGTAGGTCTGTTCGGCGGCGACCTCGGCCAGCGCCTTGCGGACATGCGAGGGCTGGGACTCTGTGAGGAGCGGGAGTACGTGGTCGGTCAGGTACTGGGCGACCGTGCGGCGGGCGACTTCTCCACCGCCCTGGATGACGTCCATCTCCTGGAAGACCCCGAACATCGTTCGGATCGAGGAGATCGTGTCCATGTCCGCGCGGCGGGGGCCTCCGGCGTCGACGGCCTCCAGGCTGGCGAGGAGCCAGTCCCGGGAGGGTCCGGCGAGCGCCCCCAGAACGAACGATGATCGCAGTAGCAGGTCCCGACGGCGCACGTCTGCCCTCCCGATCTCATCAACGGTGACAAGCGTATGCCCCAACGAGGATCGATACACCAAGCCAGGAACGTCCCAGGGCTCCCTCTCGTGGCCAATCCCGTGGCTCGCTCCGGAACGCGCGGCGATTCGTGCTGTCGGGCTCAGGTCTTCGCTGGTCCGCGGCTGGGATGGGCGTGCGGGAGTTATCGGTTTCGGCTGGTCGGGGCTGGACTGGTTCCAGGGGTGGGTGATGCGTTCGCCGGGCATGGGCGGACGTAGCCCGAGCTCGGCCGGGGTGGCCTGGAGTACCGCGCACAGGAGACGCAGATAGCGGGGGCTGGGTTGGCTCGCACCTCGTTCCCACCGCGAGACAAGGCTGGCCGTCACCGCTGGCCGAGTGGAGTTGGGGTCCTCGCGTTGCCCTCGCTCTGCGATCTTCTCGGCGAGTTCGGGCTGGGTGAGCTGATACCAGGTGCGGTACTGCGTGAGCAGGTCCGCGCGCGTATGAGCTGTCACTCCACCTCCCCGTCACACAGCGAGCTCGGATCGGCTACAGCGTAAACACTCGGGGCCCGGCGAGGCCCGAACGCGACCACAAAAAGTCAGGGTGCCCTGCGCGGGCCGCTTACCCGTGACCCCATCAGGCCGGGAAGTCAAAGCCGCTTGCTCTGGTCTGACTCTTCCAGAGGTCCCTGGGCGTCAGCTCCTCCATGCGGACGACCTGGTGGGTCGCGGCCCTGCCAGGTGTAGCGGCGGGGTGAGCCGCTCGGGGCGCCCAAACCGGCCGCGAACAAGGCCAGTGAAAGGCCAGTAGAAGGCCAGGGTTTCGGTCTGTGCACCTGCGCTACGCCACGGTTCCATCAGAGCAGCAGCGCTCCGAGGCGGTGCCGGACGCCGGTCGTACGAGGAAAACGATGCCCGGCCAGCCACGAACGTTTCGCGGCTGGCCGGGGCGTGATGCCTTCGTGTGATCGGGCGCCTGGCACCCGGGGACCTGCGTCGTCCCCCGCCGGGTTCGGATCGACATCGGGTGTGCGGTCCGGGCTTGGCGGGTTCCATCGCCAGCCGTCTCCTGTCTGAGGAAGCCGTGTTCACATTCCCCGCCGCTCCGGCCATTCCGCGAGGGCGGCAGCTCCTCCAGTTCCCTCCCGCGGTACATGAGGCCATCGCCATCACGCGCGCGACAGAGAACGGTGAGGGCCACGGCGCGCTCTCGGCGGTGGCGCCGTGACCTCCATCGCGGATGTCTCGGTCGCGCGACTGCGGGAGGCGATGGTCGAGCGGATCCTGGCCGCCGAGCCGGTGTCGGCGCCGGTCGAGGCGGCGATGCGCACCGTGCCGCGGGAGCTGTTCCTGCCGGACCTGCCGCCCGAGGCGGCCTACCAGGACCAGGCCGTCGTCACCAAACGTGACATCTACAAGAACCCTGTGGGCTCGGTGTCGCAGCCGTCGGTGGTCGCGGCGATGCTGGAAGCGCTGCGGGTCGAACCCGGCCAGCGGATCCTCGAGCTGGGATCCGGGGGCTACGAGGCCGCCCTGTTGGCGAGGCTGACAGGGCGGACAGGTTCGGTGGTGAGCCTCGACCTCGAGGAGACCGTGGTCCGCCGCACCCACGAATGCCTGGGCACGGCCGGCTACACCGGGATCACGGCGCTGGTCTCCAATGGGCGCTTCGGGTTCGGGCTCCGTGCCCCCTATGACCGGATCGTCGTCACGTTCGACACGCCGGACGTGCCACAGGACTGGTTCGACCAGCTTGTCGAAGGCGGCAGGATCATCATCCCCCTGCACCTCCGCGGCCTCACCCACACCGTCGCATTCGCCAAGGTCGGTGGGATCCTGACCTCCGACGCGATCCGACCGTTCGCGTTCGGACCGATGCAAGGATTCGGTGTCCCCCGGCGGACCACGGTGACCCTGGCAGGCGGGGCACGGCTTGACGTCGGCCCTGACCAGGACGTCGACGTCGACGCGCTGTGCGCCGCGCTCGCCGGGCCACGTCACACCGTGGGAACCGGTGTGATCGTCGCTCCCGACGACACCCTGCTGCTGTCGAGCCTGGACCTGTGGCTGGCCACAGCCCAACCGACCTTGGGCCGGCTCCACACCGACACCCCCACCTATCAGACGGGCCCGGTCACAGAGACCATCCCGCCCGGAGCGCCGGCGATCTGGACCGACGCCACGCTCGCCTTCCTCGCCCTCGGACACACCACCGGGGACGGACTGGAAATCGGCGTGATCGCCTACGGGCCGGACCGGACCCGGCTCGCGGACCAGCTCGCTCACGATGTCCGTGTCTGGAACACGGAGCACCGCGGCGAGCTCCCCACGATCCACGTCTACCCCCGCGGCGTCGTCGAGAAGTCCCCGCCACCCGGCCGGCGCTTCGACCTGCCGTCCGCGCAGGTCCTGATCAGCTGGGGCTGAACCATGGCTTCGTCACGTTCCTCGTCGAAAACCGGGCGGGGCGGCCGGCCCATCAGCCGCTCCGCCGCGGGACCCGCCGACGCGGATCTTCTGATCGTGCACCGTCACCAGAAGCATCTCGAGGTCCGGCGCCGCCTGTCACCGGCCGAGACCACGGTCCTCGCTGGGGCACGGGTCCGTCCCGGGCAGGACCTGGTCGACCTCAGCCAGGCATCGACCCTGACCAGCGCCGCGCTCTGGGCTGTTCTCCCCGGCGGCAGCGTCACCACCCTGACCCCGACCGCGGAAGCGCTGCAGCGGATCCGGCCGACCCCGGAGAACGGCCACACCTGGGGATCGGTCTGGGACCTCACCGAAAACCCCGTACCCCTGCCGGACGCCAGCGTGGACGCGGTCATCGGCCGCAGTCTCCTCGGCCCGCTCCTGTACCCCCGCCGGATGCTGATCGACATCGCCCGTGTCCTCAAACCGGGAGGATGGCTGTCCCTGTGTGAGCCCCTGCTCGGGCAGAGCGGACCTATCGCCCTCGACGGTCTCAGCGCCCGCGAGATCGCCCAGGCCGAACGGGTTCTCGCCGGCGTCCGCCCCGCCGCCCACACCTTCACCGCGGCACACGCGATCGGCAACGCCCGCCTCGCCGGCCTCCTCCCGGTCGAACACACCCAGGAGACGGTCACCGCCCCCATCATCGGAGTCGCCGCGGCCGACACGGCGCTGCGCGCCGTGGGCCCGGCGGGAGAGTCCGCCTACCAGGCGATCAGCCGCGTCCTCGGCGCGGCCTTCGCCCACCGCTACGCCGAAGCATGGCGCTCGACCGCCCGCCGACGCCCCCTTCTCCTGCAAACCCCCATCGCCTACCTCACCATGACCAAACCGGAATCCGCCACGTGACGGCCCGCCATGGTCGGCCCCGCAGCTCTCGTCTCCCAACGTGGATCAGCCCCCAACATGGCGATCTATGATGCGGTGGGTAACCGGAGGGGGATTCTGTGATGCAGAATGACGCGGCCGGGCGCGGGTGACGCGGGTGCTTCCGGCGGACGCTGGCCTGAGCGCCACCGCCGGGCTACTGGACCCGGCACTGGCTACGTGGGGATGACCGCTCCTGAGGCGAGCACCGCCGCGCGGGGAGACGGCGAGGGCGTGGCTGTCGTGACCACCGGGGTCGTCATAGAGACCGCTGATGTCAGCAGTGACGGGCCGGTCATCATCGCTGTAGTCGATCACAGCGTGGACATCATGGCGGATCCTTTTCTCCAGTTGGAGGGTCATCACCTGCGGGTCATCCACCCCGGTACCGGGCTCAGCCACCCGATGGTCGGGCCCGCCGAGCTCCAGTCCGCTGACGTTCTCGTCTACCCAGGCGGCGACGGCGAGGACGCTGTCGCGCATTGCGTAGGACTGCTGCGCGCTTTCCCCGGCTGTGAGGTGACCGTCGCTGGCGAGGTCGAGGACTACGTGGTGGTCGCCCGTTACGCGCAGCCGCTACGGGTCGCGGTTGATCTGCCAGCGCCACCTGTCGCTAGCGCGGTCTACGGCTGGATCGCCTCGTGGTACTGGGCCCGGCGCCGACGGCCCCTCGCCGACATGCTGACCCGGCCGGTGGTTATCGACTACGCGGGGCGGCGCTACCCGGTGACTCTCACGCTGGACCCGTCGCTGTGAGCACGGCACATACAGGGCGGCAAGGCGGGCGCGGAGAGGCACGGTGTGCGCGGACGAGGAGTCTGCAGCGGGGCTGGGCTGGCGTGAGCGGCCCGGCCGGGGCGTCCGACGCGACGCGGGTCAGCGGGAGATGACCTCGGCCGCGGGCCGTGGCCTTCGGTGGCCTGACAACTATGGGGCGACGCATGTGACTGCGGGCGTTGTCACGAAGGTCGTGGAGGTGAGCGGCGATGCGCCGGTGTTCGCCGATGTGAGCAGCGATGGTCCGGTGGTGTTGTGGGTGGTGGAGCACGGCCTGGAGATCAAGGCGAAGCCCTCCTCGGTGCTGGAGGGGCATCATTTTCGGGCGACCCTGCCCCCCGGTTGGCGGGAATCGGCCTCGTGGACATGGGGGCCTAACGACCTCGCAATTGCCGATGTTCTTATCCACTCGGGTGGTGGCGATGACCTCGAGCGGTGCCTGACGCTTCTGCGAACCTTCCCCGGATGCGGCCTGGTGGCGTCCGGCGGGGTCGGGCAGTGCCTGGTCCTCGGCCCGTGCGCGCAACCGCTGCTTGTCGAGGTCGATCTGCCGGCAGCGGTCGTGGCCAGCGCTGTCATGGGCTGGACGATGTCGTGGCTGTGGTGGTTCAGGCGGTCGCGCCCACTCTCCGGCCTGCTGGCCCGGTCGGTGAGCATCGACTACGCCGGGCGGCGGCATCCGGCCACGATCACGCTGGCGCCATCGCTGTGACCATGACCCACGACGCAGGAGGGCACTCCGATGATGTTGACGATCAACACGCAGAACCTGCCCCGAGGTGGCCTCAGTGACGGAGTCGGCACACCGCAGGACCGGTGGCCCGCGTTGGCGGGCCCGTCTCGGCCCACATCGGCCGGATGTGGTTCTGCTTCAGTTTTCCGACCGCAGCCGCCGTCGATGCCTGCGCCGCGGGGATTCACGTAGCGGACAAGTCCGTGACGCTGCGGGATCGTGAGCGTGTTGCGGACGCGTGTCTGACGGGACCCGCGTGATCGAGCGAGATCCAGAGTCTCGATCAAATCGCCATCGCGACCGGATCCGGGTGGGCTACTGGGGCTTGGCCGGGCCGGGGTTCCGTGCGGCTGCGGACTGCGCTCGCGGTGCGAACCCGGTCCGGGCCGACCGGCCCGAGGGGTTACGGGCAGCGGACGACTGCACTCTCGACGATGCTTTCCCTGTCATCGGCGTCGACCGTGACGACCTTCCGCTGCTCGGCGTACTCCGACCGGCCCTGCTACCGCTCTTGCTCATGGTGCTCACCTCCGTGCTTGCCCTGGTGTTTCCGTGCCGACCGGGTGGGATGACGCCAACCGGCTGGTCGTCCGGTGGTCGTCTGGTTGATCCGGCCGGCGTGACCGCCGCCGCGGGAGCCGCCGACCGCGCCCAGGCTCGCCGGCAGCGGGCCGTCGGCTGGCAGGCCGAGAGCGGCTCGGTACTGGGCGTCGCGGAGTTCACGGCGACGCCGTGTCTTCTCGGTCCTCATCGGCATCACCCGTCCTGCTCGCCTCCGGACGCTCCTGTCCATGCTCGCGCGCCGACGCCGGCCGTGCGACAGCAGCCATGATCAAATATTGGGACTTGTCGGCCGGCGAAAAGCGGCTGGCCGGCCGGTCCTGCCGCTCACGGACCTTCCGCGGCGCATCGTCGCGGACCCGCACGGAAGGAAAGGCGTCAGATGGCCGAGGTTCGGTTCGCGACGTACAACATGCTCAACCTGTTCGAGTCCGACAGCGCCGAGGAGCGTGAGCGGTACGGGCGGGTCGTGGAGGTCATCCGCGGTCTGGACGCGGACGTCCTCGCGGTCCAGGAGATCATCGCCCCGAACGTCGAGGTCGCCGCGGCCCGGCTGCGGGCCCTCGCCGACGACGCCGGGATGGAGTGCGCCTACGAGCCGGACCGGCCCGCGATCGCCGCCGGCCGGCAGCGTTTCCACGTCGGCCTGCTGTGGCGGCCGGGCCTGACGGTGGTCCCGGGATCGTTCCGCACGTACGGGGCGGCCGACTTCTGGCACGCCCTCGCGAAGATCACATTGGAGATCGACGGGCGGCGGGTGCAGTACGCGAGCCACCATGGGACGCCGTTCGGCCGGCACATGCGGGCCGATCAGATGGAGCGGGTCGTGGCGGTGATGACCCGGCCCGAGGGCAGCCCGCCCGGTCTGGTCGGCGCGGACTGGAACTGTGTCAGCGCGGACCGGCGGCCGGACGGCACGTTCTACGACCCGGACCCGTATGCCGACAGTGACTGGTACGCGGACCTGATCTACCAGACCGTGTGGGGGTACGACGAACACGGCCGCCGGTGGCACCGGGCGGACCGGGAGCCCGGTGAGGTGCTGTACGCGGGCGGGCTCACGGACGCCGCGGTCGTGTTGGACCGGCCGTGGGAGGCCACCGTCGGGCACTGGCCCGGCAACACCTTCGGAGACCGGCGGATCGACGCGATCCGCGTGACCGCCGAGATCGCCCCGGCGCTGCGCGCGGTCGAGGTGACCCGGACCGAGCTGGCACGCAGCGCCTCGGATCACCTGCCCGTCACGGTCACCTACGAGACCACGGCTCTCGGCACGCAGGCACAGCGCAGCAATCCGCAGCTTCCCTCGTGAGGAAATCAGCCGAACGCAAGCGGTTGAGGCGGGACGGTCTGCGAAGATGATCCCCCGATAGTGGTGTGTGGGGAGGAAACGGTCACCGCCCCCATCATCGGAGAAGCCGCGGCCGACGCCGCGCTCCGCGCCACGGGACCGGCGGGAGAATCCGCCTACCAGGCGATCAGCCGCGTCCTCGGCACCGCCTTCGCCCGCCGCTACGCCGACGCATGGCGCTCAACCGCCCGCCGACGCCCCCTTCCTCCTGGGAACCTCCATCGCCTACCTCACCGTGACCTAACCAGGCGCCAGCCGATGACAGCGGCGGGGCCGGCCGGCCCCGCTGAGGGCCGCTGTCGTTACTGTCCGGTACATGGGCCGATGTTGATCTCTCTCGCACCCCGCTTTTTGCTGGCAGCGAAATGTCCCGAAGATGCCATGCACCTGCATTGGCACGGCACGATGCCGCACGATGACCCTCCTGGACATCACTCTCCGCAGTGAAGCTGTCGGCCTTCCGGGGTGAGTCTCGGCCGAATCCCGGCGTTGGGACAGTCGACGATGCGCGTCACAGCCCTCGACCCGTGTCGATGCCTTGGCCAGAGGATTTCCTCCGGGCCCGCGCAGCCATTTTGTGATCTTGAGTGCGCCGAGCGGGTATGTCTCCCCGATGGGTCGCGAGCGCCCTCCTGTTCGCCAAAGCACCGAAGGCGCGATCGCGGAGTGTAGCCACTCCCTTTGCTCGCGCGCATAATAGTTCGCGCCGCCGCGGATGCGTCTGTGACGTTCACCTCCCTTGTCATTCATTCCCGCTGGTGGTCTAACTCTCTGGCACTTCGGCGAGTCACCAACGTGATAAGGCAGGGGTCAGATGGGTAACGGAACGTGAGGCGGCGCGGATGGTCGGCGGCCCTGCTGGTCCTGCTCGCGACCGGTGCCTGCGCCGACAGTCCTGGCGACCCACCGGCGCCGCCGGCGTCGGCGGCGCCTTCTCCATCTGCCGTCAGCCCCTCGGCGTCGTTGACCCCGGCGGAGATCGCTGAACGCGACGCGCTCACTGCCTATCGGGGGATGTGGGAGGACTGGGTTGCCATCGCGGAGACATCCGACTACGCGAGTCTCAGGATGGCGCGACATGCGAGCGGGAGCGCACTGACGCTTGCCTACCGTGCGGTTTACACGAACTGGCGGAACGGGGTCGTTTCTAAGGGAACGCCGGGGCTCAGCCCACACGTCACGGCAGCGGATCCTGCGGGCAGGCCGGATCGGGTGACTGTTACCGACTGTGTGGACACCACAAAGTGGCTCAACTACACGCCCGATGGTGTACTTCAGGACGATGTCCCCGGTGGTCGAAGTAGCAGCCAAGCACTGGTGCTCTTCCATGACGGCACCTGGAAAGTTGATCAGCTGGTCATTCAGAATAAAGGCACGTGTTGAAACTCTCCCCGCTGATCGCCGGTGCGGTCCCACTCGTGATGCTCCTCCAGGCGACGGCAGCTCGAGCGGACGACGTCCTGTTCGGAGCTCGATGCCAACAGGCCGACCGAGCCTGTGACGTCTGGGCCGGAACCCAAGGAACTCCCGCCGACGACGTGTATCAGAATCACGCGCCAGTACTATCTCCAGCGGACGCTTCAGGAAGCGTAGAGGAATGCGATGTTCCGGTGCTAGGAAAGGTGCCGTGCGTCGATCCAGAACTGGGACGACTCGCCAGTGATGGCTGCTATTACAAGGCTCGGCCCGATTTCACGCCTCCGGCGATCCTTGCTGCGGAAGTCACTCCGGGAATTCCCGGCTCCTGGTATGAGCGCAAATGCCCCGGGGTGAGTAGCAGCTACGGAATCGTGTGGCGGCCCGATGCGCAGATGGGCGCGGTCGTTCCTCCGTCGCCGGAGGTGATGGCGCAGCGGGCGGTGAACCGCCTGGTGTTGCCCGCCCCCGCTTTCGGGTTGTCCCCGGATGTGGAGACGGTGCAGCTGGTCGGGGTGCCAGTGTGGCTGTGGGTCGACGCGGCGAGCTGGATGTCGGTATCAGCGACGGCCTCGGTGCCGGGGGTGTCGGTGACCGCGACGGCGCGTCCGGTGTCAGTGGTGTGGGACTTCGGGTCGGGCGGACAGGTGCGGTGCGCGGGACCCGGGCGGGCGTTCCAGGCTGGTGTGGATGATCCCGCGGCGATGTCGGAGTGCGCGATCAGGTTCACGAGGGGCTCCGCGGGCGAGCCCGGGGGTCGGTTTCCGCTGACGGTCACGGTGTCGTGGCAGGTCGGCTGGGTGGGCGGGGGGCAGACCGGTGAGGCCGCCGGCCTGACGTCGCAGACGACGGCGTCAGTTGCCGTCGGGGAGTCACAGGCGCTGGTGCTGTCGGGGTCGGGCCGGTGAGCGGCACGAGGCGGCCTCGACACAATGAAGACGCCCGTCTGGGGGCGCAGAGCCGTGCGCGGGGTGGGATGGCACGGCGGGCGCTGGTCGGGGTGGTGCTGGTCGCGCTGTCGGTCGCGGCGTTCGTCGCCGTCGGGAACGAGCGTCAGGCGCGGCGCGATCTGCTGCTGGTGGCGCGAGACGTGCCGGCGGGCCAGGTGCTGACCGCGCAGGATCTACGCGCTGTGTCGGTGGGAGCGGCTGGCGGGGTGGACGTGGTGGCCGCGGACGGCGTGGCCGCGGTGCTGGGCCGGGTGGCGGTGGTGCCGTTGCTGGCGGGCAGTCTGCTCCCGGCCGGGGCGGTGGGTGATGGGTCGCGGGTGCCGCCGGAGGGGCAGGCGCTGGTCGGCGCGTCGCTGCGGGCGGGCCAGTTCCCTCCGGGGCTGGCGCGGGGCGACAGGGTGTCGATCCTGCTCACCGCGGTGTCGGCCCAGGCGGGGACCGTCAGCGGGAGCGTGTCTACGCCGTCCACACCGTCCACGGAGTCGGGGGCGCGGTCGGTGGAGGGCCTGGTCGTGGGTGTCGGCGCCGGGCTGGCGGATCCGACCGGTGACGGCGGGGTGGTCGTGTCGCTGCAGGTGGCCGGCGGGGATGCCGCGCCGGTGGCGGAGGCGGCGGCGGCGGGCCGGGTCGTGCTGGTGGTTCGGGCGGTGTCCCGGTGAGCGGGGTGGGTCTGGTCGCGGTGGGCGCGTTGAAGGGCTCGCCGGGGGTGACGACGGCGGCGCTGGCGCTAGCGGCGGTGTGGCCGGCTGGCGCGGCGGATGCCGGTCCGCTGCTGGTGGAGGCGGATCCGTCGGGTGGTGATGTGGCTGGCTGGTACGGGCTGCTCGGCTATCCGGGCCTGCTGGCCTGGGCGGCTGCCGCACGGGGCGGGGCGGCGGCGGTGGACGCGCATGTGTGGGCGCTCGCCGGGGGTGTGGGGCTGGTCGCGGCGCCGGTGGAGGCGGGCTCTGCCCGTGGGGCGGTCGCGGTCCTGGCACAGACCGGGTCGGTGCCGTGGGCCGCGTCGGGCCGGCTGGTCGTGGCGGACTGCGGCCGGCTTGATCCCGGCTCGGTCGCGCTCCCGATCGCGGGGGCGGCCGGGGTGCTGGTCGTGCTGGCGCGCCCGGTCCCCGCCGAGCTGGCCCGGGTCGCGGGCCGGGTGGAGGAGCTGACGGGCGCGGGCCGCCGGGACTGTGTGCTGGTCCTCGCCGGGGAACCGGAATGGTCGGCCGGGCGGGTCGAGGAGGCGGTGGGTCTTCCGGTCGTGGGGGTGATACCGCATCATCCGCGGGCGGCGGCCGGGGTGGCGGGGGGCCGCTTTGGTCGTGGCGCCCGCCGTTCCCAACTCCTGCGTGCCGCCGCGGACATCGCTGCCGATCTCGATCGTCGCCTCGCCGGCCGGCGCGGCGGATCGTCGCGGGCCCTCGCCGCGCTGCCTTCCGCCGCCCCGCTCCCCGCTGTCCCGCCGGGCTCGTTGCCGCGGGCGGGTGGTCGTCTCCCGGTGGTGCCGGGTGCGACGTTCACGATCTCTCGGCCGGGTGGGCAGGCGGCGGCGTCTGGCTGGGTTCCCACGACCCCTGACCGGGAGGGCTGGCAATGACCGGCGACCTGGACGCGTTCGCGGCGCAGGTTCGGGCCCAGGTGGGCGCGGCGCTGTCCGCGCGGCTGCAGATTCGCGAGGCGCGCGGCCTCCCGCCGCTGGGGCGGGATGATCAGCGGGCGTTGGCCTCCGAACTGATCGCGGAGGTCCTCGCGGAGCATGCCCACGCCCAGCTCGCCGCGGGCGGTCAGCTGCCGTCTCGCCACGACGAGGAGCGGCTCACCCGGGCGGTCCTCGACGGCCTGTTCGGGCTGGCTGGGTTGCAGCATCTCCTCGACGATCCCACCGTTGAGAACATCTCGGTGAACGGTGCCGATGTGGTGTGGGTCAGCCGGTTCGACGGCTCGCGTGAACGGATGCCGGCGGTGGCGCGTTCCGACGCGGAGCTGGTCGAGCTGGTCCGCACGGTCGTGGCACGGGCCGGGGTGGAGGAACGTCGCTGGGACCGGGCGTCGCCGGAGGTGTCCTGCCAGCTGCCGGACGGGTCCCGGCTGCACGCGCTGATGGCGGTCGCGCACCGTCCGGCCGTGTCGATCCGCCGCCACCGCTACCAGCGGGTCACGGTCGACGCGCTGACCGACCTGGGCATGCTCAGCCCCGAGCTGCGGCACTTCCTGAAGCTGCTGGTCCTGGCCCGACGCAATGTGCTGATCGCGGGTGGGACCGGGATCGGGAAGACGACGTTCCTGCGGGCGCTGGCCGCCGACGTCCCGTACGCCGAGCGGATCATCACGATCGAGGACGCCTACGAGCTCGGTCTGGACCGCGACGGCCAGCACGGTGACGTCGTCGCGTTGCAGGCCCGCCAGCCCAACATCGAAGGCGAAGGCGCGATCAGCCAGGCCGACCTCGCACGGGCGGCGCTACGGATGAGCCCGGACCGGGTGATCGTCGGGGAGGTGCGCGGCGCCGAGGTCATCCCGATGCTCAACGCCATGTCCATGGGTGTGGACGGGTCGATGGCCACCATCCACGCCTCCTCCTCCGCCGGGGTATTCCTCAAACTCGCCGCCTACGCGGCGCAGTCCGCGGAGCGGCTGCCGTTGGACGCGACCGCGCTGCTCGTCGCCGCTTCGGTGCACTTCGTCATCCACCTGGACCGCACCGCCGGCGGGCGCCGGGTGGTGTCCAGCGTCCGGGAGGTCGTCGGGGCCGACGGGCTGCTGGTAGCGACGAACGAGGTGTGGCGCCCCTGCCCGGACGGTGCCGCGGTGCCCGGGGCGCCGCTAAGCCCGCAGAACACCGCGCTCCTCGCCGCCCACGACCACCGCCCGCTACCGGGCGTGATCAGCACCGGTGGTTGGGAGGCGGTCCCGTCATGGTGAACACGACCACGGCCGGGCTGGTCCTGGCCCTCGGGTGCGGGGCGGCCTGCGGAGTCGGCCTGTGGCTGGCCGGTACCGGAAGCGCACCGGCCGCGAGCGCGCTGCGCCGTGCGGCGGCCCGCCGGATCGGCGACGGGTTGTCCCCGCAGGCCCGGCACGCCCGGACCGCCGGGGCCGTCGCCGCCGCGGTCGGAGTAGGTCTGCTGACCGGCTGGCCGGTCGCCGCCTCGCTGGCCGCCCTCACCGTCCTGCTCGCGCCGGGCCTGCTCGCCGCGAGCCGGACGGAGAAAACACAGACCGCACGGGTCGCCGCGATCGCGGTCTGGACGGAGATGCTGCGCGACACCCTCGCCGGCGCCGCGGGTCTCGAGCAGGCGATCCGTGCCACCGCCCCCCTCGCGCCGCTGCCGATCCGCGTCGAGGTCCTCACCCTCGCCGCCTCCCTGGACAACGGGACACGGCTGCCGGACGCGCTGGTGGTGTTCGCGGACGAGCTCGACGACCCGACCGCGGATCTGGTCGTGGCCGCGCTGGTGATGGCCGCGTCCCGCCAGGCCCGCCAGCTCGCGGACCTGCTGGGCC
>NZ_LFCW01000016.1:0-103869 GCF_001306465.1 Frankia sp. R43 | reverse complement strand
CCGACAGCGGGAAGGAACTGAGTGATGGTCGCCATCAGAAGCGCGATTAACAGAACGGACAGAGAACGGATGATTGACCTGCGACGACGTACGGGGAGCACCCGCATAACGCCAACTCCGATCCACCGAAAATCCCTCGCAAGGAAACGGCATTGCCGGTGCGACATCCGAGGGAACGACTGCCGCACCGGATCGCCAAATTTAAAGGACGGCAAATCAGATGCGCAACCGTCGCATGATCGGCAACATGCCGGAGCGCGTACTAGCTGTAACTATTGGTGTCGGCGCCTTCGAAGAAGAAGCTACCGAACGTCACCGTCGGAAGGGTCGCAAACCGAACAAAGGTCCCAAAGCACCGATCCCCCTAACAACCTGCTACATCGCTGTAGAAGTTTAGGTCGCAATCCGCAACTCTGTGAGGCCAGACACACAGAGATACTTAACTGTGCCGAAACATCAAAGAGGTAAAAGGATGACCTCTCGCTCGGGGGAGGTTGCGCACCCGACGCCCGGTGTGCACCCTGACCGCAAGCGCGGGTCAGCTAGCGAGGCGGCTTCTGATCTCACTGGTGTAGTAGGCGGTGACCCAACTGCGGTATCCGTTCCGGGGATCGTTGGGGGCCCGCGACGAGGCGCGGATCTCATCGCGACGTGCACCTTCGGGGGCAGCAGTATTTCCGCAACCGAGCGACCGGGACGTAAGCCTGCCGGGCGGAATCGTGGTGGTCGCCCCGTCGACCCGCTCGGTCCGGCCTCGATGACCTAGCTGCGGCCGCGAAATGATCTTTGACGTGAGTTGGGTGCGACTACAGGCCGCTACTCCCAGACTTACGTGCCAGTGTTACTGGGTGTCACCATTTCGTGTTGGCGAGTTGGAACCACGGGGTTGAGGACAGCAGAGCCTTCTCAAGGCGATTTGCTGACAGGGCAGCCCGGCGCGTGCCATAGTCCTACCTCGTACCTTTCGCGAGGGCGATGCTGCCCTCGGTCGCCGGAGACGTTCCCGGCAGTCCCTTCTGTGATGCATGCATCGTCGCCCGTCCCGAGGAAGGTAAATACGAGGCGCATAGGTCGCGCATTTACCGGTATTTCGAGATCCGGATGTCGCCGTCTCCCCTTAGAGTGTCCAAAAGCCGGACCGGTGCGTCCCCACGTCGTTGACAGCTCAGCAGGTTTGCCTGCCCCAACGCACAGGAGCACATCGTCATGGGCCGTACGACGAGGTACCCGCCGCCGTTCCGGGCCCGCGCGATCGCCTACGTCACCCACATCCGCGACGACCACCCCTCCACCTGGCAGGCCATCAGGACCGTCGCCGACGCGCTCGGCATCAGCGCCGAGACCCTGCGCAGGTGGATCCGCCTCGCGGACACCGCACCCGACCAGCACCGGCAGTCATCCCGCCACCAGGCCGAACTCAGACACCTGCACGACCAGAACCCCCGGCTCCGCCAGGAGTTCTACCTCCTGCGGGCCTCCAGCACCAACCCCGCACCACTGCTGACCGCGGACCCCACCACGGGCGCCACACCACCGTCCATCCCGAAGGCGTCCCCGCGGCAGGCCGTGGCGAACCAACCCGGACCCGCCGGCACCCTGCCGAAGGAGCGCGCGGGTGAGCCGACCCCGATCACCATCACCCACCCCGCCACATCCGAGGCCAACGCCGACAGGACGGATTCAAATCGGCGGGTATGAGTAGGTCCGGCCGGCCTGGTCAGTGGCGGTGCGTCCGTGGCGCCACCGTGTCCCGGTCCTGCGGTTGATCCCGACTTCCCGGCACGCTGCCGAGTTGCTCACGCCCTGCGCCATCAGCAGAAGGTAGTGATCACGCTTGGCTGCCTGCGGCTCAGGGCCTCGCTTGCGGACGTTCCGCCGGGATCCGGTCATCGCAACACCTTTCAGGGCTGGTGTTGCAACCACCGTTAGAACCCAAGTCGGTAGGTGTGGCGCAAGAAGAATCCCTTCGAACCACCGAACCGTTCGCCTGGAGCGGCACCCGCGGTTCCAGCGGGATCAGACACCGGCCGGTCGCCTACCTGCCAGGTGAGCGGCAACGGATGCATGCTCATCAGCCGCGCCTCATGGAGAGCTCGGGTCTCCCGGCCCGACCACCTCGCCACCACCACCACTCCAGGCGCCTCCCTCGGAGAACCATCACCACCGTCGCTTCCCCCATCCCATGAGACCCCCGACAGCCTCAGCTCCCCGTTGACCAGATCGCGCAGGCCAGGGAAACAGGGAGTGGGATCGGACGGGAACACCGGCGCGGTGGCAGGCTTGCGCCGCGCGGCCACCGCCGCGCCTATCAGACGCTCGCGCGCTGTGTCGTCGTCCAAGCCGAAAAGATCCACCCCAATTAGCGGTCGCAAAAGGCCCGGCTGCGGGCAGTTCTCCACCCGCGCCACCAACAGACGCCGCTCTTCCCCGGTCGGATCACCCGCCCACACAGCTTGCCACTGCGCGGTCTCGATCGCCGACATCAAATACGCCGGCGACAACACCACAACTACTCGCGCCGAGGTTGAGAGTGCCGCCTGCGTCTCCTGCACAAGGCTCGACCCGACGACGAAGTCCCAGGCCCCCAGCACCACCCGAAAGCCGACGGCCTCCAACTGCCAGCCGATCCACTCCGCCCATGCCACGTCCGCGGTCGCATACGACACGAAAAAATCGGCGGCAGCGTCTGCTCCCATGACAGCCGACCGGCCTCCCCCTATGGCCATGCTCACAGACTGCCACAAGCTGTGAGGCGCCGTGGTTCGAGTGAGAGTCAGCCCAGCAACGGTGTAACTGAGATTGGTCGGACTACTGCGACCTGCGGTGAGCCGGCCGTCGAGGGTGATTGTCGCCGTGAGGGCTCAGGAGATCCTTGACGGTTCGTGCTCAACACATCCTTGGCTGCAGCCCTCTATCTGTGATCTTGTTCTGTCGGTTGTTCGTGGCGGAATGGGCGGGTTCGTGGATCAGCTGGCGAAGCGCTGTTGCATTCTGGGGATCCGGCGCAGGTCGGAGGCCTGCCCGCCACCGGTCAGACCGCGCTGGGCGTACTGTCATCCGCTTCGCTGCCTCAGAGCTACGCCCGCCCCGGTGGCGACGCCAACGTCAATCCATGTCCGAGGCGGCGACTGAGCCGTCGGCCACACCGGTCAGCGCGGCTCGATGATCATGTGGCGCCACCGGTCGATCTGCACGCGGGTCGCGCCGTGGGCGAGCAGGAAGCCGGCAGCTCCGCCGTGCGTGGCGTCCAGGAAGTCCAGCGCGCCGATGATCGCCTGGGGGTCGACCACGGGCGCGGGCGCCGACCGGCCAGCTGACGCCTGCTCACGAAGGTGCTGGTACTCCTCCCGATGCGCCAGCGCCTCGCGGACGAGCTGGATCCGCTCCGCGGTGGCGAGATAGTCCGCGATGATCGCCGCACGCTCGACGTCGGCGGCGGCCAGCAGCACGGCGACGGTGACACCCGTACGATCCTTGCCGGCGGCGCAGTGCACGAGCGCCGGTGCGCGGCTGCCCGAGACCAGGAAGTCCAGCACGCGGACCAACCCCGCACCAGCCGACTCGAGCATGGTCGCGTACAGCTTGGCGAAGTCGTAGCCGCCTGCCTGCCCGGGCCTCACCGACGGGTCGGTGAGGCCGGTGAGATCGAGCAGCGGCTCGTGAAGCCAGCTGATGCCGAGGCCCGAGAACCAGTCAGCTTCGCGGGGGTTCTCGAACGGCGCGCGCAGGTCCACGACGCCGCGCAGCCCCACCTGATCCCCGAGAACGGCGATGTCACCGGCGGTCAGGCTGTCCAGATTGTCGCCGCGCAGCAGTACTCCAGGTCGGACCACACCTCCAGCGGCGGCCAACCCGCCGAGGTCACGCACGTTGTAGGCACCGGCGAGATCGATCCAGCGAGGCACACGAGGAGCAGTCACCATACCGGCAACAATAGATAGTCGCGGGACTATAGTCACCCGACTAAAATCGCCTACCCGTTAGCACTGCAACGGGTGCACCCAGCGATCAGGAGATGGTCGGTCAGCGACCCCGATGATCTCAAGCTCGTCGTCGCCTGCCGGTGGGAGTCCGGTCCGGGTAGCTGCCAGGAGGCCCGGTAGCAGGCTGGCAGCTTCGGGGAGAAACTCCCGGGGTTGAAGCCCAGCGTCCAAAGCCCTTCAGGGGGAGCGAGTGGACGGTCCGCAGCATGAAGCGAAGCCTGCCACGTCGTTAGACACCAAGAGAGAGCCGAGCCGATCTGCGGGTAGACCGGGGCCGCCGGCGCCGATCTGATCTGGGTACCCGACTACGCGGCGGGCACCCCCTCGACGCCGCGCACGAGCGCGGCACCCGCCGCGACAACATCATCGACTGGCTCAAGGACCAGTGCGTCCGAGCAGCAACCCCCAGGACCGCCACCCCGAAATGACGGCCGCGCGGTCCCACGCCTGGAAGCCAGACACAGCGCCACCCCGGACACTCGCCGCGATCCGTAGGAACTCGCTGACCGTCGTGTCCTCCGGGCCGTGGGCGTGGTCCGAGGAGCGCCCTGCGACGCAGGGCGATAGCGACGTCCAACCCGCCCTCGCACTGCTCGACCGTCCGCCGATCAACTATCCATCTCAGCCGGGTCCATGGGGCGGAGGGATTATTCACGATGGCGTGAGTTCAGGTTCAGCTGTATTTTCGGGTCGTGGCGACCATCGCTTCGGATATCTAGTCGGCCGGGCGTTGGCTGATCCGATCAGGGCCCGGCTGGCTGCTGGCTCTTCGAGACCGCCCGGCGCATTCGGCCGGTCTGGCGGAGGCGATGGGGATCTGCCCGATGCGTGGGGGCGGTTGACGTAATTCCGCTTTACCGGCTGAAAGCGTCGAGCTGTGGCGATCGTCGGGTCCACGGATGACGAAACCCCGCCGTGTCACGTAGCGTGCCTGCGCATGTCTCCGCCTGACATTACGCTCGCAATCTTGGTTAACGGGCCCTTCCGGGGTGGCACGTTCATGGTGCGCCCCGGCCAGCCCCTCACGTTCGGTGCCTCGTGGCTGAACTCGCATCCCGTGGTCTACCGGCCCACGGACAGGGTCATCGCAACGATGGAAGGTGACGCGGTGGTCCTGCGATGCGCGCCTGCCGCTCTGCCGGCATCACGCATGGTTTCAGGTGACCGGGAACGGCCAGATCACCCGAACAGGCGTTTTCCGACCGGCTGGTGACGGTCGGTTGACCACGGTGTCGCGCCCCTGCGTGGCCGCGCGGGTGGCTCCAGAGCTACCTGGGCCGGTGGGGCTCGATCATCCAGGCCAGATCGCTGGGCTGGACGTGTAGATGGTCCGCTATCTCCTCGTACGTGCGGCCCGCGTCGATGGCCTCCAGGATCGCCTCACCGCGGATCGTCCGGAGATCCTTCGGTCCGGGGGTACCGTTCCAGAGCAGGTCGTTGGCGGTGACGGCCCGCAGCACCGGGTCGTCGATAGCACTCAGGCTGGGGATGGGAGTCACCGGCTCATGGTGGCGTTGCGGTGACCAGACGGCAAGCGGGATGTGTCCATTTGCTGTCAACTGTCGGTCATCCCACTCGCGGCGGCCGGATCGCCCATGGTCGTGGCCTTCTCCCGGATACCGGCAGGGTGCGGCGTGATCGCGCCGGCGCATCGTCGCGAGGGGCTGGACACAGGGCCCTCTGGAGCCGGGGCGCCGACGTCCTGGAGGCCCGGCTACGCGCTCATGGCGGAGTTGCGGTAAGCCGCCCATTACCGCCGACCGTGGCCACAAGGTGCGATTCCGCCGCCGTTCTTCACTCAGCTGGGCCGGCTTCCGTGGCGGCGGCGCGCAGGGCGGTCAGGATGTCGTGGTCGGCGGGGCTGCCTTGGAGCGCACCGGCCGTCTGGTAAAGGCGGCATTGCAACCCGTAGCTGGTGGCGCGCTCGGCGGTCGGGTCCACGTCGCGGCCGTTGATCCGTAGCGTCGGGGAGCCGAGGAACCTCGTGGTCTGCGCGGTCAGGTCGTCGTCGATCCGCCGTAGTAGTACGGGCTCGGACACGCCGTCCGCGTCGAGGAGGCGGCGCAGATGGTCCAGGAACCGGTCATGGTTCGGGCAGCCAGCGACATACAACACCTCGATCAACATCGCTCCTCCTCCACATGCGGCGAGGTGGACTTAGGGAAGGCGATTACCAAGCCACCGCAGGGGCCGGCCGACCAAGGCGCTCTCGTGCCAACGTCGCCGGATGACCAGGCTCCGGGCGGCGCGCAGCACGTCGCGTAGCCGGGCGGTTGGTGAGCGGTGTCGCGCGTCCTCTCGGCCGCGGGCCTGCTGGTGCAGGTAGTGCGCACAGGGCAGGCAGAGCCCGACCTCGGGATGGTTGCCAAGCCGCACCATGTCGGGCTCCGCGCAGCTGCATCCACAGCACCAGCACGCCTGCGGCTCGGCGGTGTCAGGCCCGGTACTCGCCTGGACGGTCGTCATCAACGTCCCTCCCTGTCGGTCGCGCGGTCAGATGCTCTGCCCGCGCGGCGAGAAGATCCTTAGCCTGCCGGTCTGGGTCGGTTCCTAGTCTGAGCAGCACCAGCCGGATCGGGTAGTCCCCGCCGCGGTTCAGGCCGAGACCGGCGCTCTCGCGGTGCTCGCTGTCAGCCCTCAGCGGTGGCACGCGCACGCTTGACCGCGGCATCGATCCGCCCGGACAGTGCCGAGGTGGACGCACCCGAACCAGACAGCGCGATCGAGCTCGGCGCCATCCATGCCGGCGACCTCGACGCCGTACGTCGTCTCATCACCGCCGCGCCCCAGCTGCTCAGCGGCCCTCTCGGGGGACCGTTCAAGACCCGCACCGCGTTGCATGTCGTGACTGACTGGCCGGGCTACTTCCCGAACGGCCCGCAGGTCGTGCGGATGCTGCTGGAAGCGGGCGCGGATCCCGACGGCCGCGGTCCGGGTGAGGAGACCCCGCTGCACTTCGCGGCCAGCAGCGACGACGCCGATGTCGCCGCGGCCCTGATCGACGGCGGCGCCGACCTGGAAACCCCTGACGGGTCGATCGGCAGCCCGCTGGACAACGCGATCGGCTAGTACTGAGTCGAAAATGACTCAGTACTAGGACGGGCGCGTCTGATGGATGTGTTGCATCGGCAGAGTCCGCTGTCCAGCGGCCGTCGATCGGTCATGATCGATTTGATGCGTCGGCGTCGTGGCTGTCCGCCGTGGTCCACCGCCAAACCAGCTGAGCCCGGACGGGGCCCTTCGGTCGGGCTTCGTCCTGGTACGGTGGCTGCGCACTTGCGCGCGCTAGTTTCGTAGTGCTAACGTTCGCCCGTCGGATTGGCTCGTAGGCGCGGAACCTGGGACCGACACCAGCGGGAACCGTGCCGACGCCACCATGCTTCTCGGCCCCGGCCGCACCGCGGACGACGTCAGGTCACGGGCGCTGCCCCGGTCCGCCGTCCTCGACTATCTCTGCGATCCTCCCCGCGCGCGCTGGACCCGAATTCCTCGCGCCGATGAAGGAGCCCCATGAGCAGCAGGTACCGTAGCCCGTTCGGCGTCCCCGGCGCCGCGCACTCCGGCGACACATCGCGCACCCCGTTCCGCACGCGGACCGGTCCGTTCCCGAGGAATCCGGGTAACGCCGCCCCGACATGCACCGAGGCTGCACGATGAGGGCGGTCCGGCTGCGGACGGAGTATCTCCACGAGCCGCTCGGCCTGGGCATCGCGGCTCCTCGTCTGTCCTGGAACACGCACGATGGCATCCAGCAGTCCGCATACCGGATCGTGGCGCGGCGTGCCGGCGACCTGGTGTGGGACAGCGGCACGGTCGCCTCAGCGAGGATGACGCACATTCCCTACGAGGGCGCCGTGCTCGGCAGCCGCGACCGCGTGGACTGGTCGGTCGTGCTGTGGGACGAGAACGGCGCCGCGGGGCCGGCGGCGACCTCGTCGTTCGAGCTCGGGCTGCTCGACCCGGCCGACTGGACGGCCGAGTGGATCACCGGTGACTACGAGCCCGAACAGAACGTCCGTTACCCGGTCGACCATTTCCGCCGCGAGTTCCTCGCGCCGCTGCCGGTGCGGCACGCTCGCCTGTACATCACCGCGGCCGGCGTCTACGAGGCCACGCTGAACGGCCGGCCCGTCGGCGACATCCGGCTTGCGCCCGGCGCCACCGACTACCGCCGTCGATTCCAGTATCAGACCTTCGATGTCACGGAGCTCGTCGGCCAGCGCAACGCCCTCGAGATACAGCTCGCTGACGGCTGGTACCGCGGCTCGGTCGGAGCCTTCGGCGTCACGAACGTGTTCGGGCGGCAGACCAAGGTGCTCGCCCAGCTCGAGCTCACCTACCAGGACGGCTCGACGGAGAGCATCGGCAGCGACGCGCGCTTCCGGTGGAGCAACGACGGGCCGAAGCGGTTCGCGGACCTGAAGGACGGCGAGGTCCACGACGCCCGACGCCGGGCAAGCCACTCCGGCCACGCGCGGGTGACGACCGATCCCGTGGTCCCCACCGCGTCCGACAACGTCGCGCCGACCGAGCACGAGCGCTTCCAGGCGCGGTTGCTGACCACGCCGAGCGGACAACGGGTGCTCGATTTCGGCCAGAACATCGCTGGCTTCGTCGCGTTCACCGTCTCGGGCAGCGAGGGCCAGCAGCTCACCCTGCGGATGGGAGAGATCCTCGACGCGGCCGGTGAGTTCACGCAGCGCAACTTCCAGCTACGTAAGCCGGTCGATGAGTTCGGGCCCGACGTCGAGGTGCTGCTCATGACCGGCGGGGAAGACCAGATCGAGGGAGAACTACAACCCACGCCCCGGCAGGAGATAGTGTTCACCGCGAGTGGCGGGGTCGACCACTATGTGACGCGGTTTGCCGTCTTCGGCTTCCGCTACGCGCTGGTGGACACCGACATCGATATCGACCCCGACGCTTTCGAGGCGATCGCGGTCTACTCCGACATGGAGCAGACCGGAACATTCACCTGCTCGAACGAGGGAGTCAACCAGTTTCTCGAGAACACCCGCCGGAGTATGAAGGGAAACGCCCTCGACGTGCCCACGGACTGTCCGACCCGCGAGCGCCTCGGCTGGACCGGAGACGCCCAGGTCTTCTTTGACACCGCGGCCTATCTCATGGATGTCGCCGCCTTTTTCCGCAAGTGGCTGCGGGACCTGAGCGACGGCCAGCTCGATGATGGGAAACCACCGGCGGTCGTCCCGTACAACGGCGTCGCGATGCTCTACGACAGCACGGGCGGCTCCGTCGGCTGGGCGGACGCCGTCGTGCTTGTGCCGTACCGGTACTGGAAGCGGTACGGCGACCGGAGCATCCTGAGCGACTGCTACGGCGCGATGCGCCGCTACGCGATGTTCATGATCGCGAATGTGGGCCCGCTCGACCCCGAGCGGGCGGCCGACAACCCGCACGCGGCCTATATCTACGAGAAAGGCGTGCATCTCGGCGAGTGGCTGGAGGCGGCTGAGTTCCGCGACCCAAGCCCGGGCCTGACCCCGATGCCGGAGGAGGCCACCGCGTACCTGCACTTCTCGATGCGTCACCTGGCGGAGATCGCGGCCGAGCTGGACGAGACCGCGGACGCCAAGCTGTTCACCGAATACGCCGACGGCGCGCGGGCGGCCTATCGTCACCTGTATCTCCACGCGGACACGACCGATACCGACCGGCAGGCGAAGATGGTGCGCCCGCTGGCGTTCGGCCTCGTCGAGGACACCGAACGGCGCCGCCTCGAGGAACGGCTTGTCCGGGCGGTCGAGAACCGGAGCCATCACGTCAACACCGGATTCCTGTCGACCGCGTTCCTGCTACCGACGCTCACCGCGGCCAACCGAGCCGACACCGCGTACCGCATGTTGGAGAACGAGGACGCGCCGAGCTGGCTCGCCGAGGTAAAGGCCGGCGCGACGACCGTCTGGGAGGACTGGGAGGGGGCGGCGAGCCACAACCATTACTCGCCCGGGGCCGTCTGCCAATGGCTGTTCGACACGGTCGCCGGCATCCGCGTCGCCGCCGAGCGGCACTTCGTCATCGCGCCTGTTCCAGGTGGCACGCTCACCCACGCCCAGGCGTCCTACACCAGCGTCTACGGCACCGTGACCAGCGCGTGGACACGAGCGGGCGCGGGCGTCGCGCTGACCATCACCATCCCGCCGAACACGACGGCCGACATCCGGCTGCCGGGCGGCGGCGCGTATGCCGTCGGACCTGGCACGCACCGGTACGCGGTGTGACCCCCAGCTCCGGGTGTGAACATCGCACAGCCGTCGGCTCGGCCTGAGGTTACGCGCTCGGCGGCCGGCGCGGCCGGACCGCTCGCGAGGCCGTCGGCCGGTGCTGCCATCCGCGCGGACCGGTCGCGGACCATCTGGGACGCGGCGCCGTTGGGCTCGACCCAGACGAAGGCGTAGTGCGACAGCGGCCTGCCGCTGTCGTCGACAAGGTTCACCGGGGAACCATGCCGGCGACGTCGTCGGCGACGTCGCGCAGCGCCTTGGTGACCTTGGCCAACCCCGACGTCGTGCGGTCACCCTCCTGGTCGCATTCCGTCGCCAAGCCGTCCGAACTTGCGCGCGCTAGTCCATGATGTTAGCTTCCGTCCTGTGCTTCCAGTCTTGGACGAGGAGTGTGCCGCAGCCTGGCGGCTCATCATCGAAGGACACTTCGGCGGCGTCGTCCCCGAGATGACCGAGGACGAGATCCCGAAGGCACGCGCGAGCAACATGCTGACCCGCGACCTCATGCTCAGTTTGTTTCCCTTCACCGAGCGGGAAATTACGTTCCCCGGGCCCGAGTCACCGATCACACTGTCCGTCTTCACCCCGGTCGGCCATGTGCCCGGCGGCCCGGGGATTGTCTGGATCCACGGTGGCGGCATGACCACCGGTGACCGCTTCTGGGCCTTTCCGGCTCTCCGGCTGGCGGCCGCAGCCGGGGCCGTCGTCGTGTCGGTCGAGTACCGCCTGGCGCCCGAGCATCCCGATCCGGCGCCAGTCGACGACTCCTATGCGGGCCTGTGCTGGACCGCCGCGCACGCGGCCGAGCTGGGGATCGACGGCGACGCGCTGGTCCTGGCCGGCAGCAGCGCCGGAGGTGGGATCGCCGCGGGGACGGCGTTACGCGTACGTGACGATGGTGGGCCCGCGCTTGCCGGCCTGCTGCTGTTGAGCCCGATGCTCGACGACCGTATGCGGACGGTCTCGGCCGGCATGGCCGGAGTGCTGCCGTGGAGCGGGGCCAGCAACAGAACCGGGTGGCGGATGCTGCTGGGCGACCGTTCGGGCACTGACGACGTCTCCATCTACGCCGCACCGGGCCGGGCAACGGATCTTTCCGGGCTTCCCCCCACCTTCCTCGACGTCGGCAGCGTCGACCTCTTCCGTGACGAGGGCGTCGCCTTCGCGTCGACGATCTGGGCGTCCGGCGGCGATGCCGAGATCCACGTATGGCCCGGCGGATTTCACGGGTACGAGGACCTGGCGCCAGCCGCGGCGCTCTCCGTCGACACCATCGCCACCCGCGAGCGGTGGCTCACCCGCACCCTCACCCGCGCCCACGGCCAGCCGGGCAGCCGGCCCGAGGACGAGCGAGCGGCCCGTGACACCGAGGCCCCCCAGCCGCCCGGCGCGGACTCGGCGGCTCGGTCGGGGGCCACCCTGGCCGAGATACAGATCAGGGATCCGTTTCTCGTCACGCCCGCGAACAGCACCCAGTACGTCCTGTTCGGCAGCACCGATCGTGACATCTGGCAGGGACCCGCGACCGGCTTCGACTGCTGGACCAGCACGGACCTGCGGACCTGGCACGGCCCCGTCGCCGCCTTCCGGCCACCGGCCGGCTTCTGGTCGACAAGCCAGTACTGGGCGCCAGAGGTGCACGAGTACGCCGGCCGCTGGCACATGCTGGCCACGTTCGGCGGGCCGGACGTCATCCGCGGCACGGCGGTCCTGGTCGCGGACGCGCCCACCGGGCCCTTCGAGCCGTGGAGCGAGGGACCGGTGACGCCCCCCGATTGGGAATGTCTCGACGGGACGCTGCACGTCGACGCCGCTGGCCAGCCATGGATGGTGTTCTGCCGAGAATGGGTCCAGGTCGGCGACGGAGAGGTCCTCGCCCAACGACTGACGAGTGACCTCAGATCGGCCGCGGACGAGCCGCCGGTGTGCCTGTTCCGCGCCTCGGCGGCGCCCTGGGCCCGCTCGATAGGAGCGCTGGAAGACGGCCGGCTCGCCTACGTCACCGACGGTCCGTTCCTGCACCGGACCTCGGATGGCACCCTGCTCATGCTCTGGTCGAGCCTCGGCGAGCGCGGGTACGCGATGGGCGTGGCACGCTCGGAGTCCGGGCACGTGCTCGGGCCGTGGACGCAGGAGCCCGTGCCGCTGTGGCCCGAGGACGGGGGCCACGGCATGATCGCCGCAATGCGCGACGGCGGCCTAGCCCTGCTGCTGCACGCCCCGAACGAGACTCCCCGGGAGCGCGTGGTCATCTGCCGGCTGCGCGAGGTCGCGGGCGGCATTGATCTTGCTCTATCGGCGGATGACTGACCTGGCAATGCGCTGTTACCACCCGGCTCGGCGCCGGCCGTTCAGGATGACGACCGACCGGCGCCAAGGCATCAGTATTCCTCATTCCTCGCGCTGCTGGATATCGTCACGCAGACCATCGAGCAGTATCGGCGGGCCGCCACGGCCACCAAGCCATCACCAGGGTCAGCACCAACCGAGTGGCCGCTTACAGGCTTGTTCACTGCGACGACCGGATGGCCCAGACGGAGTCGAACGGCGTCTGGGACGCGACCTGGTGGCGGTTCACGCTCGCGTGGGAAAGCCCGCAGATCGGCAACGAAGCTCTCCGAGTAGCAGGCCGGTGTTAGAGAAGCCTCGCGGAGTACGGACGATCCGCGACCCTGCGCACCCGGCGAAGGCGTAACGGGACGGACACCACGGTGGCAGACGTGAAAGGGAGCTCAGGTGGAGCGGACCATGCTGAGCGTGCTCAGCCCGGCAGGTGAGGTGACGCTGACCGGCGACGGGCCGTGCGCGGTGGGCCGTTCGCACGGAGTCGACATCATCATTCGGGACAGCAGGGTCTCCCGCCGCCATCTAGTCCTCGAACCGACGGACGCCGGCTGGCTCGTCCGGGACACGAGCCTCAACGGGCTATGACAGGCCGGACAGCGCATGGACAACGTCACCGCCGTGGACCTGGCCGAGACACGGTTCCGGCTCGGTGCCCCCGACGGCCCCGAAATCATCCTCACACCCTTCACAGGCGATGGGGACGTCACCACCATCGCCGGGTCCCGGTCTGCCGACGTCGACACAACCTTCGACGACCAGCCACGGCTGCACCCGCTTCGGCCTGGAACGCTGCGCCTGGGCCGCGCCCACGGCAATGACATCACCGTCTCGGACCTGCTCGCCTCACGACACCACGCCGAACTACACATTCGCGGCGAAATTGCGGAAATTGTCGACCTCGACTCGGCGAACGGAACGTTCGTCAACGGCCCGGATTGGCCGCGCCCGGCTGGGGCAACGCGACGTCATAGCAATCGGCCATCACCTGTTCCGGCTCGAAGGTGACTCGCTCATCGAGTATGTCGATTCCGGGGACGTCGCCTTCGAGGTGCAGTCGCTGTCGGTGTTCGCCGACTCGAAGCAGCTCCTGCACGACACGACGTTCCGGCTGCCGGGCCGCTCGCTGCTCGGCGTGGTCGGTCCCAGCGGAGCGGGCAAATCCACCCTGCTCAACGCCCTGGCCGGCTTCCGCCCTGCGGACCAGGGCGCCGTCCACTACGCCGGCCGGGACTTCTACGCCGAATACGACGAACTGCGTCGGCGGATCGGGTACGTGCCACAGGCCGACCCGCAGCACGCCCAGCTGACCATCCGGGAAACCCTGGAGTACGGCGCCGAGCTGCGTTCCCCGGCAGACACGACGGCACGGGAACGCCACGCCCGGGTCGAGGAGGTCATCGGCAAGCTCGGCCTTACCGCGCACGCCGACACCCCGGTCAGCCGGCTCTCCGGTGGGCAGAAGAAGCGGACGCCGGTCGCGCTGGAGCTGCTGACCCGCCCGTCGCTTCTGTTCCTCGACGAGCCGACCGCGATTACTCGGATTCGACCAGCGGCGGGAGGGTTCCGGCCGGCGCCTGCACGTCCCGCGTCTCCTGCCGCGCCTCCCGTCTGGCCTCCTGCCTGATCCGGGCGAGGAGCTCCCGGCGGTTCTCCCCGGCCAGCGCGACGGACCGCATCTCGCTGAGCGCCCGGCGGTACCTGTCGACCTGCTGCGGCTCGTCGATGTCGACGGGGAGGCGTCGAGCGAACAGTGCCCGGTTGGCCAGGCCGGTCA
Organism: Frankia sp. R43; assembly: GCF_001306465.1. NCBI lineage: Bacteria > Bacillati > Actinomycetota > Actinomycetes > Frankiales > Frankiaceae > Frankia > Frankia sp. R43. The sequence goes on along the minus strand of NZ_LFCW01000016.1, from coordinate 89,521 downwards.
GGGGGTCATGGAACGCCTGGTAGTTCAGCTGTTTCTCGCGTTCCCGCACCGCTGCCAGGAGGCGGGTGTTCTCGGCGAGGGTGATCATCTGTCGGGCGAACGCCAGGGCCAGCGGTGACACCGCGCCGTTGTTTGTTCCAGACCTGGTAGCCGGTTTAGCGCGGATTCGCGAGGATGGCCTGTACGGCCCCCTTGGACCGGATAAGGTCAGAAACCATCACGCGTTTGAAGTCCCGTATCTTGCGGACTGGGAACGGGGATCTTCAAGCGCCCATCCTTTCTCCTGGCCCACCACGAAAGGTCCACCACGGAGCCACGGAGTACCACATATTCCGGAAATATATCGCACGTAATACGGCCACTTCCGCTCTCCGGGGTTGGGGAGCCGGGCGGGCATGCCAGGTTCGGGGGCTGCCGTTCCCTGCCACGCCCGCCCGGTATCTGAGGTGGCTACTCGCGGCCGAACGGCTGGCCCTGCCGCCCCTGATCAGCCTGCTCACCGCCGAAACGCTCACCGGACTGCCCACCCTGGCCAACGCCGACGCCGACGCCGACCAGTTCTCGCAGCCGGTTCTCGACGTACCGCTCGCTGTGGTTGGACTTGTCGGCGATCCGTGCGATCAGGTCATTGACACCCGTCGCGGCATCCACATCCGATGCGCTGACCTGGCCGAACTGGTCGAGCAGACGGTAGCGAAGCTGCCGCCAGTTCTGACGCAGCTGCTGCTCCACCTGCCGACGCTCCTGCTGCTCCTGCTGAGTCATCCCGCTCCTCTTTCGCCGTAACATTTATTCCTTGGAAACGACCCGGGGGGAACGCTACCCAGCGGTTCGCGGATTCGCGAGCCCGGCCGTAGCGGCGGCGTGGCTACCGCCATCGCGCACAACGGGAACGTCTCACACGACAAGCCCGCATAGGACCATGAGGTCGATGGGCATGCTGCCCGTAAAGAATAGGCCTGGCCGAGCTCAGGCGATCCCCCGACGGCGGGGCCACGATCATACATATACTTCGTTCCGCTCGTCTGCGATATACCAGACCACGGAGGCCGCTGCTGCGATCGCGGTAACGGCGACAGAGGCGAAGGAATGACACAAGTCGCCAGCATCGGTCAGACCTAATGTCACTACAGACCTTGAAAGGTCTGGGTCACGGGGGTTAGGGGCCGGAATGACGCTCCACTGGCCACCCGCGTGGTGGCTCAGGCCGTCGGCTGCGCAGACCAGCAGAGCGTCCAGCCGGTGCACCTGCCACCGGACCAGCGACAACGTCGGCAGACAGGTGCGACGGCAGTCATCGGTCCGCCCCGGCGATGGCCGATAGAGATCACCACGACTGCCTCGGCGGCTCCTCCCGCTGGCGGTCGTTGCCGATCCAGGGCCAGTTGCGGACAGCACACACCCGTCGCAGATCCCCCACGACGACTAGTTGCTGAATTCTGCAACTTCTAAGATAATACTGCCGCGATGTTGCCGGGCGGCCGCGCGAGGGGGCGGCCGGGCGGGCTTGGCGTCATGGACGGTGAACGTGGCTGTACTGGCTGAGAGGGGTGCCCTGGTGGTGGTTCCGCTGCATCAGGTGAAGGCGGAGTTCTTCCGCATGTTGGGGCATCCCGTTCGAATCCGGGTGCTGGAGTTGCTGGTGGACGGGCCGACACCGGTACGGGATCTGCTGTCGAAGATCGAGGTGGAGCCACCGAACCTGTCACAGCACCTCGCGGTGTTGCGCCGCTCGGGCCTTGTGACGGCGACCCGGCAGGGGCCGACCGTGGTGTATGCGCTGGCGGGTGGGGATGTGGCCGATCTGATGGGGGCCGCACGGCGGATCCTGACGGAGGTGGCGGCAGGGCAGGTCGGTTTGTTGGAACAGCTGCGCGAAGCCGAAGCCGAAGCCGGCCGGTCATGAGAGTGCCACGGAGACGGCGACCTATGCCGCCGGCTCGGCGGCCTGGAGACGTGGGGGCGGTCGCGTGACGTCCCGCGGATCGGCCCGGGTGAATCCGGCGTTCGGTCTCGCGGTGTATGTGTCCGCGCAGGCTCGACCGGCTCTCGAGACGGTCCTCGCGCGGGCCCCGGGCATGGTGGTTGTTCAGGCGGATGATCCCGGTCCGGACAGCTGCCGGCGGATCACCGTGGACGCGGACAGCGGGTCGACCCTGTTGTGGCTGGTGCACGCACTGCAGGAGACGTTGGGGGCCGAGCTTCTCCATACCGAGGATCCGGTGTTCGCGGTCGCGTCCACGGGGAAGCTCGGTCAGTCGCTGCGGGCGTCGATCGCGACGGGGCGGGACCTGGCGTTGTTGGACGTGGACGCGGACCGTCGCGTGGTCCGCCATCTGTCCACCCATCCAGGGCAGATCGACAGATTCAGCGGCCGGACCCGCAGAGTGGCCTTGCTCAGCGATGCCAGCGCGGTGCTGGACTTCGAGCCGTTGCCGGCCAGCGCCTCATTGCCGGCAGTGGAATCCCAGGCGGTCCACCTGCACCGGGAGACCGGTTTCGATGTTGTTCCGATCCCGATCACGGTCGACGGTCCCGACGAGCTCGCCTTACTGGTCCGCATGATTGATGCGGGGTTCGGTGCGTCGGTGCTGGTGCACACGCATGTCCGCCACATCGACGCGGTTCGCGCCGCCCTGCGGTCCGCTCCCGCGCCGCATCCGGTGCTCCTCGACACCATCAACGATGGTTTCGCCGTGGCGGCCGCGGCAGCTGCCCTGAACCATCTGCGACGTCAGGGGGTCGGACCGGGGCAGGCTCGGGTGGCCGTCGTCGACCCGCACCGCGGTGGGGATCTCGCCGGTCTCCTGCTGGCCGCCGGCATCGGCGATCTGATGTTGTATGACCCGGTCATCTACGGTGTGCAGTTGCTGCACCAGCTCGCGGACCGTCTCGATCTCATCGTCGACCTGATCGGTCTGGCGGCACCCCCCGCAGGTCCCGCGGTGTTGCGCGCCCGGCCCGAGGCACCACCCCGTCTCACCCAGGCGACCATGCAGCCACGGCCCCTGCACGCGCTGCCGGGCCTGCTGCGCGCCGCCGTGACCGCCCGCCGCTCGATCACCATGGCTGCTCGCGTCGCCGCGGTCCACGCTGTGGCGGAGCAGGCCCCCTTCGGCGCTCTGCTTCCACGACCGGACCATCCCCAGCTCGTGTCGGCTGTTTCGGACGCCGCCCTGTCAGTGCTGTCCACTCCCTGATCCCGACGGACCCGCCCAACCGCCCCGCATCCATGTCCACCACTTGCAGATATTAGCAATTCAACATTACTGGAGGCAGTGACATCATCATGGCTATATGTATGCGGGACGCCGCCCGTCCGCAGGTCCGGTCCGGCTGCCCTGTCCCCAGGGCAACGTGGTGAACACGGGGCTTACCTCACAGGCGGTCTCGCTCCGTGCGTTGCCCTACCGGTATGAGCTGGCCGCATACCGGTACCGGCCGACCCAGAACCTGCTCGCGGGTGTCATCGTCGCGGTCGTCGCGCTCCCGCCGGCGTGGGGTCTCGGTGTCGCCTCCGGAGCGGGAGCCTCGGCGGGGCTCATCGCCGCGATCGTCGCCGGTGCCATCGCGGCGAAGACCGGGACAGACCGTGAGATGCAACGCCGTGCTCGTGATCGGCACAGCGGATTCGTCGCTCGCGTTCATGGCCGGGCACCAGCGGACGGAGTCGGCAGGGACATCGTTGAGAACGCGAGTGGACGCGCGCAGACGGACGTGGGCACCTCGGGGTGTCCAGCGCATCTGCTGTTTGTGGACCACGCGTCCGCCGATGATCTGGTTGGCGGATTCAACGGTGAACGCGTCTGTCTGCCTGGTGCCGAGGCAGCGCCACCAGCGGAGGCTGGGCAGGGTGCTGGGTGCGCAGCACGATCGCGCGGCTGTTTGTACGTCGGTTGGCGCGGGCGCAGGCCGGGCAGTAGGCCTGGTCGGAGAAGGCGGTGTCGACCTAGCTGGCGAGGACCTGGTGGGCCGCTGCGACCCGCATCCCGGCGCTGAGCGGACCGTCCACGCACGCCGACCTCGACGAGGGCGGAGGCAGGTCCATCTTCACCGTCGACGACACGCCGACCCACCCCCTTCCTGGCGCACCGTCTCCCAGGGAAGCGCCGCGGGGCAGGGTGTGGTCGACCGCGGCCCGGTCAAAGGCGTAAATGCAGTCCGGGCCAGCATGTTGGTCCTTCCCTCGCGATGGCCTGCCAGGTCTCCCAGCAGCTCGGTCATCCGCGCCGCGCCCACAGGCGGCAGGTATGCCCGGCACAGCACCGGGAACGCCGCGGGTCTGCCGCTGCCCTCCAGAACAGCAGCACGCTCCACCGCCGCAGACCGGGCACTGCCGACCCGGGGCTCGCGCGGAAGGCGTGGCTTCGACGATGCAGCATCGGTCGTCGAAGGGCTGTTGCGCGCCCCAAAGTCCGGACGCGATCGCGATGCGCCCTGCTTGGGGCTGTCGACCTACCCGCAACAACACATGGATGACCTTCCCTCTCAACTATCTGACGACTTCATCAGATAGTTGAGATACAGTTCGATCGTCTTACAGTCTGCCGAAGGAGTGGGAGATGCCCGTCACGATCCCGGGCCTGCAAGCGACACCGACGACACATCCGGCGTTGCTGGAGTGGGTCGCCACGATCGCTGATCTCACCCAGCCCGACCGGGTTCACTGGTGCGACGGCAGCGACGCCGAGTACGACCAGCTCTGCGCGGAACTCGTCGACAGGGGCACGTTCCTGCGCCTCGCCGAGGACAAGCGGCCCGGCAGCTACCACGCCGCGAGCGACCCCCGTGATGTCGCTCGCGTCGAGGACCGCACCTTCATCTGCTCGAAGAGCCGGGACGACGCCGGTCCGACGAACAACTGGACCGACCCGGACGAGATGCGCAGCACCCTGCGGGGCCTGTTCGCCGGGTGCATGCGTGGCCGCACCATGTACGTCGTCCCGTTCTGCATGGGACCGCTCGGGTCCCCGATCTCCGCACTCGGCGTCGAGATCACCGACTCGGCCTACGTCGCGGTCTCGATGCGTGTCATGACCCGCATGGGCCGACCGGCCCTCGAGCAGCTCGGACAGGACGGCTTCTTCGTCCCCGCCGTGCACAGCGTCGGCGCGCCGCTCCAGCCCGGGCAACCCGACGTCGCCTGGCCCTGCAACCCCACCAAGTACATCGTCCACTTCCCCGAGACCCGGGAAATCTGGAGTTACGGCTCCGGCTACGGCGGCAACGCCCTGCTGGGCAAGAAGTGCTACGCGCTACGGATCGCCTCGGTGATGGCCCGTGACGAGGGCTGGCTCGCCGAGCACATGCTGATCCTCAAGCTCACCGGGCCCGACGGGAACGTCCACTACATCGCGGCTGGGTTTCCCAGCGCCTGCGGCAAGACCAACCTCGCCATGCTCGTCCCTACCATCCCCGGCTGGAAGGTCGAGACGGTCGGGGACGACATTGCCTGGATGCGCTTCGGAGACGACGGACAGCTCCGCGCCGTCAACCCCGAGGCCGGTTTCTTCGGCGTTGCGCCGGGCACCGGCCGGACGACCAACCCCAGCGCCATCGACACGATCCGCAGCAATGCGATCTTCACGAACGTTGCGAGGACCGACGACGGAGATGTGTGGTGGGAAGGGCTGACCGAGAACCCCCCTGCGCATCTCCTCGACTGGCAGGGCCGGGACTGGACACCGCAGTCCGTAACGCCGGCCGCGCATCCCAACGCACGTTTCACCGCCCCCGCCGGCCAATGTCCGACGATCGCCGCGGAATGGGCCGACCCGGCCGGCGTTCCGATCTCGGCGATCCTGTTCGGTGGCCGGCGCGCCACCGCAGTGCCGCTGGTCGTCGAGTCCACCTCCTGGCAGCACGGTGTCTTCCTCGGCGCCACCGTCTCCTCCGAGACCACCGCCGCGGCGGCCGGGACGATCGGTGAGCTGCGCCGCGACCCGTTCGCCATGCTCCCGTTCTGCGGCTACAACATGGGCGACTACTTCACCCACTGGCTGGCGGTCGGCGACCAGCCCGGGGCGCGGCTGCCGCGTATTTACCACGTCAACTGGTTCCGCCGAAACCCCGACAGCGGCGCGTACCTGTGGCCCGGCTACGGCGAGAACAGCCGCGTCCTCGCCTGGATCATCGGCCGGCTCGACGGGTCCGCCGAAGGTCGGGTGACACCGCTCGGTGTGGTCCCCACCCCCGAAGCGCTCGACGTCACCGGCCTGGACGTGACCGCAGACGACATCGACCTGCTCCTGTCCGTGGACCGGGCCACCTGGGAACACGAAACCGACTCGATCCGGCGATATTTCGTCGGTCTTGGCCCCCGCGTGCCCGACGGCCTCTGGGTCGAACTCGCGGCCCTCGCCGACCGGCTCCGTTGATGGCGATGTCCCCCGTCCCATCGCCGCCCCGGGCGTCAACAGGCCCGGTCAGCGTCGCAGCCTGGCGGCGGTGCCCCCCCCCATACAGCTGGCCGTCCTGTCAGCAGGACTGGTCTGGCGACACCACCGTCCACCGATGCCCGCTCGATGACTGAACGACGCCGTTCCAATCTGATGAAGTTGTAAGGTTGTCGAGTCACGTGACGGGCTGTTGGGCTGATGTCGTTCCTGACAGGCGAATAATGGCTGGAGGGAGAGGTCATATGGCGACGCCGTTGTACAAGCTGAAGGCGGAGTTCTTCCGGACCCTGGGCCACCCGGCACGTATCCGGGCGTTGGAGCTGCTCAGCGAACGGGAGTGGTCGGTGAGCGAGCTGGTGCCCGAGGTCGGACTGGAGGCATCGCATCTGTCCCAGCAGCTCGGGGTCCTGCGTCGCGCCGGGCTGGTGACGACCCGCAAGCAGGGCAACACCGTGTTCTACGCGGTGGCGTCGCCGGAGATCGTGACGTTGCTGGCGGTGGCCCGCTCCATCCTGACCGGCGTGCTCCACGAGCAGGCCGACCTCCTGCGGGACCTCCTCGCCACCGAGCACTGACCCTCCTGACGGAACCGCGGCCACGCCTGGCCACGACCATCGAAACGGTGATCCCCTCTCAGGACACCGAGAGGCTGCCCGCCCCACCCCAGTCGACAGCGCAAGGAAAGGCCCGTGATCGGGGGCACCTCACGGACATCGTTACGTTCGCCACGTGGAGAGAGGACCTGCTCAGTGGTCGGCACTCTGAGCGCCTCGCGTCTTTCAGGAGTCTACGGGTTCCACGATCCACGTCGGTGGCGCGGACCCGTTTCCAACTGCGACACAGGACATGGCCGGACCTCCCGGAAACATCCGCGATCTCCGGCACCGGACATGGATGCCGCTTGACATGGATGCCGCTTGACATGGGTCGTCTTCTTCACGGACAGGTCCAGGCGCCGCTCACAGATCTGAACGCCTCCGACGGGACCGCGGTGGAAAAGCTCGCAGAATTCATCACCCGGGGTAAGGAGAACGGTTTCGTCACTCCGGAGGACGTTGCCACCGCGCTCCTCGACGCAGAGCTGCCGCCCGAAAGAAGCGACCTCGTCCTACGGCTGCTCGCAGACGACGGTATCGAGGTCCTCGACGAGGCCGACAACGACGCTTCAGACACACCTGGGCGGCGTCGCGCCCCGGAGGAACACGCGTCCGCGATGCCGACCTCGGATCCGGTGCGGATGTATCTCAAGACCATCGGCCGCGTGCGACTGCTGACCGCAGCGGAAGAGGTCGACCTCGCGAAACGGATCGAGGCGGGCCTGTTCGCCTCCGAGAAGCTTGCCACCATCCGAAGGATCTCCCCGCAGCTGCGTCAGGACCTGCAGGTGATCGAGCAGGACGGGCAGATCGCCAAGCACAAGCTGGTGGAGGCGAACCTGCGCCTCGTGGTGTCCATCGCCAAGCGGTACGTCGGCCGGGGCATGCTGCTGCTGGACCTGATCCAGGAAGGCAACCTGGGTCTGATCCGGGCGGTGGAGAAGTTCGACTACACAAAAGGCTACAAGTTCTCCACCTACGCCACCTGGTGGATTCGGCAGGCTGTCACGAGGGCCCTCGCGGATCAGGGGCGTACCATCCGGATCCCGGTACACATGGCCGAGATGGTCAACAAGGTGACGCGAATCCAACGGCAGCTCCTGCAGGAATTAGGCCGAGAACCTTCACCGGAAGAGATCGCCACACAGGTCGACCTCGCCCCGGACAGAGTGGAGGAGATTCTCAGGATCGCACAGACACCGGTCGCCCTGGAGACCCCGATCGGCGCGGAGCAGAACTCCCAACTCGGAGACTTCATCGAGGACGACGACGCGGTTGTTCCCTTCGAAGCGGCAAGTTCCGTCCTCCTGCAGGAGCACATCGAATCGGTCCTCCACACCCTGCCCGCGCGGGAAAGGAAAGTCATCCAACTCCGGTTCGGTCTGGCAGACGGCCAACCCAGGACGCTGGAGCAGGTAGGCCGGGAATTCGGGATATCGCGGGAAAGGATCCGGCAGATAGAGTCAAGAACCCTGGCGAAGCTCAGCCACCCGGCACGTTCACAACGCTTACGCGACTACCTGGCATAGCGTCCAGACAGGACCGGGGCGCAGGGTCTGCGTGTCCAGCCGCCGTTGCCGGCAGGAGGAACCTGCGGAGACTGTTGAGGTCTGAGGAAGCCCATACTCCGCCTTCTCCTCTCTGCCGCGTATCACCTCGGCCCGACGGTCGGGTTCGGTGCGATCTCCAACGTCACACCGAACCCGACCGGGGTCTCGCACCCACGGCACCGCGAACTGAAGAAACTATTCCTCATCATCTCCACCCGGATGGGTACGGAGATCCACATCCTGACGATGATCGGATTGTTCATGTACCCGACCACTCCGCCCGTCCTCAGCGCCCCCGCCCTGCCACGATGAATACCGCCTCCTCACGGTGGATAGCGTTGCCTGGTCGGTTCCTGCCCGGCCGGGCCGATGCGCTGGCCATGCGCCGTCAACCCGGCCGCGATCTGATCGCGGGGATGACCGTCGCGGTGGTCGCCCTGCCCCTCGCGCTCGGATTCGGCGTCTCCTCCGGCCTGGGCGCAGCCGCGGGACTCACAACCGCCATCGTCGCGGGCGCGGTCGCGGCCATCTTCGGCGGATCCAACCTCCAGGTTTCCGGACCCACCGGGGCCATGACCGTGGTGCTCGTACCGATCGTGCACGACCACGGTCCGGGTGGGGTACTGACCGTCGGCCTGCTCGCCGGCATGATCCTGCTCGCGCTCGCCGTCCTTCGCGTCGGCCGCGCCATGCGCTACGTACCGGCCCCTGTGGTGGAAGGATTCACCGCAGGTATCGCCGCGGTGATCTTCCTTCAACAGGTTCCCGCCGCCTTGGGAGTACATCCACAGAACCAGGACACGGTGACCGCCGTCGCCTGGGGGGCCATCACCGATTTCGCCCACCGGCCGCGCTGGACCGCCCTCGCCCTCGCCGCCGCCGTCGTGGCGTTCATGCTCGCAGGCGCCCGGATACGACCCACCGTGCCGTTCTCGCTGATCGCCGTCGCCACCGCCTCCATCCTGGTCGCGGTGACCGGGTGGGACGTCGCCACGCTGGGCGCACTGCCCGCGACCCTACCCAGTCCCTCCCTCGGGTTCCTCGACATCTCCGCCATCCCGACCCTCGCGGCGTCGGCGGTGGCAGTCGCCGCGCTGGCCGCCCTGGAAAGCCTGCTCTCCGCCAGCGTCGCGGACGCGATGACGTCCCAAGAACAGCACGACCCCGACCGCGAACTGTTCGGCCAAGGCCTGGCCAACCTCATCGTTCCGCTGTTCGGCGGAGTACCCGCCACCGGTGCGATCGCCCGCACCGCCGTCAACGTCCGCTCCGGAGCATCCTCGCGCCTCGCGGCCCTCACCCACGCCCTGCTCCTCGCCGGGATCATGCTCGTAGCGGCGCCCCTCGTCGCGTACATCCCGCTGGCCGCGCTCGCCGGTGTCCTCCTCGCCACCGCCCTACGGATGGTGGAGATCGCCTCGTTGCGGGCCCTCGGCCGCACATCACGCTCCGACGCGGCCGTCATGACACTGACCGCCACAGCGACCATCGCTCTCGACCTCGTCATCGCCGTCCTCCTCGGCCTCGTCACCGCCGGAGCCCTCGCAGTACGGCAGATCGCCCGCAGCGCGCGCCTGGAAGAGGTACCCCTGGACACAGCCGATCATCACGACGCCGACCAGGCACTTCTCACCGACCACGCGCTACTCACCGAGCACATCGCCGTCTACCGCATCGACGGACCCATGTTCTTCGCCGCCGCCCACCGCTTCCTTCCCGAACTCACCGCCATCGCAGACGTCAAGATCCTCATCCTCCGGCTTTCCAGAATCAGCGCGATCGACGCCACCGGCGCGATCGTTCTACGCGACATCATCGACCGTCTCGAACACCGCGGCACGACCGTCTACCTTTCCGGCCTGCGCCCCGAGCACACAAAAGCCCTGGATGCCATCGGTCTGCTCGACCGACTGGAAAAACAGGGGCACCTGTTCGACTCCGCCGCAGCGGCCATCCAGACCGCCCGAAACCATCTCCACCACACCGGCACCATCCCGGAACAAGGACAACCACTCCCGGCGCACAGCACCATCCTCCCCGGACCCGAGGCATGATCGGGTGAACGGCTGCGACGCTTTCAAGGGCCCACCGGCATAGCGCCGGCAGATCGGATGCGTCCCCGAGACGTTCATTCGCGGACAGGAGGCGGCGATGCCATCGAGGATCCCGTCGACGGCCGTGGTCCAGATAAACGACTTAGGACCATTATTTCAGGTGTTTCCCCATGTGTGGATGTTGACTTCGAGGGCAGCCGCGGCCCGGTGCACCGAGCGGCGCAGCCCGCAGGTGAGCAGCTCGGCGCACCAGCGTTCGACAATGTTGATCCACGAGGCCGAGGCCAGGGAAGGTGAGGTGGAGCCGGCGGGTGACGCAGCAGCCAGTTCTTCACCACCGGCCACTTGCAGGTCGAGTATTCGCCCAGGACCAGGGGCAACTCCGACCAGTAAGGCCCGATGCATCGATGGCCCTGAGGAAAACGCAGGAAATTCTGGCGGCCGTTTCAGGCGTGAACACAACACGCGAACTTCAGGAATTCGCAACGATTGGAAGGGGTCGTTCCATGGGACGCGGTCGAGCGAAAGCGAAGCACACGAAAACCGCCCGCAAACTCAAGTACACATCCCCCAGCCTGGATCTCGACCGACTCCAGTCAGACCTCAGCAGCGCCCCCGCCTGGGAGCATGACGACCACGATGAACTCCTATCCCCAGACCCGCGGATTCCCGACACCGCGGAGGAGCACGGGGAGCCGGCCACCTAAACCCCAACCCGGCACGTCCCGCGCAATACACGGCAGCAGGTTTCGGATAGGACATCCAACCTCCGACGGGAATCGGCGTCGACGAGGATCTCGGCGAAACGGCGCTGGCGACGCGACATCGTCCACGCCCAGCACCCGGACACCGCGGGCCGGCGAGAGCGGCACGCGCCACGCAGGACGCCCATGGCAGTACCAAGCACGACACCGCAGCAGCAATAACGCCAGGAAGACAATGAAGATCACCGGGCGACGTACAGGGTGTGCTACCCATCGCGCCCGGCGGGCCGGGGCTGCTCTTGGAACTGCGTGACCTGGTAGCTGGCCGTTACAGGTGTGAGACCCGGCCGTGGAGACCTCTGGCGCCCGGAGCAGGGTGCTGTCGATGGACGTGGTCAGGCTCGACGCCGGCCCGGCCAGGGGATAGCTCGACCTCGCCGCCTGGACCGCCCGCCGAGGCATGAACGACCGACCGCTCGACCACCGCGTCGTGCGCCTTGCCGCCCCGGAACTCGCCGGCGACCAGTTCCTCAGCCAACCTGAACTCGCCTTCGCCGCCGGGATAGCCGCGTCTACGGCGCGTTCCTATGTCGCCCGCAGCGGAGGGGACGATCCCATACCCAGGCCACGGTCGGCGGACGCGACGTGTGGGCCCGGCCCGTCGCCGGGGACCGGGACAAACGCCGCCGACGTTCTCGGAAGGTCCGACAAAGGCCATCCATGAGCTCGGCCCACCACGGGGAGCAGCATCGCCCAGGACGCGGTGGCCAGGGGCCGGCGGGAATCGCGCGCCCGGGTGATGGGCGAGCGACGGGTCCTGTTCGCGGACCTGGAAGCCGGGGCAGTGAGCTTCCGCGCGCCAGTCGAGTTCGGTGCCCGGCCTGCTAGCTGACAGCCGACTACGTTCGAGCGCGGCCGGTCCAGGGGCTGAAGCATGCGGAGGGCTCCGCAGCGGGTCAGGTCGGCGTAGGGACCTATGGCATGCGGCGCAGCTGGGTGCATACGGCTTGGACGGGGCGAGCGAGGGGCGGTGCCGACCGTCGATTGAGCGGCCTTCGTGATGGTCGAGATCGATGCCGTCGGTGAGCTCGCGGTGGTCGTGCACGATCCGCCAGCGCAGTTTCGCCAGCCGTACCAGGCGACGACGTCGGCGCGGAGACCTGCTCGCCCTCCTGACACCTGGCCGGGTGACGTCATGGCCAGGTGTCAGGACCTGACCATGACCCGACGCGGTCGCCAGCGGGGAAGCAGGTCGCAGGATCGCCGCTTTCCTGTCCGCTTCGGACCGCCGCATCCCGCTGCATCCAACGAGTGCAGCGGCCCCGGGTAGGCCGGTGCCGTCGACATACACGGTCGGTCCCCGCCCGTGGTCCTGCCGTGGCCTCATGTGGAGGTCATTCTGGCTACCCCCGCGCCGCACCTAGGGTGGCCGCCATGCCCCATCCGACCAGGCGCCTGCGCCACACTCCGAAGCACCGGGCACCCGCACGGCGTGCCGGCCCCACCGCGTCGGCGGCCCTCGCCCTCGGGGTCGCCGTCGCCGTGACAGCGGGTCTCGGCGTGCCGCCCGCACTGGCGGACGCACCGGTGCCGCTCACCGGCGTCGCGGCCTATCAGCCGTCACTGTCCACGTGGTACACACCGAACCAGATCAACCACTGCCTGGGCGGCAACCCGGACTGCGTCCCGGTGACGATCAGCAGGATGGACACGATCCTGAGCCAACTGGCAGCGAGCTGCGATCACCGCGCGCCGTTCACGCTCGCCTACCTGCGTACGACACAGCAGTACCAGCAAGCCGCCGCCACGCCCGGGTTCTTCGAAGAACCAGCCTTCGTCAACGTCGAGGACGTCTACTTCGCGGCCTACTTCTTCAGCGCGTACGACAACTGGAACACCGGCAACACCTCGGCCGTGCCGCAGGCCTGGCAGCTGGCGTTCTCGGCCGCGCAGAACAGGAATGTCTCCGGTCTCGGAGACATTCTGCTCGGCATGAACGCCCACATCAACCGGGACCTGCCCTACGTCCTCGCCGGGCTGGGCCTGGTCGCGCCGGACGGGTCCAGCCGGCACGAGGACCACGAACGGGTGAACATCTTCCTTAACCAGGTCGCCGAGTCGATGCTCAACGAGGCCGCGGCCCGGTTCGACCCAACGATCAACGATCTGGACAGCCCCTACGGCATCACCTACGCAGCGTTCATGCAGATCATCGCCGGGTGGCGGGAGAACGCCTGGATCAATGCACAGCGGCTGGCAAGGGCGTCGACGCCCCAGCAACGGGCCGCCGTCGAGACGTCCATCGAGCAGACCGCCACGGCCACCGGAGTCTCCCTGCGCTCGGCGTTCACGTACCTGCCAGCACAGACTGCCTTCCGCGACCGGTACTGCGCCACCCACCACGGCTGACCCGACCCGCATGCTGCTCGGAGCGAACGGCATAACGCGGACCCGGCGCCACCGTCCGGGACGACGCACTCGTCGTCCCGGAGCTCGGGCGGCTCGCCCGCTCGAGGACCGATGCCGTGACGTCGCAAGCCCTCTGGTCACCCCTGGCCTCTGTCCCTCCCCCGGCGACCGCCGTTGACGACCCGACCGACCGTCATGGGGATTCGGCCACGTAAGTCACCGAAATGGCCCTTCGTTATTACTAACGGCAATCTTCATCATCCGAGGTGCTGCCGCATGTAGGGAACCCATCAGGGAATGACGCTGACGGGATCATCGTCCAGCACCCCCGCGGCATCGCGCAGGACGGCGCCCATCACCAGGCGGTGCCAGGGGTCCGACAGCTTCGCGATCTCATCCAGCTACCCGACGAGGCCATCCGACATGGCGTCTTACCTGTGCGTCGTCCAGCCTGGAGCCCGAGCAGCTCTGCCGGCATGGAACCGATCAGGGAAGATGAGGTTGGACAAGTGTGATGTAGGTGCCTTGCCTGCGGAAGTCGTCGGGGTAGTGACCAACCCGCGCGTGGATCTGCTGCGCTTCGACCGGGCGTCCGTCGCGCATCCGGTACAGGCCTCGTCGTTCAATCTCGGTTGCGATGTCGGCGGCCTTCATCATGCCGGCCGGCGAGTCCTCCAAGATCTGGCGCATGGCAGCGTGAAGGGTCATCTTCCCGGGTGCGTCAGGCTCGGCATCGGCCTGTCGGAGGAACGTCAGGAGCGACTCGTAGACGGCCACCTGACGCTCAGCCTCGGCGAGGTCACCCCTGGCTCGGTCCCGGATCCGGCGAGCCTTCGCCAGGTCCGCCTCGATCTCGTCCTGGTGGACGCCGACGACCTTGGCCGCATCCTCGCGATACCCCACCTGGCCTCCATGTGCGATTGTGCGACAGAGATTGGATGGTGCGACTGTCGCACACCCTCCGGTAGTCGTCAACCTGGTGGTTGTGCCGCTTCCCGCCGCGGGGGCTCGCTTCCGTCGCCGCTGGCATTCGGGGTTCGCGGGCTCCCGGTGGCTCACCGTTGTGCTCGGCGGATACGGTGTCTGCCCTAGCCCCGGCACTTGCCGATCAGGTGGCCATGCTGGCCACAACGAGCATCAACTGTTGGCGGCGATGGGCACCAGGCCGAGATCCGGTGAGTCGGTGTCTCTGAGCACGAGCACCACGGTGACAGGCCCGCGCGCGAGGGTCACCGTGGCGCCTTCTCGCTGCGCTTTTGCCTGGTACGTAACGGGATCGAGCCGGGCGGCGGTTGGGGAAACCGGGCGCTGGCGGGCACGGCGCACCGGTGGTACTCGTGGCGGCCGACACTTGCTGCTCGCTCTCGCTTAGGTAGCCAATCAGCCGGCCACCGGCCAGTACGTGGTCTACGGCCTCGGCGAGTTGGTTCTGTCACGGGCTGCACGCGACCCGTAAGCGGTGGGGTCTCGTCCCACATGATCGCGGCAATCTCGTCGTCTACAGACCTTGAACGGCCGGGGTCTGTCGTGGGGGTTCCGCTACATCAGGTGAAAGCGGAGTTCTTCCGGATGCTGGGGCATCCGGTACGGATCCGGGTGCTGGAACTGCTGGTGGACGGCCCGAAACCGGTACGGGATCTACTCATCGCGATCGAGGTGGAACCCCCGAACCCGTCCCAGCACCTCGCGGTGTTGCGTCACTCGGGCGTCGGGCGGGGAGGTGGCCGATCTGATGAGAGGGGCACGGCGGATCTGGCGGGGGGCAGGCCGGATTGCTGGAACAGTTCCGTGAAACGGAAACGAGCGGCCGGTCAGCGACGCGAGAGGGGATGGGCACCCACACCGGCGGCCATGGGAACGGCGTCCCGGCGACCCGCGGATCGTCTGCGGCCAGTCTGCCTGTTCTGGTCGTCGCGGCGCCGCACCTGCCCCAGCGCGAACCGCACCGGACACACAGGGCAGTGCGGTCACCATCGCCAGCTGGCCCTGGATGAAGGGGCCGCCGGCGCCCCTAACGCCGGCCCGGATCAGCTACGGCTCGGCGGCGAGCGGGCCTCGGCCCGCCGTCGATGTTTGCAGTGAGCCCACCTGACCGCACCCGCCTGCGCCGCCACGTCTCCGGTGTGTTCACCGCTCGCGCGATCGACTTGCTCGACGTTATGGCCGCCGAGGACACCGTCAACCTCGTCGAGTGCTGCGCTGCCCAGCTGCCGGTGACCGTCATCGCGACCATCCTCGGCGTGTCCGCCGACACACGATCCGTTCCGAGAGCTGGTCGAGCCTGTACGGACACGTACACCGTGAGACCGAACGCCGGGATCACCGGGGCTGATCCGCGGATTGTGTCTCCACGGCTCCCGACGGTCGGGCTGGCGGCGTTGGTGGCCTGCTTTGTGAGGTTCTCACGGCCGGCTGGCTTCCGCTTCGCGCAACTGTTCCAACAATCCGGCCTGCCCCGAGGCCAGCTCTGTCAGGATCCGCCGTGCCGCTCTCATCAGATCGGCCACATCCCCACCCGCGAGCGCGTACACCACGGTCGGCCCTCTCGGGTCGCCGTCACGATGCCCGAGCGGCGCAACACCGCGAGGTGCTGGGACAGGTTCGGGGGTTCCACCTCGATCACGATGAGTAGATCCCGTACCGGTTTCGGGCCGTCCACCAGCAGTTCCAGCACCCGGATCCGTACCGGATGTCCCAGCATCCGGAAGAACTCCGCTTTCACCTGATGTAGCCGAGGCCCGCTTCCTCCCCAGCGGCCCTGCATGCGACACCAAGGCCTGAGCGATCCCCCTACCGCCGCCCACCCCCTCACACCTCTATCATCTATGGACTTGCAGAATTCAGCAACTATGCATCGCACGGAGTTCGGTCGTCCAAGCCAAGCTCCGCCGTCACAGCCGGTCCACGAGACCGGCCGGCCAGGAGGCGCCCCGTGGTTCCACCCCCGAGCGGGATGGACGCAGCTGCCGCTTTCTCCTCCACAACGACACAGCCGCCGACAGGCATACACGGCACACGACCGCCGACGGCATCCCCGAAAGATCCCGTGGTGGGCCCTGTACGGCGGATTGGCGGCTCACATCTGGGACGGAAGAGGAGCGCCGGTAGGGAACCAGGGTGCGTCGACGTGGCCCGCACGCGCATGCACAGTCCCTCGACCTGCCCGCGGCGGATTGCTACAGTCCGCGATCAACCGAGCGGTCTAGATCATCCTGCGGACCGCCAAGGAGTACTCACGTGTCGCTACCCAAGCCCGGATTCCTCCAGAACACCGCCTATGCAAACGTCGAGATCGCCGCGTTCTCCGCGCACGACGTCGACGCCCATGACCCCTGATGGCCCAGGATGGCACCGCCGTCCCCGCGTCCAGACAGGTCGCGCTCCGACCCGGCGCAGGACCGCCGTCTGCTGGTGCCGAGAACCTGCTGCTCGGCAGAAACGCGCAGGTGAGCGGGGACCCTGCCGTGGTCCGAGCGTCTCACGGGCTGGTGTCGGGCTCACGAGACACCGTCTGGCGCGACATCGAACGTCTGGTGATCGTGTCACCGCCGAAGCCCTCACCCGCGCACAGAACGAGATCGAGACGGCAGCGGCCGTCCTGTGCACGGTCGGCGAACGCTGGCACCGGATCAGCGCAGAAACGCCTCCTGCGCGGCGCACTCCCCGCCGTCGTAGTCACTACCCGACCCTGGTCGCCCTAGACCATGCCGCTGCCGCACCGGGACTGGACGATGCTTCCCCCGGCCCGCCAGAGCCGTTCCCGGGCCCGGCGAATCATGCCCAGGGAAGGGGCGATCACACTCACGAGAAAGGGGGCCGTCGTGACATCAGTGCCGCGTCGCACAGTACGGACACCGGAAGAGGAACCGGCTGGCGTCCACGGCCGTGACACCCAGCTGCTACTCGACACGCTCGGCGAGGTGGTGTTCGAAACCGACGCCGAAGGCCGCTGGACCTACCTCAACAAGGCATGGGAGAAGCTCACCGGCTTCGAGATCGACGCCAGCCTCGGAACCCGTTTCCTGGACTACGTCCATCCCGACGAACTCGACCACACGGTCACACTGTTCATGGGAGTCGTGGCCGGCGGAGCCGACCACTGCCACCACGAAACCCGCTACCGCACCCGGGACGGCAACTACCGCCGCGTCCAGATCAGAGCGATGGTCCACCGCGACCACACCGGCGCGGTCATCGGCAACACCGGCACGATCCTGGACGTCACCGCCTCCCGCCACGGCACCGAGACGATCGGCGAACACGCCGCCCTGCTCAACCTGGTCTCCGCACAGGTCGCCGGCGGTGACCTGCCGGTGGGCGTGGCCATCTACGGCGCGGACCGGCGACTGAAACGTGCATCACCAGTCCTCGACCACATCACGCGAACCCCCCAGCGCCTGGGCGCCCCCCTGAGCCATCTGACGGACAGGTTGCAGCCCGTCGACCCCCAGCGGCGAGCCTTCGGCGGCGACTGGGGCCTCGTTGCCACCGCGACCCGCACCAACCACGCCCAGACCGCCGATATCGACGTCACCCTGGGCATCCCCGACTCCCGAGACCCCGACGTCACCGTGACCAGCGCAACCCACAGCGCCCGCACGCCCGTGCTGTCGTTGCGGGCATCCGTGATCCCCTATCTGCAGGACGGCGAGGACATGCTCGCGCTCGTCCTCGCCGACATCACGGACCTGCGGCGCGCCGAACGTCGACAGACAGGCCTCGCCCGACTCAGCGACCTTGCCATGTCCGGCGCCGAGATCGACCATCTGATAGCCAACGCCACCAGCCTGATCGCCTCGACACTGGACGCCACCGACTGCGACGTCATCCGAATAGAAGCTCCCGGATCCAGGGCTCCCGTCGCAAACACCCCACCAGCCTGCGTTCGACACCTCCTCGAGGAGGACTCGACCGCCCTCACCGCCTGGATCGGCAGCCCGACGTCAGACTTCAGCCTTCTGTCCGTCCACCCACCAAAGACCCACAGCTTCACCACCGACGACCAGACATTCGTCCGCTCCATCGCGCATCTACTCACCGCGGCCATCGACCGAAAACACGCCGAGCGCGAACTACGGCAACTCTATGAACAGGCCGAACGCGGCAAGGAATGGCTGGCCGCGAGCGCCCAGATGACCGCCCGCGTACTCACAGCGCCCGACCAGTCATCCGCTCTCAATGCAATCACCAGCACAGCCCGGCAGATGGCCGCTGCCGACCTCGGCGCTGTCGCCGTTCCCGACGAGCACGGCACCCTGGTCCTCACCGCCGTCGATGTCGCGACAAGCCTGCACGTCACCTCCGAGACGTTGCGCGGCCTCACCGTCAGATTCACCACCGCCAGTGCCCACGACGACCTGACCCACGGCAGAAGGCTCATCGTCGACCAGCTCGATCTACGAGGCAGCCGGGTCACGCCCGCCCCGGACCTGCCCTTCAGCACAGCCCTGATAGTTCCCATGCGCATCGCCAGCCAGCCGCCGACGATGCTCATCCTCGCGCACCTGGCCGCCCCTCCCAGCCACGACTGCACGGCACGCGAGAGTGACCACGTGCAGGCGTTCGCGAACGACGCCGCCCTGGCACTCGAACTCGCCCACGCCCAGCAGGAACAAGGCCGGCTCGCCGTGTTCCAGGAGCGCGACCGCATCGCCCGAGACCTCCACGACCAGGTCATCCAGCGCCTGTTCGCCATCGGCCTACAACTACACTCAACCTCCAGGATCGTCAGTGACGTCGCCACTGCCCGCCTCACCGCGGCGACCAACGCCTTGGACCAGACCATCGACGACATCCGCCACACGATCTTCCACCTGAACCCGACCAAGTAGCGACCAAGATCTGAGTCAGCCGAGAAAGGTCGACGAAGGCCTCCCGCCCAGCCCTAGCCTTCGACGAGATTGAACGCTTAGATGCAGAGCACATCGGTGGCCTCTACACCGGCGAGCCCCGCCACATGGGCCCAGCGCCGCCCCGTCACTGGCAGGGGACAGGTCAGCAGCCGTGCCGGCCAGCACGCCGAAGGCAACAAACTGGGCCGGAGGATCACCGCCCCCGCCTCGTGATCAACAATAGCGCGTTCTGCATGGTGGAGCCCCTATTCCCGAGAGGCCGGTAGAAGCCGATGCCAACGTAGCAGGTGCCGGCGGTCAGGCCATGCGGGCTCCACGGGTAACCGCCTTGCAGCACATAGCGGTGAAGGACCAGGGCGTGCCCGGCGCCGACGACCTGGATGGACTGCAGGCGTTTCAGTCCACGCATCGGCCGCAGCTGGGCTTTCAACCGGCCGTGGTCGTCTTCGATCCGGTTGTTCTCCCAGGCGGCGTCGAAATGGAAAGCCTCGGAGAACAGCTCATCAAGAAGCCGCAGGGTAGGCCGGCGCCTTGCCGGTGGTGACCTCGACGGGCCGGCGGCCGTGGGTCAAGGCTCGGGTAAAGAACCTGCGGGCCGCGGCTTAGCCGCGGCGGGCGCCGGCGAGGACGTCGGTGATCTGGCCGTGCCGGTCAACCGCCCGGTACAGGTAGGTCCAGCCGCCAGCGACCTTCACCTACGTCTCATCGACAAACCCCCAATCCCCGGGACGGTGCCGGCACGGCCGCGCCGCCTCGACAAAAGGGACGTGAAGCGCTGCACCCACCGACAGACCGTGACGTGATCGACCTCGAGGCCGCGTTTCCGCGAGCAGCTCCTCGACCTCCCGGTACGACAGCGAACCCCAGATACCAGCGCACAGCCAGAACGATCACCTCGGGTGGGAAGCAGAACCCCGCGAACTCCGACACCGGAAACGGTGAACAGCCACGACGTCGACGCACCGCTCGATCATGACTGATTGGCAGCCGCGGGACAGCGGACTCCGCCGATGCAACTGTGCCGGAACGGCCCCACCGCCCACTGCTCATCCGAAAGATCCCCACGGCGCACAGCGGATCACCATCACGGCGAAGATCCACCAGGAACGGGGATCCTAGAACAGACCCTGGCCCACGGGCCTACGCCCCGGGATCGGGAGTTGGCGGCCCACATAGGCCACCGGGTTGAAAGTCATGATGGCCTACAGCACCGGGTGCGCCAGAAGGGGTCCCAATCGGCCTTTCTCTCCGGTCATACCCATAAGCGTGGATCGATCTCACTTCTTGTCGCAGGCAGCCCCATCTCCGTCGCGGTCCAGGCCGCCGCGGTAGCCAGGCTCACCGGCATGGAGCAGAGTCTCCCCCGGTCGCCATGTCCGGACTCGTACCTCCCGCAGATGCCGGCACAACAGGAAATGACGGCCCGAGATTCGACTTTCTACACTTCATAGCGAGAACGAAATATCGGCACCACCTGCCTGGCACTCGTCAAGATCTAGCCCGGCGGACCAAGAATCTTGCGCCGACTCGGCGTGTCCCCCCGAGGAATTTCGTAGATTGTGAAACTGTCAAGTTGCTACATCCGTTAAGTCGAGGGCTTCACTTGCATGGCGGGTGGCGGATGCCAGTGAAGGGAGAATTCCAATAGTGCTCGTGGACTGCGCAGGGGCGCGCATAGGCGGCGCCAAACGCCTCTTGAACGAATTTGACTCCTACATGCGCGGTCAACGCATTCCGAACTTGCGGGTAGTTGGCCGTGATCACCGTTTGACCATGTCGTGGCTCGTCCGCCGCGAGTACCAACGTCGCCGATTCGGCTGCGCGCTAGCGTTGAACAACGTGTGCTTTTCCATCGCGGGCCATGAACGTCGAGTTCTGATCCATGGGGCGCAGCATTTCCTGTGGCCGGAGGAGGCGCGGAGACTCGGCCGGAGGATTAGCCCTGAGGTTCACGCACAAGCGCGGGTTGTGCGTGCGGCAGCGCTGAGGTCGCACCGGATCTTTGTGCCTTCGACGTCGATGGCGGAGCGAGTAGCGAGTGCGTTGCCTTCCATCGCCAGCCGAATTACGGTCGCGCATAATCCGGTGACAACTCCGGACCTGACCAGCTCGCAGCGATGCAGGTTCCATTCCCCGCATATCCTGTGCCCTATCATCATCACCCCCCGCAAGGAGATGACTCCCCGACTCCGTGTCGCCCTTGCCGCCCTCGACATCCTTGCGGCTCCGCCGGAACGACTCGAGATAACACTCCTTGTCACATCCAGAGCGGGCGCCCTGGAAGATCCTTTGCTAGCTGGCCATCCCCGGATAGGACTAGTCGGCGAGCTCCCAGTGGAGGGGGTCAGCGATCTGATGCTCCGCTGCGACGCAATCTACTTTCCCACGCAGATCGAATCGTTTGGTTATCCTCTCGCGGAGGCCCGAATGATGGGGATTCCCGTGGTTGCGCGACGCTCAGCACACAATCTTGAGATTGCTGGAAATGCATTGATGGGCTACGACAGGGAAACTCCGGAGGACATAGCTGACGCCTTCTATGCGGCTCTGACAGCACAAATATATCCCGACCGAACTAGACAGTTCGACCGAGACACCTATTTTGACCGACTGCTCGGCGCGGCGAAAAGCTAGATGAACATGTCGCTCCATTCTACCTTCATATCATCTACAGAGAAAGGCCTCACGGCCCAGAGGGATGAGATTTCAGAATCCATTCTGAATCTTAATTGTGTGGGCTGTGGTGTGTAGGAGTAGCTCCGTGAAGATCGCCATGATCCTCTGCGATGCCGCCCAGGTCGTGGAGGGCAAGCTGTACATCCTCGGCGGCGGCTGGAACCTCATCGGACCCTCGCCTGCCCCGTCCGCCCTCGGCATCCTGATCGAGGTGCCCTGGGACCGAGCGAACTCACCGTTCACGCTACGACTCGAGCTACACGATCAGGACGGCGCACCAGCCATCCAGCCCGGGCCGGCCGGGCCTCAGCCGGTACGGCTCGAAGCAATTATGGAGACGGGCCGCCCCCCGGGCCTGGCCGAGGGCTCCCCCCTGCAGATCCCCCTCGCGGTCACCGTGCCGCCGCTGACACTGACCGCAGGCACCCGCTACCGATGGGAGGCCACCATGGCCGGCGAACCGGAAAACGATGACTGGAACGTCAGCTTCCAGACCAGGCCAGCCACGCCCCCGCTCACCCCGCGTGCCGGCTGAATCACGAGCACCTCGCGACGACACAGACCTCCGCAGCGCTGGACGTGGCCTCCCTGCGATGGCTACAGGAGCACGGCCTTGTTGGGTGCCAAAAGTCGGCTAGGGCCCGTGAGCTGGGGTGATGCGACGGTACGGCAGTCGGCATGATGGTCAGCTATGTCCGTAGGCCTGCTCTGTCTGATCTTCGTGCGGTTGTGTGGCTGGCTGGTCCGCCTCGGTCGTTCGTCGGCGTCGAAGGACATCGAGTTGCTGGTGCTGCGGCATGAGGTCGCGGTGCTGCGCCGTACCCAGCTGAAGTCCCAGTGGGACTGGGCGGTACTCGCCGCCCTGATCCGATTCCTGCCCGGCGCACTGCGAACGAACCTGCTGATTACGCCCGGCACGTCCTGCGGTGGCACCGCCGTGTGGTCACATGAAAATGGACTTATCCCCAGCGCAGACGGGACGCGGCCTCCGATCGCTCGGAGATCGTGACCCTCATTGAACGGCTCGCGACCGAGAACATGAGGTGGGGGTACCAGCGGATCCAGGGTGAGCTCCTCAAACCCGGCCGCGGGGTGAACGCCTCGGGTCTGAAGACCCCCGGGCTGCGCCCGGCTCCCCAACGGCAGGGCGGCAGTTCCTGCGCACGCAGGCGTCAGCGATGCTGGCGGTGGACATTTTCCACGTGGATTGCGCGGTGATGTTGCGGCGCCGGTACTGCTTCTTGTCATCGAGCTCCGCTCCTGCTCCCTCCACGTCCTCGGGATCACCGCCCGCCCCGACGGACCGTGGACTATCCAACAGATTCGGACCTTCTCATGGACCTCGGGGGCCGGTCGGCCAACTTCCGGTTCCTGGTCCGTGACCGGGCCGGTCGGTTCGCCGAGGTCACCGACCGGATGCTGATCTTCGGTGAGCGGCACAGGGCCTTACAACGGACGACGACCCCACCGCGGCCGCAGCCTTCACCCCTCACGACCTGCCCACTCCGTCGCGGACCTAGCCCAGGAAGGGATCGAGTGCCAGCCCGTCCTCTGCGGCCTGATCAACGAACACGAACGAGCCGCCCAAAATGCCAGGTCAACACCGGTGGCCGAGATCTGACACCCCACAAGTCCAGCGTCCTGGCCAGTGCCCCTCTGTCGCTGGTCTGGTCTTCTCTGCGGCGGGTCAGTGATCGTGCGGGAAGGTGTAGGGAGCGAGACGGGCAATCAGGTTCTCGGGGGTTGTTCCCAGGGCTTCGGCGAGGGCCACGAGCAACGCGGTGGCGACCATAGTCAGGGTGCGCAGGGTGCGCTGCGGGTTGCTCTGCACCGCACGGAAGATCAGATCTTGGCGTACCGCGTCCAACGGCGCCGAAGCCGACGTCGTGTCGGCCATGTCGAGGCGGGCAGTCAGCAAGGCGACGGCCGGGTCAGCCTCCGCGCCCTCGCGGGCGTGGAGGACGGCGATGCCCTGGAGCATCTCCTGCGGGGATGCGTGGGTGGTCTTGGCGAGCTGCAGGAGGAGTCCGACGGTCAGCCGTTCCACGCTGGTGATGGTCTCGATCGGAGCGCGGGTAGCGGCATCGCGGATGATCGCGTCGAGATGGCGATGTGCCGCCCGCAGCGCGGCGGCGTCCGGGCCACCTTCGTGGTGCACGACGTGGAGCTGGCCTGTGAGCAGGGCCAACGTGCGCTGCGCGGCGCTCCCGGGGTCGGTCACGGTCTTCTATTTTGCGCCCGGCGTTGAGACCCGGTCCACTCGACGCGGCCGGGCCTGCGAGCGGCATCCCGGCGTGCGGCAGGCCGCGAGGCAACCACGGGGCCTCCATGCCGGCCGCGGCGATCGCGAACATCCGGATGGATCCCTGGTGAGACAAAGCCGTCCCCCCGGCACGTCACTTCTCGGGCGGTCTGCCGCGTCCCCTGGGGAAGGTAATTGGGACCCCCAGACGATTACGCCGGATTTGGGGGTTGTGCACGGTGACCGATGCCGAGGCCGGAGCGTTCTGCCGGAAGCCGTGGTTCACGCCCAGCAGACAGCGCATCAGCCCGGTCGATCTGAACATGGATGTTCCGCACACCGCCCGCATGTACGACTACTACCTGCTGCGCCACGAGGCGCCGCGTCACCGAGCAGGGGTGGGAGACCCTCGCCATTGGGCCGTCGCAGCGGCCTGATTGAAGATGGGGGCAGTCTGATCCGGGGAGCGCCGGGGAGGACGGGAAGCGGCCCCGACAACGCCGGGACGGTCCAGCACTGCCAGATGGGCCGGGTTCGGCAATCGAGATCAGAAGGTGCAGCGTAAGCGAATCAGTGGTTGACGCTCCGTAAGAGTCGTGCCGGCTCAAATCTGGTGGATAAGGGCCGGTGTGCAGCGCGTGGCCGTCTGGTAGGTGGAGGCGGTCAACTCTGAAGCCGGGTCAGCTAGCCGGTGAGGAGGTCACGGTGAATGTCTGCGGCGTAGCCGTGGCGAGGCTGTCGGGGTACAGCTGGGCGCCTACCTGGTCGATCGGTGATGTGGTGAACGTGGGAACCGTCCGTGGTCGCCCCCATGTGGGGCAGGCTCGCTGCCGGCTGGTGGCCAGGGGCGGGGCGGAGGTCCCGTAGTACTCCGAGCACGCGAGAGGCGTGTACATGGGGAAGGGGACCAGCAGGCTGGTAGGGAGGATGCTGGAATGCCAGGAGCCGCGCTGGTGAATATCGGCGGGCCGGAGCTTGATGACGCCTTCGTGGAGGCGGAGCGCCGGGTACTGGAGATCCAGGCCAAACTACACCGTTGGGCTCGGGACGAGCCTCGTCGTCGGTTCGACGATGTTTTCAACCTCGTCCACGACCCCGCGTTTCTGTTGGTGGCGTGGGTTCGTGTGCGGAGTAACAAGGGTGCCAGGTCGGCGGGGGTGGACGGCGTTTCGGCGCACGCCATCCAGGCCAGGGGCGTCGGGAAGTTCCTCGACGGGTTGCGGGCCTCGCTAAGAGACCGTAGCTTCCGCCCGTTGCCGGCGCGGGAGCGGATGATTCCCAAGACCGGCGGCAAGGTGCGCCGTCTGGGGATCGCGACCGTTGCCGACCGGGTGGTCCAGGCATCTTTGAAGCTGGTGTTGGAACCTGTCTTCGAGGCGGATTTCTTGCCGTGTTCGTATGGGTTCCGCCCGGGCCGTCGGGCTCAGGACGCGGTGGCCGAGGTGCGTTTTCTCAGCTCACGCCCCCGTTGTTACGAGTGGGTCGTGGAGGGCGACATCAAAGCCTGCTTCGACGAGATCTCGCATCCCGCTCTTATGGAGCGGGTGCGGGCTCGGATCGGGGATAAACGTGTGCTGGCCTTGGTGAAGGCGTTCCTGAAAGCAGGTGTCCTCACCGAGGACGGCGCGCTGCGGGGCACAGACGCTGGCACTCCGCAAGGGTCGATCTTGTCCCCGTTGTTGGCTAATGTGGCCCTGTCGGTACTGGACGAGCATATCGCCCAGATGCCGGGAGGCCCGTTGACCGGCGAGTGGGAGCGGCGGAAACGCCGTGGCCAGGGTCTACCGAATTTCCGTCTGGTCCGTTACGCGGATGATTGGTGCCTGATGGTGAAGGGCACCCAGGCGGACGCGGAAGCCCTGCGAGAGGAGATCGCCGGGGTTCTCGCCGGGATTGGGCTACGACTGTCCCCGGAGAAGACCCTGGTAACCCATATTGACGAGGGCCTTGACTTCCTTGGATGGCGCATCCAGCGTCACCAGAAGCGTGGCGAAGACCGGCACTACGTCTACACCTACCCGGCGAAAAAGGCGCTGCGCGCCATCTGCCAGAGGGTCAAGGACGTGTGCCGGGGCACGAACGTCGACCAACCGCTGTCGGCTCTGCTGCACCGGCTCAATCCGGTGCTGCGGGGCTGGTGCACCTACTTCCGGCAGGGTGTGTCCAGTAAGACCTTCGGTTTCCTCGCCTCCGTCGTCTGGCGGCAGGTGTGGGCCTGGGTAGGCAGGAAACACTGCAAGACGGGCTGGAAGGCCCTCCGACGCCGCTACAGCGGCAACGGATGGAAATGGTGGCCAGCTGACGGCGAGACCACGCTGCTCCACCCCGGGTCGATCAGCACAACTCGATACCGGTACCGGGGAGCGGCGATCCCCTCGCCATGGGTGGTCGCGGGATGACGAGAACACGAGCCATAAATACGGGGCCTGTGCAGAGCCCGTTGCTCAGTAATGGGCACGGCGGGTTCGGGAAGCGGCCCGAGGAAACGGACCGGCCGAAATGCCGGCACCGCGCCTCGGGCCGACTTCGCGGTGGCAAGGACAACTTTCCCGCCGACCGGCAGGCGGCGGAGCAGGCGCTCGCGGTGTTTCCGCACGGCCGGGTCACCGCCCGGCAGAACCGTGCGTTCCTGCACCGGGTGACCCGGTTCCTCACCCGGGAAGCGGGGATCCGCCAGTTCCTGGACGTCGGCACGGTGAGCTGGTGCCCGTTCTTCGGACAGTGATCCCTGTGGGATAATTGATCCGTGGACGGAGGATATTGATGGTCGAGCATCGCAGGCGGTTCACGCCCAAGGACGAGGCGGTGAAACTCGTCATCGATTCCGGCCGGCCGATCTCCGCGGTCGCAAAGGACCTGGGTCTCAACGAAGGTACCCTCGGCGGCTGGGTCGCGACCTGGCGGCGCGCGCACCGCGACGACACCGAGGAAGAACCGCTGACCATCTCGGAACGGGCACGGCTGCGGAAGCTGGAGAAGGAGAACCGGGAACTCCGGATGGAGTGTGAGTTCCCCTCAAAAGCAGCGGCCTTCTTCGCGCAACGCCATCAGCGACCGACAAGTACGAACTGATCGCCGCGGAGAAGGATTCCTACCCGGTACAAACCATGTGCCGGTGGCTTGCCGTGTCCACCTCCGGTTTCTACGACTGGTACCGCCGGCCGTCGTCGACACACACCCGTCGGCACACACCCGTCGGCGCACCACCTTGGACACCCAGATCCGGGCGTTGTTCGCCGCGTCACGACAGACCTACGGTGCCCGGCGGATCGCCGCCGCCCTGCGGGCGTCGGGGACGCCGGCGTCGCTGCCCCTGGTCCGCCGCGTCATGCGCCGGGCAGGGCTGCGTGCCTGCCAGCCCAGGGCCTACCGGCGTACCACCGTGCCCGGCCAGGCCCCCACGCCCCGCAGACCTGGTGCGCCGTGACTTCACCGCGACCCGGCCAGGAATCAAACTTGTCGGGGACATCACCTACATCCGTACCGGTGAAGGATGGCTGTACCTCGCCACGGTCATCGACTGCTACTCACAGAGAATCGTCGGCTGGTCGATGGCGACCACATGCGTTCCACTCTGATCATCGACGCGTTCATCATGGCCGAGACCCGCACCCGTCTCCAGTCAGGAGCCACGTTTCGCGTCCCGGAGGTGTTCGTCGACGTAATGGAACGCGTGGGACCTCGTCGTGCCGCCTCACCTCGACCCCGCCCTGGCCGGGGACGTCCAGCGCCGGAACCCTTCATGTCGCCCCACCAGACGGTATTTGATCTTGTCGTGAATCGATCCCTTCCCAACAAGATCGACAATGTGAGGGTCAGGAACTTTCCGCCGGCGAACCACCTTCCCCCTCGCCATCGTCTGAGGCCACGGGCCGGTGACGCTGCGACCACTTCGTGAGCGACTGCAGCAGCACCGCAGTCGCTCCGATCAGCCCCACCGAGACACCGCCGATCGCGGTGATCACCCCTGTGGTGCCGTCTCCCCCCGAAGACTCCCCCGGCGGATAGTTGTTGATCACAATCGGCGCGGCGGCCGTGGCCGGGACCGGACGGCCCGGTCCCCCTTCCACAGGTGGCTCCGGCGTTCCCGTAGACCCCGTCGTATCCGGCGAATGACTAGTCGACGGTGCTGTGGGCGACCGACTTGCCGGCGGTGAGTCGGTCGCCAGCGACTGCATGACCCGTACGACTCGCTGCGTTTCGTCGGCCGACTGAAGTGCGAACAGCGAGGCCAACAGGCCCGCGAGCAGCCCCATCAGCGTGACCGCGAGGGCCCCCACCAGCAGCAAATCCCCCCGCCGGTCTGCGCCTTCCTGCCTCCGCCGACGATCTCCCGCCGGCGGTCCTGCCCGCCCGACGAACCGCTCATGCTGCGCCGCAGGACCGCGGACCCCGAAAGTGCGGGGCCGCCGGGTCGGCAGGCACCCTCAACACTCGAATCAAGGCTGGGCTCCTTTCTGTCTGGCGTTGCTGGTGAGGCGCCGAGAATGCGGATGAGGGGCATGTCCTCGTCCGGGCCTGCTCGCCGCCGCCGCCGACCCTGCCGGCCCGCCGCCCCCGAGCACGTCACCTACCGTGATGGGGCGGGAAGGGGCTTGTGTGATGCGGACGGTGACTCCGGCGATGGTCAGGGCACCCGCCGTGGTGGCGTCCGGGCCGGTCGGTGGGGTCGCGCGGGGGGTGGGACGTCGCATGATCGTGTCTCCTTTATGACCTGGACCGCCCACGGCTGGCAGATCGACCCGCAGGTACTCGACCGCACCGCAAGCAGAATCTGGAGCTGGGCAGCCTGACCAGAACGGCATGATTGGCTAGAGTCCCCACGCCGCGACCACCAGCGAGACCGCGGCCAGCAGTACCCCAGCGACAGTGAGTCCGGCCCGACCGGCGGCGCGGACCGCGGCTGGGATGGTGGCACCATCCCAGCCGCGCAGGATGCCGGCGATCAGGCCCGCGATGACGGAGACCGCGAGCACAAGCACGGCTAGGACGACAACTGCGACCGAACGGTCGACGTACACGACGGCTGCTCCCGCACCCGACGCGCCTCCCCGACCCGGCGCGACAGATGGATGTCGAAACCGTGAGGACTTGTGATCGCTGCCGGGTCGGAGGCCAGCAGCAAATCCGCACGAAGACGTGCGGATGCTGCCCGGCCCGGGACTGGTCGCGATCCAAGGTCAAGCGGAGTGGTGCAGCTTGGAGGTCAATCTGCGGACTGGGGCGACCACATCCCGTCCGACTTCCGTAAGTTCATGACGGCCGAGCCGATGAGGCTGGGCTGCCTTCCCACAGCATAGCCCCGCACTCTGGCCGAGGCGTTCACCCCAAGCGCGAGTCGTCCGCCCTTCAACCCTGTGCGCTTGCTGGAGGACCCGGAAGGGGCACGGTCTGGACCCGGTCGTACACCCGCACCTACCAGGGTCCCGACGGGACGGGTACGGCGCGGACCGCTCGGTCACTCCACCACGCCCTCCAACGCCGCCAACACGGCGGCGACCTCGCCCAGGTCGCCGATCAGGCGCAGTGCCACGCTCACCACCTTCCCGAACCTGATCGACGGGTGGGGTTAGGCGCTCCCCGCCGGTCGATCTTCCCCCTCGCCGCCGTCCGAGGGCACTGGCCGGTGACGCTGCGACCACTTCGTGAGCGACTGCAGCAGCACCGCGGTCGCTCCGATCAGCCCCACTGAGACTCCGCCGATCGCGGTGATCACCCCTGTAGTGCTGTCGCCTCCCACGGACTCCGCCGGCGGATAGTTGTTGATCACAATCGGCGGGACGGCCGTGGCCATGGCCACGGCAGGGCCTCCCTGCCCTCCTCCCACAGGTGGCTGCGGCGTCCCCGTGGTCGTATCCGGCGAATGGCTCGTCGACGGTGCGGTGGGCGACCGACTCGCCGACGGAGAGTCGGTCGCCGGCGACTGCATGACCTGTACGATCCGTCCCGCTTCGTCAGCCGAGCGCGGCGCAGCCAGCCCGGCCAACAAGCCCGCGAGCAGCCCCATCAGCGTGATCGCGAGGGCCACCCACAGCAGCCGATCCTCCCGCCGCTCCGGGCCTTCCTGCCTTTGCTGACGATCTCCCCCGTTGTCGGTCATGGAGGATGTTGTACGCCACCATCGCTAACAGGCCGCGAACCGCCTCACTTCGATCTCGTGGGAATAAATCGCCCCCTTCTCGACAAGATCGCGAACGGTGGTACGGGCGGCCTCGCGCCGCCGGAGCGGCGCACGGAGTAGGGCGGTCACCGTGTTCCTCGCCTGACGCGGGCCATCGAGTGAAACCGACCGGGGCAAGGCCAGTGGCGTCGAGGGCGCTCGGGCACTGAAAGCCAACCCGGTGCACGCGAGCATCACGTGGTCAGAACAGGGTGTCGCGGACGCGAAGCGATCGATAGCCAGTGGGTCCGAGCTGCGCGGGCTCGCTGTCGATGTCCCCTCAATCGCACCGAAGAAGTTGAGGTTCTCGCTGTGCGCTGGGGAGATGCGCACACACCTCGTCGTCGACACGTCGGCCAGCCGCGCGCATCGCGTCGACCGCGAGCCCGTAGTACTCGGTCGTCCAAGCCGCCAGGGCGTTGGCGATCAGGGTCAGGCACCACGCCTGCTCGGCCTGGGCCTCCAGGTGGCGGGCGCGGATGCGGGAGGCCGCCACCTGGATCCCGATGCACAGGTCGAGCCATGCCCGGATGACGTCTCCGCAGCCGTGCCACCACCCACGCGCCTTGGTCACCTTCACGAGCACCGTGAGCGCCACACACATGTGGCGGCTGGGACGACCGCGCTGGGACGGGGGTGGGGCGTCGCGGATTCCGCTCCGAGATGTGGCGATCGTCCGCACCCGCGGCGCCGCCACCGGCCCTACTAGCGCCGTGGACGCCCGATCCCCGTGCCGGGGTTACGCGTGGTGAGACGGCGGATCGGCGGCCGTCAGCCGGCGCGGATCGTTCTCGACGATCCCGCCCACACCCCAGAAGGACCGAAACTAACGGAGCGTAACCATGGTCGGGGTGGTGTCGCGACCGCAGATCCCGGCCTCGGACAACCAAAGATGACGCCCAAACCAAGATCGCCCCAGCGTGCCCACGCGAAATGCGCACACCATGCGCACACCATGCGCACACCATGCGCACACCAACCCATTTCGATCTTGCAAAAATGATCTTAGACTTTACAAAACCGCAGGTCAGGGGGTATCTGCCCGGAGCCGGCGAGGGGACTCGAACCCCTAACCGCTCGATTACAGGACGGATACCCGCGTATCGGAGCATATCGGAACGTGCCGCCCCGTGCCGGAAAATCCGAGGCCAGGGCGCGTTTCGTCCCGGAACGTGCCGGCCGATGCCGCGATGTGCCGGAGCATCCGCGCACCCAATGCGCACCACGCGGTCGGCGACCCCTGGGTCAAATCGCTCATAACGGTCCATATCAGACATAGATCCTGGCGCGCTACCGTGGGTCGACAATCCCGAACCGGGAAGTGTCGACCTGGCCCGCCCGGGACGGACCCAGCGGGTAACCAACGGCCGTGTGCGGACCGGACCGGACCACATCGCCGGTTACTGATTGTGCTCCTCCTCGGCGCTCCCGCGAAGGCGTCCGGCTCACCGGTCATCCAGAGCAGGGCAGGGAGCGCAGCGCCACACTCACCACGTCATGCCCAGATGCGGCGCGCTGGGAGCGGGCCGGCTGGGGCAGCGGCAAACTGGTGGCTGAGGGTTGGTGAACGCTGCGAGCACACAGACGACGTGGCATCCTGTCGGCGGCCAGCCGTGTTCCGTGGCCATGGATGCCGGGCGCCCGCAAGGGAGGAACCAGCAGGGTGGATGGCACCGGTTCGGCACGGCTCGCGATCCTGATCGACGCGGAGAACATCCCGCGGTGGGCAGTCGAACCGCTACTCACCGAGAGCGCCCAGTACGGGACGGTCCGGATCCGACGTGCCTATGGTGACTGGTCGGGCTCGCTGAGGAGCTGGAAGCCGACCCTGCAGGAGCTGTCCATCCGGCCGGTGCAAGTCTTCGCCGCCGTCAAGGGCAAGAACGCGGCCGACCTGGCGTTGACGATCGACGCGATGGATCTGCTGCACTCCGGCTCCATCGACACGATCTGCATCGCCTCTTCGGACAGCGACTTCACTCGGTTGGCCGAACGGATCCGCGAGAGCGGACTGACCGTCCACGGGTTCGGCGAAGAGACGAAGACGAACCCGGGCCTACCCGCGGCCTGCGACACCTTCGTCTTCGTCGAGACCCTCATCACCGACACGCCACCGACACCCACCGCGAAACCCGACCAGGCGCTCGTACCTGCCCAGGCCACCCCGCCTGGGACGAGCGACGTCACGGGGAACGTCCTGCCGAGCCCGGAAACCGGCCCGGCGCAGGTCATCGCCGCCCCGCAGGCAAAGACGAAGACGCAGGCGGTGGCCG
This sequence comes from Frankia sp. R43, assembly GCF_001306465.1. Classification (NCBI taxonomy): domain Bacteria; kingdom Bacillati; phylum Actinomycetota; class Actinomycetes; order Frankiales; family Frankiaceae; genus Frankia; species Frankia sp. R43. The sequence goes on along the minus strand of NZ_LFCW01000016.1, from coordinate 56,607 downwards.
GCCCTCCCACCCGCGCGACGACCGCTGAGCTGCGCGCGGACACCGCACTCATCAGCCGGCTCCGCGAGGCGGTCACGACGAACACCGGCCCCGACGGCTGGGCCCACCTGTCCGCCGTCGGATTGGCCATCCGCAAACACCCCGCGGTCGTCCTGAAAACCTACGGCTACTCCCGTCTCACCGACCTGATGGTCGCGACCGACCTGTTCGAGCTCCACCGCAACGGCCCCGGCAAAGCCGGCCCCGTCCACGCACGCGTCAAGTAGACACCCGAAGCACCGCAACGACCTCATCCCCGCCGACGGCGCCCAAGGGCGGACCGGGTCCGCCCCAGCAGCCCTCACCTCCCTGGTGATCGGCCGGCCAACCGCGCCCGCTGCACCAGTGGCCGCGAGCGACCTCGAAAGAGGCAATTACATGGTTCGAGCGTGACCTCCGAGGCAAAGATTTCCGCGCGTTCGGGGACGAAGCGCCTGGGCATCGGTGCGATAAGCCGCTTCTGCGACCCGGAAGAGCCGATCTACTGCGGGAACTACGGCTGCGAGCGGCCGATTTTCATCGGCTTTGTTGACTTCCGGGGAAACAGGCGTGCCAGCTGCCCGGTGAGCAGTCGTCAGATGGCTGCGGCGAGTTCGTTGAACGCAGCCGCCAGCCGCAGTCTTGAGGGGTTCCGGCGGCGAATTCGTAGTGGTTGCGGCGGATGTTCCAGACAAGGGCGTGACCGGTACCGATCGTTTGGAGAAAGGAGGGCGCGCCGGCCAATGGTGGCCCAGCTTCCGAGGGTTCCTTCCAGGATGCCGAGTTCCTGTGCAAAATCGGAGATCGGACGGGGTAGGCGCCTATCCGAAAGCGCGATCTCGTTCTGCTGGGAAGTGGTTCCGGCACGCGGGCTGAATGCGTCAACCGCACGACACGCACGATCGTTGTTCTCCCACACCCACTCCGTCTGCTGGCGCCGCAGAATGGCGCGCCCGCCCGGACTCTGACCTGCCCGGTCCGCTGGCCCCGCGCGCTGTGATCCAGTCCCATCAGGGCGAACAGCGCCCGGGGCGCTGATGCGTTGGCGAGATCCGCCATCGGGCAGCTACTGTTCGATACCGATCAAGGGGCGGTATCGCCATCGACGTGTGGGACCGGCCGGCAGGCCAACGAACGCCAGATGTACGCAGGAGCGGGATCTCCCGCTGATCTTGTTGGCGACGGAGCCACCGGCGCCCCCACCCATCCCACCCAGCCCATGTCGTCAACGATCACTGGCGGGACGTGCGCAGGGTCGTGCGGCATATCTCGAGGCGGGCAAGAGCTGATCCGCTTCACCTGCAACCCCGTGAAGGCCCCTGACAAGCCGCCCCCTATCCTTGCATCTACAAGGTTCACGGGGGGCTACATTGCGTCGCAGTCTGTTTATCGTGCTCGTCCTCGCGTTCGCGTTTGCTGGGGCCGCAGGATGCCAAATATCGCCGGCCGACGAAGCCGCGTCGACAGCGGCGATCTCGGCTCAGCCGGCCGAGCCCGCGTCGAGTCAAGCGCCGCTCGGTCAGTCCGCTCCCGCCTCGGTGGTGCCGACGCGATTTACTGGCCTGGAGGGGTGCGACGTGGGCAGTGTCGTTGTCCAGCGGGACAAGAACCGCACGGGTCACACCTACCGTTGCACGACCGTCAACGGCGCCCAATACTGGCTCCTGTTCGGCGCCCCGATCGCCTCGACTACGCCGCCCGCGCCCATGGCCAGCCCGGCCCCATTGCCCCCGCCTCGCACACTACCCAGCGGGGCGATAGTCGAATACGGACCCACGTTCCCCGATGGAACTCCCCAGGGCGAAGTGAACAGCGCCGGGTGCTATGAGGGTTCCCGTTCCAGCGAGAGTTCAGCCGGCGGCACCGGGTACACCTACGAGTGCCAAGGCACTTACGGCCAGGCTCAGAAGTGGGTGCTGGTCGCGGGCTCCGTCCCGACCTCCAGCGCCCTGACGCCAACTTCGACAGCGCCATTGGTTCGATAGCACGCCGCCACCCGTGTGATTTCTCGGAGATTGGTGAAGTCGAGGTGCGCTGGGCTAGGCCCCCACTGTCACTCGATGCCTGATCACCGTAGGCCGTGCAGATAGGCCCCAAGGAAAGAATAGTCAGGGCTCGTGGACGATAATCGTTTGAGCGACTTGGGTGATGCGGGCGGTGGCGGGGCGTTCGATGAGCTGGCCTCCTTCGAAGACGGCGCGGACGAGGGCAACGGGGTGAGATGCGTTGACCGCCCGCCAGCGGGCTTGGGCGGCCTCGATGAGCGTGAACGCCATCGCGGGCCCGGCGGCCCGGGAACCGGGGGCCAACGTCGCCCCGGGTCCCCCGCCCCCGCCCGGGTCGACGCGGGCCGCGCGGGCCCGGGTGTCGTCGAACCCCGAAACGGCGGGGGTGCGTCACCGCCAGTGACCCCACCGACGCACGGACCTCGAATGCGGCAGTTATGCGGTTCGCGCTGGACCGGTCTGGCCTGTCTCCTGGCGCGGCAGCGCTGGTGCCCAGGTCGCCGGGCCCTCACGGAACCGCCGCGGCCACGATGGAACCGCCGTCGCTGCCGACCCATTGCTGCGGCCGGCAGCCGCGTTCACCACCCTGGCGGCGGCCATCGTGCCGGCTGCCGGCCGCTGCGGTTGACATGCCTCGCTTCCTCGGAAGGCAAAACCGCCCCGAACCTGCTCTGCGCCGCTACACATAGGAGGCGAACCGTCTCGGCCTGAGCGTCCACTCCTAGATCAATCGAGGCTGCTTGAATGTGCCAGTCACCTCGCTCGGGTCAGTTCCCAAACCGGAGGTGCGACGGAGCCGGCGATCGGATTGCCTTCCCGGCTGGAACGAACCGTTCGAACGATGTCTGTAGACTTATGCAGTCGCCGGTCGAACCCGCGCGCGGTCTGCGGCGGACCGCAGGGACGCGTGGTACAGAATCGGGGACGGCGCGGTGTCTGCAACGGGGCGGTGCGAGGCCAACGGCGGTCAGCAGTGACGGCTGCGGACCGGGAACTACCCAGCGGTGTCGCGTCGCTGGACGACGACGACCCGGTGTCGATCGCCTCCTACCGCCTGCGGGGTCGCCTCGGCGAGGGCGGTATGGGCACGGTGTACCTCGCCGAAACGCCCGGCGGGCGCCGCGTGGCGTTGAAGACTATCCATCCCCATTTGGCGCGGCATGAGGCGTTCCGAGCACGGTTCGCTCGCGAGGTTGCGCACGCCCGCCTGATCGACAGCCCATTCACCCCGGCCGTGGTCGACGCGGACGTGGAGGCGAAGCGGCCCTACCTGGTGACAGCGTACGTGCCGGGTCCCACCGTGCACAACGAGATCCGCGAGCACGGGCCGCTCGACCTGCCGGACGTCCGGCAGGTCGCCGTGAACGTCCTCAGCGCCCTGACCGCCTTTCATCGAGCCGGGATCGTGCATCGCGACATCAAACCGGCGAACGTCATCCTGTCGCGCACCGGCCCGAAGGTCATCGACCTCGGTATCTCGCGGGCTTTGGACGACGTGCTCCGGCTGACCCCGAGCGGGTTCCAGCAGCCGGGGACCTGGCAGGTCATGGCGCCAGAGCAGTGGAACGGCGATGCCGCGACCACAGCGACCGACATCTTTGCCTGGGGATGCCTGGTCGTCTACGCGGGTACGGGATGGTTTCCCTTCGACGGAACCGGCGCCGAGCAGCTCAGGAATGCGATCCTCACCGACCCGCCACGGCTGCCGGACGGCGATCCCGCCCTGCGTGACATCCTGGCGCGGGCCCTCGACAAGGCGCCGGAATGCCGGCCCTCGGCGGAGGAACTACTCGCGACGTTGCTCGGCACCTGGCCGGCGGCCCGCCACGCCCGCGTCGTATCTCCGGTCGAGCCGATCGACGATGTCGTCGCGATCGCCGACACCTGGACGGTTGAGCTCCGCGACACCAGGTCCGGGAACACCGTCGTGGTGGAGCCGGGCGGCTGGATCATGGCCCTTCGGATGATCGGCTCGGTGCTGCACGTCGCGACGCTCGACAATTGGTCCAGGCTGGGGTTCGAGCGCTACCTCGTGACCGTGACCGGGGCCAAGGTTTACGCGCAGAAGATAGACGGAGCGCCCGCGCCCGCTCCACGTGTTGAGATGGGAGGGTTCTGGGACGACCCGCCGGGCAATACGCTCGAGGGCGCGATCTCCCCGGACGGATACCTGGTCGCCGGTCGGTTGGCTTATCGCGCGATCCTCTGGGACGTGCGCACCGGCCGGTACCGCGACGTGGGCCCGTTGGGCTGGGACTCAGGCTTCTGCGACTTCTCGGTAAACGGGCAATTCATGCTTATCAACGGCGTCCGGTCGTGGGACGTGTGGGCGGATGCCCCGGTCGAGTCGGGGACAACAGATCGCCGCGACACCTTTGCCGACAGGGGAACGAAGTTCTCGCCGGATTCGAACCGGGCAGTGATCCGCGAGAACGAGCTGTAGCGCTGGTACCGCCACAAGATCAGGTAGATCGCATCAGCCCGATCCTCGCGGTCCACCAGCAATATTGGTCAATGGTCGAAAGGCACGCCTGTATCGGCCATGTCCACGTGTCACAAAGGGGGTGGGAGCCCTGCTCTGTCAACAGGGCTGGGGCCTGGGATCCCCGGCGATTACCGGGCACCAGAACAGGCCTGCCAGCACCGGGCATGATCGGACCGGGTGCGTTGGCACGGAGGACGGCCGGCGCGACGGATCGCTGCGGAAAGGTTGACGACGCGGCGACTCAGAGGGGAGTTTCGGGAGGGCCTCCGTCTTACCAGGTCGGCTCGTCGGCGATCCGCCCGTGTACGTCGAACCCGAACCTCAGCAGCCGATCATCCCCCGCCTTGGCCAGCAGCTTGGCCAGCGCGTCGGCGGCGTTCCGGTTGCCGGCGTCGGCGCGGGCGCGTAGCTCGTCCTGCTGCCCAGTCTCGGCCAGCAACTCGGCCAGCCGGTAGGCCGCGTTCCGGTCGCCGGCGTCGGCACGGGCGCGTAGCTCGTCCTGCTCTCCCGCCTTGGCCAGCAACTTGGCCAGCTTGTCGGCGGCGTTCTGGTCGCCCGCGTCGGCACGGGCGCGTAGCTCATCCTCCTGCCCAGTCTCGGCCAGCAACTCGGCCAGCCGGTAGGCCGCGTTCCGGTCGCCGGCGTCGGCACGGGCGCGTAGCTCGTCCCGCTCTCCCGCCTTGGCCAGCAACTTGGCCAGCTTGTCGGCGGCGTTCTGGTCGCCCGCGTCGGCACGGGCGCGTAGCTCATCCTCCTGCCCAGTCTCGGCCAGCAACTCGGCCAGCCGGTAGGCCGCGCTCCGGTCGCCCGCGTCGGCACGGGCGCGAAGCTCGTCCCGCTCTCCCGCCTTGGCCAGCAACTCGGCCAGCTCGTCGGCGGCGTTCCAGTCGCCCGCGTCGGCACGGGCGCGAAGCTCATCCTCCTGCCCAGTCTCGGCCAGCAACTCGGCCAGCCGGCGGGCGGCGTCCTGGTCACCGGCGTCGGCGCGGGCGCGTAGCTCGTCGTGCTGCCCGGTCTCAGCCAGCAACTCGGCCAGCCGGGAGGCAATGTCCCGGTCGCCGGCGTCGGCACGGGCTCGGAGGAGGTTCACAGCGGCCTTCCGCCGCCCGGTCTGGGCCAGCCGCTGGGCCAGTAGCCAGGCAGCGAACCCGTCTCCGCCACGGGACCGGGCGCGGAAGCGGAGGACATGGATAGCGGCCTTCCACCGCCCCGCTTTGGCCAGCAGTTCGGCCAGCTGCCAGACGCCATCCCGCCTGACGGAGCGAGTGATGAGCTTGTGTCGTTGCCCGCTCTCGGTCGGCAGCAGGGCCAGCTCCTGGGCGGCCCACCGGTCGCCAGCGACAGCGCGGGCGCGTAGCTCGTCGTACTGCCCGGTCTCGGCCAGCAACTCGGCCAGCCGGTAGGCGACGTACCCGGCGCCGACGTCGGCATGGGCTCGGAGGAGGTTGACAGCAGTCTTCTTGTGGCCCGCCTCGGCCAGCAGCCGCGCCAGATCGTAGGCGGCGCGCCAGTCGCCGGCGTCGGCACGGCACTGGAGGAGCGGGACCGCGATGGCGTAGATCCGCCGGCTCAGGGCCGCGCTGCTGATGAGGGTGATGTCGTAGGGGTGGGTGAGGTGGTCGCGTAGGGCGGTCCAGAGGCTGGCGGGGCCTCGTTCGTGCTCGCGGGTGTGGGTGGTGTGGTGGAGGAGGTAGTCGGCGACGGTGTAGCCGGCGAGCTGTCCCATGCCGGCGCCGACGGGGTTGAGGGCGGCGGTGGCGCCGTGCAGGGGCGTGGTGGCGTAGGCGAGGGCATGATCGAACCAGTCCGGTGATGCGGTAGCCCGCTGGCGGGGGGTGCAGTAGCCGGGGGCGGCGGCGCGCAACAGGTCGACCGTCAACGGCGTGCGGACACCAAGACGAGCCGCGTCCAAGGCCGCGGTGACGACGGCCCAGGCGTAGGGTTCGTCGGCTTTGGCGCTGGTCCAATGGCGGAGCAGAGCAGGGGCGGCGGCCAGGGCCTGGGTCAGCCCGTCGTCGGGGTTGTCGAGTCCGGCCTGAACGCGAGGGTCCTTCTCGGAGATCGCGCGGGCGCGGGCCTGTTCGGTGGAGGTGAACTCGTCGTCGACGTCGACGACGGCGGCTTGGCGCAGGGTGTCGCGTTCCCACCGGTACGGGTCGTCGTGGGCGTGGCGGGGTGGGGGTGTGATGAAGGCGCGGTGCCGGTGCGGCCAGATCGTGCCTACCAGCACCAGCCCGGCGTCGAGCAGCGCCCGCACGGTGCCGGCGGTCAGCCCGTGTTCGCCTCCCAGGTAGGTCTGGATCTCATCCAGCCACAGCACGGTGCGGGCCGGTGGGCTGTCGGCCAGGGCGGTGATCTGGGCGGTGTCGGTGGGGTGGATCAGCCACCAGTCGGCCAGCTCGGCGCGGATGGCCTCAACGGCGCAGCGGGTCTTGCCGGCCGAGGAACCACCGACGAGCAGCACGAACCCACCTCGGGCCGCCGCGGCCCGCAGCCGGGCGCGGCTGCCGGTGGGGGCGTGGTCGATGTCGCGGTCGACGTAGGTGGGCAAGGTGTCGTCATCGGCGTCGGGCAGGTGGATCGCCCGGTGCACCCCCAACCGGTATGGATCGGCGTCGATGACCCGTATCGCCCCCGGCGGCCGAGGGCCGGCCAAGGCCGCGGGGGTCCCGCCCTGTCCCGGTGGGCCGCCCGGGAAGATCGCCCCCGCCGGCGCCGGGGCGGGCCCGCCAGGGAACCCGGGAGAGACCCGGGCCGGAACGGCCAGGCCGACGGCCTCGACCAGCCGCCGTCGGGCGGTGGGTTCGTCGACGCCGTGCAGGTCGCGGTAGGCGATGGTGGCCAGGACTGGCGGGATCGGACAGGCCTCGATCCGCAGCGGGGTGAGGGTGTTACCGGCCAGGGCGCCGGCCCATTCCAGAGTGCACCAGTGCGACGCGAAGTAAGCCGTCGAGCAGATCGCCACGGTGCGGGCGGCCAGGGTCATCTGATCGTTGATCCAGGCGACGAAGTTCGTCCCTGCCGGCGAGTCCCACGCCTGCACCCGAACCCGCTGGCCCTCGGCCTCCAACACCGCGGCAACCCACAGCGCCCACGCCTCGTCCGCCCCCGTGTAGGAGACGAATGCGTCCACTCCCGCCGGCCCGCCGCGCGCGGTGGTGGGATCCCCCGTGCCCATAACAGCCCATCCTGCCAAGTACCGCGATCAATCTCCCGCGCTACGCATCGTGACACGTCAAGCGACGTTTGCCGCTTACAAAGGCCATCGGTCCTGCTCTGGGCCTCAGAGAGGACTGCCGGCGGCGGCGCGCGGTCGTCGTGGGCGGGTACGTCACCACCTCCGCCGCGCTGCCCTCACTGGTCGGGTGGCTACCTCAACGGCCGCGATCATCTATACGATTCGGCAGGCGCAGGTGCACTGGACGCGTATACGCGAAATTACATGGTTCCAGGATGGCCGTTGCGTGGCCTCGTGTGCGTGGCGGCCCCTCCGGTCAGCTGGGGAAGACCCCCGCGTGCGCGGGGACGACTCGCCGTCCGTGCGCGACCAGGCGTTCAGCCCGGGAAGACCCCCGCGTGCGCGGGGACGATGCCACGGCCACGCCGGACGTGATGGCGGAAGACCCCGGCGTGCGCGGGGACGACGAGACCTGGTCCGGGTGGAACAGCATGACCTGCGGAAGACCCCCGCGTGCGCGGGGACGACTGGGTGTGGCAGTGCGGGTGTCAGACCCGGCGGGGAAGACCCCCGCGTGCGCGGGGACGACCGCTGCGGCCTCCGGTCCTTCTGTCGTGGTCAGGGAAGACCCCCGCGTGCGCGGGGACGACCCACGGAGCCCTGCGCCTGGTGCATGAAACTGAGGACGACCCCCGCGTGCGCGGGGACGACCACGGCACCGACGCCGAGGGCTACATCGTCCGCGGAAGACCCCCGCGTGCGCGGGGACGACAGGGCAAGCTGCGAGATCCTGTCAGGTGTCACGGGAAGACCCCCGCGTGCGCGGGGACGACCACCGTGGACGTAGCGGTGGCGAGGCCGATCCGGGGAAGACCCCCGCGTGCGCGGGGACGACTCCTCACGGGTCCCGTGCACGGTGTGGCGGATGGGAAGACCCCCGCGTGCGCGGGGATGACACTTGCTGACCTGGGGGTTTGCAGCTCATTGGTGCCGAAAATTATCAGTGGCCCACCGCGTGATCATCTTGTTCCTGGCGATGAGGGCGCTGGCCTTGGCGGGGCCTGGTGATGGTTGGATCGTGGGTTGTTAGGTCGCCTTGGGGGGTCCCTTGCAGGATACGGCGCTGGGTGTTGTGTGGGGGAAGTCGCAGCCGCGAAACGGTCGGGGTTCGGCGCATCTTCTGCTGGGGCATCTGTTGGACGCGGCGGCGGTCGGTGAGCTGGTTTTCGATCGGTACCTTTCTTCTTCGGTGCGACGGTTTCTGGATGCCTGCAGTGATGGGCAAGGTCGGGTGCTGTTTGCGTTGCTGTGCGGGTTGCATGATGTGGGCAAGGCGACTCCGGCGTTTCAGATGAAGGATGAAGGGCTGGCTGCTCGGGTGCAGGCGGTTGGTTTGGGTTGGCGGGGACTGACGGTGCGGCAGAGTCGTCAGTGGCATCATTCCGCGGCTGGTGCTTGTATCGTCCGCCGCTGTCTAGCGGGGGCGGGGTGGAGCCGGGAGGGTACTGACTGGGTGTGGCCGCTGATCGCCGGCCATCACGGGCTGATACCAGCGCTGCCTGACACGGACTCGCGGAACCATGTCCAGGCCCACGGGCGTGCTCCGGTGTGGGCGCAGGCGCAGGACGGGTTTGTGCGACGGGTCGCCGCGGAGTTGTCGGTGGACCTGGCGTCGTTGGCGGATGTTCGGGTGCCGAGACGCGCGGAGCAGCTCACGATTTCCGGACTGATCATCATGGCGGATTGGATCGCGAGCGACGAGACCCGGTTCGGAGGGTTGCCGACGCTGTCGGAGGTGTCGTGGGAAGGCGCCCGGGATCGGGCTGGTCGGGCGTGGGAGGTCCTTGGTCTTCGGGGCGGGTGGCGGGCGGGTGCGCCGGCTCCCGCGGGCGTGCCTGACCTGGTGTTGCACCGGTTTGGGAAGCCGGCGTGGCCGATTCAGCAGGGTGTGGTGCAGGCCGCGCAGGGCATGCCTGCTCCGGGCCTACTGATTGTGGAAGCGCCGATGGGGGAGGGGAAGACCGAGGCGGCGTTGGTGGCGGTCGAGGTGCTCGCGCGGCGGTTCGGTGCGGATGGGGTGTTCGTGGGGATGCCGACGCAGGCCACGGCGGATCCGATGTTCGCCCGGGTCCAGGACTGGTCGGAGCGGGTGGACCGCGAGGCGCCGTTGCACCTGCTGCATGGCCGGGCGCGGTTCAACCGCCGGTGGATGGAACTACGTCGCTCGGTCGTGTTCGGGGGTGTTCACGACGGTGACGAGTACGGGATTGGCGACGACTACGGTGTCGGTGCGTCTGCGGATCCGGACCGGCCGGCGGCGGGTGCTGTCGCTGCGGCGGAGTGGTTCTTCGGTCGTAAGCGGGGTCTGCTGGCGCCGGTCACGGTCGGCACGATCGATCATCTGCTGCACGCGGCGACTCGGACGAAGCATGTGATGTTGCGCCACGCCGGGCTGGCGGGCCGGGTGGTGGTCCTCGACGAGGTGCACGCCTACGACGTGTACATGGCGCAGTTCCTGTTCGAGGCGTTGCGCTGGCTGGCGGACGCGGGTGTTCCGGTGGTGCTGTTGTCCGCGACCCTGCCGCCGCAGATGCGCCGGGACCTGGTCCGCGCCTATGTGCAGGGCGCGGCGCAGCGTGCGGATGTCGAGGCCGACCTGGATGTGCTCGAGGAGCCGGTGGGGTATCCGAACGTGACCTCGGTGTGCGTGGTCGATGGGAAACCCAGAACAGCGGTCGCGGCGCACCAGTCGGAACGTGAGCCGCTGCAGGTCCGGGTGGAGGTCCTTGAGGAACAGGAGGACTTTGCTTCGGAGACGGTTGCCGCCGCGGTGGCGGCGGAGGTCCGGGACCGTGGGTGTGCGCTGGTGGTGTGTAACACCGTCGGGCGTGCCCAGGCGGTCTTCACGGCACTGCGTCCCGTGTTCGGCGACGATGTTGTTCTGCTGCACAGTCGGTTCGTCGCGGAGACGCGTGCCGAGCGCAGCGAGTCGGTGATCGACCAGCTGGGACCACTAGGCCGTGACGGCGCTGTGCCGCGACCGGAGCGTCTGGTCGTGGTCGCCACTCAGGTGGCTGAGCAGTCCTTTGACGTGGACGTCGACTTTCTGGTCACGGATCTGGCGCCGATCGATCTTCTGTTGCAGCGGATCGGCAGGCTGCATCGCCATCAGCGGCCAGCTGACCATCGTCCGGAATGGTTCCGTGTGCCTCGGGTCCTCGTGACCGGGGTGCGGTTCATTGATGGCAGGGTTCCGACGTGGCCGTCGGGCAGCGGCGTCGTGTACGGGGATCATCTGCTGGTGCGTTCGGCCGCGCTGGTCGCCGCCGCGGCGGCCGGTGAGGGCTGGTCGATCCCGGGCCAGGTCCCCGCGCTGGTGGCCGAAGGCTACGGCTCGGCGCCGCTGGGCCCGCCGGAGTGGGCCTCGACCGCGGCCCGCTACCAGGAGAAGTGGGAACAGAAGCAGGAGACTCGGGAGTCGAACGCGTCCGTGTTTCTCCTGTCCGGGGAGGGACGGCTCGGCGCTGCGACACTGGACGGCCTGCATGAGCGGTCGACGAAGGCGCTGGAGTCGGAGGAACGGGTCGCCGCGGTGGTCCGCGACGGCGATGAGTCGGTGGAGGTCGTTCTCGTGCGGCGTCATCCGTCCGGCGGATTCCTCACGCTCAACGGCCGGCCGCTGGGCCTGACGGGTGAGGCGGCGGTCAGCGACGAGAAGGTGTTCGAGGACACGGTCGGCGCCACGATCCGCCTGCCCGCCAGGCCCGAGCTCACTGATGCCGCGCGCCGGGACCTCGCGCCTCTGCCGGGCTGGCGCGACGACCCATGGCTCGGCCGTGTCCGTGCCCTCGAACTCGACGTCGACCTGTCCGCGCGGCTCGGCGGATACCACCTGACCTATGACGACAGCAGCGGCCTGACCCACACGCGGACAGGCTCGCGCTAAACGCCGATCCGCACCAGGGGCCGGAACCTGCGGGACGAAAAGGGCCGTAGGGGACGCGGTCCCACCGTGTCCCCTACGGCCTCTTTCTCGTGTCTGGGTGACGTGACGGGGTCGGCCGGTTCGGAACTGTCGGAGGGGTCTGGTAGACATCGGGTGGCCTTCGGGGGGAAGGCGTGAATCGTGCGGGACGGGGGAATCGTTGAGCGGATTCGATCTGCGGGTTGAGCCGTGGATTCAGGTGGTCGATGATGGTCGCGTCCGGGACATAAGTCTCAGGGGCGCGTTGCTGGGTGCCGGTGGTTTGTCGGGGTTGGCGGTTGTCGATCCGCTGGAGACGGTGGCGGTGCTGCGGCAGGTTCTGATACCGGTCGTGATAGATGCCCTGGGGGTTCCCAAGGATTCCGCCGACTGGGCGCGCCGGTTCGCCCCTGGCGGGTTTGATGGCGACGCCGCGCGCCGGATCGGTACCTATCTGGACGATCTAGCTGATCGTTTTGATCTGTTTGATGTGAGCAGGCCATTCGCGCAGGTAGCGGGTCTGCGGACGGAGAAGGGGGAGACGAAGCCGGTCTCGCTGTTGCTGTCTCGGCTGGCGTCGGGGAACAACGTGCCGGTTTTCAGCGCGCGAACGGAGAACGACCCGCCGGCGTTGACGCCGGCGGCGGCGGCGCGGGCGTTGCTGGCCGCGCAGTGCTGGGACACCGCGGCGATCAAGTCCGGGGCTGCCGGTGATCCGCAGGTGAAGGCGGGGAAGACGACAGGGAACCCGACCGGGCCGGTCGGTCAGCTCGGGGTCGTCATGCCGATGGGCGCGACGCTGTTCGAGACGCTGATGCTGAACCTTCCGATCGCCACGGCCGGCGGCCGACGGTCCGACGACGTTCCCCAGTGGAAATCACCCGAACCTGCCACCTGCAGGTGGCAGACACGGCGTCCGTGGGGGTTGGCGGATCTGCTGACCTGGCAGGCCCGTCGTATCCGGCTGATCCCCGAGACGGACGCGTCGGGTGGTGTGGTGGTGTCCCGGGTGGTGCTGTGCGCGGGGGACCGGCTGAACTCGTCGGTGCATGATCTGGAGCCGCACACCGCGTGGCGGCAGGTGGAGCGGCCGAAGAAGGGCGATCCGCCGGTGCGGCCGGTGCGGCACCAGCCGGGCCGGGCGGCATGGCGGGGACTGGCCGGCCTGCTGGCGGTCCGAGGACCGACCGCGGAGCGGGTGTCGGCCCCGGAGGTGATGCGGCAGGTGGCCGGCCTGCAGACCGAAGGGTATGTGGCGGACGACTTTCCGCTGCGGGTCCTGACGGTCGGGGTGTCGTACGGCACCCAGTCCGCGGTCGTGGACGACGTGATCGTCGATGAGATCCCGTTGCCGGTGGTCGCGCTCGCGGCGGATTCGCGGGTGCGTTACACGCTGCTGCAGGTGGCCGATGAGGCCGAGGCGCTGCGGATCGCGGCGAACCGTCTCGGTGATGATCTGCGGGCCGCCTATGGTGCGGCGAAGCTGCCCTGGGATCGAGGGCAGCGCCTCGGAGACCTGCTGATCCACCGGCTTACCCCGGTGGTGCGGCGGCTGTTGGCGGGCCTGCAACATCAGCCCGACATGGTCGAGGACGCCGAGGACGCCTGGCGGATCGTCGTACGCCGGCTCGCCTGGGAGGTCGCGGACCCGGTGCTGTCCGCCGCGGGCCCTGGCGCGTTCCTTGGCCGGGAGCCCGGCGAGCGGTTCGGTCCGCGGCTCGCGGTCGCGGAGGCGTCGTTCCGCCGCGCTCTGAACACGATCCTCGGCCCGGCATCCGCGACAGCGGTTCCGCCGGCCCGAACGGCAACGGCATGACCACTCTCTCACCGTCGGGAAACACCATGACCACTGATCCTCCCGCGCCTGTTTCCGTTCCCGCCGAGCCGGAGTACAGGCTGCGTTTCTGGGAACTCAAGCACGCGGATGGCCGGCCCGACGGGGCCAAACTCGCCGCGTTGCGTCTCGGCGCCAACCGGGAGCCCGGAACGGTCCCGCAGATGTGGCGGTACTACACGACGCTGAACCACGACGGGAAGATGACGGCCGCGTTGCGCGCCGAGCATGTGGCGCTGGTGCTGTTCGCTGTCCACCAGCAGTCCCAGCCCACCCTGATGCACACCCGCGGTATCAGCGTCGGAAAGGCTGTCGCCGGCGTGCGGCAGAGTGGGAAGTTCAGCCCGGAGGCGGTCGACCGCCGGTTCGCCGCCGCGGCGACCGCGACCTCGTTGAACGAGGCCGCCCACCATCTGCGGGGCCTGGTCCGCCAGATGCGAAGCCTCCCGAACCCGCAGCGCCTCGACTACACCCAGCTCTACTGGGATCTGGTCGCCTGGCAGGACCCGGCGAAGGTCGGCGGGATCCGCCGCCGCTGGGGGTCCGACTACTTCCTGAACCGCGACGGGAACGGTGCCGCTACACCCACCGCGGGCTGACCCGGCCGCCGGGCCCTGCGACGCCGGGCTCGGCGTCGGTGGATTACTTCAATTTTGTCGCTAGCGCGGGCGGCGTTTCCGCCGCCGCGAGATGAGAGAGACTTTCTATGCGCACCTATGTCGATGTTCATGTGCTGCAGACGGTTCCGCCGTCGAACCTGAATCGTGATGACGCCGGTACGCCGAAGCAGGCGATCTACGGTGGAGTGAAGCGGGCGCGGGTGTCGTCGCAGGCGTGGAAGCGCGCGACCCGGACCGCGTTCGCGGACCTGGTGGACCCGGCGACGCTGGGGACCCGCACGAAGAAGATCTCCGCGTTGCTCGCGGAGAGGATCGCCTCCCGCGGTGGGCTGGGCCCGGACGACGCGGCCCGGGTCGCGACGAGCGTGCTGTCCGATCTGGGGATCAAGGCGGGGAAGAAGGCCGCGGAGACCGCCTACCTGCTGTTCTTCGGACGTCCGCAGCTGGAACGGCTCGTCGACGCGATCGAGGCAGATCTGCCGCGTCTCGCCGGGCTGGACGACGCGGCGTTGGCGGAGGCGGTGAAAGGGGTGCCGGTGCGGGAGACCCTCGGAACCGGGCATCCGATCGACGTGGCGCTGTTCGGGCGGATGGTCGCGGACCTTCCCGGGCTGAACGTGGACGCGGCGACCCAGGTCGCGCACGCGCTGTCCACCCACGCCGCCGACGTCGAGTACGACTACTTCACCGCCGTCGATGACGAGAACCCGAAGGAGGACACCGGCGCCGGAATGATCGGCACGGTGGAGTTCCAGTCCGCGACGCTGTACCGGTTCGCGACCGTCGGCCTGCACCAGCTCCTCGACAACCTCGGCGGGGACCTCGACGCGGCCGTCGAGGCGCTGCGGGTGTTCCTCGTCGCGTTCACCACGTCGATGCCGACCGGGCACGGGAACTCCTTCGCGCACCGCACCGTCCCGAACCTGCTCACGGTCACGGTCCGCGCCGATCAGCCGGTCAACCTGGTCTCCGCGTTCGAGAAGCCGGTGACCGCGAACGGCCACGGTCTGCTCGCCCGGTCCGTCGCCGAGTTCGCCGCCGAGCTGGACCGGACCACCACCCGGTGGGGACTGCGCCCGGAGCTGACGGTGTCGACGTACGACACCGCCGACGCCGGCGACAAGGCCGCCGTTCTCGGCGGGTCCGTGCCGTTCCCGCAGCTGGTCGACACGGTCACCGCCGCCGCTCGCGACCGGCTGGCCACCACCCGATGACCAGCCCCACACCCGCCCGCTGCCTGGTGCTGCGCCTCGCCGGCCCGGTGCAGTCCTGGGGCGGGACCAGCGTGTTCAACCGCCGCGACACCCAGACCGAACCGACGAAAAGCGGGCTCGTGGGCCTGCTCGCCGCCGCCCAGGGGCTGCGGCGCACCGACCCGATCGAAACCCTCCTCACGCTGACGTTCGGGGTACGCACCGACCAGCCCGGCACGCTGCTGCGGGACTACCACACCCTCAGCGACTACCGGGGCCGGCCGCTGCCGTCGGCCGCGGTGACGGCGAAAGGCCTCCAGAAACCGACCTCGCCCGCGAAACACACCCACGTCACCGAACGCTTCTACCTGCAGGACGCCGTGTTCATCGCCGCGGTCAGCGGCCCCGAACCGGTTCTGGACACGCTCGTCGCCGCGCTGCGCGCCCCCGCGTTCCCGCTCGCGCTGGGGCGCCGTTCCTGCCCACCCACCCAGCCGCTGCTCCTCACCCCCACCGGTCGTGGCGACACGGCGCTGTGGGACGGGAACCCAGCCGCGGTGCTGGAGAACACGGTGCCGTGGCAGGCCAGCGATGCCCAGCGGGAACGGCTCGCCGCCGCCCGGCCCCGCCCGCGCACCATCGATCTACCGGTCACCGTCGACGACCCGAACGGCGACGAGATCCGCCGGGACGTCCCGACCAGCTTCGACCCGCGTGACCGGGGGTTCACCACCCGACGGGTCCGCCAGACCTGGGCCCGGCTCCCACCTCCATGGCCCGTCGACCCCACCGACACCGACGGGCCTGCAGCACATGACCCGTTCGCGTTGCTGGGATGGTGAGCCGTCCATGACCTACCTGTCCCGCATCTGGCTCAACCCGCTACGTACCAGCGCCCAGGCGCTGCTCCGCAGCCCCGAAAGAACCCACGCCGCCGTCCTCGGCGGCCTGGCGGTCCAACCCGTCACCGAACGGGTCCTGTGGCGGCTGGAAACCCGCCAGGCCCACCGGGCGGAGCTGCTCGTTCTCACCCAGTCCCGGCCGTCCTGGGCGCACCTCGTCGAACAGGCCGGCTGGCCGGCTGCCGACGGTGGCGAGGCGATGATCCGGGACTATCAGCCGCTGCTCGACCGGCTGCAGCACGGCCGCGAGTTCGCCTTCCGGCTGCGCGCCAACCCCGTCACCGCGACCCGCCAACCGACCAACCCCTCCGTCGCGCAGAAGGAACATCTTGCCGGGCCCCGGCCCCGCGGCGTGCGCGTTCCGCACCGCACCGCCGCCCACCAACTTGCCTGGCTGACCAGCCGCGTCGACCGCTGGGGATTCACCCTCCTGCACACCGACACCGGCCCCGCCGTCGCACTCACCGCCCGCGAACGGCTTACCTTCACCAAAAAGGCACCCGACCGCACAACCACGCCACACGAAGGTCCCGGCGGGGACGGTCGGAAACGGCAGGTCGTGCTCAGCACCGCCACCTTCGACGGTGCGCTGCGCGTCACCGACCCCGACCTGGCACGGCGCACCCTCCTCGGCGGCGTCGGATCCGGCAAGGCGTACGGCTGTGGGCTGCTCACCCTCGCACCCCTCACCAGCCCCGCCACCACGGGAGGCGGGTGAGGATGTGGTGGCTTTGCGACCCCCTCGACCTGCACCGCATCGAGGATCGGGTGTCCTCCCTTTACGTGGAGAAAAGCCACGTCGACCGCGCTGACAACGCCGTCGTCATCGTGAACAAGCAGCGCACCGTCAGTGTCCCCGCCGCCTTCGTGGCCACCCTGCTGCTCGGCCCGGGAACCCGCATCACCAGCGGGGCCGTCAGGCTGCTGGCCGACTCCGGCACCGCGGTGTGCTGGGTCGGTGACCGTGGCGTGCGCATGCACGCCGCAGGCCTCGGCCCCGCCCGTGGCTCCGGCCTGCTGCTGCGGCAGGCCTACCTGGTCACCCGCACCAAGGAACGTCTCGGCGTCGCACGCCGCATGTACGCGAAACGGTTCCCCGACGACGACGTCGCCACAGCGACCATGCAACAGCTACGCGGCCGTGAAGGCGCCCGCATCAAAAAGATCTACCGCGCCCACTCCGACCGCACCGGCGTTCCCTGGAACCGGCGTGTCTACAGCCCCGGCGACCCGTTCGCCGCCGGGGACGACATCAACCGGCTCCTGTCCGCCGGGCACAGCTGCCTCTACGGCATCTGCCACGCCGCCATCGTCGGGATCGGCGCCAGCCCGGCCTTCGGCTTCGTCCACACCGGCGCCGCGATCTCGTTCGTCCTCGACATCGCCGACCTGTACAAGGCCGACCTGTACAAGGCCGACTACACCATCCCGCTCGCGTTCGATCTCGCCGCCGCCGGCCACACCGACGAACGCGACATACGGACCGCCTTCCGCGACAAGGTCGCCGACGGCCATCTCATGGCCCGCATCGTCCACGACATCAAGGACCTCCTCGTCGACGGAGACAGCCCCACTCCAGACGAGGACGGTCTGCACCTGTGGGACGAAGTCGACGGCGAGGTCCCCGGCGGCGTCAACTGGGCTGCCGAGCTCGCCGACGGGTGGGACGACCTCATCAGCCTCGGAATCACCGGACCCGACGTCACACCACCGCCGTTCTGATGACCGTCATCGTCCTCATCGCGGCTCCCGAAGGCCTGCGCGGTCACCTCACCCGCTGGATGATCGAAATCGCCGCCGGTGTCTACGTGGGTAACCCCGGCGCCCGCATCCGTGACCGCCTCTGGACCCTGCTCGCCCAACGTATCGGAGACGGCCAGGCAGTCATGATCGAACCCGCCAAAAACGAACAAGGCTGGGCCGCCCGCACCGCCGGCCGCGACCGCTACCACCCCATCGACTACGACGGACTGATGCTATTCGCCCGCCCCCGCAGCTAAAACCCCAGCTCAGCAAGTGTCGTCCCCGCGCACGCGGGGGTCTTCCTCCGAGCTGGTAGCTCGGCAGGCGAACCTCCGGGTCGTCCCCGCGCACGCGGGGGTCTTCCCGACACGACCTCGACCGATCGGCTCATCGGGTGGTCGTCCCCGCGCACGCGGGGGTCTTCCCGGTTCTGACCTGGGTGTTAGTGCGTTAGCGGCGTCGTCCCCGCGCACGCGGGGGTCTTCCCTCCGACATGCTGCCGCTGTCCGCGCAGGTCCCGTCGTCCCCGCGCACGCGGGGGTCTTCCGCGGGGGCACCCGAGTTGGCGCTCGGGCCCCGCGTCGTCCCCGCGCACGCGGGGGTCTTCCGTGCTGTTGTTCTGTCTCGGGCTGGTAGGGACGGTCGTCCCCGCGCACGCGGGGGCCTTCCAGCGTGGATCCCTCCCCGCTGGAGACCGTGCTGGTCGTCCCCGCGCACGCGGGGGTCTTCCCGATCTGCTGTTCGTCGATCCGGCCGACTCCGAGTCGTCCCCGCGCACGCGGGGGTCTTCCCATCGGGGACCGTCTCGCTGCGGGTACCGACCTGTCGTCCCCGCGCACGCGGGGGTCTTCCCCGACCAGCCTGGAGAGGTCATGGACGCAGAGCGTCGTCCCCGCGCACGCGGGGGTCTTCCCGGACGACGTACCGGCCTGCCGAGGAGATGAGGGTCGTCCCCGCGCACGCGGGGGTCTTCCTCTCTCCCCGTACGGCACGCTTACGACTACACGGTCGTCCCCGCGCACGCGGGGGTCTTCCCCTACCGATCCCCGTACTCGCCGCGTTCGTCGTGTCGTCCCCGCGCACGCGGGGGTCTTCCCCGATGGGAGCCACCACCATGACGCAGGCCGATGTCGTCCCCGCGCACGCGGGGGTCTTCCTCGGGAAAAAGAGCTCGGGGTTCTCATCGCGGCGTCGTCCCCGCGCACGCGGGGGTCTTCCCGACAGCACCTTCGAAGGCACGAATTCCTGGGAGTCGTCCCCGCGCACGCGGGGGTCTTCCCGGTGCGGCCACCGTGCGCGCTGCGCAGCAGGCGTCGTCCCCGCGCACGCGGGGGTCTTCCCCGTCATCGTCATCGGTCGGGGGTTCGATGGGGGTCGTCCCCGCGCACGCGGGGGTCTTCCTTCTTGGATCATCGTCCCACAGATGGACGGTCAGTCGTCCCCGCGCACGCGGGGGTCTTCCCCACCCCACAATCCGGCCGATCAGCCACACAGTGTCGTCCCCGCGCACGCGGGGGTCTTCCCGTCCGTGATGGTGGTGCCGGTCGGGATCGGCTGTCGTCCCCGCGCACGCGGGGGTCTTCCGCTGTACCCGACGTGGGGAGCAGACAGGTCCAGGTCGTCCCCGCGCACGCGGGGGTCTTCCCTGCTCGGTCCAGCCGCAGGTGCAGGACGCGGTGTCGTCCCCGCGCACGCGGGGGTCTTCCTTGGCGGCCCGGAATGGGGTGTGTCCACATGTGGTCGTCCCCGCGCACGCGGGGGTCTTCCCACGCCGAGCGGCACGTAATCGGGCCCAGCCGTGTCGTCCCCGCGCACGCGGGGGTCTTCCCAGACGATCTCACCCTTCACGGCACAGGTCACGGTCGTCCCCGCGCACGCGGGGGTCTTCCCAGACGATCTCACCCTTCACGGCACAGGTCACGGTCGTCCCCGCGCACGCGGGGGTCTTCCCACCACGGCGGCGCTGGGCTGGGTCACCGTCGCGTCGTCCCCGCGCACGCGGGGGTCTTCCCGGATGGAAGTTCCGGTGCTGGCGTCTGAGATCGTCGTCCCCGCGCACGCGGGGGTCTTCCCCCACTGGAGGCCGAACAGGCAGGGTGGGCGCTGTCGTCCCCCGCGCACGCGGGGGTCTTCCTCCACCTCGCGGAGCGCGCCGCGCGTCTCGCTCGTCGTCCCCGCGCACGCGGGGGTCTTCCCCGGATCTGCTCGACGCCGAGCTGGGCCGCGTCGTCGTCCCCGCGCACGCGGGGGTCTTCCCGGCGGGCCCCAGCCACCGGCCGGCACGTCACCGTCGTCCCCGCGCACGCGGGGGTCTTCCCATCGCGTTTGCCGATCTGTCCGGCCACTTCCCAGTCGTCCCCGCGCACGCGGGGGTCTTCCGGCGGGCGCTGACGTTGTTCGTATCGACGTCTGGTCGTCCCCGCGCACGCGGGAGTCTTCCCCTCGAAATCGCCCAGTCGCGTGGATGGGGCACGTCGTCCCCGCGCACGTGGGGGTCTTCCCCGCAGGTCAGACCGCGTCTCCGGAGGACTCCGGTCGTCCCCGCGCACGCGGGGGTCTTCCTGCGCTTCCGGTACCTCAGTGCCATGCCAGGTGGTCGTCCCCGCGCACGCGGGGGTCTTCCCCGCACCATCCGCAGCATCCGCTCCCCGACCGCGTCGTCCCCGCGCACGCGGGGGTCTTCCCCTGCGGTCCACCGGCGACGCGCTCGGGGGCATGTCGTCCCCGCGCACGCGGGGGTCTTCCCATCCTCACCTCCAACGCCACCCCCCTCACCACGTCGTCCCCGCGCACGCAGGGGTCTTCCCAGACCGCGACGAAGTGGGCTGGACTCGCGGCCGTCGTCCCCACGCACGCGGGGGTCATCCCGACCGGCTGCGGGTCGCCCAGGGGCACCGGACGTCGTCCCCGCGCACGCGGGGGTCTTCCGGACGCTCAGGGTGAGTGGACGGACGGTCCCGTGTCGTCCCCGCGCACGCGGGGGTCTTCCCGCGCCCAACGGGGGCACGTCGTCGTCCGAGCCGTCGTCCCCGCGTACGCGGGGGACTTCCCGTCGTCCACCCCTACACCGACGCAGGCGGCAAGTCGTTCCCGCTGTTCCCACGGGCCGCCGTTCCGGTGGCCGCCCGGGTAGTTAACAGCGTGGAGCGCGTGCCACCCGTGCTCCAAAGGAGCTGACCGTACCGCGGACCCGCGAGTGGGCGCGGAGCAACAGCCATATGGTGAGCGACCGGGGTCGCATCGCCGCGAACATCGTCGAAGCGTTCGCCAAGGCCCACTGACCACTTCGGCTCGACCGGCGGTCGTGTGCCGTCGGCGGGCTGGCGCACGACGCTCGGACCTCGAGACCGCGGGTTATGCGGTTCGCGCTGGACCGGGTCGGGCTGTTTCGCGGCGCGGCGGCGCTGGTGTCCAGATATACAGCCCACGGACAATGCGGGCCGCCGACGGCGCAGGGATGTCGGTGTCGACCGTGGCCGAAGCCAGCACGAGCAGGCCAGGTCATCGACGCAGACCCGGACGGCGAGGACGAACAGACTACCGGGCACACCCCTCTGCCATGCGGGGTTCAGGAAGCGGAGGTTTCCAGGGCCTCGCGGAGGGCATCGGCGGCCAGGCGGCGGTGCGAGATCGCGTTCTTCTCCTCGCTCGGCATTTCCGCGAACGTCTGGGTGCTGCCGCTAGGCACGAAGATGGTGTCGTAGCCGAAGCCCCCGCTGCCGCGAGGCTCTGTGGTCAGCATTCCGTGAACGGTGCCGGTGAAGACCCGGACGCCGGTCGCGTCGGCATAGCCGAGAGCGGTTGTGGCGGTGGCGCCGCGGTCGGCTACGCCCGCGGCCATGGCGAGGAGCCCCTGGGTGCCGACGGTGTCCAGGAACCATGCGACGAGGGCGCCGGGGAGGCCGTTCCAGGCATCGAGCGCCAGACCGGTGTCGTCGACGAGTACCGGACGGTGCAGCTTCGCGTAGGCGTCCGCGGCCTTGCTTTCCACCACTGTCGCGACGTCGAGCGACTGGATCTCGACGAGATCCAGTCTGGTCGCGGTGACCTCGACGCCCAGGAGGCTGGAGTACTCGCGGGCCTTACCAGCGTTCCCTGTGACGAGCGCGACGCGGTCGATCATGGTGTTCCTCGTTCCGGGGTGGTCTCGCCGTACTGGCGCGGCGGTGGCGCCGTACCGATGGTCCACCGCCCGGCTGCTCTCCCCATCCTGCGCTCGTGTCGTGGGATGGTCGGCGGCGGGTAGATGATCAAAATTGCAGGTTGCGGTCGGCACGCGGCTCCTCGACATCTCGATACGACGGCGCGGACCTCATGCGGCAGACCGGCGAGCACGATCGCTTTAGGTGGGAGCCTGAACGCCTTCTGGCTCGAGATCACAGGGAGTTGTCACGGGCAAGTCGACTCCGATGGACCACGAGTCCGCCGATCGGATCAGTCGGGCGGACTGAGCTCCGCCCCCGCCCAGAGCGGATGGGATGGCCGTGCGCGAGACGCGGCGGCCGGCGAAGAGGGTGTCGGCGCGATCTGGGACGACGACGAGGACGACGAGTGATCCCGCCGGCCCGCTGGATCCGAACCGCAGCCAGGCCAATCAGGGCACGGAGAGTCAACACCGTGATCCCGTTGGCCGACCTAGGCTGATCGCGTGCGCCGGGTCGCCAGCGGCCGGTGGGGGCACGGCCCGGCGCACGTCAAACGAGTGGCGGCGCCGGCCCGTATGTGCAGGTCACGTGGCACGCCCAACGTCACTCATCGAACGCCCGTGCGATCCTGGTAGACGTGTGGCTGATCATCGATGGCGAACGGTACGAGCTGTCCGACGCCTACGTCGACGCTGAGGCTGAGCGGGAGCGCATCGAGCAGGCCGTGTTCCGTTGCGAGGTCGAGCAGCTCCACCTGGCCGGCGGGCGGCGGGCGCTGGTGAACTGGCGATCGGTCCGGTTCGTGAGCGTCGAGGAATAGCAGAGGATCCCCCTCCCACGCGACGGGAGATCCGGCCGAGCGGGGGCGCGGTCATCCGCGAGAACGACGACGCGGCCTACGAGACATCCTCGCTACACAGCCCAGGACCCGGGGCCGCACCATCAGCCGTCACGTAGCTTTCTGCGACTTCAAGGAAACTAATGCACCCTGCGTGCCAGACTGCTAACCAGGCGTGCAACGATCTGTGATCGTTCTGGTCGGGGCGGTGGTATGCGGCGGGAGTGGAGTCCAGAGCATCTGACCGTGTGTTGGATGCTGGGCGAAGGGAATCGGAAGCTGTCGCAGGACAAGGCGAGGGTTATGCCGTGACCGGAAGCCCGGAACCGGCCGTGTTCGATGTCGTGACCGCGTTGCTGTGCACGGCGGAGGAGTTCCCCGGCGAGCTCGGCGACCACTACCAGGCCGCGTGCGCCGCACTCGGCCTGGAGACCAGCCCCGGGGGCTACACGCTGCTACTCGGCCAGGACGCCGGCGGGGCCCGCTGGACCCAGATCTCGACCGACGTCGGCAGCGTCGCCACCACGCTGTCGATCTGGTCGATGGGCATCGAGGCGGGTGCCGACGTCGACGCCGGCACGGTGGTCGCGACCCGGCCCGGCTGGCCCGTCGACACCACCATCGGTTTCGCGGACCGTCCCGCACCACACGATCCGCCCGACGCCGGTCCGGTGCTCACCGCGCCGACGACCGGCTGGGCGCAGGCCGGCCGGCGCCGGGCCGCGGACCAGCTCACCGAAGACCTCGCTGACACCCGTGACCCCACGGACATCGAGTTCGACCGGCTCAACTGGGGTGACACCGATCTGGAACCGTCGGTGCGGTTCATCGACCTCCTGCCCCGTGCTCCGGCCCCGGACCATCCGCCTGTAGTGCGGGCGCTCCGCGACCTCTGGCGGCTCGCCGAGGCGGACCACCCACCCCCGGGTTCGGTCCGCGCCCGCCAGGCCGCGGGTGGTGGCCGGCTCGTGCGCGCCAGCGGTGACGGTTGGAGCCTGGTAGCCAACACCGCCGCCTCGGCGCTGCTCCTGCTCGACGACCTCGCCGGCATGGCCGTGGACATCACCGGCACCGACGGGCTACCGCGACTGCTCGACGCCCTCACCGCCGCCGCGGCCCGCGCTCTGCCGCCACGCCCCGCGAAGCCGAAGAACCCGGCCCCCAAGCGGTCCCTCCGGTAGCGGCCCACCCGGCTCTGATGAGGAAGATGCTCGAAGCCGCATCCGAACCGCAGAGGAGCACCATGGCTGTCCACGAAACCACGACGTCGATGCGGACTCTGGACGGTCTCCGACTGGCCGGCACCTTCACGTTCCCGAACTCGGCCGTCGGTCCGGCTGTAGTCCTGGCCCACGGCGGTGGAGTGACCCGCGAGGAAGGCGGGTTCTTCACCGTTGGTCGGCGGCCTCTTTCCCCCACGCCCCACGGCCGTGGCCCAGGCCGATCATCGACGCCGTGGTGAAGGTGCTCGACCTGTCGGATGTGAAGGCCATGACGGGGACCGCGCTCAGGGGATGCGGGCGAGGGCTCCGTACACGTTGACTTCGGCGTCGGTCGGGCCGTCCAGGCTGGTGTCGTCGGGCCGCCAGCGGTGCACGGGCTGTACCCCGGGTTCGATGACGTCGAGGCCGTCGAAGAAACGCTCGACCTCGCCGCGGGTCCGGACCGTGGCGGGGATGCCCTGGCCCCGGTAGATCTCGACGACCCGCCCGACCTCGTCAGGCGCGAAATCGGGAGTGACGTGGGTGAGCGCCAGGTAGCTCCCGGCCGGAAGCACGTCGAGATACCGGCGGATGATGCCGTACGGGTCGTCGGTGTCCGGGATGAAGTGCAGCAGCGCGATGACGGACAACGCGACGGGGCGGGTCAGGTCCAACGTGTCGCGCAGTTCGGCCGACTCGAGGATCTTCTCGGGTTCCCGCAGGTCGGCATCCAGATAGGCCGTACGGCCCTCACCGGTGCCGGTGAGCAGAGCACGCGCGTGAGAGAGCACGATCGGGTCGTTGTCGGCATAGACCACCCGGCAGCCCGGGTCGATGCCCTGGGCGACCTCGTGCAGGTTCGGCGAGGTCGGAATACCCGTGCCCACGTCCAGGAACTGGCGGATTCCCGCTTCCTGGGCGAGGAATCGGGTCACCCGGTGCAGGAACGCGCGGTTCTGCCGGGCGGTGACCCGGCCGTGCGGAAACACCGCGAGCGCCTGCTCGGCTGCCTGCCGGTCGGCGGGAAAGTTGTCCTTACCGCCCAGGTAGTAGTCGTACATGCGGGCGGTGTGCGGAACGTCCGTCTTCAGATCAACCGGGCTGATCTGGTCTCGCCTCCAGGTGAGCCACGGCTTCGGGCTGGACGCGCCGGCCTCGGCATCGGTCACCGTACACAACCCCCAGATCCGGCGTAATCATCTGGGATCACCCTAACGGGCGGCAGGCGCCCTCCCCGCAGGACCCGGCGGACCGTGGTCGGCGGTGACAGGCCCACCCCGCGCCTGCCGAACGCAGGCCGCGCGGGCGCGAGCGCTGTCGGACCTCGAAGGCGGTATTTACCTGGTTCAGGTCCCGCCGTCGCACCGTCGTCGACAAAACCGGCACGGTCGCGGGTTCGGCGCGCGGCCTGGGACGAAGGGACCGGGAGCCACCCCAGCGCCGAGCGCCGGGCCTGCACGTGCTCCTCGCGCGGGGCGCCGGTCGGGGTGGCGCTGTATGCGGGTGTGTCGTGGGGGCTGGTTACGCTTTCCGCGTGGCCGCTGACCCTGATCGGCATCTCGATGAGTGCCGTAGCCGGTACGCTCCGGCGCTGTCCTGGATGCGGGACGTGGCGGGCCGGCGTGGAGTGAAGCCGTGGCCGGACTGGCCGGGGTGGTGCTGGCTACCGATGGCGGCGGTGGCGGGCGCGGGTCCCCGCCGGCCGCAGGACAGCCCCCGCCCGGACGACATCGGCCGTCTCGCCGCGCTGGCCACCTGGTGGCTGGACCGTGCGGTCATCGAGATCGACGAGGACCTGGCGGTCCGGCATCTTCCGGCGGTCGGGCAGGACATCCGGATCGACCGCGAAAGGCTCCTGACGGGCCTGCCGGCCTGGTGCCCGTACGTCCCGCTGCCCGAGCGCCCCGAGACGACCACCGGGGTCTCCTGGCCTCGCGGGTTCTTCGCACACACCGAGTGGGACGCCGCAACCGGTGGCGCCGAGCTGCGGCTGCTGATGGACACCGACGGGACCTGGGAGGGGTTGCACGCCGTTCCCGTGCACCTGGACCAGCCGACGGTGCGCTGGTCGTTCCAGGCCGCGTCCCGGGTGATGACCGCGAACGCCTCCGCCGGCCTGGTCGAAGGAGCACGGGAGGATGATCCACGGCTCGCGGCCAGCGTGGAGATGGCTGGCCTGGTCGTGGCGCAGGTGTGGCCGCTGGTGTCCGCTCTGGTCGATCCCGCGGGCCGGGTGATCGGCCGGGACCGGCCGGGTGAGGTGCTGGAACGGGCACCGGCGCAGCCGCGCGGCACCCGGATCGTGTGGCCGCAGCGGTCCCGGACCTCGTACTGGCGGGCGACGGCGGGCCCCGCACCGCGGCCGGCGCTTCGGCCGGTCTGACGGGCACCGCGGCATCAGGCCCGGTCTGGCCGGTCGACCGGACAAGCCCGCGGCGAAGCCGGACGACGAGTCCACCTGACCGTGTCGCCCGCCCGGCAGGACGGCGGGTTGGGGCGCTGTGCGCTCCGACCTTTCGCATCGACGAACCGCGGGCGATCGCCGAGGGGGGACTCAGATGGCCTGGTACACGATCAGGCGCGACTGCTGCGGTGCCGTCGAACGCATCCAGGTCTACGGGCCGAGCGACACCCGGCAGGCCAGAGCGAACCGGACGGAGATGCGGCCCTGCCAGGCATGCGCACGCCAGCGGCGTGCGGTCGAGGCCGAGCGGGCAGCGCAACAGGCCGCGGGACAAGCAGACCTCGACGGGCTACCGACCCTCGCGGGCACCGACCGGCAGGTGGCCTGGGCGCTGGTCCTGCGGGACAACACGATCAAAAGAGCGCTGTCGCTGGCGACGATACCGGGCGCGACTGGGGACCATCTTGACTGGCTGCTCGACCGGATCTGCGAGCGCACCGACGCCGCCTGGTGGATCGACCACCGTGCCGGTCTGCCGCGCGACGACAACTGCTGGACCGCGCTGCGCACCTCCCTCACCGACGAGCAGAAAGCCGAGTTCGCGGCCCTCGGGAAGGAAAGCCGTCCATGACCATCAGCCTCGTATCCTGCCTGTGATCCGCTACCCCGGAGCTGTCACCGATCCAGGAGATCGGAGTCATTCCCGGTAGGCGCCCTCGTCCACGGCATGCCGGGGTTCTGTGTGACATGTTCTTCCGGAACCGTCGGACCGTCGGATCCCGTCTGTCGATCGTGTGCTCGGAGAAGTCCGACCGCTCCACCCGTATGGGCTGGTCGGCGGCTCGGTGAACGCCGCCTTCCGGCCTCCGCCGGTTCCCGGTGTTCGGTCCGGTGCCATGAGATTCCTCCGCGTTCTCGATAGTCCCTTTGTGGTGCTCCGAGCGGGAAGACTTTCCGTCATGTTGAGGGCGGGGCGGCCGGTCCAGGCAGTCACGCGATACGGTAGGTAATACGTCGTGGATACACGGTCCACGGGTAGAGTGGGGAATATCTATGGCACAGAAGACGATCGTTTCGCTGATCGATGACCTCAACGGTGAAACCGCCGACGAGACGATCCGGTTCGGACTGGACGGCGCCCAGTACGAGATCGACCTGTCCGAAGCGAACGCCACGAAGCTGCGGGAGGCGCTGGCCTCGTTCGTGTCCGCGGGACGCCGTTCCGGTGGCCGCGCGGCCGGTGGGCGGCGCGGACAGCGTGCCGCGTCACCGCGCGCCGTGGCCGCGGACCGTACCGCGGATATCCGGGAGTGGGCGCGGAGCAACGGCTACACGGTGAGCGACCGGGGTCGTATCGCGTCGAACATCGTCGAGGCCTTCGAGAAGGCCCACTAGCCGCACCAGCCCGGGGCCGATGACGTGCGTCGTCACGGGGAGCGCCGGGCGCCCGGACCTCGAAACGAGGGGTTATGAGTCGCCCGCCGCGAGGGTCCAGCAGTCGGTTCGCCGCCTGGCGGGGACGTGGCAGGAGATGGATCATCCCGGACGAACTGTGCACGATCGCGACGGTGGCATACAACCTCTCCCATGGCGGACAACGGGGGAGCACGTCGGCTGACCGGTCGGCGGTGGCTGTGGATCTGCGCGGGGGTCGCTGCAGTCGGAGCGGTGGCGGCGGTGGTGGGCATCTGGCATCTGCCGGGCCGGATGTACCCGCCGGGCACGGACGGCGGCGCCGAGGCCCGGGCGGCGTTGCAGGGCGGGCTGTTAACAGCAGCCGCGGCACTGACGGCGGTGGCGGGTGGTCTGATCGCGTTGGACGAGACCCGGCAGGCCAACGCTGAGACCCGGCAGGCGAACGCGAACACCCACGTGCGGGAGTTGTACGTGGAGGCGGCGAAGCTGCTCAACGATCCGGACAACCTCGGGGTCCGCCTCGCCGGGATCTACGCGTTGGAACGCATCGCGGTCGACTCCCCGGCGGATCAGCGCACGGTCGTCGAGGTGCTCTCCGCGTTCGTCCGCACCCGCAGCACCGACCCCACGCTGCGCCCACCGCCGCCCGACGGTCAGGAACCCCCACCGCTACCGCCGGCGGCGGACATCCGCGCCGCCGTCCAGGTCCTGGGCCGACTGCCCGTCCTCGCCGATGTCTCACGCAGCGACCTGACCGGCGCGGACCTCACCGGCCCCGCCAACCTCACCGGCCTCACCCTCGCCAACGCCAACCTCACCGGCGCCCGGCTGGCCGGGGCGAACCTCACCGACGCCGAGCTGTCCAGGGCGGACCTCACCGGCGCCATGCTGGTCGGGGCGAACCTCATCGGGGCCTGGCTGTACGAGGCAAACCTCACCAACGCCCAGCTGTCCAGGGCCGACCTCACCAACGCCGAGCTGTCCAGGGCGAACCTCACCCGCGCCTGGCTGTACGAGGCGAACCTCACCCGCGCCCGGCTGTCCAGAGCGGACCTCACCGACGCCCGGCTGTCCAGAGCGGACCTCACCGACGCCGAGCTGTCCGGGGCGGACCTCACCAACGCCCAGGGGCTGGTAGCGGGGCAGGTCGCCGCAGCGTACGGAGATGCGCGGACGCGGTTGCCGGACGGGGTGGAGCGGCCGGCGTCGTGGCCGCCGTTCGACCCGTCCCTGGTCCGGCCGGGCGGGGGTTCCTGACCGGTCACGTACCCAGCCGGTTTCTGTGACCGCCCTCGGCAACTGGCAGGATGCGACCTCCACAGGAGGGAGAAGGGCTTCCACCGGCCGACCGGCCGCGCGGCGGTGGGTGCTCGTGCTGACGGCATCGCACGCCGAGTACTGCGAGCTGATCTGGCAGCGGCCGAAGACACACTGATCCTAGACGGCCCGAGTATCCGGGCCCGGTCGGCCGAGGAACGTCGAGCCGAGCTGGGGGCGTTCCATCCGCCGCAGGGCCAGATCCGGCTGAGGCGGCATCCGCGATACCGGGCCATGCCCGTGTCGGGTTGCGATCGGGTATCTCCTCGCGTTCGACACGGCCGGGCTCGCCGCTTCGCCCGGTCCACCTCGCCCCGGCGACGCGCGTGGGCTCGTGCGGCGCGCCATCCCAGCTGAGGTGCGTCGCGTCCCGGAGCGGCTCGGCCTCAGAGACGCTGGGGTTGGGCGCTTCGTTCGTTGGGAGGATGCGCATGTCCTTGTCTCGGATGAACTGGGACGACCTACCCGCGGGCGTCCGGCGGGCGGTGGAGGCACATACGGGGCCTGTGACGGCCGCCTCGACGGCGTCGGGTGGTTTCAACTCGGCGATTGCCGCGACACTGCGGACACGCTCCGGGACGGTGTTCTGTAAGGGCCTCTCGATGAGTCATCGGCAGATCATCACGCAACGGCGTGAGCGTGAGATCAACCCCCACGTGGTCGGGCTGTCTCCCCGGCTGCTGTGGCATGTGGAAGAGGACGGGTGGGATCTGTCCGGTTTCGAGCATGTCGACGGGCGGCATGCGGACTACCGGCCGGGCTCCGACGATCTTCCCCTGATCGCCGAGTGCCTGCGGCGGCTTCAGCAGGTCGCCTGCCCGGATCTCCCGCTCAAACAAGCGGAGCAGCGGCTGAGCGGCTACGTCACCGAGCCGGCCGAAGCGGAGATGTTCGCGGGTACCGCGTTGCTGCACACAGACTGGAACAGCGCGAACCTGCTGATCAGCGACCGTGCCTACCTGGTGGATTGGGCGTGGGCGACCCGGGGCGCGGCATGGCTGGACCCGGCGGGCCTGGTCGTGTGGCTCATGGCCGAAGGTGGGCACACCGCTGCCCAGGCCGAGGCGTGGGCCGGTCAGATCCCGTCCTGGCCGGCGGCCCCCGCCGGCGCTGTCGCCGCGTACGCCAGGGCGAACGCACGCCTGTGGGCCGAGATCGCGCAGGCCAGCGGGGACGCGTGGACATCCCGAACGGCCTCGGCCGCCGCCGCGTGGGCGCTCTACCGTGCGTAGCAGGGCCCCCTGAAAGGACCGGTGTGGGCGCTGTAGTCCTGGCCGTCTTTGTCCGGTCCTGGTGAGCTCCACGGTGGAGGCCCGGGACGGCCCCGCTTGGTGGTGGATGCCTCGGCGACGTCAGCGATGAGAACCAACGCCTGTGGCATGTCGGCCTGGTGCCCCCGCCGACGAGGATGAAGGCGCCGCCGGATGGATCTCAGTCTTCCCCAGAACTCTCCCGCCCCGGGCGCATTCCAGGCGGCTAGGAGTCCGTCGGTGTGGACGCGTGCTGCTCACGGCTTTCCTGAGTGACGGGCCACCCGCGCCCAGGGCCGACCTGCAGTCCTTCCGGAAGGGGCGCGCCGGAGGCTGCGGACGCCGTCGACAGGGTCCGGTAGGGCAGCAGCGCGGCGCTGGCCGTGCAGGCCAGTCCCGCGAGGAACAGCGTGGTCCTGACGTCGGTGAGCGCGGCAAGTGCGCTGCCGGCGAGGATGAACAGCGGCTGCACGGTCCTCGCGCCGATCCCCCAGGCAGTTCGGACGCGGGCCATGTAGGCGTCGGCGGTGACCTCCATCCGATAGGTCGCGAACACCGGGTTGAACACCCCCGCGCACGTCAGGATCGCCGTGTCCGCCACAATAATGATCACCAGTCCGGTGAGGCCGCGAGGCGCGAGCGGATACAGCAGCAGCCAGGGAGCGCGCGCCGCGCCGGCGACGAGCAGCACACGCCGCTGCCCGTACCTGCGGGCCAGAACCGGCGCGAGCCGTGACCCGGCGATCCCACCGAGGCACGGCACACCCAGAGACAGCCCATAGGCGAACACGGACAGCCGAAGGTCGTCGAGGATGAGGACCGCGAGCAACGGAAAAGTCATGACCACCGGGCCGCCGAACAGCATCGCGTTGAAGAACAGCGGCCGCAACCCGGGGTGCGCGAGGATGTAGCGCCATCCCTTCCGGATACCGGAGTCGGCGGAACGCTCGGGCGGCGGTGGTTCGCTCGTCCGGAGCCGCCGCACGCCAAGAGCGGAACCGAGGTAGGAGACGGCGTCGAGCGCCATCGTCGCGGTCGCCCCGAGACCGCCGATCAGCAGCCCTCCCACCGGCGGACCAGCCGTACTCGAGATCCAGTCGGTGGTCTCGAACCAGCTGTTCGTCGCCAGACGGCCCTCCGGATCCGTCATCGCCTTCAGATGCGCCCCACTGGCGGCGGCGAAAGCGATCGACGCCGTGATGGAGACGGCCCCGACCACGACCAGCTGCGGGAAGGTCAGGACATCCAGCGCGGCAGCGGCGGGCACGCTCGCGAGCGCGGCGAACCGCACCAGATCCGCCGCGATCATGACAGGACGTTTGCGCCGGTGCTCGATACCGGCACCCAACGGCAGCAGAACCGCCGCGGCCGCCAGCCCGGCCAGGCCGGACAGCAACGACACCTCGAACGCGGAGGCATGCAGAACGAGAACCGCGACGATCGGCAGCGCCCCGGACCCGACCCCGCTGCCCGCCGCGCTAATCGCGTACGCGAGGAGAAGATTGCGGCGATCTTGATCCCGCACGTGGCGCACGGTACCACCCGCGATGCTCACGTCCGCTTGAAGTACTGCGTGGTGAGGCCGGGAGGCGTCCCCCACGCACAGGCTGACCGACCCGGTACGCTATGCCGCAACGTGTGGCGCTGCGTACTACCGGTCACGGGACTTCCGGCCCACCACGGTCGCTGACGCATTTCTGAAAGCGGTGTGGTGATGACAACCGGAATACCCCTGTTCCTCATCGACGGCCATAACCTCCTGTTTCGCGCCTGCTTCGGGACCCCTGCGGAGATCTACTCCCGGGATGCTGAGCGGCGTGACATCACGACCGAGTTCATGTTCTTCGCACTTCTCCGGAAGGCGGTGACCGCGGAACTCGACAGCTGGCCGGAGATCCTGGTGGTGTTCGACGGCGAGCACGGCTCCGCCGAGCGACAGGCCAGCGACGCCGACTACAAGGCCAACCGCGACACCAGCGACACCGCCCGCCGGCCGCTGGAAGCACTCGCCAACGTCAAGACCGGCCTGGATCTGTTCGGGATCACCTGGATCGAGATCGACGATGCCGAGGCCGACGACGTCATCGCGACCCTCACCGCAGCCACCTCCGCCGAGCGGGACGTCCTGATCCTGTCGATGGACCAGGACTTCTACCAACTCCTCACCGATCCCGACTCCCATGGCACACGGCAGCCGATCCGGATCCTGAACACCGCACGGCGGCCCGGAAGCCGGCTCATCGGCCCCGCCGATGTCCTCACCCGCTATGGAGTGCATCCG
This sequence comes from Frankia sp. R43, assembly GCF_001306465.1. Lineage (NCBI taxonomy): Bacteria > Bacillati > Actinomycetota > Actinomycetes > Frankiales > Frankiaceae > Frankia > Frankia sp. R43. The sequence goes on along the minus strand of NZ_LFCW01000016.1, from coordinate 23,811 downwards.
GCTCAGTTCGCCGACCTGCGGGCCCTGAGCGGGGACAGCAGCGACAACATCCCTGGCGTACGCGGCATCGGCCCGAAGACCGCCGCCGCGCTGCTCGCCGGTGGCCTGACCCTCGAGGATCTACCCGCCTCCGGCCGGCTCATCGGCGCGAAGGGTGCGGCCGTCCACGCAGCCTGGCCGCAGGTCCTGACCTGGCGGGCAATGATCCGAATGCGCCACGATGTGCCGCTGCCCCGCACACCGACGGGCATCGCCACCACGCCGCTGCCCATTCCCGGCGATGTCATCGCCCAGCTCGGCCTGTGGGCGACCACGCCACCGGCGCCGACCACACCCATCGCGCTATGAACCCGACGCCAGACCGGCACCGGCCGGCGGGCGGGTCCTTGCGGTCATGGCGCATCCCCGACAACGCCGCGCTCTGGGCCGGTGGCGCCTCGCTCATCTCCGGATTGGTGGGTCGCGGCGAGCCAGGCCGAGGGCTCCGCCGAGCTGTTGGGAGAAGTTGAACCGGCCGGACGCGGCACCCGCGTCCTGGGGAGAGGTGGAGCCGACGCCGATATCACCACCGTCAAGATCCCACCCCGGACCCCGCGGGCGAACTCCTACGCGGAACGATTCGCCCGAACCGTTAGGACCGAGGTCACCGACCGGATGCTGATCTTCGGGGAGCGGCGCCCGCGCGTTGTCTTGGCCGAGTACGCAACACTCGCGCTGCTCGAACGCGGCGAAAACGGGCCCAGTGGTGAGGGCTCGGAACACGGCTTCCTTCTCAGAGCGGGTGGAACCGCCGAACCCGAACCGTGAGAAGGCGCGGGCCCGACGGGTCTGAGGGGAACGGGCACGGCCGCCACGTGGGAGGGAGCGTTCGTTCCAGCCCGGATCCTCGCTTGCCGGAACTTGCGGTGTCTATGCGTGTCCTGCATTGCCGTTACCGATTTTTGGCATAGTCACGTTCTTCGCGCGGTCGGACACTGAGGGCATCGTGTCAGCGTGCGAGAGGAGTCCCGTTCGTGTCCGACCGCGATCGTTCGCACTTTCACCACCCGACTTCCCGATGAGAATTGCCAGCCGCGCCAGGTCGGAGGGCACTCTTCCCGATGGTGCAAATATCGCATTCGCCGGTCTCACAGCTGCAGGTAAAACAACTCATGCTCGCCTGTTGGCCAGCGAACTGGGCTATGGATATGTTTCGGCGACTGAGGTGTTGTTGGAGATTCTCGGCATGCCTGTCACGGCAGAGCGGGCGTGGTTGGAGCGGTACGACGAGGTTCAAACGGCACGAGCCGGTGATGCCGCGGACGAGGAGTTGGACCGACGACTGTTGGAGTTGGCTGCCGGCCGACGGCATACGGTGTTCGACACGTGGGCGCTGGCCTGGCTCGCGCCGGGTCCGCTGGTGCGGGTATGGATCGAGTCCGATCCGGCATCGCGTGCCCGCAAATGCCTGGTCTCACAGACGCACACCCGCCGGTCCTTGGCTGAGTGTCACGCACTTGTCCGGGAGAAGGACTCACACACCCGCGATTCCTTCGCGCGTCGCCATCGCTTCGATCTCCATGTAGATCACGATCATTTCGACATCCTGCTCTGTAACTCGCATCTGATCCCGACCGCGGACCGGGAGTCCGCGGACCGGGGAATCGCCGCGTTCGCGCCTATCGTGCACGGCGCCATCGCCGCGCTACTTGAGGGCCGGCCACCCGAGGACCTGGATCGACTGCAGAGCCTTCATCCAGCCGAAATCTTACGCATAGGTAAGCACGCCACCCCCTGAAACATGGGCCCCGGATACCGGACGCCTTCCTGATTCTACTACTTCCTTATTCGTTCGAAGGTTGAAATCTCTGGAGGTATCCGCGATGCGGGTCGCCCTGCTCTACCCCGAGGTCTACGACATGGCCCGGTTCCGGGAGCGCCGTCGTGAGTTCCCGCCGTTCGGGGTGCTCTACCTGGCCGCGGTGTTAGAAGAGGCTGGCCACGAGGTGGCGGTCGTCCAGGTGCGGCCCGACCAGCTCGCCCTCGACCTCACCAGCTTTGAAGCGGTCGGATTCAGCCTCGCCTCCTCGGCGACCTACGGCTTCATGGCCGCAGCCCGCGCGTGCAGTCAGATCGACCCGGAAGCGTTGGTGATGGTCGGTGGCGTTCACGCCAACTTCTACCCGGAGGAGGCGCTGCGCGACTTCGCCGCGGACGTCGTCTGCGTGGGCGAGTCGGAGGAGACGATCCTCGACGTGCTCGCTCGCGCCAGCGCCGGCCAGCCGGTCACCGGGATCGCCGGTACTCGCTGGGCCGAGGACGGCCAGATCAGGTCCGGGTTGCCGCGCCTGCTGATGCGGGACATTGATCGGCTACCGCTGCCCGCGCGGCATCTGCTTCCCACGGAGGACGTGGTGATGTCCGACCGGCTCGCCGGCCAGGACGTCCGGATGGCGCACGTGATGTTCAGCCGGGGCTGCCCGTTCCCGTGCTCGTTCTGCGCCGCCGGCCAGACCCGCATCCAATATCGCTCCGGGTCCAGTGCGCGGGCCGAGCTGGCGCACCTCATGGACAGCTATGGCATCGGCGGGTTCGCGATCGTCGACGACAACTTCGTCGTCAACAAGCGGAAGGTCGCCGACATCTGCGACGCAGTCGCCGACCTGAGCCTGTCCTGGTCAGCGCTGTCCCGCGTCGACACCGTCGATGCGACTCTGCTGAAGACGATGGCCGCCTCCGGCTGCATCGAGGTCAAGTACGGCGTCGAGTCCGGCAGCGAACCGCTGCTGCGGGCAATGCGCAAGAACACCACCCGCGCCCAGATCAAGGCCACGTTCGCCGCGACCGCGGACGCCGGTATCGGTGCCAAGGCGTTCATCATCCACGGCTTCCCCGGCGAGAACCAGCAGACGACCGACGAGACGATCAGCCTGCTCGGCGAGCTGGGATCGTCGCTGACCCGTGTCTCGCTGTTCCGGTTCGTCCCGCTGCCCGGCACCCAGGTCTACGCCGACCCGGACCGCCATTCCCTCCATGGCCTGCACACGCAGCCTGACTGGGATGGCGACTGGTCGAAGTTCCACATCCACCACAATGACCGCCATTGGTGGGGCGGCAGTGACCAGTGGGCTGAGCTCGATGCCTCCTACCGCAGGCTGCGCGGATTCGTCGAAGACCACTGGGGCAATCAGGGGTGAGCTTTAGCCGCCCCGTGCCCGCTGCTACGGTGCCCTGGTGATCAGTCGGCGCCCGCACACGGTCGGGACCGTCGCCCTGACCGAGGTCCAGGCCCGTCGGCTGTGGAACTGGACTCTGGCTCGGCAGGGGCTGCATCCTCGCGGCCGGCTGACCTCCGCCGCGCAGATCAGCCACCAGGCGCTGGGGCTGCACGCGGCTCGCCTGCCGTCCCCGTTCGCTACCGTTCTCGCCCGCGCTGAAGGCCCTGAGGTGGCGCTGCCGCTGCTAGAGCGACCCCCTGGGCTCACCACGCTGCGCTGCATGCGCCGCACGCTGCATCTGCTACCGCTGGATCTCGCCGCCGCCGCGCACCGTGCCACCGTCCACTACCGCCTGCGCGACGCCACCCGCCGTGCGCACAACGCCGGCGTCCCTGACCCGGTGCTCACCCGGATCCGCGCGCAGCTGCCAGAACTGCTCGCGGATGAACCCTTGCCGCATCGGCGTATCGAGGACGCCTTCGCTCCCGCCGGCCCGGCCGCGGTCCGGGCCGCGGTCAAGATTGCCTGGGAAACAGGCACACTCACCTACTTCAACGCCTCCGGCTGCTGGAATGCCGAACGCCGCATGTTCGGCCTGACCAGTCAGCTGCACCCCGGCCTCGATCTCGATCTCGATCCGAGGACCGCCACCCGCACGCTCCTGCAGGCCTATTTCGACCGGTACGGGCCGGCGACGCTGCGCGACGCTACCTGGTGGTCCGCCCTCTCCGGCACCGCCGTCCTCGACGCACTCGACGACCCCCGGATGGCACTACTCGAAGTCGCGACCCCCTGGAGCCCGTCCCCGGCCTACATGCCCGCCGCCCGCTGGGAACAGTTCACCGCGGCCGACTCCGACACCCACACCACCGGGCTGCAGCTACTCGCCCACGAGGACGTCGCGCTCAAGGCCTACGCGGAGACCCGCACCCGATACCTCGGCGGCCTCGCCCCGCGGAAGGCCTTCAACCAGATCGGTGAAGCCCTCCCCACCGTCATCCTCCACGGCCAGGTATGCGGCACCTGGATGTGGGAACCCGCCAGCCGCACCGTCGTCGCGACCCTCTTTCCTGGCCAGACCGCCACAACCATCCGGCAGGCCACAGCCGCCGCTGAACAGCTCACCGAAGCCCTGCGCGCCGGCTGGCGCCAGCGCACCCCTCCCATCACCCGACCCAACCAGCGACAACTCGCTCTCGCCGTCTGACACCATCCGCGCCGAACCCGAACAGAGGAAAAGGACACCCGTGCAGCCCCTCGCCACCGACGCCAGCCTCGCCGACCTGCAGCGCTACGTCGCCGAAATGGAAAACGAACGAGGCTTCACCGGTCGCACGGTCCACGACCAGACCTGGCGCCTCATGGAAGAAGCCGGTGAACTCGCCCGCGCCGTCCGCAAGAACGACGGGCAGCGCACACTGACAGGCGAGCTGGTCGGCAGCATCGACGAGGAACTCGTCGACGTCCTGATCTTCACCTGTTCGATCGCCAACCGCCTCGGCATCGACCTCACCGATGCCGTCCGCGCGAAGGAAACCTTCAACGAGACCCGCACCTGGCCCGGTACGTACCAGCGAACCCCGGCCGCGGCCCGATAACAGGCAGCGGGACGGCCTACGCGCGGTGTTCGCCGAGAGCCCGCTTCTCGAATGGCACGGGCCGCAGCCAGGACCCGCAGCCCGAGCTGGGCCTGGCCCACCCGGCGGGACCTACAGGAAGATGCTCGAAGCCGCATCCGAGCCGCAGAGGAGCACCATGGCTGTCCACGAGACAACGATGTCCATGCGGACTCTGGATGGCCTCCAGCTGGCCGGCACCTTCGCCTTCCCGAACTCGGCCGTGGACCAAGCCGTGGTCCTGGTCCACGGGGGTGGCGTGACCCGCGAGGAAGGCGGGTTCTTCACCCGCCTGGCCGCCGGTCTCGTGGACGCGGGCGTTGCCTCGCTACGGTTCGATCTGCGCGGGCACGGGGCCAGCGACGGCCGGCAGGAGGAGACCACGCTGGCATCCCACCTCAACGACATGCACACCGCTCTGGCCCACCTGAAAGCCGAGTCCGGCGCCAGCGCTCTGCACCTGCTGGGCGCAAGCTTCGGAGGAGGACTGGCCGCCTACTATGCGGCGAAAAGGCCAGACGAGATTACCCGCCTGGTGCTGCTGAACCCTCAGCTGAACTATAAGAACAGATACATCGAGCAGAAGCCCTACTGGGCTGAGGACGTCTTGGACAGCGAAGCAGCCGAGCGACTGGAGCGTGACGGCTTCCTCCAACATTCGTCGACAGTCCGGCACGGCCGGGCCATGCTCAACGAGGTTTTCTGGATCCGTCCCGTTGAGGTTCTCGAGGAGATCGCCGCGCCGACCCTCATCGTCCATGGCACCGCAGACACCTTCGTATCGGTCGACGCGTCACGGACCGCGGTCACGCGGCTGCGGGCACCCCACCAGCTGGTCGAGATCGACGGTGCGCAGCACGGTTTCGCCGTGCATGACGACCCCACCTACTCCCATCCCCGCAGTCAGGAGTGGCAGGCCTTCGTGATCCGAACGGTCAGCGACTGGGTGTCCGCGAACGTGATCTAGCCGTAGGCCTGGACCGCCAGGCGTAGCTCACGAGGCCCACGGTGGCGTTGCCACGGGGTAAGGATGCGCACGACCCGGCGTACTTCACGTCGCGTTCGCTGGGAACTCGTGGTGTCGGCGACCTCGAGCGCCGCGAGGCCTTCGTGGGAGGCGTCGTCGGGGTCGCCTGCGAGCGCGCAGGCGACCGCCCGCCGGGCCCGGTAGTAGCCCTCGTCGCGCCGGGCCAGCGTGCCTCTGGCAAGGGCCTCGGCGTAGAGCTGGGCTGCTAGCTGGGGCTTGCCCGCCTCGATGTAGCAGGTCGCCGACCGCAGGAGCCATGTCCCTTCGTCGTAACTGGGTCCCAGCGGCGCCACCGAATCTGCCACAGCGTCGCGAAGCAACGTACGTGCTTCGCCAAGTTTTCTTTCCGCGAGACCGATGGGTTCGCCGGTCATCGCTAATCCGCGTGCTTCCTGTTGGAGAACCTCTGCCTTTACGTGGGTCGGAAGCTGCCATGGCCCGGATCCTGCGGCCTGAGCCAACACCAGGACCCGCGCTGCGTCGCGATCACCGTAGGCCATCTGCGACTTGCGCAGCAGAATGTACCCCTGCATCGGCAGCTCCTGAGCTGCCTGCGCCCACTCCATCGCCCGGTCATACCAATGGGCGGCGGAGGCGGGGTCGTGTAGATCTCGGTACAGCCAGCCCGCGAACTCGGCGCTGTCGGCTCCCACGGTGAGCAGCTGGCGGCGCACCTCTGCACGGACGTCCCGGACCTGCTGGCTGACGAGCTCCAGGATTGCGAGCACCGTCGGTAGCACCTGGGCCGGACCAGTCTTGCCGTCGTCGGACTTGCATCGGTCGAGCTGGCGGGCAACCGATGCCACAACGTCGCTGTCGAGGAAGCGGTATGCATCGCGGAGCGATGCTGACAGGCGTGACAGCTCCTCGATTGTCGCTTCGGGGAGGAGCCGTGCCGCGAGTTCGTTGGCCGTCGGTTCGTCGGATGTCTCCTGCCTGCGCCCGTCGACCTTCTGGTTCCGCTCGTCGAGGCGGTCGTCAGGTCCGTCCTCCTGCGGGGCCGACCCATACGTCTTAACAATCTTGATGGGTGGTGAACTGGGCGGGGCCGCTGCCTCGTCCTCGGTGCCTCCCGCCGGTTGGCGGGTTTCGCCGGGACGGTCGAACCAGAGCAGGTCTGCGGGAATGCCGAGGACGTCGCTGTAGCGGATGAGTTTGGACAACTCTTCTGGGGCACGGCCGTTCTCGAGGCGGCTGAGCTGTGGCTGGGTGAGTCCGAGCCAGCCACTGACGAGTTCCTGCGACAACGTCTGGCCGTGGTAAGGGTGCGACCGATAGGCATAGATCACCCGACCCATGTGCCAGCTCGCAAGCGCATCACGCATGTGATCGACGTGCCAGAACTCGGCTGGCGGTTTCGGTGGCGCCGAACGGTCGTGGGTGGACGTCCGTTGGCACGGTCCGCAGTGCTGGCCCAGGTTGTCAGCGGCGAGGCGGTAGCCACACCGGGCGCAGCCGCGTTGGGGGCGTGTCATCCCGAGCCGCCTCCCCATCGATTATGCGCGGGCGGACGATCAGCAGAGTAACGCTAGCACTGCCGGTGACCGAGTCCATGCATTTGACGCATGAAGAGGTACCGGTTCACGGCATAGCCAGTCACTCCAGAGGACTGCACGCTCAGGTTGTCTCCGCCAGACGTCACGGTCAGGGGAACGCCCGTGTCGTGCCGTGAACGCACGGTGGCGGAGTTCCCAGTGAAAAAAAAGGGGGTGGATGGCGATGCCCCTCGCCGTAGCGGTGCCGTTGCTCGGGCCGCCCGCGGTCGGGAAGTCAACGCTGGCAAGCCAGCTCGGCCAAGCGCCGGAGTGCACGGTGTTCCGGCTGAGGGAGCAGGTGCCGACGGCGCGACTCGCCGCGACCGCTGGCGGTGCCGGGCTACTGGCCTGGATGGACGATGCCACCGTCATGACCGCGCTTCATCGCTATCTCACGAGGGTGGTCCACGCCCCCGGAGGGCGCACGGTGATCTTCGACAACTTCCCGGGTAGCGACTGGCAGGTCCGGCTGCTGTTGCGCAGCTTCGGCGCACTTGCCCCGGACTGCCACGTCCTGCCGGTCGAGCTGTCTGTGGATGCGGTGACGCTGCGCCGCCGCGCCGTCCAGCGCCGGGTCTGCCCTCGCTGCGAGCGTGACCCTGCGCGTGACCCGCGGCTGCCCGCTGAGGCGAGCGACGTGGACGCGCAGCGCTGCGGCAGGTGTGGCGGGGTGCTGCAACCCCGGCGGGGCGACGCCCCGCGGCTGCTGCATGCCCGGCTCGACCGCTATCAGCGCGAGGGCGCAGGCATCCGCAACGAGTTCGCCGCGGCCGGAATCCCTATCAGCCCTTTCGACACCACCGGAAGCGTCTCCGATACCACCGCCGCCCTGTCCGCCCTTGTGACAGCGAGGAGCACACACCGATGACCGCACATGATCGCCGCATCTCTCGGTGGCACATCGTCCGCGCCGTGCCAACCGGCGACGGCACCCATCGGCGAACAGCGGGCATCCGGGCTGTGGCATCCGGAGTCCGGCTGTGACCCCGCCGTTGGCCGTGCGGCCGCGGCCGCCTGCCGCCGCGCCACCCGACCGGAGCCGGCAGGCGGCAGGAATCGGTGGCCGCGCGCAGCTCACAGTCACCTTTCGCGACGAGCCCGGCAACTGCGAATGGCACCTCGACGAGGCCGTGGGCCGCGTGCAGACCGTGCTGCCCGAGGCACGAGTGGAACGTGGAATGCCAGGGGCTCGGGTGCTGCGGCTGCCGGGTGACGGGGAAGCGGTACTCGCTGCGATGAGCGAACCGGCTGGACAAGCGCTGACATTGACCGCAGCAGTCCTTGCCCAGGGCGAGCTCGGCGCCCAAGGGCAGGGCCGTCTGCTGGCGGCGGTGGGCGCGTTGCCGTTCACAACGGCAGAGATGACCGACCTGCATTCCCAGATGCCCCTCACGTCGCGGCTGCCAACCTGGCAGCCGGCCGGGGTGCTCGCCGAGGTGGCACCGGTGATCGCAGTGCACCACATGGCCGACTTCCTGGTACTCGTCGACGCATTGCGCGCGTTGGGCGTTGCTCCGGAGGCGATGACGGTGCTCGACAAGCGTTATGCCTACCGGAATACCCAGCGTGTCGACGCGCACCTGCGAGCCCAAGGCGTGACGGTGGTCGACTGGCGGGCGGCGCCAGCGGCGCTCGCGGGGCACTGTGCCCGCGCGGACGCGGCCGGGCGGCGGCCCGTACTGATCGATGACGGCGGTTACCTGTTGCCTGTCCTGCTCGACGAATACCCGGACCTGGTGGGCCGGTTCCTCGGCCTCGTGGAGCAGACCACGTCAGGTATCGCCAAACTCGCCCGGTTCGGCACGGATCTTCCGGTGCCGGTGTTCTCCGTCGCCGAGTCACGGCTGAAGGCCACGATCGAGTCCTATGGCGTCGCCGACGCTGCCGTCCGTAACCTGCTCACGCTGCTCCCGCAGGAGAAGTGGGAAGGCAAACCGGCGGTCGTCCTTGGATACGGGCGTATCGGCGAGCAGGTCGCTCAGGTGCTGCGTGGCCGGCGGATGCGTGTCGCGGTCCACGACAACGAAATGGTCCGCCTGGTCGCCGCCCATGAGGCCGGTTTCACCACCGGCCGTTCTGTGCGCCGTCTGCTGTCCGCCCACCAGCCGGTCCTTGTCATCGGCGCGACGGGATGCACCTCGCTGCGCGGCGACCATCTGGACGCGCTCCACGGCGACTGCTTCCTGGCCAGCGTCACCTCCCGCGCCCGTGAACTCGCGCTCGACGAGATCGGCGACGATGCCACGGTCCTCGCCGTCGCGGCGGGCCTGCGCTACCACCGCCCCGGCGGCGCGACGATCACTGTTCTCGCCGACGGCTATCCGCTGAACTTTCACCACGCGGAGTCGCTACCCAACAGCTACGCCGACGTCGTCATGGCGGCCCTCGCCGTCGGCACGATCGCCCTGTCGCAGAACCGCGGCTGCTACCCGGCCGGGCACAACGTTGCCCTGACCGACCGCGTCCTGGAGTCCAGCAGCTTGCTGGAGCGCTACTACGCCCTCCACGGGCCGACGACATGACCACGCCAACAGACGAGCGGATTTTCCCTGCCCTCGGGTCTTCGCGGCAGGTCGCCGCGTTCGCGGACCACCTGCATGCGGTCCGCGCCAGTTTGGGACTTCCCATCGGGCTGATCGCTGCGGACCGGCCGCAGCTTCCGGCGGTTACGCGCTGCGGCGCCCTGGTGCGGGTGGCACACATGGTCACGACAACGGAGAAGCACGGACAAGCAGGGGATGCCGTCATCTGGGAGGTGATGAGCGCCGACGTCTACCGCAGCTGGCTCGCCGGCGCGCCCGCCCCCGACCAGAAAGTCATCGAGGCCGCCTTGCCCGCATTGCTCGGCCTGCGTTCCCTGCACCGCGCGGGCGGGACCGGTCACCTTCGTCTGTCCGAGCTGACCGAGCTCCTCGCAGGCCGCTATCTGTCCGCCAGATTCACCCACCAGCATTGGCCGCTCGTACGCGAGGCCGTCACCCGCGCGCACCTCCATCGGGTTTCCCACGGCCACGCAGCTTCCCGACCGGTCGCCTGTCCGCGGCCCAGTCTGATGAAGGAACCGAACCGATGACCAACCCCGACCTGCGCATTTCGGACAACAGCTGGGTTCGGGGAGCCGTCGACCACGCCCTCGCTCCCGTTTACCAGGCCCACACCGCCACCCTGCGAGGCATCGTCCGCCAGCGCCTCGTTACCCGAGCACTGCGCGCCTACCTGCCAGGCCCACCCGGCAGAGTCCTCGACGTCGGCGGCGGCGACGGCACCCAGGCCATCGCCCTAGCCCGTGTCGGCTACCAGGTCACGATCTGCGACCCGGACCCCGACATGCTCGGTGAGGCCGAGAAGAACCTGCTCGGTGAAACCGACGCGATCCGCGACCGCGTCACCCTGGTCCTCGGTGATGGGCACGATGCCGCGCAGCTCGCCGGTACCGGTTGGGATGCCACGCTCTGCCACGGCGTGCTCATGTACCTGCCCGACCCGGCGCCGCTGCTGACTATCCTCGCCGCCATCACCCGCACTGGCGGGACGATCTCGGTCATCGGGAAGAACGCCAACGCGCTCGCCTTGCGCGCCGGCCTCCAAAAGCGTTGGCACGACGCCATCACCCTCCTCGACGAGGAATCCCGTGCCACAACGACAGAAATCGGAAACCTTGGAGTTCCCAGCCGTGGCGACGACCCCCATCGCATACAAGACCTGCTCACCGCCGCTGGCACCGAGCCCGTCGCCTGGCACGGCATCCGCGTCTTCACTGACCACCTCGGCGACACCCCGCCCGGCCCTGATCTCGACACCGTTCTGGACGCCGAATGGACCGCAGGCAGCCGCGACCCCTACCGCCAGATCGCGCGCCTCTATCACCTGATCCACACCCGCCGGCCATGACCACACCCGAGCCCATGGCCGTGAGACCAGCCGACCCCCGCAGGCGCGTCAGCCAGCTGCAACAGGCACGTCGCACGTGTGCGCCAGGCTGCTTCGGCTACCACGCCACCTGGCCTGCCTGCCGCCGCCTCGGGATCAAAAGCCACCCCGGTTGGCACCAGACCTTTATCGCTTCGAGCCTGTCCGGTCATCCGGACGCCGCGATCCGCCCGCTCGACGTGGTCATCGCCGGTGCGGCAGACGACATGATGCTCACGACCCTCGCCCGCGTCGCGCTCCCGCATCCGCCGCGCATCCATCTGATCGACCGGTGCGCCACCCCTCTGGCCCGCAACACCGCCGCCGCGCTCCAGCTCGGACTTCGCCTCACCACCGAACAACGCGACCTGGCCGCGGCGCCGACAGCCACGCGGCCCGGTCAGCGACACACCGACTCGCAAGGCTGGCCCCAGGCAGCGGCTTCTGCGGATCTTCTCGTCACCGACGGCCTGCTGTCCCTCCTGCCATCCCACGCAGCCGTCGACGACCTCCTACGCCGCGTCGCCGATCTACTGCGCCCTGGGGGCCGGTTCTGCTACACGACCCGGCTCACCGCCCGGCCGAACCACAACCTCGAATACGACCTCATCGGCCGCATCCTGCACACCGGGACAACCCTCGCCTACCAGCCCTGCAAAGCTACGCAGCGTTGGGCTACCGCCAGGAGGACCTGGTTCAGACCCGCCCGCCCCGCGCCCTTCACCACCATCGACGACCTGGTCTCCACGGTCACCGACGCTGGCCTCGCCGTCCTCGACATCGAGCACGACACAGCCCCACCGTCTGCGGCACTCGCCGTCCACCCCAACCGCCTGACCGCGACAGCGAGCACGATCGTACGGCTACGCGCCGAAGCCCAGGCCGATCACTGATGGCCCTCCGAATCGACCGCATCGACTACCAGCCGGGTTCCCGCCTCGACACCGAACTCGCCGATCTGTGCTACCAGGCCATCCACGGCCGCACCGACCAGAGGCCCATAACCATCGACCTCGTTGCCTCCCGTCTGAGCGCCAGCACCAGCCAGTCGCCCACCGCGCTGATCACCATCCGCGACGAACACGGCCTGCTCATCGGGGCCGTCGCGCTGCGATGGCCCTACGTCCCCACCGGCACTGGTCGGCTGTGGGGTCCTGTCGTCCATCCCGGTCACCGCGGCCATCGGCTCGGTGACCGGCTCCTCACCGCAATCTGCGGTCTCGACGGCGAAGCCTCCGCCCTGCCGGCCCTCACCACCGCCGAGATCCCCAGCGCAGCCCGAGGCGCCCATGCCTTGTTCACCCGCGCCCGATGGCGCCGGCTCCCCAGCCTGACCCTGCTCCGCGGCCCCGTCCCACCGCCCGGTGGAGCATCGCCACGACCCTCGGCTGTCTGGACCGCCCAGGACTCCACTTTGATCCATCTCGCGCCCCACCTTGGCAGGCTCTACGCCGACACCTACCGCGACCACGACCCGCGCACGGCCGCAGACACGCTGCGCCGCTGGAGCCAAGACCGCCGTTACCAGGCGGACCGGCTCCTTCTCGCCGGACCCGTCCACCAGCCCATCGCCGCGGCGCTGCTCTACCCTCTCGCCAGCGACCACAGCGGCGAGCCAGCCGAACTTCTGATCGCCGACATCCTCACCGATCAAAGCCTGACCGTCGCCGACCAGCGCACCGCATGTAGCGACCTTGTCCACGCAGCCCTTCTGCACGGTACCTACCTCGGCTCAGCCGTCGCTCGCGCCGTTCTGCCCTCCCATCGCGAGCTGTGCCTCACCGTGTTGGAGAACGCAGGATTGAAGCACGTCGACGACTTCACCCTCTATACCCACCTCCGGTGACCGGCCAGCACGAAACATCAGTCCCGGCCTCAATCAGTACTCCGGCTGACCGACACCGTTCACTTCACGCCGCACTCAGAATGGCTCGGCAGTTACGCATTTTCCCTTGGTCGTCTATTCCGCTGCCGTCCCGCCGATCCACATACGGCGAGAATCTCCTTCGCATCGGGATGGTCGATCGACTAGTGAAATTCCGCCATCGGTGACGAGAGCCTTGTCCGCGTGCAGGGCGAGAAGTTTTAGGACGCATCAGACCGGCCGACGACAGGGCCTGGACCGATGGCCCGGCCTGCGCGCGCTCCCGAGCCAGCGGCTCCGCCCGCCGCGGCGACGTCCCCGCCCGATGCCTGACGGGAACGGGGTGATCCTGTCCGTGCCAATGATCGACTGCCTCGCGCCCGGCGTCAGCGGGACGTGGCCGGCCGCGCAGTCCACATGACCCCGCGTTCCCCTCGCATTCCCGTCGCGCTCCGCCCGGTCGTGCTGATCGCGCGCATGGCCGCCCTGCCCGAGCTCACACCACCGGAGGAGATCTCGCGGATACTCGCCACGTTCACCCCACCCATCGACCCGGCCTCGCCGGAATGGGCCGCCCTGCGCGCCGCCCTCGACCGCTACGACGCCGCGCGGGACCATGCCGCCTTCGACGCGGCCCGCAGGCAGATCGTCCTTGCCGCCGGCACCCTCCTGCTCGGCCCGCCGGGCTACAGCGCGCGTGACACGCCCGCCCGGTGCCACGTGCCCGCACAGCGCACACCGTCCTCGGGCCGCTGCGCGTGACGACCGACAGCGGCCCCGCCCACGGGCACACCGGGCGTCCGGGAAAACGCAGATTCGCCGTACGAAATGAACCGCCAGCTTTGTAGACCCATTTCCAGTGAGCCGATCGATCCGATCCCGCCAGCCCTTACCCGACAGTCAGTAGTGGAAGGCTTCACCGTGCCCGGATATCCCACAGAGCCTGCCTTCGGAGCAGAAACCCTGCCCTTTGACGCCCGCATCGACGGTCGCCCGCACCCTCCTGCCGGAGGACAAAGGCCTGGTCGCGCGGGAGATGTGGGCCCCGGCAGGCAATCGGCTCCGCCGGTAGACCCGGGCGACGACCGGCCACTCGGGCCGCGGGGCGGAAGCGGCGATACGGGGCCGTCACGGCGCACGCTGCTCGGGCTGGAACGGGAATCGAGGAATCCGCTTCGCGCTGGCGCGGCCCTCGACGGGGCCGCCGATCCTCGGCACGACGGCGGCCCGGACCGCTCAGACGGAGCACCGCCGGCACGGCGGTCTTCTCTCAGCGGGGGTCTCGTGGCGTCCTCCACCGCGGACGCCTCGCTTACGCCGCTGCGGAACGCGATGGTCGAGCGGATCCTGGCCGCCGAGCCGGTGTCGGCCCCGATCGAGGCGGCGATGCGCACCGTGCCGCGGGAGCTGTTCCTGCCGGATCTGCCGCCCGAGGCGGTGTACCAAGACCGGGCCGTGGTCACCAAACGCGACATCTACAAGAACCCGGTGGGCTCGGTGTCGCAGCCGTCAGTGGTCGCGGCGATGCTGCAGGCGCTGCGGGTCGAACCCAGCCAGCGGATCCTCGAGCTGGGATCCGGGGGCTACGAGGCCGCTCTGTTGGCGAGGCTGACCGGTCGGACAGGTTCGGTGGTGAGCCTCGACCTCGATGAGACCGTGATCCACCGCACCCACGAATGCCTGCGCGCCGCCGGCTACACCGGGATCACCGCACTGGTCGGCGATGGACGCTACGGGTTCGGGCTCCGCGCCCCCTACGACCGGATCATCGTCACGTTCGACACGCCGGACGTCCCACAGAACTGGTTCGACCAGCTCGTCGAAGGCGGCAGGATCATCATCCCGCTACACCTGCGCGGTCTCACCCACACGGTGGCGTTCACCAAGGTCGCCGGGATCTTCACATCGGATGCGATCAGGCCGTTCGCGTTCGGACCGATGCAGGGGATCGGTGTCCCCCGCCGGACCACGGTGACCCTCGCAGGCGGGGCACGGCTCGACGTCGGCCCCGACCAGGACATCGACGTTGACGCGCTGTGCGCCGCGCTCGCCGGGCCACGTCACACCGTGGGAACCGGTGTGATCGTCGCTCCCGACGACACCCTGCTGCTGTCGAGCCTGGACCTGTGGCTGGCCACAGCCCAACCGACCTTGGGCCGGCTCCACACCGACACCCCCGCCTATCAGACGGGCCCGGTCACAGAGACCATCCCGCCCGGCGTGCCAGCGGCCTGGACCGACGACACGCTCGCCTTCCTCGCCCTCGGACACACCACCGGGGACGGACGGGAAATCGGCGTGATCGCTTACGGGCCGGACCGGACCCGGCTCGCAGACCAGCTCGCTCACGACGTCCGCGTCTGGAACACGGAGCACCGCGGCGAGCTCCCCACGATCCACGTCTACCCCCGCGGGATCGTCGAGAAGTCCCCGCCACCGGGCCGGCTTCTCGACCTGCCGTCCACGCGGGTCCTGATCAGCTGGGGCTGAACCATGGCTTCGTCACGTTCCTCGTCGAAGACCGGGCGGGGCGGCCGGCCCACCAGCCGCTCCGCTGCGGGACCCGCCGATGCGGATCTTCTGATCGTGCGCCGTCACCAGAAGCATCTCGAGGGCCGGCGCCGCCTGTCGCCGGCCGAGACCACGATCCTCGCCGGGGCACGGGTCCGTCCCGGGCAGGACCTGGTCGACCTCAGCCAGGCATCGGTCCTGACACCTGCCGCGCTCTGGGCCGTCGTCCCCGGCGGCAGCGTCACCACCCTGACCCCGACCACCGCCGCGCTGCAGCGGATCCGGCCGACGCCGGAGAACGGCCACACCTGGGGATCGGTCTGGGACCTCACCGAAAATCCCGTGCCCCTGCCGGACGCCAGCGTGGACGCGGTCCTCGGCCGCAGTGTCCTCGGCCCGCTCCTGTACCCCCGCAGGATGCTGATCGACATCGCCCGCGTCCTCAAACCCGCGGGATGGCTGTCGCTGTGCGAACCCCTGCTCGGGCAGAGCAGACCCATCGGCCTCGACGGACTCAGCGCCCGCGAGATCGCCCAGGCCGAACGAGTCCTCGCCGGCGTCCGCCCCGCCGCCCACACCTTCACCGCGGCCCACGCGATCGGCAACGCCCGCCTCGCCGGCCTCCACCCGATCGCACACACCCACGAGACGGTCACCGCCCCCATCATCGGAGTCGCCGCGGCCGACGCCGCGCTGCGCGCCGTGGGCCCGGCGGGAGAGTCCGCCTACCAGGCGATCAGCCGCGTCCTCGGAGCGGCCTTCGCCCGCCGCTACGCCGAAGCATGGCGCTCGACCGCCCGCCGACGCCCCCTCCTCCTACAAACCCCCATCGCCTACCTCACCATGACCAAACCAGACACCAGCCGATGACAGCAGCGGGGCCGGCCGCCCCCGGCCGGCCCCGCTGAGGGCAGCTGTCGTTACTGTCCGGCACATGGGCGGATGTTGATCTCTTTCGCACCCCGCTTTTTGCTGGCAGCGAAATGTCCCGAAGATGCCATGCATCTGCATTGGCACGGCACGATGCCGCGCGACGACCCTTCTGGACGTCACTCTCCGCATTGAAGCTGTCGGCCTTCCGGGGTGGGCCTCGGCCGGATCCCGACGTTGAGGCAGCCGACGATGCGCGTCGCACCCCTCGGCCCGTGTCGATGCCCTTGGCCAGAGGGGTTCCTCTGGCCCGCGCAGCCATTTTGTGATCTTGAGTGCGCCGAGCGGGCGCGTCCCCCGTTGGGTCGCGAGCGCCCTCCTGCTCGCCACATCACCGAAGGCGCAATCGCGGAGTGTAGCCACTCCCTTTGCTCGCGCGCATATTAGTTCGCGCCACTGCGGATGAGCCTGTGACGTTCACCTCTCTTGTCATTCATTCCCGCTGGTGGTCTAACTCTCTGGCACTTCGGCGAGTCACCTACGTGATAGGGCAGGGGCCAGATGGGTAACGGAACGTGAGGCGGCGCGGCGGCGCGGCGGCCCTGCTCGCCATGCTGACAACCAGCGCCTGCACCGGCGGCAGCGGCGACGCGCCAGCGCCGGCACCTCCCGCCTCGGCGCAGCCGTCCCCTTCTCCGGCCGGCTCTGCGGCGTCGTTGACCGCGGTGCAGGCCGCCGAACGTGACGCGCTCGCCGCTTACCGCGGTATGTGGGAGGACTGGGTTGCCATCGCCGCCACCGGCGACTACCAGGACCCGCGCCTTGCGCGGCATGTCAGCGGCGAGGCGCTTTCCTTGATCTATAAGGCTGTATACGCGAACCAGCGGGACGGCCTCGTCGCGCGGGGAGCGCCGACCTATGCCGGTTCGGTGACAGCCGCAGAGCCAGCCGCGAATCCCGACCGTATTACCATCGTCGATTGCTCCGACGGAAGTAACTGGCTCAACTACCGCGCCGACGGCCAGCTGGAAGACAACGATCCCGGCGGGCGCCACGCCGTCCAAGCTCTGGCCCTGAAGACTTCCGATACATGGAAGATTGACGTCCTGGTTATCCAAGAACTGGGCACATGCTGACGGTCAGATTCGCCGTCTTCCTTACGGCAGGAATACTCGTCCTCTCCTTTCCGTGCATGGCTGAGGCGGCGGAAGCGTACGGAGCCACTGTCTGTTCCCGCACCGGTGACAGCTGCGAGGTTTGGGCCGGAACCCTGGGAAGGCCTGCCAGGCAGGACCACAGCGAACCGGCGACGCTGTCTGCTCCTGGGTCGGGCGCGTCGCCTCGGATGTGCAGGGTGGCGGGGAGAGCGGAAGAAGTCCTGTGCGTAGATCCTGATCTGGGCTGGCTCAGTTCAGACGGCTGCTACTACCGGCCTGCCGCTGATTTCGTCGCCACTCCCGCGCTGGAGGCGAGAGAGGCGACTCCTGGTGTGGCGGGTTCCTGGTATGAGCGGAAATGCGTCGGGATCAGTAGCAGCTGGGCGGTCGTGTGGAAGCCCGATGCGGTGATGGCGGCGGTTGTCCCGCCGTCGCCGGAAGTGATGGCGCAGCGGGCGGTCAGCCGATTGGTGCTGCCGGCGCTCGCTCTCGGATTGTCGCCGGGCGCGGATGTGGTGCAGACGGTCGGGGTTCCGGTGTGGCTGTGGGTCGCGACGGCGAGCTGGGAGCCGGTGTCGGCGACAGCCTCGGTGCCGGGAGTGTCGGTCACCGCGACGGCCCGTCCGGTGTCGGTGGCGTGGGATTTCGGGACCGGTGGGCAGGTCCGCTGCGCGGGTCCGGGCCGGGCGTTCCGGCCGGGTGTGGATGATCCGGCGGCCGGGTCGGAGTGCTCGATCACGTTCGCGCGGGGTTCGGCGGGGCAGCCGGGAGGCCGGTTCGCGATGACGGTGACGGTGACCTGGCAGGTGAGCTGGGCGGGTGCGGGTCAGACCGGTGACGCCGCGGGGTTGACGTCCCAGACGGCGGCGTCCGTAGCGGTCGGAGAGTCGCAGGGCCTGGTGCTGGCGGGAGGGGGCCGGTGACCGCGGCGGTGCGGACACCCCGTCATAGCGATACGCGTGTGCCCGTACGCGAAAGGTCGCGGGGTGGGGCTGCGCGGCGGGCGCTGGCCGGGGTGCTGCTGGTCGCGCTGTCGGTGGCCGCGTTCGTCGTCGTCGGGAACGAGCGGGAAGGCCTGCGGGAGGTGCTGGCCGTGGCCCGCGATGTCCCGGCGGGCCGGGTGTTGACCGCACAGGATCTACGCCCGGTGTCGGTGGGTGGCGGGGTGGACGTGGTCGCCGCGGACGCGGTGGACGCGGTGGTGGGCCGGGTGGCGGTGGTGCCGTTGCTGGCGGGCAGCCTGCTACCCCCGGGTGCTGTCGGTGACGGGTCGCGGGTGCCCCCGACGGGGCAGGCGCTGGTCGGTGCCGCGCTGAAGACGGGCCAGTACCCCCCGGACCTGGCCCGGGGCGATCGGGTGGCGGTCCTGCTCACCTCGATGTCGACCGGCACCGCCGGCTCCACGGTTTCCCCACCCGCGACGGGTTCCCCGGCCCGGTCGGTGCAGGGCCTGGTCGTGACAGTTCAGGCCGACGAGACCTCCGGGGCCGGGACCGGCGGGGTGGTGGTCGCGTTGCAGATCCCGGACACCGATGCCGACGCGTTGGCCGAGGCCGCGGCGGCGGGCCGGGCCGTGCTGGTGGTGCGGGCGGTGTCCCGGTGAGCGGGGTGGGTCTGGTCGCGGTGGGCGCGCTGAAGGGCTCGCCGGGGGTGACGACGGCGGCGCTGGCACTGGCGGCGGTGTGGCCGGCTGGCGCGGCGGATACCGGTCCGCTGCTGGTGGAGGCGGATCCGTCGGGTGGTGATGTGGCTGGCTGGTACGGGCTGCTCGGCTATCCGGGACTGCTGGCCTGGGCGGCTGCCGCACGGGGCGGGGCGGCGGCGGTGGACGCGCATGTGTGGGCGCTCGCCGGGGGGGTGGGGCTGGTCGCGGCGCCCGTGGAGGCGGGCTCTGCCCGTGGGGCGGTCGCGGTCCTGGCGCAGACCGGGTCAGTGCCGTGGGCCGCGTCGGGCCGGCTGGTCGTGGCGGACTGCGGCCGGCTTGATCCCAGCTCAGTCGCGCTCCCGATCGCGGGGGCGGCCGGGGTGCTAGTCGTGCTGGTGCGCCCGGTCCCCGCCGAGCTGGCCCGGGTCGCGGGCCGGGTGGAGGAACTGACGGGCACGGGCCGCCGGGACTGTGTGCTGGTCCTCGCCGGGGAACCGGAATGGTCGGCCGGGCGGGTCGAGGAGGCGGTGGGTCTTCCGGTGGTGGGGGTGATGCCGCATCATCCGCGGGCGGCGGCCGGGGTGGCGGGGGGCCGCTTTGGTCGTGGCACCCGCCGTTCCCAGCTCCTGCGTGCCGCCGCGGACATCGCTGCCGATCTCGATCGTCGCCTCGCCGGCCGGCCAGCCGGACCGTCACGGGCCCTCGCCGCGCTGCCTTCCGCCGCCCCGCTCCCCGCTGTCCCGCCGGGCTCGTTGCCGCGGGCGGGTGGTCGTCTCCCGGTGTTGCCAGGCGCGACGTTCACGATCTCTCGGCCGGGTGGGCAGGCCGCGGCGTCTGGCTGGGTTCCCACGACCCCTGACCGGGAGGGCTGGCAATGACAGGCGACCTGGACGCGTTCGCGGCGCAGGTTCGGGCCCAGGTAGGCGCGGCGCTGTCCGCGCGGCTGCAGATTCGCGAGGCGCGCGGCCTCCCGCCGCTGGGGCGGGATGATCAGCGGGCGTTGGCCTCCGAGCTGATCGCGGAGGTCCTCGCGGAGCATGCCCACGCCCAGCTCGCCGCGGGCGGTCAGCTGCCGTCTCGTCACGACGAGGCGCGGCTCACCCGGGCGGTCCTCGACAGCCTGTTCGGGCTGGCTGGGCTGCAGCCTCTCCTCGACGATCCCACCATTGAGAACATCTCGGTGAACGGCGCCGATGTGGTGTGGGTCAAGCGCTTCGATGGCAGCCGTGAACGCATGCCGGCCGTCGCTCGCTCCGATGCTGAGCTCGTGGACCTGGTCCGTACGGTCGTGGCACGGGCCGGGGAGGAGGAACGCCGCTGGGACCGGGCGTCTCCCGAGGTCTCCTGCCAGTTGCCCGACGGGTCCCGGCTGCACGCGTTGATGGCGGTCGCGCACCGCCCGGCCGTGTCGATCCGCCGCCACCGATATCAGCGGGTCACGGTCGACGCGCTGACCGACCTGGGCATGCTCAGCCCCGAGCTGCGGACCTTCCTCGGCCTTCTCGTCCGGGCCCGGCGCAACCTGCTGATCGCGGGCGGCACCGGGATCGGGAAGACCACGTTCCTACGCGCGTTGACGTCCGACGTCCCGTTCGCCGAGCGGATCATCACGATCGAGGACGCCTACGAGCTCGGCCTGGACCGCGACGGCCAGCACGGCGACGTCGTCGCGTTGCAGGCCCGCCAGCCCAACATCGAAGGCGAAGGCGAGATCAGCCAGGCCGACCTCGCACGGGCGGCGCTACGGATGAGCCCGGACCGGGTGATCGTCGGGGAGGTACGCGGCGCCGAGGTCATCCCCATGCTCAACGCGATGAGTATGGGGGTGGACGGGTCGATGGCCACGATCCACGCCTCCTCCTCCGCCGGAGTGTTCCTCAAACTCGCCGCCTACGCGGCGCAGTCCGCGGAGCGGCTGCCGTTGGACGCGACCGCGCTGCTCGTCGCCTCCGCGGTGCACTTCGTCATCCACCTGGACCGCACCGCCGGCGGGCGCCGGGTGGTCTCCAGCGTCCGGGAGGTCGTCGGCGCCGACGGGCTGCTGGTGTCGACGAACGAGGTGTGGCGCCCCGGCCCGGACGGTGCCGCGGTGCCCGGGGCGCCGCTAAGCCCGCAGAACGCCGCACTCCTCGCCGCGCACGATCACCGCCCGCTGCCGGGCGTGATCAGCATCCGTGGCGGGGAGGCGGTTCCGTCGTGGTGAGCACGAACAGCGCGGGGCTGGTCCTGGCCCTCGGTTGCGGGGCGGCCTGCGGAGTCGGCCTGTGGCTGGCCGGTACCGGAAGCGCACCGGCCGCGAGCGCGCTGCGCCGTGCGGCGGCCCGCCGTGCCGGCGACGGGTTGTCCCCGCAGGCCCGGCACGCCCGGACCGCCGGGGCCGTCGCCGCCGCGGTCGGAGTAGGTCTGCTGACCGGGTGGCCGGTCGCCGCCTCGCTGGCCGCCCTCACCGTCCTGCTCGCGCCGGGTCTGCTCGCCGCGAGCCGGACGGAGAAAACACAGACCGCACGGGTCGAGGCGATCGCGGTCTGGACGGAGATGCTGCGCGACACCCTCGCCGGCGCCGCGGGCCTGGAGCAGGCGATCCGTGCCACCGCGCCCCTCGCGCCGCTGCCGATCCGCGTCGAGGTCCTCACCCTCGCCGCCTCCCTCGATAGCGGCACACGGCTGCCGGACGCGCTGGTGGTGTTCGCGGACGAGCTCGACGACCCGACCGCGGATCTGGTCGTGGCCGCGCTGGTGATGGCCGCGTCCCGCCAGGCCCGCCAGCTCGCGGACCTGCTGGGCCGTCTCGCCGCCGCCGCGCACGACCAGACCGCGCTACGGCTACGTACCCTGGCCGGCCGGGCCCGGATCCGTACCGCCACCAGGGTGATCGCCACGATCACGCTGGTCATGGCGTTCGGGCTGATCCTGCTCTCCCCGGCGTTCGTCGAGCCCTACGACAGCGCGGCGGGCCAGCTGGTCCTGCTCGGGGTCGCCGGCCTGTTCGCCGGCGGGCTGGTCTGGCTGTCACGGATGGGCCGGGCACCGGCGGACCCGAGAATCCTGACCCGGCCCCTCAGCGGAGACCCCCGATGAGCGGGCTTGTGCTGGTCTGCGGTGCCGGCTGCGGGCTGGGCCTGTGGCTGCTGTGGACCGCTCTACGGCCCGCCCGCCCCGACCTCGAGCAGCTCCTCGCCGACCTACGCCCCACACCCCCCACCCTCGGCGAGGCGGACACTGGGCCGGGGCCTGGCGGGTGGGCGGCCCGCGCCGGGCAGCCCCTGGCCCGGCACCTCGACCCCGCGCGGCTGCTCCCGCTGACCATCCGCCGGGACCTGGTCGCGCTCGACCGCGACCCTTCCAGCCACCTCGCCGAGAAGGTCACCAGCGGTGTCGTCGGCCTGTTCCTGCTTCCGCTGCTCACGGTGGTGCTGGCCGTCGCCGGGATCACCCTGCCCGTGCTCCTGCCAACGGTCGGGGCACTCGCCCTGGCCATCGCCGGGTTCTTCGCCCCGGATCTCGTGGTCCACGCCGACGCGCGGTCGCATCGGCGGGCGTTCCGGGCCGCGTTCGCCACGTTCCTCGACCTCGTCGTGATCTCTCTGGCGGGTGGGGCCGGACTCGAGCAGGCCCTCGACGACGCCGCGTCCATCGGCACCGGCCCCGCCTACACCCGGCTGAAGGCTGCCGTCGACACCGCGGTCCTCACCGGCACCCCGATCTGGACCGTCCTGGCCGAGCTCGGCAACCGCCACGACATCGCCGACATCGTCGAGACCGCCGCCAGCGTCGCCCTCGCCGGCGGTGAAGGCGCCAAGATCCGCGCCTCGCTCACCGCGAAAGCCGCCACGATCCGCCTGCGTGCTCTCACCGACGCGGACGCGTACGCCGCCGCCACCACCGAACGCATGTCCCTGCCGGTGGCCGTGCTGTTCCTCGGGTTCCTGCTGCTGATCGGCTACCCGGCCGTCGCCCGCGTCATGACCAGCCTGTGAGAAGACCGTGGGTTCGTGATTTCTGAAGCCCTGATCGCGTCGACAGGAAGGATCCTCCGCCCGTGTCCCATCTCGGCCACGTTGGCCTCCACACTCGCATCGCTGCTCGCCGCTCGGTGGCGGCGACCACCGTTCTGCTGCTGGGCCTGCCGGCCCTCCTGAAGGCCCGCTTCGAGCTGTGGGAGACCCGGGGCCGGGAGAAAGGCCGCGACGCCGGGTACTCGACCGAAACGGTGATCATCACCGCGATGCTGGTCGTGCTCGCGCTCGCCGTCATCGGGATCATCTCGCGCGCCGTGATCGACAAGGCCAACGGCATCAGCCTATGACCCGCGACCGACGAAAGAACGATCAGGTGTCGCGACGACATGGCTGATGTAGGGACGCCGGTCTAGATGTCCAATGGCCGCGATATATGTCCAGTCGATGTCCAACGACCGGTGTTCTGTCCACAGCGGACTACCGGGGCTACGGCAAGCCGGGGCAAAGGCGACGGAAGCCCT
>NZ_LFCW01000015.1:0-156133 GCF_001306465.1 Frankia sp. R43 | reverse complement strand
TGGGTCTCGACGAAGCCGACCACGACGTCGGTGCCTCGTTCGGCTCGCCGGTGGGCCTCGTCGAGTGCCGCGTAGGTCTTGCCGACGCCTGGTGCGGCACCCAGATAGATCCGCAGTGTCCCTCGTGCCACCTCCCCATCGTGGGGCCGTCCGGGCTGCGCCGGAAGCCCTCGCCGCACTGGCCGGCGGCGTGCCGTTCGTCGGCGCCGCCGGCCAGTGGGCTTGTCGCTGATCGGTCGCGGCCAGCCCCGGGGGCCGGCGCGGCGCGGGCCGGCTAGCCCGTCGTTCCGTTGGCGCAGACCCGCTGGTTGTCGAGCTGGAAGGCGGTGCCGTCCGGGCTGACCCGGACGAACGCGTTGCACTGCAGCGGCTGGTTGGCGATGTTGGCGAGGTTCACCGGTTCGACCAGGCCGCCGCCGTCGTAGTCGGCCACCCTGCGCAGCCCGTCGATGAAGCCCTCGCGGGTCGGGCAGTCGCCGGCGGCCTGCAGCCCGCGGATGAACAGGTCGGCATAGAGATAGCCGTACATCGCGAACTGCTGTTCTGGATCCACCACCGCCGGAGAGAAACGCGCCATCGCCGCCCGGTACTGCTCGATGGGAGCACCACCGGCCTCGAAGGGGCGGAAGTTCACCGCCATCGCGACATTGGCCAGGGCCGGGCCGTAGGCGCGCAGCACGCTGTGGTCGTAGCCCGTGAGCGAGACGACGCTGACGAGTGGAACATTTCTGGCCTGGGCCGCCTGCATTATCTCGGCGAGATCCCTGGGGTCGGTGAAGGCAACTATGGAATCGGCCCTGGAGCTTTCCAGGAGTTGGGCGACCCGGACCGGGCTGTCAACGCCTGATGTATAGGAGATGATATCGGGGTTGGTGGAGAGGCCGGCACCCTGGAACGAGGCCTGATATTTCGCGATTATCTGTCGGGTGAAATCCTCCGACCCGGACATCAGAAAGGCCACCCTGTCGCCCTGGTGGCCCTGGATGTAGCGGGCGGTAATCTCCGGTGAGACGTCGTATATGAAGGAGAAGAGGTTGCTGTAGCTTCCCCAGCCCGACTGGACGAGCCCCGTGACGGGAATCTGTTGCTTCGCCAGGCCGTCCAGCGCGCTGGCAAGGGAGCTGGACGTCGAGATGAGGCCGAAGACATTCTCCTTCTGCACCAGCTCGGTCGCACCCCGCAGGGCGCCTTCGTCGGAGGATTCGTCATCCCGCCAGGTGTAGACGATGCGCCGGCCGTTCACGCCGCCCTGCTCGTTGATCAGGCCGAGCCTGGCGTCGATCCCGGCGCGTGCCGAGGCCAGCGAGCTGCTGCCGGTGCCCGAGTCCGTGTAGACGAGCCCGATCCGCACCTGGTCCGCCGTGACCCCGGGCGCGGCGCAGGCCGCGCCGGCGCCGTTCTGGCTGCCCTCCGAGCCCGCTCCCGAGCCCGAGCATCCGGCGATGACGGCGGTCAACGCGGCGACAATTCCAACCGCGGGATGCCTTGTCAGTCGGCCTAAGTACATCAATTTCCCCCAGTAGGCAGATGGCGATGGCGACGGGAAGGCCGGCTGCGGAGGCAAGGGCATGGCGGAGCGGGCCAGGCGGTGCTTGGGCGCGGGTCGGTGACGCCATCGAAACGTTCATTCATGGTGAATGGTCGGCCGATGGTAGCAGGTCGCCTCTGCCAGCTCCCGGGCTCGTTTGCCCTCGGTCGGGTTCGCCTCCGGATGGGCGTGGTTCCGCGCGGGCGTCGGAACCGGTTACCCGCCCCGGTCGGGGGAAGTTGATCCGGGGGCCGTCCTGGATCGAACCCATATAAGCGATCTTCCGCCTGGTGTGCGGCGCCACGGTGGCACCGGGCTGGTGGGAGATGGGTGAGTATCCGGAAACTCTCTGGCGTGACCGGTTGAAATATTTTCCTGGGGTGGGGAAATGCATCGGATACTGATCGGGGTCATTGCGTGGTCGTCGGCCGGAGAATCAGGTGGCCCCGGTGGGGCTGGGTCCGACGGAACTCGAGCGGGTGGCATCGAAAATCATGGAAGGCGGTGACGGTCGGCCGGGCGGTGATCGTCCTGGGTGGCGCGAGCCCCGGTGCACATGGCTGGTGGCGGGCGGGAACCGCGACGAGGGCCTGCTGGCCACCGCCCGGCGGAACGGTACCCGGTATGTGGAGGAAATGCGTCCGGTACTTGTGGTGTTGGGGCCGGCGGGCTGGCCGGCCAACCGGCCGGCCGGCCGGTATTCGACAGGCCGCCGGCCGGGAGGAAGTTTCCGGCGGATCCGGCTGATACCCGAGCGTGCGCGCGGCCGCGACCGCGGCATCCTCACCGTCGGCGGCGAAACCGCAGTGTGCTCTTCGCTCAGGGGAATTTCACTTCCAGAATTCCGGTAGATATCGATCAAACTGAGAGAACATCGATCTCTCAGAAGAGAACCATCCGCAGTTCGAAGAGTTGAGGATGGTCGGTGTCCGGGAGCGCGCAGCAAAACCCCGAGCTTCGGGCCGCCGCTTCCGCTGCCGCTGCCGCGGAGTGGGACCTGAGGATCCTGGTCGCCGGAACGACCGAAATCATCGGATCTTCGCGCTGCGGCTTCGGGCTGCCGCCGCTGGCGGATCCGGACCACCGAGCTCTTCGGCCTGGCTGCCCGGATTCACCCGCCGGGGGGACGGAACGGGGTGCTTGGTTACAACCCGTCCGATCTTTCGGATCTTTCCGATCTGTCTAATTTGTCTGATCTGTTCGGCAAGGCGCGGGCACGCCTGAGCCCTACTGGTCGACCGGGTCGGTGTCGCGTGATGTCAGAGGCCGTGAATGATGTCCGGTGTGGCGGTGAAGACGGTTCGTGTCGGGTC
Organism: Frankia sp. R43; assembly: GCF_001306465.1. Taxonomy (NCBI): domain Bacteria; kingdom Bacillati; phylum Actinomycetota; class Actinomycetes; order Frankiales; family Frankiaceae; genus Frankia; species Frankia sp. R43. Next base: position 153,292 of record NZ_LFCW01000015.1, on the reverse strand, counting down.
CGTGCCGTTGAGCGTGGCGGCCCCCGCCGCCGGCGTGACGCCGCACGGTGGGGTCATCGTGGTGGGGGATGCCCGGGGCGTCACCGGCTATGTGCTCTCGGTCTGCGAGCAGCTCCGTGACCTGGGCTGGCTCGCGCTCGCTCCGCACATCTATCACCGCGACGGTGTCGCGGAGGTGCCGCTGGCCGAGGGCGCGGCGCGGATGCGCACGCTGACGGCGCGCGGTCTCGACGAGGACATCGAGGCCGGCCTGGCCTGGCTGGCCGAGGCCGGGATCGCGCGGGCGGCGACAGCGGTCATCGGGTTCTGCATGGGCGGCACGGCCGCCTTCCTGGCTGCGGCGCGGCACCGCCTCGCGGCCGCGGTGTCGTTTTACGGCGGGGCGGTCAGCGACCCCTACTGGGCCGACGCGCCGCCGCTGCTCGCGGTCGCGGGCGAGCTGCGCACCCCCTGGCTGGGCCTGTACGGGGAGAACGACACCTGGGTCACTCTCGGCGAGATCGGTTCCCTGCGGGCGGCGACCCGGAAAGCTCACGTCCCCACCGAGCTGGTGAGCTATCCGGGCGCCCAGCACGCGTTCCACACCCCGGAGCGCCCGGCGACCCACGACCCGGCCGCGGCGCGTGACGCCTGGGAGCGGATGCTCCGCTGGCTGCACACCCATTCAGGGGCGGAGCCGGACTCCGCCCCGGCGTCGGAGGCTACCGGCTGATCCGGTGGCTGCCCGGCCCACAAGGGTCAGCCGGACCGTGCGGGTCAGCCGGACCGTGCGGGTCAGACAGACCGTGCGGGCCAGGCGGCCGGCACGGGCCAGAGCTGGCGCGGGCCAGGTCGTGCGGACTAGGAGGGCAGGGACGGCGGGGTGTCGTCGGGGAACTCGAGCGCCACCAGGTCGTCGTAGGTCTCGCGCCGCCGCACCAGTTTCACGTCCGCGCCCTGGATGAGGACCTCGGCCGGCCGGAGCTGGCTGTTGTAGTTGCTCGTCATCGTCATTCCGTAGGCGCCGGCCGTGAAGATCGCGACGAGATCGCCGGCGACCATTGCCGGCAGCGCCCGGCCTTTCGCCAGATAATCGCTCGACTCGCAGATCGGGCCGACCACGTCATACGCGACGAGATCGTCAACCGATTCCTGGTCACGAGAGCTGGGAATCGCCCCGTTTACCGGGCTGACCGGCCACATGAAGTGATAGCTGTCATACATTGCGGCCCGGGCGATGTGCGTCATACCCGCGTCGATCACGACGAGCTCCCGCTCGCCGGCCTGCTTGCGGTAACGGACGGCGGCGAGCAGGACACCCGCGTTGGCCGCGATGGTGCGGCCCGGCTCGAAGATGATCTGGCCGCCGCGGCGGACGAAGCCCTCCAGCCGGGGGCAGATGGCGTCGGCGAACTCGTCCCAGCCCGGAGCGCTGCCCTCGGTGTACTCGGCGGGGAATCCGCCACCGAGGTTGATCGTGGTGACCGGGTTCCCGGCGGCCTCGATGTCGGCGACCAGGGCCAGCACCCGCTCGATCGCCATCGCGTAGACCTGCGGGTCGAAGATGGGGCTGCCGATGTGGACATGGATGCCCTCGGGCCGCAGGAAACCGTCGTCGGCCGCGCGGCTGAACAGGGCCGCGGCCCGCTCGATGTCCACCCCGAACTTGACGCCCCGGACCGCGGTGGTCGTCCGGGCCGGGGTGCGCAGGTCGGGGGCGATGTCGGGGTTGACCCGGATGGCCAGGCGGGGACGTCCGCCCTCCTCCCGCGCGATGCGGGCCAGGAGCGCGACCTCCTCCTCGGACTCCACGTTGATGCAGCGGATGTCACGCCGCACCGCCTCGCGCAGCTCGTCGGCCGACTTGCCCACGCCGGCCAGGACGATGCGCTCGGGGTCGACGCCGGCGAGCAGGGCCCGGTGCAGCTCGCCGCCGCTGACCGTGTCAATCCCGGCGCCCTGGTCGCCGAGGAGGCGGAGCAGGTGCACATTGCTCAGCGCCTTGGCGGAGAAACAGATGAGTGGATCGATCGACTCGAAGGCCTTGGCGAACCGGACGTAGTGGTCGACGAGCGTCGAGGCCGAGTAGACATACGTAGGAGTACCGAATTTCTCGGCAACCTCACGCAACGGCGTCTGTTCGCACCACAAGGTGCCGTCGCGAAAAGAAAATTCGTCCATCTCATCCTCACCGTGATGGCCGGTGCCGGCCTACCCGGAACTATCACCGGGCTCGGTGGCAAAGGCTGACTAGAGGCTACGGCAAGGATCGTTGGTGCCCCGTGCACGGATGACCGTTCTGCGCGGCGGAGATCGGCCGCGACGGATGCCGCCGGCGGGGAGCTGCCGTCTCGCGGCGACCGGAGGCGGTTGACCCGTGGCCGGCGGTGACCGTCACATTGCGTGATCGGTGGCTGGACGTGTGAGTGACGGCGCCGGCGGCCACCGGCTGGTCGATCTACCGGACGTCCCGCGGATGTCGACGTTGCCAACAGCGTGCGGCGGCGCAGTGAACGGCGACCGTCCACCCACCGCCATCCCGTCGAATCGGGTGACTCAGTTGGGAAGTGTGGCCATACTCTCGAACGTCGCAGGTCGAGGGGCATGTTCGGGCTCGCCCGAGCCGGCGCAGGCCCGGCGGGGACGACGGGGTCACGTTCGCGTTGACCACGCTCGCGACTTCCGCCGTTCGCGACTACTGACGTTCGCGACTACTGACGTTCGCGGTTACCGAAGGGGAACACAGTGCTGGGTGCTGGTCGGTGGGGTGGGGACTCGGGATCAACCCGCGGGCGCCGGCAGGCGACGGCGGTGTTGCTCGCGGCGCTGGTCGCCGGTGCCGGTGCCGCCGGCTGCGGAGGCGATGAGAAGGCCGATGGCTCGCCGGTGACGACCAGTGCGAGCCCGACCGGCCCCGCGCCCATCGACATCCTGGTGACCAATGACGACGGGGTCGGCGCGGCCGGGATCGACGCGGTCGTCAACGGCCTGAAGGCGCTGCCCGCTGTGACGGTGACCGTCGTCGCGCCCGCGGCGAACCAGTCCGGTACCGGCGGCAAGACGACCCAGCCGACGCCCGCGCACCACGATGCCGCCACCGCCAGCGGCGTTGCCGCGACGGCCGTTGACGGATTCCCGGCCGACTCCGTTCTGGTGGCGTTGGACGTTCTCGGGCTCAAGCCGGACGTCGTCGTCTCCGGTATCAACCAGGGCCAGAACCTTGGGCCGGTGGTCGACCTCTCCGGGACTGTCGGTGCCGCCCGCGCGGCTGCGTCCCGGGGCATTCCGTCGATCGCGTCGAGCATGGGACTCGCGGACAGCTACGACTACAGCGCCGGCGTCACGCTCGTCGTCGACTGGGTTACCAAGCACCGGGCGGAGTTCGCCGAAACCGCGACGTCGGCGCGTACCCAGGAGAGCGTCGCGAACCTCAACATTCCGAACTGTGCCGCGGGTGGGAAGCTCCGTGGCCTCAAGCAGCTGCCCACCCAGACGGCCCCCGACCTGAACAGCGCGCTCGCGGCGGGCGCGCTGAACAAGCAGGACTGCGCCTCGACCGCGGAGCCGGCCGAGGAGGTGCCGGCGTTCAACGCGGGCTATGCGACCCTGACCGACATCCCGGTGGCCCCGTCCCCGGTCCCGTCCCCGGCGGCTTCGGCGGCCCCGGCAGCGGTGCCCTCGCCGGCCGCCTCCTGATCCACCGCGCCGCGATCGCTCACAGCGGAGGACCGCGGCCGGTACTCCGCGAGGAGGCGCTCCGGCCCTCCTCGCGGACCCCCTCATGCCCGTAGACGATCACCGAGCCGGCTCCAGTCCGTACCGGCACCGCCGTCTCGCCCTCCGGGCCGGCGGCGAGCTCGGCGCTGATGTCGGATGCTCGCGGCGCGTTGCGCAGGGCGAGCCAGAGCGCGCCGAGCAGGGCCAGCAGCAGAGCGGTGACGAGTCCGATCGCGAGCGGATGGACCGGGATCGTCGTCAGGGCGTACACGGCCGCCGCGCAGCCGGCCGAGAACGGGATCGTGACGATCCAGGCGATGGCGAGCCGGCCGAACACCGACCAGTTCACCGGCGCGCCCCCGTTCGCGCTGCCGACCCCGGTGATGGCGCCGGCGACGGTGTGGGTGGTCGAGACCGGGGCACCGACCGCGGTGGAGGCGAAGATGGCCGCCGCCGCGGACGTCTCCGCCGCGAACCCGCTGACGGGGCGTAGCTCGGTGATGCTCATGCCCATCGTGCGGACCAGTCGCCAGCCGCCGGACAGGGTGCCGGCGGCGATCGCCGCATGCGCCGAGAGCACCACCCACAGCGGGATGTCGAGATGGTCGCCGCCCTCGAGGTGACCGGTGGTGACGAGCGTCGCGGCGATCACGCCCATCGTCTTCTGCGCGTCGTTGCCGCCGTGCCCGAGCGAGACCGCCGCCGACGACGCCAGCTGCGCGACCCGGAATCCGCGTTCGGTGCGGGCGACGTCGCGCCGGGCGAGGACCAGGCGCATCAGGGCCATCAACAGGTATCCGACCACCAGGCCCGCGATCGGTGAGATGACCACGAACAGCACGGTCTTCTGCAGGCTGGACGCCCGGATCGCGTCGGTGCCCGCGGCAGCCAGCCCGGCTCCCACCAGGCCGCCGACGAGCGCGTGTGACGACGACGTCGGGACGCCGACGTACCAGGAGAGGTAGTTCCAGGTGATCGCCCCCAGCAGCGCCGCGAAGATCACGGCGAGGCTGACATACGGCTCCTTCACGGTTGCCGCGACGGTGTTCGCGACCAGGGTGCCGAAGATCGTGAAGGCGATCAGGTTGAACATCGCGGCCCAGGCGACCGCCCAGCGTGGCGGCAGCACCCGCGTCGCGACCACGGTCGAGATCGCGTTCGCCGCGTCGTGGAAGCCGTTGGTGTAGTCGAACAGCAGCGCGAGCGCGATCAGTCCCACCAGCGAGACCGTCGTGAGGTCCACGCCGTCGCGTTACCCGGCCGAGGGTGAGTCGAATGACGCCCGGAGGGTGAGCCCGGGTGCGAGCCGTCCCGGCCGTCCGGCCGCCCGCTGTCGGTGGCCGTCCGGCGGCTGTCGGGCCGCCGGGTTGTCGGTGGGTGGTGTGGCGGCGGTTACCCGTGTTGCCGGCACATCTCGCGATGGATCATGGGAATCCGCCTGAAGTGGCAGCATGCCCCGTAGTTGGCCGTCCGAGGCCCGCTGCGGGCTGGTATCTGGCCGTAACACGGCGGCTACCTTTCATGCCCGACTGTCAGACGTCACACCCGAAAACGGGGAAAGCTCTACGTTTCCACTACCCCGAACGGGGGCTGGTGGTGGCGGTGTTGGTGTTCCCGGCACCTTCCGGATGCCACCGGCTCCCCGTTCGGGGGAGGGGGGCGGCCAGGGCGTCGTGGGTCAGCGGGTGTGGGCCCCGGCACAACAGGGAGGTAGGCGGCCTTGATGGATGGGCAGGGTGCTGGCGGGGATGCCAGGGTTGGCGTGGTGGCTGTCCCGCCGTGTCATGCAGTCAGGATCAACACATCAACAGACGGGCAACTGTGCCGGCGGGTGAGGGGCGGGTTCTCCGGATCCCGTGCTCCGCGGCCGCGGCCTGAGCTGGGTGCCGCGTGAGCGGCCGGCACAGCGCGCGGCGACGGGCGGCCGGGCCTGTCCGCAGCCGGCAGGTCGACCGGGCCTACCGGGCGTTTCGCGCCCAGGTCGCGGACCGGGCCTGCAGCCCGGCGCGTCCTGTGCTCCGGGACGCCGCCGACCGCAGGTCCGCGCTGCTCGCCACCACGGCCAGTCTGATGACGATCGCGCTCGCCTTCGGGATGCTCGGTCTGATGGCCTTCGGATCCGCGGCATGAGCGGGTCGGGGTCCAGCCCGGTCGGGCGATGCGCCGGCAGGCCGCTGTCCCTGCGCGGCGGTCGACCAGGCGTCCAGGCCGGCGCCCAGGGGGGTGGCCAGCCAGCCAGCCAGGCAGGCGGTCAGGCGGGCCGGGTGATCCGTCCGCCCGCGAAGGCCCGGACGCCCGTCTTCCTGACGCGAACCTGCCTGGTCCTGTCTCGGCATCCGGTTCCCGCCCCGCCCTACCCGCGCGGGGACAGCGGGGCCCGCGAGGCCTGACCCCGACCCTTTCCGGCTCGGCCTGGTCTGACCTGTTTCGGCTTGTTGGAGTCCACCGCGGACGGCATCGCCCGACATCAACTCGTGTCGGGCGATGCCGTCCACGGTGGCCGCCGTGGCCAGGGGTTGGGGCGGGGCTCAGTCGGCCTGCGCCAGGTGATCGGCCTGCGCCAGGTGATCGGCCTGCGCCAGGTGATCGGCCTGGGCGAGGTGGTCGGCCGGCGCCACGTGCTTGGCTGGCGGCAGTTGCCGGAATCCGGCGATAAGCACGGCGATGTCCGCGGAGACGACCTCGGTGAACGAGCTGCCGGCGTAGGCGCCGGCGGCCCAGTGGCGAGCACCCTCGCTGATCAGGGACTGCGCCAGCCGCGCCAGCCGTGCCGCGTCGACGTGTGGGGGCAGCTCTCCGGCGGCCACCGCGCGCTCGAAGAGCTCGCCGAGGATGAGTGTCGATCGGGAGGGCACCTCGCCGGAGGAGGTGAGGGCCCGGTACTCGTAGCGGAGGCCTTCGAGGACCATCTCCATGATCAGTTCGGGTGGGTTCCGGCGCATCGACCGCTCGAGTGAGCTCAGCGTCGCGGTGACGACCGCGGAGATCTCATACGGGCCGTGCGACAGCTCCCGCGCCGTGTCCCTGGCCGCGTCGGTGGACAGCATGCTGATCTCGAAAAGCAGGTCCTCCTTGCGCGGGAAGTAGAAGTAGAACAGCCCCTTGGAAACCCCGGCCGCCCGGCAGATGTCGGCGACCGTGGTCTCTGCGTACCCGTTGGCACGCCACAGCGCGAGCGCCGCCTGGACCAGCACACGCTTGGTCTCGCGTGATCGAGCCTGCTGGTAGGACGCGCGCCGCTGACCACGGTCAGCACCTGTGCTGGCTCCTCCGGCGGTCATCGCGCGATTCTAACGCCGTTTGAGAATGTTGACTCGATTTCAATTGCCGGATTAGCGTTGACCGGCGGCCAGCCGGACGCCCGGACAAGCGCACCGACGTCCGCCCGGGTCGCACCTGGAGCCCCTCGCACCCTGGGAGCGTCACCGTGCCGGTCGCTGGCCTGCCTACCTCGATCAATCCGAACATCCTGCCCGGAGTAGTCCGTCAGAACGGGTACGTCGTGCGCGATCTCGACGCCACGATCGCCGCCTGGCTGAGCCTGGGGGTCGGCCCGTGGTACGTGCTGCGTGAGCGGCCCCAGGCCGGGCTTTACCGCGGCCAGGAATGCGAGGTGACGGTGTCGGTGGCGTTCGCGAACAGTGGCGACCTGCAGCTTGAGCTCATTGCGCAGCACGGTGACGAGCCCAGCATCTACACCGAGTTCCTCGAGTCCGGGCGGGAGGGCTACCACCAGCTCGCCTTCTGGGCGCCGGACTTCGACGCGACCATGAGCGCGGTGACGGCGGCCGGCCTGCCGGTTGTGTGGTCGGGCGGCGGCGACGGGGGAACCCGCTTCGCCTACGTCGAACCGCCGGCGGGTCCGGCGACCATCATCGAGATCATGGAGCTCAATCCCGCGACCGAGGGCCTGGCCGGTCTCGTCCGTGCGGCGGCCGAGAACTGGGACGGCAGCGACCCGGTCCGCTCGATCGGCTGAGGTCCCCGTCCAAAGGGCGGAGGCTCCGAGGCCCGGCCTGCCCGCTGCCGCCTCTGTCGCTGCTCGCGAGCAAGATCTGGGGATCCTGGTCGTGGAAACGATCAGGATCCCCAGATCTTGTGGGCTCGTAACCCGGCCGGAGCCGGCCGGTCCAGTCGATCCGAGCCGGCCGGCTCGAAGATCAGCGCACCAGCTCCGTGACCTTTCGTTGTGCGCCGGCCAGCGTGGAGTTCGGGTCGGCGCCGGTCATGATCGCCACGACCTCGTCGTTGATCGCGTCATGGACCTCGCCGCCGCGGGTGCCACCCCACTGCGGGGCCTGGACGAGCGACGGAATGAACGCGTCGAACTGGGTCAGCTCGGGGTACTGCTGGTAGAAGGACGCGAGCTGCGTCCGGGCGGTGTTGTCGACCGGGAAGAAGCTGAAGGCCTCCGTGCCAGCCTTGATCACGTCGGGGGAGAGCAGCGCGACGACCAGCTCGGTGGCCATCTCCCGCTGGCAGCGGTCCGTCGACAGAATCGCCAGGCCGTTACCCCCGGAGACCGGACGGATGGTGCCGCCCGGAAGCGTCGGGAAGGGCATGACCCCGACCTCGAAGCCGGCGGCGCCCTGATCGTGGATGTACTTCAGCCCGCCGGAGATCGAGGGCAGGGTGACCGCACTGATCGCGGTTTCCCGGCGGATGCCGAACCGCAGCAGCCCCTCCCTGGTCGCGTCACCGGACTGTGGTCCGTAGGTGCCCACCTTGCGGAGGAAGGCCGCGGCTTCACGGGCCGCGGGGGTCGTCAGATCGGGCTGACCATCAGCCTTCTGTACCGGCGTTCCCTTGGAACTGGCCAGCGTGCTCAGATACCACTGGCCGAAGCCCTGGGTCGGCAGGTCGATCGGCTGGATCGACTGACCCGAATTCTTGATCTTCTCGGCTGCCGCGAGCACACCCGTGGTCGTCTTGAGGGTCGCGGGGTCGACCCCGGCCTTTTTCAGGGCGTCCACGTTGTAGACGAGGGCGAGCATCGAAACCTGCTGCGGGATGGCGACCAGCTTGCCGTCGTACTCGCCCAGGTGCAGGAAACGCTGGTCGTACGAGGCCCGCAGCAGCTTGGGTGAGAGCGGCTGGGCGCCGAGCTCGTCGGCGAACGTGGGCAGCAGGTCGAAGCCTGCGACGGCGACGTCCGCGGGGCGCCCGGCCGCGCGGTCGGCACTGAGCTGCGCCACCAGCTCCGGATAGCCGGTCGCGTCGGCGGAGAGCTCAACAGTGAGCCCTGGATGGGCGGCCTCCATGTAGGCCTTGCCGGACTTCGCCGCGTCGTTGAGCGAACCGACCGCGTACATCCGCAGGGTCTTCACGGATGCCGCGCACTCGGCGGAGGCCTTCGCCCCGTTCACGTCGTCAACGCTCGCGGTGGCCGCCCGGGCGGTCGGGCGCAGGCTTTCGGCCGGGTCGACAGCGGTGCCGGAACCGCCGCCGCACGCCGTGAGCAGACCGGCCGTCACGACACCGGCCAAGGCCGCCGTCAGAGGCACCGCCCGCATGGTCCGCCTCGGACGCGTCCCCGCCTCGCGGGGCCTCGACCGTGGTTCTGGCGCATCGCGCAGCATCGGCATTCCCTCTCGTCGGTTTCCGCCCGACGGCTGCCGTTAGCCGTTGGACCCCGTCGTACGGACATCGTCCCGTGCCCGGCCGGGCACGGTGAAGGGATATCCGCCACGGCAATTCCGACCGGCTAACCCGGCCCGCGGCGCGAACCCTACCGCGCGTCCCGGTTCCGCCGCCCGAAGCGGCATTGCTTTTCACGACGCGCGGCTCAGACTGCGGGTATCGCCTTGTTCCCGCTGATCGCTGATCGTCTCGGAGGCTCCCATGGAGCGATCTGTCGTGCGCCGCCGCGCCTGGCCCATCCACCGGCCGCGGACGACCGGCGCCGCCACCCTCTCGATCCTGCTCTGCGCCGGAGTCGTGGCCTGCGGTGACGGGTCAGGCCCGCGGGGCGGTTCGGTCCCTGCGGCCAGTGCCAGTGCCAGTGCCGACCCCGGCGCCAGTGGCAGTGGCACTGGCAGTGCCAGCGCCGACCCAGGCGCCGGGGTCGGCGCGGTGGTCTCGAGCCCGCCGTCCAGCTGGGGTACCGGTGCGGTCAGCACGCAGCGCCAGCCTGCGACGACCACACGACTGGTCGCCCTTCGGGGCGCCCACAACACGGTGGGCGGTGCGGGATTCGACCGGCTGGTGCTGGAGTTTCGCGGAGGTCTTCCCGGCTACACCGCCGGCTACGTCGACGAGGTGGTCCGGCCGGGCTCCGGGGCGCCCCTGCCACTGGAGGGGGCGGTCACGTTCGAGGTCGTGGTGACCCCCGCCGCGGCTCATGACGACGCCGGTGTGACGACGCTGACCACCCCCCGAACGGGGGGTGGCCTACCCGTACTGACCAGTTACGTGCTCGCCGGGGACTTCGAGGGCTACGTGCACGTCGGCGCCGGCCTGAGCACCCGGGCGGGCTTCCGGGTCCTCGAGCTGACGAACCCCGACCGCCTGGTGATCGACTTCGCTGGTTGACGACCACCCGGCCGGATCACTCGATCGGGAGCCCGTCCGGGCTTGCGGATGGGCCGGTGGTGGGTGACGGGGGCGGGGTGGTCACCGGATGCGTCGTCACCGGAGGAGGCGACGGTGTCCGCGGCGGCGGGGTGGTCGGCGTCCGTGTCGGTTCGGACGTGGTCTGATCGTGCTCCGCCTCGGTACCGGTCCGGGTGCCGGTGCCCGGACTGGACGTGGCGGCGGTCGGGGTGCGGGTCGTCGTCGCTGCCGGCGTGGGCCGTGCCGCACCCTGGCCGTGGGCGGTGCCGTCGGGGCGCGGCTGCTGCGGCCTGGGCAGTGGTGGGGCCGCAGGCAGCGGCTGGGCCGAGCCGGTGGGCAGGCCGGGGAGATCCGGCGGCTGCTTGCTGATCGGAGTCCGGCCACGATCATTGATCAGGACGGCGTTGGGCCCGGCGGTGTCATTGATCCACACCTGGCCGTCGTCGACGGTCACCGTGATCCGTGCGTGCCCGTCGGCCGCGGCGACCGCTACGGGAGCACCGAACGTGCCGTGGGCGAGGTCATAGTCGAGCACGACGCCAAGCGCGGATTCCGGCACATAGGCATGGCCCGCCTGGACCACTGGTACGCCGGGCCGCCCCTGCCCCGGCTCCTGATCCCGGCCGGGGAGATCCGTCGCCGCCACCGTGCCGTGATCGACATCCGCCAGGTAGAGCCGACGGGCCACCGGGTCGAGCAGGGGGACGACGCCCCTCTCCGTCCGGGGGGCGACGAGCAGCTCCGGGCCGGCCGGGGCCGGTGTCTCAGACAGGGGCAGGACCGTACGCGCTCCGGCTCTGGCTCCCGACTCGCCGGGGGCGCCCGGGCCGCCGAGCGTCGTCAGGCTGCGCGCGGTGCTGTCGACGACGACCGGGCGCCCGCCGGCCAGCACCACGTCGATGGCGTTTCCGGGCGGTGCGACCGGGCCGGCGGCCGGCGTGGCGACACCGTCGCGTACCGCCACGACGGTCCCGGTGGAGCGCAGCGGCACCCAGAGGGTGCCGTCGTCGCTCTGGGCCGCCGCGCCGAGCGGTGCCGGGAGGTCGAGGGCCGTACCGATGGGCGACAGGTCGTCCGCGGACAGCGGCTGGACCCGCCCGGCTCCGGCCTCGACCGCGTAGGTGATCCCGGATGCCGAGGTGATCGCCACGCCGGGCCGGAGAGCCGCCGAGCCGACAGCGGCCAGGCGTGCCGGGTCGACCAGGAACACCTGACCGGCGCTCGGATCGACGGCGACGATCTTGTGGGTGGTCGAGGTGACAGTCAGGTCACGGCCGGCCATGCCGGGAACGGTCACGGCGGCGTTCGCCCGGCCGGCGGGGCCGCTCAGGTGAATCAGCGTGCCGGTGGCCGAGTCGGTGAGCCAGGTCCCGTTGTCGACCAGATCGAGCCGGACCGGAGCTGTGCCCTGGCCGGTGGCGCCGATCAGCGCGGTCACGGTGACGACGGCCGCGCCCGGGAGGAGCACGCGAGCCGCCGGGACGACCCGCGCCGCCCGGCCGAGCCCTCGTTCGGCGAGCTTTCGTGCGCCGGCCCTTCGTGCGCCGGCCTCTGGTACCTCGGCCTTTGGTACGCCGAGATTTCGTGGGCCGGGCCCGGAGGGTCTCCGTACGGGCAGTCCTCGTGGCGGTTGACGCCAGCTGCCGAGAATGATCCGACCTCCCCAGACGCCAGGAGCCACCAGGTGGGCCCGGCGACGCGGCGGGCCGGGTCACCGGGGGCTTCCGCCCGGCCGGAGGGAAAGCCGGGCGGAAGCCGGTGACGGACCCCATACACAACAAAGAGAACACAATGAAGCCCAACATCAAGTGGGCATATGTGGTCTGTGTGTCGTGATGCGGAAGGGGCTCGCGGCTGCCCCCGCGGGCTCCCGGCCTTCCGTCGTGGTCCGTCGACAGGTCTGACGCGCTACTGTGCCGACTGGTTGCGACCCATTTTGGTCGGAGCGTCACATCTGACGCCCCCGGGGTGACTTCCCGGGTCGGCCGGGTCGCCCCCGGTGCGTAGGGGCGGCAGGACCCTCACCACGGGTTCGACAACATTTTCCGGACCGGGGACAACGAATCGGGAGACTCCGTCGTCTACTGCATCGGAACGGTTCGGCTCCGTGGCAGCGACGCTGCGGTGACGGTCGCCAGCGACACCGCCTGGTGGTGCTGGCCGGCGGTGTCGGTGGGCACTGGCGGCCTGACCCGTGGGAGGCGCGCCGGGGGCCGTTCCGTTTCCCGGGCAGCTCCCCCCTGCTGCCCGTGGCGGGCCGGCCGGTCGCTCCCCCTCGACCGGCCGGCCCGCCTCTCACGACCCGAGCACCTCGCACACGTCGCCCACCTCGCACGATCCACCCGGCTCACACGAAGCCTCACCACACGCGGAGGTTCGGCAATGACGGTCAGCACCGATCGGGCCATCCCGTTCGCGATCGCCTTCGAGGACGTCGTCGCCAACGTCGAGCAGGTCATCCGCGGTAAGCGGGCCGCGGTGGAACTAGCCACCATCTGCCTGTTCGCGCAGGGCCACCTGCTCGTGGAGGACGTACCGGGACTGGGCAAGACCACGCTCGCCCGCAGCCTCGCGGCGTCGGTGAACGCACGCTGCCACCGGATCCAGTTCACGCCCGACCTGCTGCCCGCCGACATCACCGGCACCAACGTCTTCAACCAGCGGACCAGCGAGTTCACGTTCCGTCCCGGCCCGGTCTTCGCAGGCATCGTCATCGGCGACGAGATCAACCGGGCCTCGCCGAAAACCCAGTCCGCCCTGCTGGAGGTGATGGAGGAACGCCACGTCACCGTCGACGGCACCCGCTACCCGGTCCCCGCGCCGTTCATGGTGATCGCCACCCAGAACCCGGTGGACATGGACGGGACGTACGCGCTGCCCGAGGCGCAGCTCGACCGCTTCCTCATGCGGCTGCGCATCGGCTACCCCACGCTGGACGCGGAGCTGGAGATCCTCGAGGGGCGCCAGGTCGGCCGGCGGGTCGAGGACCTCCGACCGGTGCTGCGGGCCGAGGACGTCGTCGCCCACGCCGATCGGACGCTGGGCGTGCACGTCGCCCCCGAGATGCGGCGCTACATCGTGCGGGTCGTCGCCGCGACGCGGTCCCGCCGCGACGTGGTGCGGCTCGGCGCGAGCCCGCGGGGGAGCGTCGCGTTGCTTCGGGCGGCCCAGGTCCGCGCGGCCTCGACGGGACGTTCCTTCGTCACACCGGACGACGTCGGAGTGCTCGCCGGGCCGCTGCTCGCGCACCGGCTGGTGCTGACCCCCGAGGCCGAGCTGCGTCGGGTCACCGCGGAGGACGTCGTCGCGGAGGTCCTGGACACCGTGCCGTCGCCGCGCCGTCTCGTCGCCACGTGAGCGCGGGCACGCGCACCACCCCAGGGCTACCGAAGATCACCCCCGCGGCCTGGGGGCTGCTCGCCGCACTGGTCGGGCTCGGCGCCGCGGCGTCGCTGCTGCGCTACGCCGAGCTGGTGCTGCTCACCGCCGCGGGTGCGGCGGCGCTGCTGCTGGCCGTGGTGTCGGTGGCTCGACCGCCCCGGGTCGGTGTCGGTCTGCGGCTCACCGCCGAATCGGTCAGCCGCGGCGACGAGGCGGCGCTGGTGATCACCGTGGTCAACCACTCGCGGTGGACGGCGCCCCCGTTCACGCTCTGTGTGTCCGCGACACCCGCCGATCCGGGGGCGCCGTCCGGCCCCGGGGCACCGTCCGTTCCGGGGGTGCTGCCTGGCCCGGCGGTGCTGTCCGGCCCGGGGGTGCTGTCCGGGCCGCTGGCGCGGCCGGCTGTCGTGGGCGTCCGTCGGCTTCGCGGCGGTGCCGGCCACGAGGTCGTGCTGCCGCTGGACACGGCTGTCCGCGCGGTCAGCCGAATCGGGCCCTGCTGGGTGGACCGGCGTGATCCGTTCGGTCTGGCACACCGCCGGCAGTCCCTGGGCGAGGCGGTCACGCTGCGGGTGCGCCCTCGCACGCAGGCGCTGGTCTCGCCCCCGACCGCGCCCGCCCGTGATCCCGACGGCTCCAGCGGCAGCGGAACGGCGGGCGGGCTGATGTTCCACACCCTGCGGGAGTACACCCCCGGAGAGGACCTGCGCCTGGTGCACTGGGCCGCCAGCGCTCGGCTGGGCACGCTGATGGTCCGCACCCATGTGGATCCGAGCGAGCCCGCCTCCACCGTCGTGCTCGACACCCGCCGGTGTGCCTACCCCGCTGGCCCGGTCGGGGCAGCCGTCTTCGAGGACGCGGTCGACGCCGCGGCCTCCGCGGTGCTGGCCTGTGCGCGCGGTGCCTATGGCGTCCGCCTGGTCACATCGGGCGGTGTGCGGATGACGGGCCGCCGCCGTGCCGCGGACGTTGATTCGCTGCTCGACCAACTGGCGGCGGTCGCGCCCGACGAGGGCACGAACCTGGAGGTGCTGCGGACGCTGCGCCGTGGCCCGGTCGGCACGCTCGTACTGGTCACCGGCGGGATCGGGCGTGACGCGATCACGGCCCTGACACCGGTCGCGCATGCCTTCGGCCAGGTGATCGTCCTGCGGCTGGGGCCGCGCAGCGAGGCCGTCGCCCGCGCGTGGGGCCGGCGGACCCCGGCAGACCGGGCCCGGCTGCGCCGGCACCGGGCGAAGGGCGAAGATCGGCGGATTTCCGCCGCTGGGACGACCAGAATCCTCGACTCTTCGGACGGGCGGGACCCCTGGGCCTCCCAGGATCGCCGGGGTCCTCGAGGCGAGGTGGAGATGGCTCCGCCGGCGGCCGCGCCGAACGCCACCGGATCGGGCCAGGTGCGGGTGCTGCACCTGACAACCGCCGCCGAGCTGGGGGAGATCTGGCCCCTCTCGGCCGAGACCGCATCGCCCCGGACCACATCCCCCTCGGCCTCGGCCGCGGCCACGCCTGCCGGGCCGGAGCCGTCGCCCGGTCGGGCGGTGTCAGGCCCCGTGGCGGGCTCCGTGCCGATAGCCATCGACGACCGCGGGCTGGTCCAGGCATGAAGGACCTGACCGTCGAGCCACCGGCTGTCAGGCCGCCGGCCGGCCCGGCACCCAGCGCTGCGGTGTCGGCTGGCGTGCCGTCGGCGGGCCCGGCTGCGGTGTCGGCTGGTGTGGCGTCGGCCGGTGCGGCGGCGACCAGCACAACGTCGGATGCCGCGCACGCGGAGGAAACGCCGCCGGGTGCCGCGCGCCGCGCCGTCGAGCTGGCGTTCGTCGCGGCCCTGGCGCTCGTCGGCGGGAGTGGCTTCACGCGGCTGTTCCCGGCTCGGGATCTGTGGGTCCCCCTGCCGGTGGCCGCTGTCCTGCCGGTCGTGCTGGTGGCCCTGTTGGGCGGGCCGCGCCGGGGCCGCCGGCCGGCACCCGCGGTCCTCACCGTGCCGGCCTGGATGGTCGGATTCGTCGTCTGGACCGGCTACACCGTCGCGGCCGAGGCGGGCGGGTTCCTGGCCAGGCTCGAGCTGGTCCGTGTGGGTGTCATCGACGGCTGGGCCCGTCTCCTCGACGTTGCCGCGCCGGCGCCGGCCGACCCCGATCTGCTGATCGTGGCCCTCGCCCCGACCTGGCTCGCGGCGGCGATCGGCGCCGAGCTGACGATCCGAACCCGGGCGGCGCTCCTGCCGGTGCTGCCCGCGGTCGTGACCCTGCTGGCCGCGACCGCGTTGGCCCTGCCCGTCCCGGGTGACAACCTCCCCCAGACGGGGGTGCTCGTCGCACTGGCCGCCGGCCACCTCCTGGCGCGGATGCCCCGGACGGGTGGGTACGGCCTGGCCCGCTCCTCGGCCAGAGGGCTTGTCGCGACCCTGACGGTCCTGCTCGTCGGGATCCTGGCCGCGGTGACGGTGACCGGCGGTCGCCTCGGCGATCCGGTCGATCCCCGGGATCATCGCTCGACGACACCGGTCGACGTGACCGAGACCAGCCCGCTCGCCGCGCTCAGCGGCTGGACCGCCCACCCCGATGACGTGCTCTTCCGCGCCGCGGTCACCGGGCCGGACCCGGCTGCTCCCGTGATCTTCCGGTTGGCCGTCTTCGACGACTACGACGGTGTGAGCTGGCGCTCCACAGCGCGGTTCGTCGCCGCGGGAGCCACGATCGTGCCGCCCGGGACGGCGGCCGCGCAGCCGCGGCAGGATCCGTCGGTGCGCCAGGAGGTCGAGGTCGTGGGCCTGGGCGGAAACCTGCTGCCGGCGAACGGGTCGCCTTTGAGCGGCCCGCCCGGTGTGCGGGTCGACCCGGGTACCGGGATGCTGCGCAGTGACCTTCCGCTGGCCGCCGGCTCGCGCTTCGAGATCACGTCGGTTCCGGAGCCTCGACCCGAGCCGGCGCAGATCGCCGCGCTGTCGGCTGGCGCCGCCGCGGCTGACCACGACGACTCTGACCTGGCCGTTCCCGCGGACCCGCCGTCGATCCTGCGGTCGATGGCCGAGCTCGCAACCGCCCGGGGGCGGACGCCGTTCGAGCGGGCGGCCCTGCTGGGTAGCTATCTGAGCGCGAACTTCGTCTTCGATCCCGAGGTCCCGCCGGGGCATGCGTATGGGCACATCGACCACTTCCTCGGTCATACCCGGCGAGGGACGTCCGAGCAGTTCGCGACCGCCTTCGTCCTGGCCGCACGTCTGCTCGGGCTGCCGGCCCGGCTGGCGGTCGGGTTCACCGCTCCAGCTTCAGCTCCCGCGGCCTCGGGCGACGGAGCGGGTGCCGCGGACCAGATCCGCACCGTGCACGGTTCGGATGCGCTGGCCTGGGCGGAGGTGCGCTTCGACGGGGTCGGCTGGCTGCCGTTCTTCCCGACCCCACGGTCCGCCGAGGCAAGGGGCGCGAGTGTGGCCGGATCGAACCAGGGCGAGACACCCGAACAGGCGGAGCTGATCGAGGTCGCGCTGCGCTCCGTGGCCGCGGGTGAGGCGACTCCGGCCACGAAACCCGCGGCTCCCATGACGGCGGGCGGCGACGGGGGCCCGGACGGGGGGCCCTCGGCCCCCTCCGACGGGGCGGGTGCCTGGTGGAAGCACGTGGTCCTCGGTGTCCTCATCCTGGTCGGGCTGGCCGGCCTGTACCTCGCGGTTGCCCTGGCGGCGTCCGGTGTCCGGCGCCGCAGGCTCCGGTTCGCGGCCCAGCGGCGCGAGCGTGTGGTCGGTGCCTGGCAGTGCGCGTTGGAGGCGCTCGCCGAAGCCGGGTGCACGGTCCCGGCGGCGGCCAGCCCGGTGCAGGTCGTCCATCTCGGCGGTACCTTCGCCGCCGCCGCGCAGGCGGGACCGGCCGTCGAGGCCGCCCTGCGCGGGCTGGCGGATCTGGTGACGATCGCGATCTTCGCCCCCGACACAGCCCTGGACTGGGACGGCGCCGCCGGGGCGCGTGCCGCCGAGGAGGCGTGGCGCCAGCTCGACCGGGCCGAGCGGGCACTGCGCGGCCGTGGGCCGCGTGGGCGGAACCGGCCGCGCGGCCTGCGGAACCCGCGGAGCCCGGAGGAGGCACGGAACCCGGAGGAGCCGCGGAACCGACGGTTCCATCGGCTTCGTCGGGTCCGCAGGCTTCGCCGCCTGTTGGCACCGGGGACGGTGTGGTCGCGGCTGCGTGGCCCGCGGGACCACGGAAACCCGCCGGATTCCCCGTACGGGAGCGCGTCGAGCGCGGCGGATGGCCGCCCCGATGCGGAGACCACGGGGGCCGCGGACAGGGACAGTCTTGCCTCGGTGGCGTGACCCCGGGCGTGTCGCCACCGGCGACGTCGCGGATGCCCGCTCCGTCGCGAGCGGTACGGGCCTGAGCGGCGGTACTGCCCCGGACGGCGGCGCTGTCCCCGACGGCTGCCCGGGCCTGAGCGGCGGCGCGGTCCCGAGCGGGGACGGCAGGCCGGGTTCGGACGGCAGGCCGGGTTCGACTGGCAGCCCGGGCTCGAACGCCGGTGCCGTCCCGGATGACCGGCCGACCCTTCCGTACCGGCTGCGGCGGCGTCGGAGTGGTCCCGGCGTGGTCCATTCGGTCGAAGTGACACCCGTCCGGTTCACCGTTGACCGGCTCCGGACGGGGGCCCCGCCGGCTGTTCCTCGGCCCAGTCCTCCGCTCGGACCACCGCCCAGTCCTCCGCTCGGACCGTCGTCCGGTTCTCCGTCCAGCCCTCCACTCGGCCCTCCGCTCGACCCTTCGACCAGGCCGCTTCGGGCGGCGGGGCCGAGGCCACGACCGGGCTTCCTCGAGCTCGCCGCGCTGGAGGACATCGACCGTGACGTCTTTCGTGCCCGGTGGCGCGGTGACGGTGACGAACCCGTCCACACCGGGCTGATCGCGGTGCAGGCTCAGCTCGCCGCCACCCGCACCGTGTCGAGCGGTCCGCCCGTCCATTCGCTGCACGCGCATTTCCCGCGGCCGGCGCAGGGGCGACGCACGATCGTCTATCTCGTCGACCGGGTCCGCGACGGCGGCGGTGCGACCTCCCGGCGGGTCACCGGCGTCCAGGGCGGTGAGGTGGTCTGTGTGATGTCCCTGCTCTTCCGGCCCAACGGGCGGACGGGACATCAGCTGAGGGCTCCGGCCGTTCCGCCGCCCGCGGATCTGGACCGCCCGTCCGAGGCCACCGGCCGGCTGATAGATCTGCGAGTCGTCGCGGATGGTGACGCCCGAGGCGCCGCACGGGCGTCGGTGCGCCCGGTGGCCTGGGTGCGGTTGGGCCAGGCCCTCCCGGATGATCCGCCTCTGCACGCCGGCGCGCTCACCTACCTGGCCGATCACGTGACAGCCGCCTTCGCCCGGCAGATGCTGGCGGCCTTCGTCCGAACGCGGCAGAACCCGCACCCCGACTCGGGGCCGGGCCCGCATCCGCATCCAGAACCGGGTCGGTCACTCCATCCGGCCAGGATGACCTCGCTTGACCACGCGGTCTGGATCCACCAGCCCTTCCGAGCGGATCAGTGGCTGCTCGTCGTGCGGGACAGCCCGTCCGGCTCCGGCTACCGGACGCTCACTCGGGCGTCCTTCTTCAGCCAGGACGGCCGGCTGGTGGCCTCGTCCACCCAGGACGCCGCACCCGCCTGATCACCGATCACCGATCACCGATCACCGATCGCTGATCACCGATCGCTGATCATCGATCACCGGGTCGGAGCAGTCGGTCAGATCGGCACCTCGACGGCCTGGCCCGCGACCAGCCCGGCGACGGCCGTGGCGTACAGCCTCGACTTGATGGTGCCCAGCGTCGGGCCCGCCTTGCCGGTGAGCGGGCGGGCCATCCCGATCGCCGTCGGCAGCACCTTGTCCTGGTCCGCCACGCCGTCGATGATCCCGGCCGCAAGGGCGTCGTCGCCGCCGTACCGACGGCCGGTCGTCATCGCCTCGTGGGCGGTCCGGACTGGCAGCCGGGAGCGGATCAGGTCGGTGATCCCACCGCTGAAGGGGATGTCGATGTCGACCTCGGGGAAGCAGAAGTAGCCCCGGTCCACCCGCATGACCTGCTGGTCGTGGGTGAGCGCGAGCGCCGCGCCGGCGCCGAACGCATGCCCGCCGACCGCGGCGACGGTCGGCAGCCCCACGGTCACGAAGCGGGCGAACAGCACCCGCACCGACTGGATGAACGGCTCGATCTCACCGGGGTTCGCGGTCATCCACGTGAGGTCGAACCCGTTGCACCAGAACTTGCCGGACGCGCTCGTGACCAGGGCTTTCGGTGCCGGCGCGGCCACCACCTCGTCGAGGGCGAGGTTGATGGCGGCCACCGAATCCGGATTCAGCCGGTTCTCCCCGTCCCCCAGGTCCAGGATGAACACGTCACCATCGCGGTCGAGTCCTGACACGTGCCGCTCCTCGCGCACTCGTTTCCGGCTCCCGGCGGGGATCCCTTCCTGCCGACTATGCCGACCGGGCCGCCGTCATGCGCGACCTGGCGTGCTGTCTCACGCCCCGAGGTACTTGACCCGCGCCGTAGCGCCTGACCTCCTGGTACAGCGGCGCGATGTGCGCCGCACCTTCCACGGCCACAGGCCATGAACGGACCACTGCGGGGGGCCAGGGGCGAGGGGCCGGGTGGAACGGGACGGGTCAGGGCGACCCGGTGCACACCTGGACGCCTGGTACGGATCCGTTGCCCGCGTTGTGGTACGTCACCGTGTTCGCCGGCAGGTACCCCCATTTCTCGCGGTATCCGTGGCTGTTCTCCGCGAACACGTCGCCCTGGGTGTACAGCCACCAGGTGCTCTGCCTACCGGTGGCGGTGGTGGGATTCGGCCGACCCGCGATCTGGCAGACGACCCAGACCGATCTGGACTTCTCCATCATGCCGGTGTCGTCGAGTGGCTCGGTGTCGCCGGCGCCGATGTTGGCGTAGACCGGTGAGGCGACGTCCGTCGAGCACATGTACTGGCTCTCGAAGACGCGATTCTGATAGTCACGGATCTCCCTGTACTGCAAGCCGCAGGGGCCGGCCGTGGCGCTTGCAGGCACTGGTGTGTTCGTGACCACCACGCCGGTGCCGGTGCTGGCGTTCGTGCTGGGACTGGTCGGGGCGCCGGGGCTGGTGCCCACCGCGCCCGCCGCTGTCGGTGCGGTGGAGCTGGTACTCGTGGTGAGCTCGGCGGCGTCATCCTGTTCGCCGTGGCGCGCAAGCTGCAGAAAGAGGGCGACCGCCCCGGCCGTCAGCAGCGCGGCCGAGCCGGCCACGGCCGCGACCTGCCACCCGCTTCGGCGCTGGCGCCGAGGCCGGGAGCGCTGCGGCGATTCGAGCGGTGCACCTGTGCTGTCCTCGCCGTACTCCTCGCCGCGCGGGCCTGTGCCCTGCCAGCCGGCTGAAGGGTAGGGGTCGCCGTGCTCCAGTTCGGTGAGCAGCGAGGTGAGCTCTGCTGTGACCTCATCCAGGCCCGGCCGCTGGTCCCGCGTGCGGGCGAGCATGCGGCGAAGGAGATCGTCCAGGGCTGGTGGTGCGTCCGGGCGATCGAGCGGCAGCATCTCGCCGGCCTGGATCCGGGTGAAGATTTCGGCCGGGGTCTTTCCGGGAAAGGGCGTGCGGTCGGTGAGCAGTGCGAAGAGCGTCGCGGCGAGCCCGAACACGTCCGAGGTGGTTTCCGGCTGCTCGCCGAGCAGCACCTCCGGTGCCGCGAAACCGGCGGTGAATGCCGCCGAGAAGGTCGCCGGGTCGAGGCCTTCCGCGACGCTGGCGATGCCGAAGTCGCTGAGCACCGGCTCGCCCGAAGCACGGAGCAGGATGTTCGCCGGTTTCAGGTCGCGGTGCAGAATGCCGTGCCGGTGTGCGGCATCCAGGGCGCGGGTCACCGGAACCGCGAGTGCCAGCACCTCCCGGACGGGCAGGGGGCCCTGGTCGATCACCCGGTCGCGCAGTGTTCCCGCCGGGAAGTACTCCATCGCGATGTACGGCCGGTGGTCGATCGTGGTTCCGGCGTCGAACACGGTGATGATGTTCGGGTTCCCGGTGAGCCGGCCGGTCGCCCTGCATTCCCGGACGAACCGGCGCCGCGCGTCCGGATCGCGCAGATCGGCATGCATGACCTTCACGGCGACCTGCCGATCGAAGATCTCCTGCTCGGCGAGGTGGACGGTGCTGAAACCACCGTGGCCGAGGTCCCGGAGGAACCGATAACCGCTGATCATCTGGCTTCCGCTCCTCGGGCGCGGCTCATCTCCGGCGACGCTACACCCGGTGATATAGCGCACGTCGCACCCAGGTCGCCTGCTATATGCGTGGTATCGGCGGATATCTCCTAGTGGGAAACATACCGGTGCCGGATGGTTCCGGTGAATCCGGTGGACCCGATAGCCGGGGCGCGTCCGGAGGGTTGCGTCCCGACCGGCTGGCTGCCGGCGGGGGTCTGGCTGTCGGTGGGGTCCGGCAGTCGGCGGCAGGGGGCTGGCTGTCGGTGGCCGTTGGGATGACCAGGGTCTGATCCGGGCATGTCGACATCGAGGGCGGGATCCGGGCCGGCAATCACCGGCCGGATGGATCGTCCGAGGAGCGTGCAACGGCGGCGGATGTCAGGAGGTTGGACATGTCGCACCAGGTCGTAAAGGGTGGACGGCACACGGAGCCAGCCGGGCAGGGCATTTCGGATGACGAGATGGCCCGGCAGGTGACGGACCAGACGTCGCACGACCGCCTCGCCAAGACCTTCTTCGAAGGGGAGCGGGGCGGGGCGCGCAGCGACGAGGAGGCCGCGAAGTTCCGCACCGCGCATCCGACGGGCAAGCGCGAGCGCGCCAGCGTCTAGTTCCAGTGAGCAGTATGGAGTCGCACCAGCGCTCTGCCCACCCGCTGCTTCCGAGCAGGAAGCGAGGATTTTGGCTGTTGGAGCAACCGAGATCCTCACTTCTTGCGGGTTGTCAGGTGGTGCCGCGTCCTGTTTGTCCTTATTAGTGCGAATTGCGGACGCCGTGTGGGGGTGCGGGATCCCCGGTGGGGCGACGCCGTGTGGGGGCGCGGGACCTCCGGTGGGGCGCCGTGCGGTGGGCCGACCGCGGTGACCTGCTCAGGTGGCGGACCGTGATCCGGCGGTGGGGCGGGTCCGGTTGCTGAGCGCCTGGGCTTGCGAGGGCGACGACGATGTCGCGGACGAGACGGTGGCCTCGCGGACTTTGAGCGGGTTTGCAAGATCTTTGGCGGCCGGCGACAGGGCCGACTAGCCTATGCGGCGGGACCAGCGTCACCGCGCACCCGCGTCAACCGCACCATGGCTGTCTGCAACCCGGCCACCTGCAACCTGGCCACCCGCAACATCGACAACTGCACATCGCGCCGCTCACACCCGTGCGGGAGAGCTCCGGGCCAGCCTCGGAGCGCCGAAGGAGCAAGATCTCCCCACAAACTCTCAGGCTCAAGACCGCCGGGTCAGGCGACTCTGAAAAGCGGACACGAGGACTGTGTCCCGCCGACGGTGCAAGTCGGCCGCTGGTGTCCGGGTGACCCCGGGCGTGGTGGCCGGCGAAGCTCTCAGGCTCATGACAGAGGGGGAGGCCCGCCGCGACGCGGGCGGGGGACCACAGCCGTCCGGTGTCGTCACCGTTCGGTGTGGTCTCTCTTCGGCGTCGCACGACCTCCGGAGCGAAGCGACGATGACCACCGAGATCACCACTGCGGCGACGCCGCCGGATTCCTCCGCTCAGCCCGCCGATACTGGCGGCGGTACCGCTGACGGCAGTGCCACGAACGGCGCGGCTACCACGAACCGCGCGGCTACCACGAATGGCGCGGCTACCACGAATGGTGCCGGCACCACGAACGGCGCCGGTACGACGACTGGGCGTGAGGCCGGGTCCGAGCGCCAGGCGCCCCCGCGGCAGCGGCCCGAGCCGGGCGCCGCGCTCGTGGTCGAGGCGATCCCGCGGTTCGTCGACCGCCACATCGGCCCGGATGACGCCGACCGGATGGCCATGCTCGATCTGCTGGGCCTGGGCTCGCTGACCGCGCTCACCGACGCGGCGGTACCCGCCGCCATCCGGGACACCGAGCTCGATCTACCGCCGGCGGTCACCGAGACGGAGGTCCTCGCGGAGCTGCGGGCGCTGGCCGGTCGTAACCGCCGCGTCACCTCCATGATCGGCCTGGGTTTCAGCCCGGCGGTCATGCCGGGGGTGATCCAGCGCAACGTGCTCGAGAACCCGGCCTGGTACACGGCCTACACGCCGTACCAGCCGGAGATCTCGCAGGGCCGGCTCGAAGCCCTGCTGAACTTCCAGACCATGATCACGGACCTGACCGGTCTGGCGGTCGCGGGTGCCTCGCTGCTCGACGAGCCCACCGCCGCGGCGGAGGCGATGCAGATCGCCTACCGCGCCACCCGGGGGAAGCGCTCCACCTTCCTGATCGACGCGGACACTCTGCCCCAGACCGTCGCCGTCGTCCGCACCAGGGCGGAGGCGCTCGGCATCACCGTCGTCGTCGCCGACCTCCGGGACGGCCTCACCCCCCGGCCGACGCCGGCGCCGGGTGAGTCCCCCGTCCCGGCGGACGAAGCCACCGCGCTGTCGGACGCATCAGCCGGGCCCGCCGCGGCAGCGGTGGCAGCGGTCGCAGCCGACATCCTGCCGGACGTCTTCGGCGTGCTGCTGTCCTACCCGGGCGCGGACGGGGGCGTGCGCGATCCTCGGGGCCTCCTCGCCCAGGCGCGGGAACGCGACATCGTCGTGACCGTCGCGGCCGATCTGCTGGCGCTCACGCTGCTGCGCGCCCCCGGCGGTCTCGGCGCGGACATCGTGGTCGGCACGACCCAGCGGTTCGGGCTGTCGCTGTCCTTCGGCGGCCCGCACGCGGGCTATCTCGCGGTGCGGTCCGGCCTTGAGCGGATGCTTCCCGGCCGGCTGGTCGGTGTCTCGGTGGACGCGGCGGGCGACCCCGCCTACCGCCTCACGTTGCAGACCCGGGAGCAGCACATCCGGCGGGAGAAGGCGACCAGCAACATCTGCACCGCCCAGGTGCTGCCGGCCGTGCTGGCCTCGATGTACGCCGTCTACCACGGCCCGGCGGGGCTGGCCGCGATCGCCGGCGCGGTGCACGCGCAGGCGGTGCGGCTGGCGGCCGGTCTGCGTGCCGGCGGCGTGGAGATCGTCCACGGCGAGTTCTTCGACACGGTGCTCGCCCGGGTGGCGGGGCGAGCCGGGCAGGTCGTGGCGGACGCCCTCGTGCATGGGGTGAACCTGCGGCTCGTCGACTCCGACCATGTCGGCGTCTCCTGCAACGAGACGACGGTGGAGGCGGATCTGCGTGCCGTCTGGGCCGCCTTCGGTGTGAGTGCTCCCGAGGGCCCGGCGCCCGAGGTCGCGTCCGCGGGGGTGGCGGTGTCGGTGCCGGCGGCGCTGCCGGCCGCGCTGCTCCGCGGGGAGGACGAGGCCTTCCTGACGCATCCGGTGTTCCACTCGCACCGGTCCGAAACGGCCATGCTGCGGTACCTGCGGCGTCTCGCCGACGTCGACTTCGCCCTCGACCGGGGCATGATCCCGCTCGGTTCCTGCACGATGAAGCTCAACGCGACGACCGAGATGGCCGCGGTCACCTGGCCCGACTTCGCGGACATCCACCCCTTCGCCCCGATCGACCAGGCGTCCGGGTACGTGTCGATGATCCGGGATCTGGAGCTGTGGCTCGCGCGGATCACCGGGTACGCCGCCGTCTCGGTGCAGCCGAACGCCGGCAGTCAGGGGGAGCTGGCCGGGCTGCTGGCCATCCGCGCCTACCACCGTGACCACGCCGAGCCGGGCGCGCCGGTGCGTGACGTCTGCCTGATCCCGTCCTCGGCCCACGGCACCAACGCGGCGAGCGCCGCGATGGCCGGCATGCGGGTGGTCGTGGTCGCCTGCGACGCGGAGGGCAACGTCGACCTGGACGACCTGACCGCGAAGGCGGCGAAGCACGCGTCGGTGCTGGCGGCCCTCATGGTCACCTACCCGTCGACGCACGGTGTGTACGAGGAGGGCATCGCCCGGGCGTGCGCGGTGGTGCACGACGCCGGCGGACTGGTCTACGTCGACGGGGCGAACCTCAACGCGCTGGTCGGGCTGTCGAAGCCGGGCCGGTTCGGGGCGGACGTGAGCCACCTCAACCTGCACAAGACCTTCTGCATCCCGCATGGTGGCGGCGGCCCGGGGGTCGGGCCGGTGGCGGTGGGCGAGAAGCTGGTGCCGTATCTGCCGAACCACCCACTGTGCCCGGAGGCAGGCCCCGAGACCGGGGTCGGGCCGATCTCGGGATCGCCGTGGGGATCCGCCGGCATCCTCATGATCCCGTGGGCCTACATCCGCCTCATGGGCGCGGACGGACTGCGGGCGGCGACGTCGGTGGCCGTGCTCAACGCCAACTACATCGCCCGTCGGCTCGCGCCGCACTATCCGGTTCTCTACACCGGGCGCAATGGTCTCGTCGCGCACGAGTGCATCCTCGATCTCCGGCCGTTGACCAAGGCGACGGGCGTGACCGTCGACGACATCGCCAAGCGCCTGATCGACTACGGGTTCCACGCGCCGACCATGTCGTTCCCGGTCGCCGGGACGCTGATGGTGGAGCCGACCGAGAGCGAGGACCTCGGCGAGATCGACCGTTTCTGCGACGCGATGATCGCCATCAGGGCCGAGGCCGCCAAGGTCGGCGACGGCGTCTGGCCGCGGGAGGACAACCCGCTGTGCAACGCTCCGCACACCGCCGCGATGGTCACGGGGGACGACTGGGACCACCCGTACCCGCGGTCCGTGGCGGCCTACCCGGTCGCGTCGCTGCGGGCGGCGAAGTACTGGCCGCCGGTGCGGCGGATCGACGGCGCCTACGGGGACCGCAATCTGGTCTGCACCTGCCCGCCGGTGGAGGCCTTCGACTCCCGGGACTGATCCGGGCGGTGAACCGGGCCTGGCCCGGGCCTGATCCGGTCGGTGTGCCAGGCCGGTTCGGGAAAGTCCGGGCCTGTTCGGAGCCTGGTCCGGGCCTGAACTGGCCCGGACCAAGGCCTGGGCTGTCCGGTTTCCGTCCGGTTTCTGACCACCTTCGGGCCTTGACCTGGAGCTGGTACGTGGTGGTGCAGCTGGGCACAGTGTCCGGACTGTGGCCAATGATGGGGGTGGCGGTGGGCCCTCCCGGGCGACTTGTCACAATTGGCGCGACGGCGAAGTGCGCGGTGTTGTGCGTGACAGCACAGACCGCACATTTTTCGGACAACCAGCCTGGATGGCCCAGCCCGGCGGCGAGCGCAGCGAAGCGCAGCCGGCGTCGGGCCCGCGCCGGACGGATGGCTCGCGAAAGGGACGTTCCGCGATGCAGGAGCAGATGAACAGACAGCTCGGTCAGCTCCGCCAGACCGCGGTCGAGCTGGGTCTGGGGCCGGCGCTGAAGCTGGTCCGCCGCACCGTGCTGCCCAGCGCCCGCCGCAACGCGGTCGATGACCAACACCTCGCGCTGCTGCTCTCCTTCGTGCTCCAGGAGGACTCCAACTGCATCGACGTGGGTGCGCACCGCGGCGACGTGCTCAAGTCGATCGTGCTGCACGCCCCGCGCGGTGAGCACATCGCCTACGAGCCGCTTCCGCACCTTTTCGAGTACCTCTGCCTGGAGTTCCCGACCGTCACGCTGAAGCAGGCCGCGCTCGCGGAGAAGTCCGGGGTCAGCCCGTTCGCCTACGTCCGCAGCCGGCCGGCGTACAGCGGGCTGCGTCAGCGGACGGCGGAGGGCGCCGAGGAGGTCGAGGAGATCGAGGTCGTCGTCGAGGTGCTCGACGAGACCCTCCCGCCCGACCACCGCCTGGACCTGATCAAGATCGACGTCGAGGGTGCCGAGTACGGCGTGCTGAAGGGCGGGCAGAAGCTGCTGGCCACGAACCGCCCGTACATCATCTTCGAGTTCGGTGCCGCCGCCCGGAAGTACGGGACCACGGCGGAGGAGATGTACCGCCTGATCGACGGCGATCTGGGTCTGCGGATCTTCGACATGGACGGAACCGGCCCGTACACGCTCGGCAGCTTCCGCCGCACCTTCGACAGCGGCAGCCGCTTCAACTTCGTCGCGCACGCCTGACGCGGAACCCGAACGCGAGGCCTGAACGCAGGGCCCGAACGCGAGGCCTGAACGCAGGGCCGGGCACGCTCCGCAGTGAGCGTCCCGGACCCGCGTCGTTCCCGGTGCGTGTCAGCGACGGCTTCGAGATACTCGCCAGATGGCGACGATCGACGGAATCGACGGGTTGAGGAAGCTGCAGGGCCAGGAGCTGGGCACCAGCTCGTGGCGGGAGATCACCCAGGAGCAGGTGAACGGTTTCGCCGACGCCACGGGCGACTGGCAGTGGATCCACGTCGACGTGGAGCGGGCGAAGGACGGGCCGTTCAAGACCACGATCGCCCACGGCTATCTCACGCTGTCGCTGATCCCGGTGATCTCCGCTGACGTCGCGCAGGTCACCGGGATCAAGCTGGCGCTGAACTACGGCCTGAACAAGGTGCGCTTCCCGCAGCCGGTCCCGGTCGGCTCCCGGGTCCGCGGCATCGTCCGCAACCTGTCGGTCGACGACGTGCCCGGCGGTGTCCAGGCGGTCAACCAGGTCACCATCGAGATGGAGGGCGCCACCAAGCCGGTCTGCGTGGCCGAGACGGTGGTCCGCTACCTGGCCTGAGGCCCTTCCCGGTCACCTGTTGGGCCTCGCGGTCACGATCAGGGGCCCAGCAGCGCTTGGCGGGTCGCAAGAGTGAAGGATTCTGGTCGCTCCAACGACCAGAATCCGCACTTCTTGCGGGATGCCAGGTGCACCCCTGCCTATTTTGCCCCTCTCGAGACGAATTGTCGGTGCCTGCGGGGGCGGGTGCGGGATTCGGACTCCGTACCGGCTACCGGCTACCCGTGCGACCGGTGCGCCCTGCGACCGGGCGGGCTCAGCCGCGGGGCGCGCCCACCGTGGCGGTGACGATCCGGATGGTCGGACGCCAGTGCAGGCCACCAGCGTCCACCGACGGCGCGTGCCACCGGGTGAGGTCATCGATCATCGCCGGGAGGTCGGCGTTGTCGACCTTCTCGAGCATCGAGCGGACCGCGGTGCCCCACGCCCAGTGCCACCAGTGCTCCACGTCGCGGAAGACCAGGTCGGTGGCGACGAGATCGTCCCGGGTGAGTTCGAATCCGGCCGCGGTGAACGCCCGGGCCAGTGCGCCTTCCGCCAGGATGGCCTGCCCGGGCCGGCGGTCGGCCGCGCCCAGGCCGGTCGCCAGGCGAAGCGGGTAGTCGGGCCGGCTCCACAGCGGGTCCGGGGCACCGAAGACGCTGACGGCCAGCCGCCCGCCGGGCCGCAGCAGGCCGCGCCACCGCGCGAGCGCTCCCGCCGGGTCGGGCAGCAGGAACAGGCCCATGCCGCAGAGCAGCACGTCGGCACTGGCCGGCTCGACCGGAGGATTCGTCGCGTCGGCGACCGCCACGGTCGCCCAGGGCAGCGAGCGGGCGGTGACGTCGGCGGCGGTCAGCGCGACCATGGTCGGCGCCAGATCGAAGGCGCGAACCGAACCGGTGGGCCCGGTCGCCTCGGCGGCGGGGATGAGGACGGCGCCGCGCCCGCAGGCGAGATCGACCACGTCCTCGCCGGGCCGGACGCCGGCGGCGCTGACCAGCGTTCGGCCCAGCGGGCGGAAGAACGGGATCCCGTGGACGTCGGCGTCGTAGTCGTGGGCCGCCCGCTCGAAGACCATGGTGCTGGGACGGGGGGCCGGCACCGACCCCGGCCCCGGCGACGAGGCACTGCCGCGCTGGCCGGCGTCGGTGCCCGTGCCTGCGCCCGTGCCGGCGTCGGTGCCGGTTGACAGGTCTGATCCTCGGTCAAGGCCGTTGCTGGTGGCGGTCACGGTTACAGTGTCCGCCCTGGCGTCGGCGCCGAGCCGGGTGCCGGCCGCAGCGGTCCGCCTGCCGGTGAGGTCGGTGATCAGGTTCACCGCGGGGTCGTCCGGCTCGAAGCGGCTCACCTCGACGCCGGCGAGCCCACGACCGGACAGCCACTCCTCGGCCGCGTCGAACCCGGCGAGCAGTTCCAGGCGGCGCAGGTCGAGGCCGAGCCGGCCCAGCCCGGCGGGTTCGAGGTCGGCGAAGGTGAAGCCGCCGAGCTCAAGACCGCCCGCCGGCGGGTGCGCCGCGAGCCATCCGCCGCGGGCGGGGCTGACGCTCGGGCTCCGGACCGGAATCCGGACCGGGTCGTCGTCGCGTTCCGGGGTCGTGCCCCGACCCTGCGCGCCGGGCGGCAGGATCCGCTCGACAGTGATCTCGTCGATGGTGAACCCACCCATGGAGATCGTTTCCATCGCGATCCCGTCCACGGTGAGCCCGTCCATGGTGAGCTCGTCCACGCCGCGTCGCCTTCTTCCGCCGGGCCGCCTGGGGCGACTTTCTGCCTATGGCGTCTCAGCTAATCAGGACAGATCCCCCCATTCCGCCACCCAGATCGGGGCTAGCCGGCTGATCGAAAGTGCTAACCGCCGGCCGTCGACACCCGCTCTGACCTGCGGAAACGGAATCTCATCGGTGCAGTTCGCGGCCGTTGGCCGAATGGTCGATCGGCTCGGTTGAGACCTGTGTGGGGATGCCCGAACCGGCCATCACGGGGCCGGAAGGAGGTTTAAGGCGATCTGTCCCACCCGACTTCGGGCTGGTCCCGGAGTCGGGGCCACCCCCGTCGGCGGGCGGCGGGTCGGGTGCCGGACCACCCCCGGTGGCCATCGACCCGCGGCCGGTCGGCTCCCCGCCGCCCGCCCCCGCCTTCCGTCCGGTGCCGGCGCCGGTGTCGGTGCCGGTGCTGCCTTTCCTGCCGGACCCGGCCTTCCTGGCGGTGGCGTGGTCGGCCGCCCTGCCGTCGCCGGCCTGGTCCGGCCGCATCGCCGCGGCGGCGGCCGCCCCGGGAGCGAAACGCTCGCCGTGCACGTCGACCTGGGGCAGCAGCCGGTCACACCACCGCGGCAGCCACCAGTTCGCCCGGCCCAGCAGCGCCATCGTGGCCGGCACCAGCACCAGGCGGATCAGCGTCGCGTCGACGAACACCGCGACGGCCATGCCGACGCCGACCATCTTCACGGTCACGTCCGGGTCGAGGGCGAACCCCGCGAAGACGGCGATCATGATGAGGGCGGCGCTCGTGATCACCCGGGCGGTCGAGGCGAGGCCACGCACCACGCTGCCGCGCGGGTCGCGGGTGACCACCCAGTCCTCCCTGATCCGGGAAAGCAGGAAGACCTCGTAGTCCATGCTCAGCCCGAACAGCACGGTGAACATCAGGACGGGCAGCCAGCTCGACATCGGGACGCTGTGCGGCAGTCCCAGAAGATCGGTTCCCCATCCCCACTGGAAGACCGCCGTCACCACGCCGTAGGCGGCGGAGATGGACAGCAGGTTCATCGCGGCCGCCTTGAGGGCGACCACCGGCGACCGGAAGACGACGGTCAGCAGCAGGATGGACACGCCGACCACGAAGCCCACGACCCACCAGAGCCGCTCGGCCAGCAGCGCGGACAGGTCGGCGAAGATCGCGGTGGTGCCGGTGACGTCCACGCCGGGTGGCAGGACGTCGGCGCGCAGCCGGTTGACCAGCTCGGTCGAGGCGGCGTCGCTCGGTCCGGTCGTCGGCACCACCTCGATCACCGCCGCGGTGCCGGACGGTGCGACGACCGCCGGCGTGACGGACGCCACCCCGGGCACCGCGGCGACCTTCGTGGCCAGTTCGGCCAGGGCAACGGGCGGGAGCCGCCGCAGGTCGACGGCCAGCAGCAGGGGGCCGTTCGCGCCGGGCCCGTACTCGCTGGAGATCAGGTCGTAGGCGCGTCGCTGGGTGACGTCGACCGGCTGGCTGCCGGCGTCCTGTGGCCAGGTGCGCATCGTCAGGATCGGCGCGCTGAGCGTCAGCAGGATGATGAGCGCGCCGAAGGCCCACGGGCCCGGCCGGTCACCGATGCGCCTCGCCCAGGCGGCGGTCAGGGTGCGTCGCGTGGCGGTGGAGGGCTCGCCCGAGCCGAGGAGGGCTCCGGGGGAGGATGCTCCGCTGCCGGCCGCGGCGACCGAACGGGCGACGGATCGGGCCGCCAGCAGCTCGGCGTGGTTGCGGCGCCGCAGGACCCGCAGATCCGCGAGGCCGCACAGCGCCGGCACGAGGGTGATCGCGACCAGCACGACCGCGATCACGACGGCGGCCGTCGTGAACGCCGTCGTCACATAGGTGCTGAGGCCGACGAGCCGCAGCCCCGTCAACGACAGGATGACGGTGAGCCCCGCGAAGACCACCGAGGCGCCGGCCGTGGCGTTCGCCCGGCCCGCGGCCTCCCGCACCGACAGCCCGGCCCGCAGCCCTTCCACATGCCGGGTGACGAGCAGCAGCGCGTAGTCGATGCCGACGCCGATGCCGACCATCGAGGCCAGCGACGGCGCGATCGAGCTCACCGTGGTCACCGCGGAGATCAGGGTGATGCACGACGCCCCGATCCCCAGACCGATCATCGCGACCGCGATCGGCACCCCCGCGGCGACCAGCGACCCGAAGGCGATCAGCAGGATCAACAGGGCCAGCGCGACGCCGGTCGCCTCCGCCCGGCCGTCGACCTCCTGCAGGTTCTCCGAGATCTGGCCGCCGACGTCCACCTGCAGTCCCCGCTGGGTGGCCGGGGTGGCCGCGGTGAACAGGTCCGCCAGTGCCTGCTCCGCGTCCATGTCGGCGACCGGATCCGTGTAGTTCACGGTGAGCAGGGCGGTGTCGCCGTCCCGGGACAGCTGGGGCGGGCTGGCCACCACAGCTGACGGCAGGGCGGCGAGCCGGGTTCGCACGGTCGCCAGCAGGCCGGCATCCAGGGGGGTGCCGTCGGGATCGTGCACCACGACCCGGGCGTCGGCGCCCGCGAGGTTCGGAAAGTTCGCGCGCAGCAGGTCCGTCCCGTGCTGCGAGGCCGTCATCGGGGCGCTGAAGTCGTCGTGGGGCTCGCCGCCGGAGCCGGCCGCGAGTCCCAGTGCCACGACGAGGGTGGCCAGCCACATCCCGATGACCCGCCACGGCCGGGTGGCCGCGGCAGCTCCGATCCGGTACAGCAACCCGGACATCAGTCCTCCTCGACTCCGCTGGGCCGACGTGGGCGGTGGACGTGGGCGTGGATGTGGATGTGGGCGTTGGGGTGGTGCACCGCTGGGCGCCGTTCCGCCGCGGGGAGCGGGAGCGGGGGAGCGGGGAACGGCGTCGAGAGCGCCTCGTCCGACTGTTCGGGCGGGACGCTCGGATGGGTGTCGCGGGGGAGGGAGGGGGGTGGTGTGTTCGGCGCTACACGCCGGTGGGAGGATCGAGGTTTCTTCGTTCCAGGTGAAGGCTCGAGCTCTCCGCGGAGATTACGTCGCGAAAGGCGCCCTAAACGGGCAAATCGCGCATACCACTCAGGGTGCGTCCTGGCGATGACGCGTGCCGGCACGTCGGACGCCTGTCATGTCGCGTAGCCGACGAAACCCGGTGCCTGTCGGTGCCCCATCGGGCCTGTCGGTGCCGGGCCTCAGAGCGCTTCGGCTGCTCCGCTGACCGCGAGCTGGTCGCCGTCCGCGGGCGCCCCGATGGTCCCGCTGACCGCGACCTGGTCACGCCCCGCGCTCTTCGCCGCGTACAGCGCGCTGTCGGCCGCCGCGACCAGGCCGAGCGTGTCCGCGGCGTGGGTCGGTATGGCGGCCGCGCCCACCGACACCGTGACCGCGACGAGCTGCTCGACGGCCGGACGTGGCCCGTCGCCCGGCCGCGGCGGGTCGGTGCGCCGGCCCGGCGGGTCGAGGTGACCACCCGGCGAACGGGTGCCGACCCGGATCGGCGTGGCGCAGACCTGGCGGCGCAGCCGTTCCCCGACGGCCGCGAGGTCGATCTCGGGCAGGTCCGTGACCAGGACGGCGAACTCCTCACCGCCGTACCGGCCCAGCACGTCACCGGGCCGGGTCGCGGCCCGCAGCCGGCGTGCCACCTCGACCAGGACGTCATCCCCGACCGGGTGCCCGAACCGGTCGTTGATCGACTTGAAATGGTCGACGTCGATCAGGAACAGACCGAGGCGGTGGCCCTCCCGCAACGCGCGGTCGACCGCCGCGGACAGCTCACCGTCCAGGTGGCGGCGGGTGTGCACGCCGGTCAGACCGTCGGTGATCGCGGCCTGGTGCTGGTCCGCGACCAGACCCGCCATCCGGAAGATGATCAGGACGAACATCGCGCCGCTGGAGACGGCGACGACCACCAGGCCGTCGGTCTCGCCGCGAACGCTCTGCACCGTCAGCACGATCGGCGCGACCAGCGCCGCCGCGGTGAGCGCCAGCAGCCGGGACGTCGACAGGACCGCCGTGCTCCGTTTCCGGGTGCTGGTGAGCTCGCGCATGCTCGGATGGAGGGCGGCGCCGCCGAGCCCCAGCGCGCCGAGCAGGGCGACGAGCTGTGCGCCGCCGCCGAACTGGTCCGTCCCGTCGATCTGCCGCGGCAGGTAGAGCAGCGATGCGGCCAGGACCGCCGAGAGATGGGTGAGGAGCAGGTAGCCGGCCGGTCCGCGCCGGCCGCGGTCGAGCACCAGCAGCAGGCCAGCCGCGAACAGCGCCGGGAACGAGGCGGCGTAGGCCAGCGCGGTGACGCGGGTCGCGAACGAGGACGAATGCTCCGCCGACAGGCCTGGGGCGATCACATAGACCCAGGCGAGGAGGGCCCCCGCGACCCCGATGGTCGCACTGTCCAGCACGTCGGTGAGCCCACCGGGCAGGCCACGCCGGCGGGCCAGCACGACGACGCCGGCCACCAGCAGTGGGTACTGGGCCAGGTAGCAGACGTCCCAGAGCCCCGGGAAACGGTGCCGGTCGAGCAGGTTCCCGATGCCGTAGAGCAGCGAGTCGCCGACGGTCGCCGTGGCCTGGGCGGCGGCGAACAGCCACCACGGCAGCGTGGCCGCCGGGCGGTGCCGGCGTACCCCCACGCACACCGCGGCCGTGGCACAGACGCCGGCCAGCAGCTCGACGGCGGTGCGCCCGGCCGACACGGTGCCAGCTGCCGACAGCGCCCAGAAGACGACCAGCAGACCGATCCCGCCGCCCAGCGCCAGGGCCCAGCGGCGGTCGGACGACGGCCGCATGGCTCGGGGTGCGGTCACCGATCACCGGGAATCGCCGGCGACCGGGTGCCGGGCGGAAGCGACCGGGGCATGAGCAGCGTCTCCGAATACGAATGCGTGAAGCTGCGGAGGCGCCGGTGCAGGGGCGCGGGTCCGCGGGAGCGGGGTCCGTGGGTTGTGGTGTGGGGGATCGCGGAATCCGAACGCCGGAGACGCTGGACGGGCGCACTCCCAGCAGCCGGGGCGCCGGTGCGGCCCGCAACGCCACCTCGTACCCGAGACGGCCCGAGTACCGGAGGTAGCCCGACAAAAGCGCTTCAGCCCGTTGGGCCGGACCTGGACCACAACAGAACCATCCTGATGGTAGCTCCGTGTGCACGATCCTTTGACGCAGGGTATGAGCTTTTGTCTGATTCTTGTGTCGCGGCGTCGGCCCGGTACGCCGGGTGTGGGCGAGTGCGCGGTCCTGTCGTGGCTCGACCCACGGTCAGCCGGTGAGCAACCGGTGATCAGTCGGTGATGGTGGCGGTGCCGTTGCCGGCGGAGGCAGTCTCGGGGTGGCGCGAGCGCAGAGCCATCAGAAAGCGCAGAGCCATCAGAAAGCGCAGAGCTGTTGGAAGCACGGCGCTGTCCGAAGCGCGGAGCTGTCAGATCAGCCCCAGGACGGAGATGAAGCGCCGGGCCGCGTCGCCGCCGGCCTCCAACGCCACGGCCTGTGCCCGGACGGTGTCGAGGTTGTCGAGCAGCGCCGCGTCGACCTCCGCCGCGGCCGGGCTCTCCCGCTCGCCACCGCCACCGGGCCGCGCCGCGGCCGCATAGAGCGCGTCGAGCGCCGCCTCGGCCGCGTCGAACGCCGACTCGTCGAAGTCCCAGTCGGCGTCCCACGCGCGCCCGAGGCAGAGCAGCCGGAGGGCGGACGGTGTGTGCCGGGTCAGCAGGTCGTCGACGAAGGCGAGGTTGCCCAGGGACTTCGACATCTTGACCCCGCCCACCCGGACGGTGCCGGGGTGCAGCCAGGCCCGCGCGAACGGCCGGACGCCCGTCGCCTGCTCGGCCAGCAGCGACTCCACGGCGTGGTGCGGGAACCGCAGGTCGGCGCCGCCGACATGAAGATCGATACTGGAGCCGAAGGTCGACAGCACCATCGCCGCGCACTCGGCGTGCCAGCCGGGACGGCCCGGCCCCCAGGGGCTGGGCCAGCTCGGAAACTCACCGTCGGCCGGGTCGGCCCGCCAGACCGCGACGTCGAGCGGGTCGTCACGGTTCGGATCCCGCGGGTCGTCGTTGAACTCGGCGGCGAGAGCGATCGCCGCGGCCCGGTCGAGGCCGGCGCGGTCCGCGGCCTCGGCCGTGCGGGCGTAGACGGTGCCGTTGCGTTCGTAGGCATGACCGGCGCGCAGCAGCGCGGTCGTGAGCTCGATCACCCGGGTCACCGCGGCGCGCGCCGTCGGCTCGTGGTCCGGTGGCTGGATCCCGAGCGCGGACATCGAGCGGTCGAAGGAGAACCGCTGCATCGCCGCGACCTGGTCGAAGGGCATCCCCAGCCGGCGGGCCTCGGCGAACATCGCGTCGTCGACGTCGGTGATGTTGCGGGCGAGCTCCACCTGGACCCCGGCCGCACGCCATACCCGCGCTGTCAGATCCGTCCACAGGTACGTGGCTGCATGGCCCAGATGTGTGACCGCATAGGGAGTGATGCCGCACACATAGACCCGGGCGCGGCCGACGACAGGGATCGGCGTCCGGCCAAGCCGGAGGTCCGGGCGCATCGGGTCCAGTACGACATCCACCACCTCAGCATGCCATCGTGTCGCCGAGCCGGCCTTCCCAACCGGGGCCCGACCAGCCGGGACGGCCGGGATCCACGCGGACGTGTCCGGACCCGCCGGGCGTCGTCCGGACAGCTCCCGGGTACACCGGCGAAGGGTCTGGTGTCCCGTCGTGTATCCCGTCGCGCCGGCCGGATGGGCGGCCGGCGCGACGGACGGCCGGGCGCCGGTGAACCTGGCCCGGGCCGGCGCGCCGAGCGGGCCGAAAGTGATGTTCTGGGGGACTCCTCCGGGGGAGTGACGATCCGTCGCGCAACATCCATACTTTGATCCCCGCACGCCGGCCGTGTGTTCCACGGCGGTCGGTCCCTGGGGGGATCCGCGGGTAAAGGTATGGAAAGGTGTGAAGAGGGAGGATCGCCAGCGGCGTCCGGTTGACCGGGGAGCGCCTGCCCGGAAAGCTTCGCCTGACGTGGTTCACGTGGTACGCGAACCATCAGGTGTTATGTCGGCCACGTCTGCGCGGGCGTGGTCGGACCTGGGGGGGTCTTAAGCCAAGAAAGGTCTCGAGAGAGGGGCGTCCGTGCGAACGCTCGAACCCACCACCCTCGACCTCGATGCGATCGAGGTGGACAAGCTCAACAGAGGCGTCACGCTAAGTCTGCTGATACCCGCCCGCGGGCCTGAGGCGGCGCGGGCGCTCGGGACCATCATCGCGCTCAACCGGCAACGGTGGATGCAGGAACGCAGCGTCATCGACGAGATCGGCGTAATAGTCGATCCGTCCTCGGACGGTGACGAGCACGATCTGGTGCGGATCGCGACGGAGGCGGGGGCGAGCTGGGTCGCCCGAGGCCAGTCCGTCATGGAACGGCACGCGGGGGCGGAGGACGCCGCGGCCGGTGGCAAGGCCGGTGCCATGCGCAGCCTCGCGTACCTCGCGTTCGGTAACCGGCTGATTTTCCACGACGCCGATCTTGAAAGTTATGACCCGATCACGGTCGGCGTTCTGGCGGCGGCGGCGACCGCCGGTAACGCTCCGCTATTCGTGAACGGAAGCTCGCGCAGGGTCACCGGTGACGGGCAGCCCGGCGGGCGAACGACCGAGATGCTGCGCTCGCTTCTCTCGAAGCAGCTCGCGCGTCATGTGCCGTCCATCACCCGGGCAATCCAGCCATTGATCGGGGAGTTCGTGATTGACGCCGACGTCTTTGCGTCGCTCGCGTTCTCGCGCGGTTACGGGGTGGAGACTTCCCTGAAGGTTCTCGCCCTGGACCTTCTCGACTACGCGGACTGTCTACAGGTCGAGCTGCCGATCAAGTATCAGGTTGGTCAGCACTACCACAACCTGGTCAAGCAGTTCCATGAGATCAGTTTCACAATCGATGTTCTCGAGGCCTACTTCCAGCGGCGGCGCCTCGATCCGCATGTCGCCGTCTGGCAGATTGCCGACAACTACGACCTCCTATTTCCGGGTCGTACCTATCCGCTGTACCGGCCACCCGGGTACGACGAGACCGATTTCGTCCCGCGGCTGGGCTTCTATCAGCCGCTGGCGACCTCGCCGGCCTACCAGGCGCGGCTGGGTGAGATCAAGAGTGCTCGCCGTGCCGCCCTCGACACTCTGAGTAGGAGGATGCGGACATCTGCCTGAACGTATGGCGGCAGGTCTGACCCGGCGGGGGTAGCAACGTCGCCAGACGGTGGCAACACCGCCGGAGCGGAGCCGCCCGCGCCGCTCCTGCGAGCGGTGTGGTCAGGCGGGCGGTAGAAACCGCGGCGCCGCTCGGCCGGCACCGGGCGGCGCCGCGCCGGCACCGGGCGGTGCCGCGCCGGTGCCGAGTTCGAACACGCCCTCACCGATGCCGGCCGCGACCCGGTCGGCACGGTCGATCACCTCGGCGAAGTCGACGGGTATCTGGCACCCGACCCGCACCAGCGCACCGATCATCTGCTGGTCGAAGAGCTCACCCGAGCCCCGGAGCGGCTCCGGGAGGTGACCGAACAGATCCAGCGCCAGCAGCCCGTGCAGCTGGGTCCACACCAGCATGCAGGCGGCATCGGCGACCGGGCCGAGGCCGGAGTCGTCGCAGTCCCACGCCTCGAACTGCCGGCGGAGGTTGGGTGACAGCTCGGCCTCCAACCCGCTCGGATCGAAGACGCCGGCCTCGATCGCCTCGGCCATGCACCGCAGGAGCACGGCGACGGACCGTTCGAGCTCGTCGAGCACTGCGGTCGACGGGTCGGTCAGGTCGTCGGGCTGCGGACCGAAGATCAGCGTGTATTCCGTCGGGTTCAGCATCGCCCAGCGCCGGTGGGAGCGGGCGACCAGCAGCCAGCGCACCATGTGGTCGTCCGTCGGCGCGGCGTCGAAGGCCGCCTCCAGCACGTCGGCGAGGGAGCTGTAGGCGTCCTGCGCCAGCACGTGGATCAGTGCGGCCCGGCTGTCGAAGTACCGGTAGATCGCGGACGGCGTCATCCCCATCTCGCGTGCCACGGCCCGCAGCGAGAGGCCGGCCGCACCGTGCTCGGTCAGCTGTTTGTGGGCGGCCTTCTTGATCTCCTCGATCGTTGTCTGGCGGAGGCGCTCGCGACGGGGGACTGGACGAGTCACAGTCGCCATGCTGCGGCCAGACTGCGATCGGTGTCAACTTCCAAGAACAAGGGTCTTGACAGAGAACGGTGTTCGCGAACACTGTTCTCTCAAGAGATCGCTTCTCTCGGGAGGGTCCCGTGTTCACCGCTGTAGCGAAGATCGTCACTCGCCGGCCGCGTCTCGTCCTGTTGCTCACCCTCATCGCACTGCTGGGCGCCGGTGCGCTTGGCCTCGGCGCGTTCGGCAAGCTCGAATCAGGCGGGTTCGACGATCCGGCGTCCGCCTCCAGCCGAGCCGCCGACCTCGTCGACGAGCGCTTCGGCGGGGAGCCGAACCTCGTCCTGCTCGTCACGGCCCGCCCCGACATCACCGGCCAGACTCAGGCCGGGCAGGCCGTCGACGACCCGGCGGTGGCGGTGGCCGGGCGCGAGCTGGCCGCCGATCTGGCCGCCCAGCCCGGGGTCACCAACGTGTCGTCCTACTGGACGGGCGCGCCACCGCTTAAATCCGACGACGGCCGCTCCGCGCTGGTCATCGCCAGCGTGGACGAGGACCATGCCAGCGACCTGGTCGCCCGCTACGAGGACGCCTACGAGGCCGGCCGGGTGCCAGGGGGCGACGCCGACTCGCCGGTCACCGTGCGCCCGGGCGGTGCGGCCACCGTCGGCGAGGACATCAACGGCCAGGTGGGCGCCGATCTCGCGGTGGCCGAGGCGATCGCGATCCCGATCACGACCGTGCTCATGATCATCGCCTTCGGTGGCCTGGTGGCCGCGCTCCTGCCGCTGGGCATCGGGCTCATGGGCATCCTGGGCGGCTTCGCCGTGCTGTCGGTGGTGGGCAGCCTCACCGACGTGTCGATCTTCGCGGTGAACCTCACCACGGCGCTCGGCATGGGTCTCGGCATCGACTACGCCCTGCTCATGGTCAGCCGTTTCCGTGAGGAGCTCGCCGCCGGCCGGGACCGGGCCGAAGCTGTCGCGGTGACGGTCCGCACCGCCGGGCGGACCATCCTCTTCAGCGGCGCGACGGTGATCGTCGCGCTCGCCGTGATGCTGGTCTTCCCGCCCTACTTCCTCAAGTCCATGGCCTACGCGGGGATCGCGGTCACGGCGGTCGCCGTCTTCGCCGCCGTGGTCGTCCTGCCAGCCGTGCTGATGCTGCTCGGGCCGAAGGTGAACGCCCTGCGGGTGGGTGGCCTGCTCGGCTTCCTGCGCCGCCGCCGGGCGGCCGGGACGTCCGCGGGTGCCGAGGGCGGCGCGGACGCTGCCGCCGGGAACGCGCCTCGGGAGACCGTCGAGTCGCCGTTCTGGCGGCGGGTGGCCACCATGACGATGCGCCGGCCCCTGCTGGCCGGGCTGCCGGTCATCGCCCTGCTCCTCGTCCTCGGCGCCCCGTTCCTGCACGTCGAGTTCGGCACGCCGGACGACCGGGTGCTGCGCGCCGACAACTCCAGCCGCGCGGTCGGAGACGTCATCCGCGGCGACTTCTCCTCCAACGACGCCGGGGCGATCGTGGTGGTGGTGACCGGTCCGGCCGAGGCCACCGGTCCGGACGAGATCGCCGACTACGCGGCCGCGATCTCGAAGATGGACGGTGTCGCCCGGGTCGACAGCGCCGCCGGCGTGCTGGTCGACGGCCGGACCGTGGTGCCGCCCGGTGCGTCCACCGAGCGCTACTCGGCCGAGAACGCCTCCTACCTGCGGGTGGTGCCCTCGGTGGAGCCGCATTCGGCGCAGGCACAGGAGCTGGTCCACCAGGTCAGGGACCTCGCCGCTCCGGCCGGCACCGAGGCGCTGGCCGGCGGCCCGCCGGCGGTGCTCGTCGACGGCAAGGCCACGATGGCCAGCCACCTGCCGCTGGCCATCGGGCTCATCGCGCTGACGACCTTCGTCCTGCTGTTCCTGTTCACCGGCAGTGTGGTGCTCCCGCTGAAGGCGATCGTCCTGAACGGGCTGACGCTCACCGCCGTGTTCGGCGTCGCCGTCTGGATCTTCCAGGACGGCCATCTCGCCTCGTGGCTGGACTTCACCCCGGGCACGCTCGACACGTCGATGCCGGTGCTGCTGTTCTGCATCGCGTTCGGGCTGAGCATGGACTACGAGGTCTTCCTGCTCTCCCGGATCAAGGAGGAGTACGACGCGGGCGCGTCGAACACCGAGGCGGTCGCCGCCGGCCTGGCCCGCACCGGGCGTCTCGTGACGACGGCGGCGGCCCTGCTCGCGGTGACCTTCATCGCCTTCTCCACGTCCTCGGTCCGCTTCATGCAGATGTTCGGGCTGGGCACGGCGCTGGCGATCCTGCTGGACGCCTCCCTGATCCGCGGTGTGCTGGTGCCGGCGTTCATGCGGGTCGCCGGGCAGGCGAACTGGTGGGCACCGAAGCCGCTGCGCGCCCTGCACGCCCGCATCGGGCTGAGCGAGGCCGGCCCGGCCGGGAGCACCGTCGCGGTGCCGTCGGCCACTGTGTCGTCGGCCACTGTGTCGTCGGCCACTGTGCCGTCGGCCACGGTGGCGTCGGCCACGGTGGCGTCGGCCACGGTGGCGTCGGCCACGGTGCCCGCCGACGGGACACCGTCGGACGGGCCAGCATCCGACGGGACACCTTCCGGCCGGGTCCCGGCCGACCGGGCGCCGTCAGGTGGCGAGGGTGTCAGAACCGCTCAAAGCAGCGCCGGCGTTCCCAGTCCGTGACGGTTCGTTCGTAGCCGGCCAGCTCGACCTGCGCCGCGTAGGCGAGATGATCCACCACCGGCTGCCCGAAGGCGGCCCGGGCGACGGCGCTTTCCCGCCACGCCCGGGCCGCTTCGCGCAGTGAGGTGGGCAGCCTCGGGACGTCGTTCGCCGCGAAGGCGTTCCCGACCCGCGGCGGCTCCAGCGGCAGTCGATGCTCGATGCCGTACAGCCCGGCTGCGATCATCCCGGCGACGGCGAGGTAGGGGTTCGCGTCGCCGCCGGGCACCCGGTGCTCGATCCGCAACGAGCCCCCGGAGCCCACCACCCGCACCGCGCACGTGCGGTTGTCGTACCCCCAGGAGATTCCGGTCGGCGCGAAGGCGCCGGGAGCCAGCCGCTTGTAGGAGTTGACGGTCGGCGCGTACAGGAGGGTGAGCTCGGCCAGGCAGGCCAGCTGCCCCGCGACGAACCAGCGCATCAGCTCCGACATCCCG
Organism: Frankia sp. R43; assembly: GCF_001306465.1. Classification (NCBI taxonomy): domain Bacteria; kingdom Bacillati; phylum Actinomycetota; class Actinomycetes; order Frankiales; family Frankiaceae; genus Frankia; species Frankia sp. R43. Next base: position 110,995 of record NZ_LFCW01000015.1, on the reverse strand, counting down.
CCGCTGCCGCCGCCTCCGTGTTCGCCCGAGTTCTCGCTCTCGCCCGTGGCGGCGGCGAGGACGAGGCCGCCCTGCGAGGTGCGCAGGGACAGATGCACATGGCAGGAGTTCCCCTCGCCCTGGTCGTACTTGGCCATGAAGGTGAGCGCCCGGCCCGCCGCACCGGCGATCTTCTTCGCGGTGGTCTTGTAGAGCACGTGCTGGTCGCAGGTGCGCATCGCCTCGTCATAGCCGAAGACGATCTCGTACTGGCCGCGATGAACCTCGGCACGCGCGGATTCCACCCGGGCGCCCGCCACCGCCATCGCGGTGCGGATCGAGCGGACGAGATCGTCCAGGCGCTCGGTGCCGGCGAGCGCGTAGTCGATGTTGTAGGTGCTGGCCGGCGTGAGCCGGGTGTAGTCCCGGCGGGCGGCGTCGCGGTAGTTCTCCTCGAACACCAGGAACTCCGGCTCGGTGCCGGCCAGCGCACACAGGCCCAGGCCGGCCAGCCGGTCCAGCTGCCGGCGCAGCACCGTCCGCGGCGCGACCTCGACGGTGGAGCCGTCCGGCCAGAGCGCGTCCGCGATCACGATCGCCGACTGGGGCCGCCACGGCGCGCGGCGCAGCGTCGCCGGGTCGGGGATCAGCCGCAGATCCCCGAAACCGCCCTGCCAGGGGTCGTAGGCATAGCCGGGCCCGGTCTCCATCTCGACGTCGACCGCATAGAGATAGGTGCACGCGCCGACGCCGTCGCCGCCCAGCAGCCGCTCGCGGAAGTACTCCGGCGACAGCGTGGTGCCGAGCAGCCTGCCCTGCAGGTCGGGCGCGGCGACGATCACCTCGTCGACGCTGCCGTCGGCAAGCAGTGCCATCGCCTCCGGCGCAGGGGGCGGGGGACTCCCGGCCGCTGTCAACGCCCATCTCCGAGCGGTTCGCCGTCGCCGGATGGCTCACCGCCGGATGGCTCGCCGTCGCCGGATGTGCCGGTGGCCACGAGCGGGTTGGCGACCATGCCGTGCAGGACGTCGAACTGGGCGTCCCGGCCGGCACGCTCGTGGAAGCCCGCCCCCGACAGCTGCTCGCGGTTCAGGCAGACCCGGTCGAACGACGGGGCCAGCAGGTCGATCAGCGCGAAGCGGTCGGCCAGCTCCGGATGCGCCTGCTGGTAGTCGAGCACGGCATCCCGCACCATCGCCCAGAACTGTGGTTCGGCGATCCCGAGGTGATCCTCGACGACCACCGAGAAGTACCGGAAGTGGCCGGCGAACACGGCGGAGAGCACCGAGTGGGCGAGCATCCGGGCCGGCCAGTGGCGGCACAGCGCGCTCGCGCCGCCGTCTGTGGCGGCGCGCTGCGGGAAGTCACCCTCGACCAGGTCGATGTCGGCCCCGAAGTCCTTCACCGCGATGCGCCGCGGCACGTCGTCGGCGTCGAACACACAGATCACGTTCTCGCCGTGGGGGGTGAAGGCCACTCCGTACACGTACAGGTAGTGCAGCAGCGGTGGGAGCAGGGCGTGCAGGAACGCGGCGAGCCACCGGGCGGCGGTCAGCCCGGACCGGTGCACCAGCTCGGCGGCCAGCGCGCGGCCGTCCGACCCGATGGTGAGCAGCGCGGCCATCGTCCGGGCTCGTTCGCCCGGGGCGAGGAAGGCGATGACCGGCTCCCGCCAGAGCACGCCGAGCAGCTCGTGCAGGCGGTAGGGGGCGTCCGCCAGCGCGTCGAAGGCGGGATGCGCCACGGTCGCACCGGCGACCTCCGGCAGGGGGATCACACCCATGGCCCGCAGCTGCGGATCCTGCCGAGCCAGTGACGTCAGCCACGAGGAGACCACGGGACCCGCCTTCGCGTCCTCCGCGGACATCCCCCGCCACACCAGGGTGTTGCGGATCATCAGGGCGAGCTTGACGTCGCGCCCGCCCACCGTGTCGATGTTCGCCACCGTGCGGACGGACTGCAGTGGCAGGTAGCGGTCCGGTGCCTCGCCCAGGTCGACGAGGGCCCCGGTGGCCAGCTCGCCGGCGAACAGAGTGGTCACCACGTTCTCCCACTGCCATGGATGGACCGGCAGCCACACGTACCGCGCCGCCAGCGCGTCCGCGTCAGCGGAGCTGGTTCCCCCGGTGCACCCGGCGCGGATCAGCGCCGCGGTCAGCGCCGCGGTGAACTCCGCCCGGGTCGCGGCCGACAGCTCGCGGTCGTACAGGTCGGACGGCGTCAGCCCGGCCTGCGTGACGAGCAGCCCCAGAGCCGGCTCGGCGGCCACCCAGCGCAGCCGGAACGGGACGCCCGACTCCGGCGCGTAGCGGGCCGCGTCGGCCACGCCGAAACCGAGCCGGCCCTTGTTCGCGGCCAGGCAGGGATGACCGGCCTGGCGCCCCTCCAGCTCCAGGTGGGACAGCCCGGCCAGCCGCGCCGCGGGCAGCGCCCCGCGCAGGATCTCCACATCCGCGCGCTGGGTCGCCGTCACCTCGCGTACGACATCGGCGAGGACGTCGCCGGACCACCCCAGCAACGCCTGCGCGTCGAGCAGGAACCGGACCGGGTCGTCGGCCGGCTCACCGCCGCGGCGCAGGGTCGAGGCCGCCGGCCACCAGGTGCCGAAGGTGCCCCGCCGGGCCGTGAACGTGTAGGCCACCGCACCGCACTCGATCCGGTAACGCGCGGGTGCGCCCCGTCCAGCGACCACCGTGCGCGGAGCAGCTGCGGGCGGCGGCGTGGCAGTGGGCGGCACGGCGTGTGTGGTGGGGACGAGCAGTTCCTCGTAGGCCAGCTCGGCGATCAGCCGGGACAGCAGCGCGCGGCCCGCGGTGCGCCACAGCTCGGCCTGTGTCGGCTCGACCTGCTCCGGCCCCGTCACCGGCCCGCTCCGCCTGCCTCGGCGGGCTGGACGGGGATGGAACCCGTGGCCACCCCGGCTGCCCCGGCTGCCCCGGCTGCCCCGGCTGCCGCGGCGTCCGGGGCTCCATCCGGCGCGGCGGCTCGCGGTGGCTCGGGAGCGCCGAACGTGGTGAAGGCGGTGGGCGGAGGCAGCCGGTGCGCCCGCCCGCCGGTCAGGTCGTCGAGGATGACCGCGGCCCGCCAGGCGCCCAGCCCCAGATCGGGCGCGCCCACCCCGTGCGTGTGCAGCTCGGCGTTCTGGACGTAGATCCGTCCCGTGACCTCGGCCGCGGTCGCGAGGCGGTACCGGTCGTCCACCCGGAAGCGGCCGCCGGGGTCGAGGTGCAGCAGCCCGCCGACCGGGTCGAGCAGCGTCGGCCGGCGCGGTGCGTAGCCGGTGGCGAGGACGACCGCGTCGGTGTCGACGGTGAACTCGCGGTGCTGGGCGCGGTGCCGGCACCGCAGGCGCAGGGCGTGCGCGTGATCCGCGCCGGGCTGGCTCACCGCCTCCACGGACACGTTCGGCAGCAGCAGCGCGTCCGCGTCGGTGCCGCCGATGCTGCGCTCGTAGAGCAGGTCGTAGATCTCGCCGATGGTCTGCGCGTCGATGCCCTTGTAGAGCTGCCACTGGCCGGGCACGGTGGCGTCCTTCGTCGGCTGGTCGAGCCCGTGGAAGTAGCGCACGTAGTCCGGGGTGAACTGTTCCAGGCCCAGCTTGGAGTACTCCATCGGCGCGAACGCGGGGGTGCGGGTGATCCAGGCCAGCGACTGCCCGGTCGAGGGCTGGGCGCGCAGCAGCTCCGCGAACACCTCGGCGCCGGACTGCCCGGAACCGACGACCGTGACGTGCCGGGCCCCGGCCAGCTGGTCGCGTTGCCCGCGGAAGTCGGCCGAGTGGAACACCCGCCGGCCGCGCACGCCGGCGAAGGCCGGCGGGACGACCGGCTCGGTGCCGAGGCCGAGCACGAGGTTGCGGGCGGTGAGCACGCGGGGCGCGGACTCGTCCGGGCCGCCGGCGATCTCGCGCGGGCCGCTGGCGGGGTCACGCGGGCCGCCGGCTGTCGGGCCGCCGGCTGTCGGGCCGCCGGCGTGCGGGCCGCTGACCGTCACCTCGAACAGCTCGCTGCCCGGCCGCCAGCGCACCGCATCGACCCGCGCCCCGAACCGGGTGGATCCGAGCGACTGCGCGACCCACCGGCAGTAGTCGTCGTACTCGCGCCGCGGCAGGTGGAACCGCTCGTAGAAGTAGAAACGGAACAGGCGGTCGTGTTCGCGCAGGTAGGACAGGAACGACCACCGGCTGGTCGGGTCGATCAGGGTCACCAGGTCGGCGAGGAAGGGAACCTGCAACGTGGTGCCGTCCAGCAGCAGCCCCGGATGCCAGTGAAAGGCGTCCTGCTGTTCCAGGAAGACGGCCCGCACGCCCGGCACGCCGTCGGCGAGCGCCGCCAGCGACAGGTTGAACGGGCCGAGTCCCACCCCGAGCAGGTCGAACGGCTCGGGGGCCGTGGCGGAGGGTGACATCAGGGACGGACCTCCACGATCGGATTGGGGATCTCCACGTAGATCGACTGGGAGGTCACGGGGCCGACCAGCTCGTCGCGGCCGTCGACGCAGGTGCGCAGGTTCGCCTTGCAGGGCAGGGTCGGGGCGTCCAGCAGGCGGTTCAGCAGCGCCCGGCCCCGCCGTGCCCGCCCGCCCGGGCCGCAGCGGGCACGGACCAGCTCCGCGCGCAGCTGTGCGAGCAGTACCCGTTCGTCCGCGATCCCGGCGGCGCCGAGCGCGCCGATGACGGCTAGGGCGTTGTTCACCACTGTGTAGTAGATGAGGCGCTGCTCGACCAGGGCGTCGTCGAAGACGGCGGGCAGCCCGTCCCCGAGGCCGGGGACCTCATGCCGCGCGGCCTCGGCGCGGGAGGCGGCCAGGTAGTAGCCCTGGCTGTCCCGGAACCATCCGGTGACCGGCCAGCCCTGGTCGTCAAGGGTGACGACGGTGTTCTGCAGATGGGCCTCGAGGCCGACGCCACGGCGCAGGTAAAGATCGAGCACGGGCAGGATGAGTACCCGCAGGTACTGGCCGTACCACTCGCCCGCCACTGTCGTCGTCGCGTGGCTGGCCACCGCCGAGCCGGTCGGCTCCGAGCCGGCCGCGGCCGGGCGGGTCGCGGCCGTTCCGCGGCGGGTGAGGTTCGTGATGATCTCGGCGAGCATCGACCGCCGTGACCGGTCGGGCGCCCCGGGGGCGAGGTCGGGGCGGTCGGCGATCAGCGCGGCGGCGCACACCGCCCGGTCCCCGGCCCCGAACGGGTTGGTCCGCAGCGCGCATTCCAGCCCACCGGGCAGCACCGCGGCCCACGACGGCTCGGAAAGGAGCCGGAATTCCGGATGGTGGCGGCCAAGCCATTCGTCCAGGGCCAGCCGGGCGTACCGGGCCATCTCCGCGCCGAGGGCGAGCTCGTCGGTGTGCAGCTCCCGGCGGGAGTTGGTGATCCGCATACCGAGGGAGAGCTTGAGCATGACCGGCGCGTCCGGCCGCCACACCGTGCGCAGCGACGATGTGGGGAACCAGGGTCGCCCGGACGGACCGAGATCCACCAGCTGTCCGTCGTCGAGCAGCCGGGCGAGCTCCGGGCGGTCGCCGACGGTGCGCGCCTGCCAGGGATGGGCGGGCAGCAGCAGGTATCCCGGCGGTGCCACCGGGCCGGTACCCGTCCCCCTCCCGCTCTCGTTCCCGTTCCCGGTTTCCGTCCCGGCCTCGGCCCGCAGCGACGCGAGCGTTCGGGCCGGGTCGGGTCCGCCGTGGCGGACGATGTTCGGATGCGCCGCGAACCAGTGCAGCCGGAACGCCCCGTGCAGCTCGGGCGAGTACCGCGCCGTCTCGGCGGCCGAGGCCTCGCCCCGGTTCTTCGCGGCCGGGTGAAACGGATGGCCGGTGATCAGAGCACGTTCGGCCACGAGAAACGGTGCGCGGTTCGCGGCGTTCCCGGCCGGCACGCGGGCGGGCTCGCGGGCCGACCGATCCGCGGGCTCGCCGGGCGCCGACGCGCTGGCCGCTGACGCGCTGGCCGCTGACGCGCTGGCCGCTGACGCGCTGACCGCCGTCGCGGCGGCGGGCTCACCGCGACGGAAGGCGATGATCCGGGTGATCCACTCCGCCGAGTCGAGGATGCGCGCCAGAGCACCGCGCGCGGCGCCGGGGGGCAGTGCCGCACCGGCGGCCACCTCCCGGGTCAGGAGCGCGGCGAGCAGGCCAGCGTCGAGCAGCCCCGCGTCGGGCCGGCCCGCGTCGATCGGCGTGCCGTGCAGACGCGGCGGGCCGAAGCGGTGCCAGCCGGTCGGAGACCGGTAGGTGATGTCGAGGTCCAGTGCCAGGCCGGTCGCGGGCAGCGGCAGCCGGAGCGCCGGGCCGGTCGGCGCTCCCGCCTGGGCGCCGAGCTCCCTCAACCAGCACCGGAGCAGGACCTCGGTCACGACCTCGTCCGCCTCACCCGCCGCGGCACCGGCCGGGCCCATGTCTGCCGGGCCAATGACTGCCGGGGCCGCGGCTGCGGGGCCGGCCCCGGCCCCGGCCACACCGGGGCTTGCCGGGTCTGGGCGGATCGGGCCGGGGGCGGGGGCTTCGGCGGTCCTTTCGGCGATCGTCCGCTTCGCGATGGTCAATGCGGTGCCTCGGCCGCGATGCGGTCTCCGGTGGCGGCGACGAGCGCGAGCAGCGCGGAGACGTCGGCGGCGGTGGCCGCCGGGTTCAGCAGGGTGAGCTTGAGGTGGACGGCGGCCTCGGGGCCGGCGGTCGTCCGCCCCACGACCGCCGCGCCGTCGTCGAGCAGGCGGCTACGGATCGCGGCGTTCAACCGGTCGAGCCGGGTGCCCTCCTCGGTGCCGGTGCCGGTGCCGGCCGGGACGTACCGGAACAGCACGGTGCTGAGGGTGACCGGCGCGGCGAGCTCCAGCCGAGGGTGGTCGGCGATGACGTGCGCCGCGTGCTCGGCGAGGTCGTGGCAGGCGTCCACCATCGCCCCGAGGCGCTCTCGGCCGAGCGCGCGGAAGGTCACCGCGATCTTGAACGCGTCCGGCCGGCGGGTCGTTCGCAGCGATCGCCCCAGCAGGCTGGTGTATCCCGCGGTGGTCTCATCGGCCGGGTTGAGGTAGGCGATCTCGGCTTCCAGCCGGCTCCAGCCGCGCCGTGACGGGGTGAGGAAGACTCCCGCGGGTGCCGGCTGCCAGCCCAGCTTGTGCAGGTCGAGCGCGACGGAGTCGGCCTGGTCCAGGCCCGTGAGGCGGCCGGCGAGCCGGCGGGAGAACAGGGCGCCGCCGCCGTGCGCGGCGTCCACGTGCAGCCAGCTCGGCGCCGGGTGGCTGCGCACCAGATCGGCTATCTCGGCCAGCGGGTCGATCGCGCCGGCGTCGGTGGTGCCCGCCGTCGCGACGACGAGGACGGGGCCGTCGTGCCGGGCCAGCGCGGCCCGCAGCACCTGGACGTCCATGCGGTACGCGGCGTCGACCGCGACCGGGACGACCTTCGTGAGCCCGAGCAGCTCGGCACCGCGCCGAACCGAGTGGTGGCCGGCCGCCGAGCACAGGACGGGAACCGGACCCGCGCTGCCACCGCGGCCGGCCCGCCCGAGCTGGGCCCGTGGCCCGGGCCGGCCGTGATGGGCTCTCGGCCCGCTCCGGCCCCGGGCTCGTGACCGGACCGCCGCCTGCCCGGTGGTGTGGCTGCCGAGCAGCAGGCCCATCAGGTTGGACTCGGTGCCGCCGGTGGTCACGGTGCCCACGGCGTGCGTCGGGTCGAACCCGACGAGCTCGGCCAGCGCGGCGACCACCTCCAGCTCGATGGTCGTGCCGGCGGGGGCCTGGTCCCAGGAGTCCAGCGACGGGTTGAGCGTGCTCACCGCGAGGTCGGCGGCCACGGCCACAGCCAACGGTGGGCAGTGCAGATGGGCGGCGCAGAACGGATCCGCGGGATCGGCCGACCCCGCGGTCAGCATGCGGGTGAGCCCGCCGAGCGCCGCGGCCTCACCGTCGCCCGTTCGGGGCAGAAGCGGCCCTGGCCCGAGCGCGTCGAGTGTCGCCTGCCGGACCGCGGCCGGCCCACCGGCGGGCAGCGGGCCGCCGCGGTCCCGGCGGCCGGCGTCGAGGGCGTCCAGCGTGACTCGTAGCAGCGCGCGCAGATCGTCCGCGGGTTGGTGACCCGGCCCCGTCATCCCATCCTCTCTGCTGCGCCGGAAAGTTTGGGCGAGCCGGACAGTGCGATGGCGTCGGCCAGGATCTCCAGCGCGAGGTCCGCCTCCTCGTCGGTGATGGTCAGCGGCGGCAGCAGACGGAGCACGGCGTCATGGCGGCCGCCGAGCTCGATGATCAGGCCACGGTCGAGGCACGCGGATCTGATCGCCGCGGCCCGAGCGGCATCCGGGGGCCGAGCGCCGGTCCGGTCCGGCTCCCGGTGCGGGTCGACGATCTCGACGCCGAGCATCAGGCCGCGGCCGCGCACGTCACCGACGATCTCGGTGCTCCGGGCGATGTGGTTCAGACCGGCCAGCAGCCGGTCACCGACCACGGCCGCGCGATCGCTGAGCCCGTGGTCCCGCACCAGCCGCAGGGTGGCCAGCCCCGCCGCCATCGCGAGCTGGTTTCCGCGGAAGGTGCCCGCGTGCGCTCCCGGCGCCCAGACGTCCAGGTCGGCGCGGTAGGCGACGACGGCCAGCGGCAGCCCACCGCCGATCGCCTTCGACATCACGAGCATGTCGGGCACCACGCCGGCCCGTTCGCAGGCCCAGAAGGTGCCGGTGCGCCCGACACCCGTCTGGACCTCGTCCACGATGAGCGGGATCCCGCGGCGGCTGGTCAGCTCGCGCATCGCCCGTAGCCACCCGTCAGGGGCCGGAACGACGCCGCCCTCCCCCTGCACCACCTCGAGGATCATCGCGGCCGGGCTGGTGATGCCGCCGCAGGGGTCGTCGAGCAGCTGCTCGACATAGTGCGCGGAGATCTCCGCGCTGGCGGCGCCGCCCACACCGAACGGGCACCGGTACGGGTAGGGGAAGGGCAGCCGGACGACCGACGCTGCTGTCGGCAGCGGCTCCTTCACCGGCACGTTGCCGGTCACGGCGAGTGCTCCGGCTGTCATCCCGTGGTACGCACCGGTGAACGCCAGGACGTTCTGGCGCCCGGTGACGGTGTAGGCGAGCTTGAGCGCGGCTTCGACGGCATCGGCGCCGGTCGGCCCGCAGAACAGCAGCTTCGGGTCCTCGCGCAGCCCGGCGGGCAGCGTGTTCGCCAGTTCCTCGGTGAAGGCGTCCTTCTGCGGGGTGGCGATGTCGAGGACGTGCAGGGGCGCTCCGGAACGCAGGACGCGCTCGATCGAGGCTACGACCGCCGGGTGGTTGTGCCCGGTGGCGAGGGTGCCGGCTCCGGCGAGGAAATCCAGGTAACGCCGCCCGTCGGCACCGGTGATCCAGGACCCCGCGGCGCTTGTCGGAACGATCGGGAGCGATCGTGCGTAGGTGCGGGCGGCGGATTCACGGGTGGCCTGCCGCGCCAGGATCGCCGCCGCGGCCTTGGGATCCGCATTGTTGGGACCTGCTCCGCCGGTACTGGCATCGATGTCGGCCGGTGAGATTGTCGTCACGGCGACTTCCCTTCGAGCGGACCGGATCAGGGAAGCCTAACCTCAATGAGTCCCGATCTCCGGCCAGTGGACGCGCCGAGCTCTTCCTCACTGTTGAACTCTGGTGCACCCCTCGCATCGGGGTGTTGTCTCCCTTACGGCTGCCGACTGTCGGGGTGGGGCGCTGGCCGTGCTCCCCATGTGGGCTTTTTGCGGCTGGGCTTCCTCGGTGGGTTTCGTGCATGGGCTTCGCCCGCGGCTTCCCGTCCGACTCCCCGCGCGATCGTTGCCCACCGTGATACTACGATCGCAAATGGGCGAGGTGGAGCGGTTCCGTGGATGTCGGCATCGTTTCGGTGCGGTTTCTGTTTCGTGACCTCGTCTCCCCGTCGGGTGGCCGGGCGTGCCTGCACTCGACCTGGGCATGACGGCTGGCTTCTGATCCGGGTCGGGCGAGGCTCGGGCAACGCGCATGCTTTGCCGCCGCGTCGTACATTTCGGGCTGTGCTGGATCTTCCGATCTCGGCGGCGCCACTGCGCGCCCTCGGCCTGGACCGGTTGCCCCCGGCTGTGATCGAGCACGTGCGGGCCTGGCCCGGTGGCGGCCGGCAGCTCGGCGGTGGCGCGGAGTCCGGTGTTGACGCGGAGCCCGAGCTCAGCGCGTACCTCTACGCGCCGGCTGTGGCGGAGCGGGCCGCCGTCGACCTGCGTCGCCATCTGCCGCCGTGGGCGCAGCTGTACTTCGCGGTCAAGGCCAACTCCTTCCCGCCGGTGCTCGACGCGCTGCTGGCCGGCGGTCGTGGGGTCGACGGGTTCGAGATCTCCTCGGCGCGTGAGCTCGCGCTCGCGACCGATGCCCTGGGCCGCGCGGGTCAGCCACCCCAGCCCCAGCCGCAGCCGCCGCCCCAGCCGCTGCCGGCGCCCCTGCCCCGGCTGGTGGCGTCGGGCCCGGGAAAGTCCCTGAGCCTGCTGCGGGCCCTCCTGGACCCCGCCGCGGGTGAGACGTCGGGAACCGTCGACGTCGTCAACGTGGAGAGCCCTCTGGAGCTGTTGCGGATCGATGCGGTGGCCACCCGGGCCGGCCGCCGTGCCGCGGTCGCGCTGCGGGTGAACCCCGCCCGGGTCGGGCTCGCCGGCTCGTTGCGGATGGGTGGGCGTCCGAGTGCCTTCGGGATCGAGGAGCGGGAGGTGCCGGGCGCGGTCGAGCTGGCGCGCTCTCTGCCGGGGATCGATCTGGTGGGCTTCCATGTGCATGCCGTCTCGGGAAACCTCGACGCGGCCGCGCACCTGGAGTACGTGCGGTGGTGTCTCGACTTCGCCGTCCGGCAGGCGCACGAGGGCCGCTTCGACCTGCGGGTGGTGGACGTCGGCGGTGGTCTCGGTGTGCCCTTTGAACCGGACCGGCGGGGCGAGCGTCCGTTCGACCTCGATCTTTTCGGTGATGGCCTGGCCCGGCTGCGCCCGCCGACGGACGTCCGAGTGATCTTCGAGCCTGGCCGGATGCTGGTGGCCGACTGTGGCTGGTACGCGGCCGAGGTGACCGACGTCAAAAAGGTGCACGGTGAGGCTTTTGCGGTGCTTCGGGGCGGTATCAACCATTTCCAGCTGCCGACCTCCTGGGAGATCGTGCACAACTTCGCCGTGGTGCCCCGCGAGAGCTGGCCGGTGGGCTGGCCCCGGCCCGAGGTGGCCGCCGGCCCGGTCACCGTGGTGGGCGAGCTGTGCACTCCCGAGGACACGCTGGCCCGGGACGTGACCGTCGACCGCCTGCGGGCCGGCGACGTCGTGGTCTTCCCGATGGCCGGTGCCTACGGCTACGAGTTCGCCATGCACGAGTTCCTCGGCCACCCCCGGGCGGCCCGCATCGTCCTGCCGCCGCCAGCTCCGGATCGGTCGGCCTCGGATCAGTCGGCCCGCGATCCGTCTACTCCGACCGGATGACCGGCAGGTCGAACCAGAGGTACTTGCCGGACTCCACGGAGACGGCGCCCCAGCTGCCGGCCAGCGCGTCGAGGACCAGCAGCCCGCGGCCCCCCTCGGAGTCGGCGTCGATCACACGGCGGTGCGGCAGCGTCGTCGACGTGTCGGACACCGAGGCGTGGACGAGGCCCGGCCGCAGCTCGACGAGCAACCACACCGGCGGACTGCCGTACTTGACCGCGTTGGTGACGAGCTCGCTCACCAGCAGCTCGGCCGTGGCCCGGCTGTCGTCCGGCAGGTCGGTCAGCCCGAGGCACTCCCGCAGCACCCGCCGTGCCTGCGGCACGGCGGACGGGAGGTAGGGCAGCTCCGCGACGATGTGCGTGGCCGGCGGACGGCACGGACCCGTCTGCTGGACCACACTCATCGGAACCGATGTAGAACTCATCGATCACCACGTCTTGAACGGGGACATCTCGCACTGTTTACCCATCAGGCGGCAGCGCAATCCAGGTGCCCGGGGGTCAAAGGCTCAGTCGGCCACCCGGGCGACGAGAATCGCCACATCATCGCGCAGATTGCCACCCGCGAACCGTTCTGCCGCGGACAGCACCCGGTCGGCCACCCCCTGTGCGGAAAGGCCGTGGCAGCCGGCCACCGCGTCGACCAGCCGTTGCTCCCCGAACAACTCCCGCCCCTGCCTGGCCTCGACGACGCCATCCGTGTAAAGCACGAGGGACTCGCCCGCCTGTAGCTGCAGCTCCAGGCCCGGGAAGGAGATCTCGTCGTCGTCGAGCACACCCAGCAGGGTGCCGGCCAGGCCGACGAGGGACGCTGATCCGTCCTGGTGCAGGACCACGGGCTGGGGATGACCGGCCAGGTGCAGGTGGAACCGGGCGTTGCCGCCCGCCAGCGGAAGCATCGAGGCGGCGGCCATCGTGCAGAAGCGGGCGTTCCCGGCGGTGGCGGTGTCCCGCAGCGCGCGGTTGAGCTCGAGCAGCAGCTCCTCCAGCGCCGCGCCCCGGCCGGTGAGCAGCCGCAGCACGGCGCGGGCGACCCCGGTGACGGTCGCGGCCTCCGCTCCCTTGCCGCAGACGTCGCCGATGGCCACGGTCCAGCCGTTCGGACCGTGGATCAGGTCGAAGAAGTCCCCACCGACGTCGAGCCCGGCGGACTGCGCGGCCCCGTAGGCGGAGCCGAGATCGATCCCCGGGATGTTCGGCAGCGCCGGCGGGCGCAGGCCGGCCTGCAGGGTGCCGGCGAGCTCCACCTGGCGGCTGTACAGCCTGGCGTTGTCGACCGCGAACGCGGCCCGGCGGGCCAGGTCCGCCAGCAGATCCATCTCGTCCGCGAGGAACGCGTGGCCGGGGGCGCGACCGAGCGCGAGCACGCCGAGCACGCGCCGCCGCGCCTGCAGGACGACGACCAGGGCGGGCCCGCCGAACGCGGTCACCATCTGGACCTGGTCGCCGCGCGCGGCGCGCACCGCGGCCATCAACGCGCCGTCCGGGTCGACCGCGGCCCGGGTGAGCGCGGCCGTCTGGGACTCCTCGGCGTGCCCGAACGCCTCCAGCGTGGGGTTCGCGCCCTCGTGGTTGAGGTAGACCGCGCACCACTGCGCCAGCCGGGGTACCGGAAGCCGGGCCAGCAGCGCGAGCGAGCGGGCCAGGTCCAGATTGCCCGCCAGCAGATCCGATGCCTCGGCGAGGAAGGAGAGCATCCCGATGCGGCGTTCCTCGGCCCGCCGCATGTCGCCGCCGCCGAGAGCGAGGGCCATCCAGCGCGAGACGAGCTGGACGCGCTCGACGTCGAAGCCGTCGTGCCCTTCCGAGTGCCCTTCTGCGCGCCCTTCCGGGTGGCTGTCCGCAGGCCCACCGGCGCCGCTGGCGGTGCCGTCGACGGAGGGCCAGAGCAGCAGCTCGCCCAGGCTGTCCTGGGTCGGGTCGAGGGGAAACACCCGTGCCTGTGCGTCCGCGCCGGCGCGGCCCATCGCCGCGACGGTCTCCACCCGAACGCCGTCCGCGGCGGGGCGCCGCACCATGCCGCCGCTGGCGGGCAGGGCGTCGAGAAGCTGGGCGAGCAACTCGGACACCTCGCCCTCGGCGCTCAGCGCACGGGCGGTGTCGCGGGCGATCAGCCGGGGCAGCCTGGGCGGGACGCCTGCGGAACCCGGGTTGGACGGCGCGACGACCGCGGCGCCCTCCGTGGCCTTGGCGCCCTCCGCGCCCTCCGTGGTCCTCGTGCCCTCCGCGCTCGGCGCGTTCCCGGCGTCTGCCGTGCTTTCCGCGCCCTCCGCGCCGCGCGCGGCACCGGGTGGCACGCGTTCCGGTGGCTGTGCGGAGGCGGCGGCCGTCAGCCGGAACCAGACGGTCTTCCCACCGGCGACATGCTCGGTGCCCCAGGAGCTGGCCAGCGCATCGACCAGCGCGAGGCCGCGGCCGTCCTCGCGCAGGCCCTCGAGCCCGTCGGGCCTGCCGTCAAGGTCCTCCAGGCCCAGCCCGTCGAGGCTTTCGAGGTCGTCGGGCCCGGCTGGCCGGGGCCGCACCACCTGCGTCTCGCGGCGACCGACGCCGATGCGGACCGGATGGCGGTCGCTGACGCTGACGCGCACGCCCGCGGACTCCAGCGCGATGCCGACCGTCGCGACCGTCCCCGCGTGCACGACCACGTTGGTGACCAGCTCGGTGACCAGGAGCAGTGCCGAGTCGAGGGTGTCCTCGTCGAGATTGCCGCGCAGGACGTCCTGCACGAAGCGCCGGGCCGACCGCGGAGAGTCAGCAGTCGGTGGCAGTTCGACAGAGCGCGGGGGCGCGACCCGGTCTCCGGCCGCTGGGTCGGCGTTCATGTGGCTCAGTCTCTCCTGCGTCGTCCTCGGTAAGGCGGATACTGGCGGCTGATGTGCCTGCTTCGAGCGTTCCTGGCCCGAAGTTGCTCAGGCGGGGACAAAAGTCCACAGCGGGACCACAGTTCGGACCGATCAGACGACACCAGCACACCTCCGTCCCATGGCCACATTCCGCATCGTCGTCGGCTACACGCCTACCCACGCACCGATCTCGACCACACCATCGTCAGTCACCCTGGAACCCGGGCCAACGGATGTCGACCGCTGGGCCGAACGGGCCACCGACAGGGCCCGGTGGCACCACCTGTGCGCGGACCGGCCATGCACCCGCCCGTCAGGCGCCAGACCAGCCATGCATCGCGGACCCGCTGCCGCGCACCGGCCACGCGGCCCGAGCCACCCGGCCGCCACCGCTTGCCCCAGGCCGCCCGTGGGTGGCTCGTAGCCCTCATAATTCCACCGTCACAGGCAAGGTAGGAGACTGATGAGCGCCGACGTGAGCCCCGACCGCCAGCAGTCGTCCGAGCATGGCGGGGATGCCGGCGGTCCGCCCGCGGGCGCCACCGGCACCCTCGCGACGGGCGACACCACCAACGGGTCGGTCAACGGCTCTGCCCACAGCGCCCCGGCGCCTCCTGGCCCCGCCTACGGCGCGGGCACGGTCGGAGGTGGCTCCGGGAGCGTCGCCGGGGGCGTGGAGGCGTTGCTGCCAGGCCTGCTCGCGGGGCTCGACCGGCTGGTCGACGGTGACTTCGGTGTCCGGCTCCCGATCGGTGACGGTGTCGGTGGCGACGTGGCCCGCCGGTTCAACGAGCTCGCCGGCATGCAGGAGCGGCACGCACGTGAGGTTTCCAGAGTCTCCAAGGTGATTCGACGTGACGGTCGTCTCACCCTGCGGATGGACGACCTGGGTGGCAGCGGTGGCTGGGACGAGCTCACCCAGTCGGTGAACTCGCTCATCGACGATCTGGCCCGGCCCACCCACGAGGTCGCCCGGGTCATCGCCGCGGTGGCCGAGGGTGATCTCTCCCAGCAGATGGCGCTGGAGATCGCCGGCCAGCCGGTGCGCGGTGAGTTCCTCCGCATTGGCACGACCGTGAACACGATGGTCGACCAGCTGTCGTCGTTCGCGGACGAGGTCACCCGGGTGGCCCGCGAGGTCGGTACCGAGGGCAACCTCGGCGGTCAGGCCAAGGTCATGGGTGTCTCCGGGGTGTGGCGGGATCTCACCGAGTCGGTGAACTCGATGGCCGGCAACCTGACCAGCCAGGTTCGCAACATCGCCCAGGTGACGACCGCCGTCGCGCAGGGCGACCTCTCGCAGAAGATCACCGTGGACGCCCGCGGCGAGATCCACGAGCTGAAGTCGACCGTGAACACGATGGTCGACCAGCTCTCCGCGTTCGCCGACGAGGTCACCCGGGTGGCGAAGGAGGTCGGCACCGAGGGCAAGCTCGGCGGTCAGGCCAAGGTCATGGGCGTCTCCGGGGTGTGGCGCGACCTCACCGACTCGGTGAACATCATGGCCGGCAACCTGACCACCCAGGTGCGCAGCATCGCCGAGGTCGCGGCCGCGGTGGCCCGGGGTGACCTGACCCGGCAGATCACCGTGGACGCCCGCGGCGAGGTCGCGGGGCTGGCGCACACCCTGAACACGATGGTGGACCAGCTGTCGTCGTTCGCGGACGAGGTGACCCGGGTCGCCTGGGAGGTGGGTACCGAGGGGAACCTGGGTGGCCAGGCGCACGTGCGGGGTGTGTCGGGGGTGTGGCGGGATCTCACCGAGTCGGTGAACTCGATGGCCGGCAACCTGACCAGCCAGGTCCGCAACATCGCCCTGGTGGCGACGGCGGTGGCCCGCGGCGACCTCTCGCAGAAGATCACGGTCACCGCCCAGGGCGAGATCCTTGAGCTCAAGGAGACCCTGAACACGATGGTGGACCAGCTGTCGTCGTTCGCCGACGAGGTCACCCGGGTCGCCCGCGAGGTGGGTACCGAGGGGAACCTGGGTGGCCAGGCGCACGTGCGGGGTGTGTCGGGGGTGTGGCGGGATCTCACCGAGTCGGTGAACTCGATGGCCGGCAACCTGACCACCCAGGTCCGCAACATCTCGGCGGTGACGACGGCGGTCGCCCGCGGCGACCTCTCGCAGAAGATCACGGTGACCGCGCAGGGCGAGATCGCCGAGCTGAAGGACACCGTCAACACGATGGTCGACCAGCTCTCCTCGTTCGCGATCGAGATCACCCGGGTCGGCCGGGAGGTGGGCGTCGAGGGCAAGCTGGGCGGCCAGGCCACGGTCGCCGGCGTCGCCGGCACCTGGCGGGACCTCACCGACAACGTCAACCAGCTCGCCACGACCCTGACGATCCAGCTGCGCGCGATCGGCGACGTTTCCACGGCGGTGACCCGCGGTGACCTGACCCGCTCGATCACGGTCGAGGCCGAGGGCGAGGTCGCCGAGCTCAAGGACAACATCAACCAGATGATCGCCCGGCTGCGGGAGACCACCGAGGTCAACGCCCAGCAGGACTGGCTGAAGTCGAACCTGGCCCTCATCGGCAGCAAGATGCAGGGCCAGCGCGACCTCTACACGGTCTGCCAGATGATCATCAGTGAGATGACCCCGGCGGTGAACGCCCAGCAGGGCACCGTCTACCTGCTCGACTTCATCGAGGGCGACAAGCTGCGCTACGTCGCCGGCTACGGGTCGGTGCCGCGGCGCCGCTCCGACGGCACGTTCCTGTTCGGCGAGGGGCTGATCGGCCAGGCCGCGCTGGAGAAGAAGCGCATCCGGGTCGAGGACGTCCCGGCCGGCTACCTCAACATCCGCAGCGGCCTCGGTGAGGCGCCACCATGTGACCTCGTGGTGGTCCCGGTCATCTTCGAGAACCAGGTGCTCGGCGTCATCGAGCTGGCGTCCTTCACCCCGTTCTCCGACCTGCACCTCACCCTCGTCGACCAGCTCGTCGACACCATCGGCGTCGTCCTGAACACGATCATGGCGAACGCCCGGACGGAGGAGCTGCTCGCCCAGTCGCAGCGCCTCACCCAGGAGCTGCGCTCCCAGTCCGTCGAGCTCCAGCGCACCAACAACGAGCTGGAGGAGAAGGCGGCGCTGCTGGAGGAGAAGAACACCGAGATCGACATGGCCCGCATCGGCCTGGAGGAGAAGGCCGAGCAGCTGGCACTGTCGTCGCAGTACAAGTCCGAGTTCCTGGCGAACATGAGCCACGAGCTGCGGACCCCGCTGAACAGCCTGCTCATCCTGGCGAAGCTGCTGGCCGACAACCCCGACCACAACCTCAGCCAGAAGCAGATCGACTTCGCCGAGACGATCCACTCCGCGGGCTCGGAGCTGCTCGGTCTTATCAACGACATCCTCGACCTCTCCAAGGTCGAGGCCGGCAAGATGAACGTCGACGCCGGTCCGGTGCGCACCGCGGCCCTGTGTGACGCCGTCGCGGGAGTGTTCGGGCCCACCGCGGAGGAGAAGGGCCTCACCTTCGAGATCAGCGTCGCGAGCGACGTCCCGGAGGAGTTCGTCACGGACGAGCAGCGCATCCAGCAGGTGCTGAAGAACCTGCTGTCCAACGCCGTGAAGTTCACCGACTCCGGCACCGTGCGCCTGGACGTGTCCGTCGCGTCGCCCGACACCCCGTTCGTCGCGCCGAGCCTGCGGTCGGCGCCGATGGTGCTGTCCTTCGCCGTCAGCGACACCGGGATCGGCGTCGCCGCCGAGAAACTGAGGATGATCTTCGAGGCCTTCCAGCAGGCGGACGGCACGACGTCCCGCCGCTACGGCGGCACCGGTCTGGGACTGTCGATCAGCAAGGAGATCGCCCGCCTGCTCGGCGGATCGATCGCGGTGTCCAGCCAGATCGGCCAGGGCAGCACGTTCACGCTGTTCGTCCCGTCGGTGATGCCGGCCGAGGTACCGGCCGTCGTGATTCCCGGCGAGCCGGACGGCGTTCTCATGATCGTCGAAGGTGCGGGTGGAGCCCGGTCCCGCCTGGAGGCGGGCGGTGACGGACGAGGCCCGGGGCTGGCCGGGGCCGAACTGGCCGCGCCGGATCGCCGGCAGGGCTCGGGGTTCGTCACGGCGGGCTCCTTGGCGGAGGCGGGGCCGCGGTCGGGGTTGGGCTCGGCGTCGGGGTCGGGGCGCACCGGCGTGGGGTTGGCGGGGGCGGCCGGGCCGACGGCGCCCGGGATGGGTTCCGCGCCGAACGCCGAGGGCTCGAGGCAGGTCGGGAGGTCGCGGGTCGGGGAGCGTACGCTGTGGTCAAGCCGGGCTTCTGAGGGGAACGCCGTGGACCCGCGCTCGGACGAGGGCACACCGTTCCTCACCGACCCGTCGGCGGTGGCTCGGCCGCCCTCCGCGAACCTCGACAGCTCCGATCCGCTCGTGGGCGCCTCCGTGCTGGTGGTAGATGACGATGTCCGCAACGTGTTCGCGCTGACCAGCGCACTGGAGATGCACGGGATGCGGGTGCTCTACGCTGACAACGGCCATGACGCGATCCGGACGCTCCAACAGGACAGCGCGCCGGTGCACCTCGTGTTGATGGACGTCATGCTCCCCGGCATGGACGGCAACGAGACGACATCCGCGATCCGCGCGATGCCCGCCTTCGCACCGCTGCCGATTCTCGTGCTGACCGCGAAGGCGATGCCCGGTGATCGGGAGAAGAGCATTTCGGCCGGGGCGACGGACTACATCACCAAGCCCGTGGATCTCGATCACCTCCTCGGAGTGATGCGGTCACATCTGTGATGATCAGATCGCGTATGGTGCGCATTCGGGTAAGCGTCGACGGGCCGGTGATGGCCCGCACATGCCGATCGGCGAAGGTGGAACAGTGGTGTCGTCGCCACGAACATCCAGGCCGACCGGCGAAGGAGGAGGCAGGCGGGTGACCGAGCGGACCGGCGGACCTGTCGAAACCGCGGGCGCTTCGAATTCGGAGCGCCCGCGAAGCAAGATCCTCCTTGTGGATGACCGGCCTGACAACCTCATGGCCCTGGAGGCGATCCTCGCCTCGCTGGACCAGGATCTGGTCACGGCGTCCTCGGGCGAGGAAGCACTCAAGCGTCTGCTCATCGACGACTTCGCGGTCATCCTTCTGGACGTTCAGATGCCGGGGATGGATGGCTTCGAGACCGCGCACCGGATCAAGCAGCGTGGGCGGACGAGGGACACGCCTATCATCTTTCTGACGGCGATTGACCGTGAGCCACATCACGCCTTCCGTGGGTACGCGGTCGGCGCGGTCGACTACATCGCCAAGCCGTTCGACCCGTGGCTCCTGCGTGCCAAGGTGAGCGTGTTTGTCGAGCTGTTTGAGAAAAATGAGCGGCTGGCTGAGCTGGCTCATCAGCACGTGCGTGACTTCGACCTCATTACCGAGGTCGCCGAGCGCCTGATCGCGCTCGACGTGCTCCTCGACGGGGCCGCGACGTCCTATGAGGAGACGCTGGCCGCGGCCAGCGCCGAGGTTCGGGGCCTGGTCGCCCGCCTGCGGCCCTTCGCCCGGTCGTCCGGCGGCACGGCGGAGTAGTCGGCCCAGCGGAGCAGTCGGCCCGGCCGAGTAGTCGGTGGCCGGCCGAGCCGGCGGCGCGGGGGGAGCCCGCGGGGCCGGAAAGCCTGCGGGACAACAGTGCCGGAGGCGGCCGCTCGGCCTGCTGGGGCTGGTAGTTGCCTTCGGATCGATCTTCTCGTGAATTCGGGTTCCGGCCCACCTCAGCGCTTGTAAGGTCGGCCGTACCTGGAGCGGGCACGAGGGGGCGGGCGATGGCGGGCGGTGACCCGCACGCCGTTGCTGCCGCGGACCTGCCCAGGCTGCGCCTGCCCTATGTCGACGGCCTGATCACGATCGACCGGGTTCGCCGTACGCCGGGCTCCCCGGTGTGCCCGGTACCGGCCGGCGACCCGTCCGCGGGCCACCAGGTCACCCGGGTGGAGTTCGTCGCCGCTGATCCCGGCCAGGCGGCTCGCACGGCTGTCGCACTGGTGGAGACGGCGGACCTCACCGCGGTCGCGGTGCACGCGCGGTTCGCACCGGTCGTCAGCACCGCGCTCGCGGTCTGCTTCGCCGGCCGACTGCACGACGCGCGCACGGCGCGTGGCCTGGCCAGCCGGGTCGTCGTCGCGGATCATCGCCCCGAGCTCGCAGGCGCCGCCGCGGGTACCGCTGTGGGCGCCGCTGCCAGCGGCAGCCTGGTGCGCCTGCCGCACATTGTCGCGGTGCACCACCGGCCGGATGGGGAGCGTGGTCCCCAGGGTGGTCCGAAAGGGTCTGCGGGGGTGACAGACCGGGTGGTGTGGGAAATCATGAGCGCGGCCCAGTACCGGGCCTGGCTCGGGGGCCTGCTCGGGCCGGCTGGCGACGCGCTGGAACGTCATCTGGGCGGGTTGCTCGCCCTGGCCGGGCTGGTGCGGGCCCGATGGGCACAGGTCCCGCGCCACGACGAGGTGCTACAGGCGCTCCGCGGCGGGCCGCTGACGATCGGGGCGGTCTACCGGCATCCCGGGTTGCTCCTCGCGGTCGCCGCGGCCCTCGGCGACCGCGAAGCGTAACCGGCCCGTTCGGGCGGCCTCCGTATAGATAACATGCGAGCACGTCCGATGTGACTGCGGCGTTCTCGTTACGGGGTTTCACGAATATTTCGGAGGTGCCGACCTGTGGTCGTTGCCCGGCGACACCTCGAAGCACCACGCGGCAATCGGCCGGTTTCAATCGGCCCGTATACCGTGGAAAGGCAGCTGGCTGAGGCTGGAACCGGGCCGGTCTATCTCGCGCTAGATCCATCCGGCCGGCATGTCGTCATCAAGATGATCAGTGCGGCGTTCGCCCGCGACCACGAATTCCGCCGGCTGCTGCAGGCGGATCTTGAGACTGTTCGGGCGCTCGCGCCACCGT
Source organism: Frankia sp. R43 (assembly GCF_001306465.1). Classification (NCBI taxonomy): domain Bacteria; kingdom Bacillati; phylum Actinomycetota; class Actinomycetes; order Frankiales; family Frankiaceae; genus Frankia; species Frankia sp. R43. Next base: position 89,842 of record NZ_LFCW01000015.1, on the reverse strand, counting down.
CACTCGCGGAGATCGTCGACGCCGGCACCACGGCGCATCCGCCGTACGTCGTGACGGAGTTCGTGGATGCTCCGACGCTGGCCCAGCGGGTCGCGCACACCGGTCCGCTGCCTCCGGACGACGTTCGGGCCATGGCGATGGCACTTGTGTCCGCACTGACCGGGCTCCATGGTGCCGGTCTGGTCTCCGGAGACCTGAAACCAGCTAATGTGTTGCTTTCTCCGAGTGGAATCCGGCTGCTCGACTTCGGCCTCGTGCGCGTCCTCAACTCCGCCGCGCTCGCAGGTCGGGCGGGCTCGGGACCCGGCCTCGGCACACCGGCATTCATTACCCCGGAACATGTTCTGCGGCGGCCCCTCACAACGGCGTCGGACATCTTCGCCTGGGGCGGTGTGGTCCTCTTCGCGGCCACCGGCCGGCTTCCGTTCGGTAACGGAACACCACAGGTTCTGTTGCAGCGGGCGGTCTACGCCGAGCCCGATCTGCGCGGCCTGGATCTTACTCTCTGTGATTTTGTCAGTGCCGCGATGCGTAAGGATCCGTCCCGCCGCCCGACAGCAGCCGAACTGCTGGAACTGCTGGACGGACGTCCCGGCACCGGGCTCACGGGCACCGATCGTCCCGCTCCCGTCACTGTGGACGACGCCGGGGCGGGCGGTGACGGCGGAGCCTCAGCCGATCCGGCACAGGCCACCACCCGGCTCATAGCTCGACCCGGCGGCGAGCCCGGCTCCGTTGGCCCGGACGTTCCGACGCCTGCGCTCGTGCCGGTGCCCGAGACGGTGCCGGTGCCCGAGGTGGTGCCGGCGGCCGAGGTGATTCCGGTGCCCGAGGTGGTTCCGGCGGCCGAAGCCCCGGTGAGCGGGTCCGAGCCGGCGAGTGAGCCCCGGCCGGTGGGTGAGCCGACGGCTGCGAGCGGGTCCGAGCCGGCGAGTGAGCCCCAGCTGGTTGGTGAGCCGGGGCCGGTCGGCGGCACGGGGGAGGCCGGTGGGCGCGAGCCGGTGGACGAAGCGCCGGCGGCCGGTGTGCCGCAGGCAGGCGGCGACGCACCGTCGACCCAGCCCGCGGACCGGGCCAAGCCGGTCGAGTCCCCGGAAGCGGTCGAGGCACCGGGTCCGGTCGAGGCACCGGCTCCGGTCGAGGCACCGGCTCCGGTGGAGTCGCCCGCTCGGGTCGGGAGCCGAACCCATTACAGCAGGGGCGACCGACGGTTCCGGGTGTTCCTCAGCCTGATCGCCAGCCTGACGGCGGTCACCCTGGCGATCGAGATCGTCGGTCTGGTCCGGGCGCACACGGCGGCGAATGCGTCCAAGAAGATCGCGCGCCAGGCGCGGGATCTGTTCGAGCGCCAGCCGGATCTCGCCGGGCAGCTCGCCCTGGCGGCCTACGGGATCTCTCCGACCACGACCGCGGCCGCCGCACTGGTCGACGCGTCCGTCCGGCGGGTCGGCAACCTTCCCAGCGACGTCGTCGGCCTCGCCGTCGCACCGGACGGGCGGAGCATGCTCACCGCCAGCGCGACCGGAGCCGCCTTCTGGGACCTGTCGGATCCGACGGCCGGCACCCAGATCACCGCGCTTCCGGTCGACGGGCCGGCGGTCAGCGCCGTCGCCTACCTGTCCCAGCCGGGGCGGCCCGCCTCCGCCGGCACAGTTGTGATCACGGCGGCCGGGGCCGGGCTCAGCGGCGGCCCGAGCACGGTCGGGCTGTGGCGTGTGACGGCGGACGGGGCGGTCGAGCGGCTCGCGGTCCTGGCCGGGCACAGCGGCACCGTCGACGAGATCGTGGTGAGCACCGATGGCCGGCTGGTGGCCACGGGATCGTCCGACGGCACGGTGCGGCTGTGGGACGTCGCCGACCCCCGCAAGCCCGCCCGGCTCGCCCAGGTTCGCATCGCCGGGCCGGTCACCGCGCTGGCCTTCGCGCCGGGAGGCGACCAGCTGCTGGCCGGCGGCGTCGGGCGTCTTTCGATGTGGTCTCTGAAGGACCCGCGCCAGCCTCGGCTGGCGGGCGATCTGCGCGGCGCCGGCGTCGTCGCCGGCGCCGCGTACTCGCCCGACGGCCGCACGCTGGCGGTCACCACCACCGGACTGCCCGCCGACGGCACAGCCGACGCCACCGACCCGACGTCCGCGCCGAGGTCACGCTCGATTGTCGAGATCTACCACCCCCGCGATCCGCGGGGCCTCCATCGGCTGACCTCCTTCTCGCCGGCCGGCGGGGCCGGCGAGGTCGCCTTCTCCGCGGACGGCCGCGCGCTCGTGGTGGGGCCGGCGCGCGTCGGTGGTGACGTCTCCGTCTGGGACCTGACGAGCCCGCGCCACCCGTCACCCCGGCTGAGCCTGTCGCTGCCCGGTAGGTCCGAAGGCGGCACCACCGATGGTTCCGACGGTTTCGACGCGCCGGTCGGGCTTGCGCTCGCCGACGGGCCGGCGCGGACGCTCGTCGTGGCCGACGGGAACGCCGCGCGGGTCTGGGAGCTTGATCCGGCCGCGGCGGCCGAGAACATCTGCGCCCGGACCGCGACCACGATCAGCCGTGCGGACTGGCGCAACCACGTCGGCGACCGCCACTACGCTCCGCCCTGCCAGGAATCCTGACCTGACGAGCCCGCCCGCGCCGCCGGCAGGAGCGTGGGCGGGCTCGTCAGCGGGAGGCGCTCCTCAGCGGGAGGAACGGGAGGAGAAGGTGCGCGCGGCTCCGTAGCCGGGGCCGATCTCCGGGCGGCCCGAGCGGGACGTCCAACGCCACTGGACGGAGATGCGCCCGGGCACCGCGCCGGTGACCCGGGGCACCGCGTGCAGCCAGTCGGCCTGCGCCCGCCCACCGAGCACGAGCAGGTCACCGCCCGCGGGGGAGAAGTCGCGGCCGGCGCAGTCCTGGGGATCGTTGAGGATCCGGCGGCCGGCGGGGAGGTGGCGCGACTTCACCATGAAGGGACGTCGGGCGCCGAGGGTGAGGATCGCGATGATCGTGTCGTCGAGCCAGCGCATCTCGCGGTCGCGGTGGAAGGCCACAGCGTCGTTCCCGTCGCGGTACCAGGACAGGCCGAACCCGTCGAAGTCGACCCCGTACCGCTGGCGCAGCGCCCGGTAGGCGGCCAGCAACGGTGGAAACGGAACGGGGGCTCCGCTGCGGATGAAGGCGCTCAGCCGCGGTTCGGTTACGTGGCGTTCGTACCGCCACATCGTCCCCTGACGCCATGGGGTGCCGTCGCGGACGGCCTCGTAGAGCGCGTCCGCAGCCGGCATCCAGCCGCGGGCCACATCCACCCACGAGTGGGCGTCGAGCCACACACGCTCGAAGGTCGCGGACCGGCCGGGGCCGAGCTCGGTTGCGGGGCCGGGTACGGCTGCGCGCCCGGTGTCGTCGCTGTTCGCCACTTTCCGCGGGTCAGGAGCGGACGAGACGAGCGATCGCGGCGGTCGCCTCGCGGAGCTTCTCGTCGGCCGCCGGCCCACCATCCGCGACGGCCTGAGCCACGCAGTGGGCGAGGTGATCCGACAGCAGGCCGAGCGCGACGGACTGCAGGGCCCGGGTCGCCGCGGAGACCTGGGTGAGGATGTCGATGCAGTACTTGTCCTCGGCGATCATTCGCTGAAGGCCCCGCACCTGGCCCTCGATCCGCCGCAGCCGCGCGGTGTACTCGTCCTTGCCGGAGGTGTACCCGTGCTGTGACTCGGTGTGCTCCTGCTGGTCGCCCTGGGGCTGGACCTGGGTCATCTGGTCGGTCTCGGCCTTCACCCGCATCACCTGCCCCCGCGCCGTCGCCGCGAAATACCCCCCTACGGTACGGGCGAACAGGGGCGGCCGTCGAGGTCAGCTGGTCGGGTCCACAAACTCGACCCGCACGCCCCGTTCTGCCAGCACCTGCAGTACCGGCGGCCCGACGGCACGTAGGCGTAACCGGCAGCCACGGCGGGCCGCATGGCGGCTCATCGCTCCCAGCAGGACCGCGCCGAGCGGGTCCGCACCGTGGACGCCGGCGAGATCGACGACTATTTCCCGCGGCCCCGGGGTGGCCGCGTCGTCCACCGCCGCCCTCGCCGAGCCGATCGCCCCAGCGGCGAGGAGACCGCTCAGATGGATCACGGCGCCCTCGGCGCGCTGCTCGACCCGGGCCCGGAGCGGGCGGTCGGGACGATGCCCGGCCACGGCCGCCGGCGGGCTCACGGCCAGTCCGGCCGCCGCTCCGATCTCGATCCCCATGCCGGTGCCGGTGCCGGTGCCGGTGCCGGTGTTGGGGCTGGGACTGGGACTGGGACTGGGACTGGGGCGGACGGTCGCGAGCAGGCTCGTCATGACTGGCGGGCTGGACGGAGCTCCGAGCGGTAGCAACGTCGGCGTGGACGCCGCTTTCGATGGCGGGGAGGCCGTTTCGGGGCCTGCGATGAGTGTGTCGGCTTCTTCGCCGATGGTGAGCATCACGTCGTCTCCGAGGGGAACGATGTGGCGGTAGGCGCATGAGGGTTACCGCAGATGCGAGGCTCGATCAGTATTGCGCCTTTGGGTGACGGAATCCAATGCCAAAGGTCACCTTGTGTTCCGTCCGGGCCGGGTGTATCGCACGTCACAGTCGCTGGCGTGAACGTCGTCCGACCCGGGCGTGAAGTCCCCGTGTCGGCTGGCGTCGGCCGCGCCCGAGCTGGTGGGTGCGGTCACCCGTCGGCGGGCTGCCGAGGGCGCTGGGCACTGTGGGCACTGTGGGCGCTGTGGGAACTGTGGGAACTCGGCCGGATCCGCGAGGCGCGCGCCGGCCCGCCACGGCGCGAGGAATGTCACGCCGGGCGGGAGGTCCGCCGGCGAAGCCGGTCGGGACCGCGGTGCGAGCGGGTGAGTGGACGGGTGGACGAGCCGGCGGGGTGCGCCGGCGCGGTGAGGTTGGTGGCGGTCAGCGATCGACGTGGTGTGGTGGCAGGTCTTCCATGAGCCGCGCGAGGTCGGTGTCGACCTCGTCGTCGAACAGGCCTTCGTCGCCCCAGCCGATCTCGCGCTCGTCGCTCGGGATCTCGTCGCCGGGCAGCGGCGTGTGCCCCATGGTGATCTCCTTTGATCGGCGTGCGGCCCCTGCGCGGTGGCAGCCGGCAAGGGGCCGTCCGTCGGTCCGTCCATCGAGCCGGGCCACGGGCCGCGCCTGGCTGGGCGCGTCCGGTGCCGGCGCGGCCAATCTACCGGCCATCCGTGGCCGGGAGTGCGTGACGACACGAACGCCGATGGTCGGTGTCTCGTGATCAGTCGACCTGGCCTGCGCCGGTGGGCCGGTCGGGTGGTTCGGGCGCGGCGCGTTCGGTCCCGGGCGGTTCCGGCTCGGTGCCCAGGATCGCCGTGGCCATCGCACTGACGACCGCCTGGCGGGCGGCCTCCCCGCCGGCCAGGTAGGCGTCGCGTTCCCGCTGCGTCCAGGCCTGTGCCTGGCCGTCCGGCGCCGGCTGCCGGGCGCGCAGCGCCGCCCGCAATGCGGCTCGATACCTCGCCACCAGGAGTGGAGGGTCTCCGGACGGGTCCGAGTCGTAGGCCTCGTCGCGGTCAATCAGCTCACTGATCGCGTCCTGTCCACCGGGGGTCGCTGGCATGTTTCCTCCACAGCCTTTATTTGTCGATAAGCAAAAACGACCCTAGCGAGGTTCTTGAGCAAGAGCAAAGTGGTTACGATGTTGTCGTGGACGACGGTGAGCAGTTGGTTGGCATCGGGGACATCGCGTTCCAACTCAAGATCACGCGACAGGCTGTGGACTACTGGACTCGCAAGGACGCCAAGTTTCCGGAGCCTCTGCAGGTCATCAACGCGCCTGCGGGTAGCGGAGCCAAAGGGACCAGGGTTTGGCGTAAGCGCGAGGTCGACGCCTGGATCGTGGAGCACTATCGGCGGCGTAAACAGTAGGCATGCCCGCCCCGCGGGCGCCTCGGGCTCCGTGACTGCCTGGGTGCCCGAGCTGTCCAGGATGCCTTGTGGGTACGGGCATCCTGGGCGGGCCCGGGGGTGCGGGAATCGTGAATCGGGCAATGTGCGCGATATGGCCCACATCTACGCACCTGCGGATGCACGTGAATCCGTCCTTGCGGGGAGGGGTTCGCGGTCTGATCCCGTAGGTTGACGGTATTCGAGGTCTGGTGTATCCGGGCCACATGACGGTTCGTGGCGTGCCTGTGGTGCGAGTCGTGGTTCTTGTTGAACCTCCGTGTGGCCTGCTACCCCTGTTCCCGCGCGCGCTTCCTGGGCCGACGCCGTGGTCGAAATTGTCGACTGAATCACCGAGACAGGTCGATTCGTTCAGTCGATTGTCTTCGCGTCTGTGCCCGTGCCGTGGAATAGCGGCTGCGCTTGGTCCGATAGCGGACAGCCCGCACATCGATCGAGGAGCTGCTGTCAGAATCGGCCGGTTCGCCCCAGGCCTGCCATGGCCGCTTGCCCCGGCTGTGCCTGCTGGTGGTGCTGGTGGGACGTCTCAGTGGTGCCTTTCCGCACCCGGTCATGACGCGTGATGTCGGATGGCCGCTGGTCGGCCCTCGTGGTCGGGTTCCGGCTGGGCGGGGTGACCGGTCGAGGTAGCGGGTGTGCTCCGCTTCGGTGCCGTGCTGCCACGGGCAGGGCGTCGGCCGGGTGCCGGAATCCGGGGGTCCTGGCCTGGTTGGGGCCAGCCGTGACGAGGAGTTTGCGGATCTCGGGCCTCGGAAGGCGTGCCGCCACATCCCGCGCTTCGGGCTGCCGCTGCCACCGAGCGGGACCTGAGGATCGTGGTCGTTGGGACGACCACGATCCTCAACGCTTCGGATGGCGGCCCTCGGGCCGTGCTGACCGCCGGCAGGCAGACCGCGACACCCGCCAAGGCGGGCCTTGGCGTTACCCTCGTCTACCTAAACGGCTACCACAAGTAGCGAACACCGGAAGTGGTCGGCGGCAAGAAGCCGGGCACGAGGCATTCCCACTGTGGTGCCAGTGCTGACTGCAGTGCAGCGCCGACTACGGAGCAGCGCTGGCAAACGAGCGGCGCTGGCAAACGAACAGCCCCCGGCGGAAGGGCCGCCGGGGGCTGTTCGTTGAATGCTGTTCTTTCCTGACGGGTCAGGCAGCAGCCGTGCTGGATGCGGCAGACGCAGCGCTCGTCGACGAGCTGGTGCTGCTGCTCGAGGACCCGGCGGACGCCGCCGTGCCGCTTTCGGCCGCAGCGGAGCTCTTGCCGGACGAGTCGCCGTCCGACGAAGTGGCGGACGACTCCTTCATGCGCGCCGGAACCCCGGAGGAGGAGCCCGAACGGCTGTCGGTCTTGTAGAAACCGCTGCCCTTGAAGACGAGACCGACGGAGCTGAACACCTTCCGAAGTTGGCCCGTGCAAGCAGGACACTCGGTCAGCGCCGCGTCACTGAAGCTCTGCACGGCTTCAAGATCATGCCCGCAGGCGGTGCAGCGGTACTGGTAGGTCGGCACGGACTCCTCCCGAAGTTGGCACTCGGCGGTAGGGACTGCCAACTCTAACGCCTGAAGGCGGCCGATGGCTTCCCGAATGACGACGTGGGCTTCATGACGATGCTGGGCGAAGCGTTCTTGACGGTGTGACGATCACTGTCACCCGCCTGTCGTGCTCCTCCGCAGGGACGTCGGTCAGAATCTCCCGATCGTGCACCAACGCTATCACCGGGGTGGAGGGGGCGGTGCGGGCCAGCGCCCGGTCATAGGAGCCACCGCCACGCCCCAGCCGGTTGCCCGCCTGGTCGACCGCGAGGGCGGGAACGATGACCGCATCCGCGCGGGCGAGCTCGACCAGGGGGGCGCTCGGCGGTGGCTCGCGGGTGCCCATGGCCCCGGGCACGAGCGTGGTCCCGTACTCGCGGAAGTCCAGATCGAGATCGGGGCGTACGACGGGCAACAGGATCCGGACCCCGCGCGCCCGCAGCCGGGCGAGCAGCTCGGCGGTGTCGGGCTCGTCCGCCATCCCGACGTAGGCGGCCACGCACCTGGCCCGGGCGACCTCGGGCAGCGCCAGCACCCGTTCGGTGAGGACCGCCGAGTCCGGCGTGACGCCCGCGCGCCGCAGCGCCAGCAGGCGCCGGCGGATCTCGCTCTTGGGGCCGGGCCACTCGGCCGACGGGGAAAGCACGGGCGACGGCGCCGGGGGTGCCGTCGCCGAAGTACCACCAGGCACTGCGCCACCGGACACTGCGCCGCCGGACGCCGTGCCACCGGATGTGGCGCCACCGGGCACCGTGCCACTGGACGCTGCGCCGCCGGAGTCTGTTCCCGTGGCCGTGCCGGGATCCGTCGGTGACGGGCCGGGGGAGGGTGCCGAGGCCTGGCCAGAGCCAGCCCGGCCTACCACGTCACTGCCGGTGACGGTTCCTCCGGTCACAGCCATCCCCACCCTCAGCGCGCTCGAGCGTGGCCGCCCTCGATATGTCGGGCCCCGCCTCCCGACTGCTCGGACTTCCCGCGTCGTGCGCCTTCATGCTGTCGGTGACGGTCACAAAGACGACACCGGCCTGACATCCCACTGGCGAGGCCTCACGGTACCGTGATCGACCCGCACGTGGAGACCTGCCCGACGCTGACCCGCCGGGGCGGCGGGCGGCTTCCGGTACGCGTCCGGCGAGCGTGACGAACTGACTGCGGATGGTTGATCGCAGTGCCGGACGGTGGGTGTCGGGTGGCCGGGCCTTCGATGGTGGCCGGGCTGTCGGACACCCGCCACTACCGTGGCCGGGCCCGGTATCGTGCTGGACCGGGCCCACGGCTCGTTGTGAATGTCCTGTGTATCGGTGCCGTGGTGCTCCGGGACGCCCTGCCAGACTAAGGTTTCGCCCATGCTGGTGACGAAGGCGGTCATTCCTGCCGCGGGACTGGGAACCCGGTTCCTGCCCGCGACGAAGTCGGTTCCCAAAGAGATGCTTCCTGTCGTTGACAGACCGGCGATCGAATATGTTGTCGAAGAAGCCTCACGGGCTGGCCTTCGAGACGTGCTGCTGGTGACCAGCCGCTCCAAGAAGGCCATCGAGGATCACTTCGACCGTGAGGCGGAGCTGGAGCTCGCCCTTGAGCGCAAGGGTGACAAAGCCCGGCTCGAGCGTGTCCGCGCGTCCGCGGCGCTGGCCGAGGTCCACTCCGTCCGCCAGGCCTCGCCGCGTGGCCTCGGGCATGCCGTGCTCTGCGCCGCCGCCCACGTCGGCGACGAGCCCTTCGCCGTGCTGCTCGGTGACGACCTCATCGACGAACGTGACCCGCTGCTGGCCGAGATGCTCGCCGTGCAGGCGCGGTACGGCGGTGCGGTGGTGGCGCTGATGGAGGTGCCCGAGGAGTCCGTGTCGATGTACGGCGTGGCCACCGTCGCGCCGCTGGCCGTGTCGGCGGATGCGGCGAGCGAGCCCACGGGCCGCTACCGGGCGGTCCGGATCACGGATCTGGTCGAGAAGCCGCCGGTCGAGGAGGCGCCCAGCAACCTGGCGGTCATCGGGCGCTATGTGCTGCCGCCGGAGACGTTCGACATCCTGCGGTCGACGCCGCCTGGCAGGGGCAACGAGATCCAGCTCACCGACGCGCTGCGGACGCTGGCGACCCGGGCCGGTGACGACCCGGGAGCCCAGCTCCCCGTGCACGGTGTCGTGTTCACCGGCCGCCGCTACGACACGGGTGACCGGCTGGACTACCTGAAGGCCATCGTCCGGCTGGCGAGTGAGCGTCAGGACCTCGGCCCCGACTTCTACCCGTGGCTGGAGGAGTACGTCGCCTCCGGTGGGCCCAAGGCCGACGCCTGACGGTGCGGCCCGCGCCGGATCGGCGTGGCCGGCCGACGGGCGCCGGCGGCGGCAGGGAGCTGCCGGCGGCGGCAGGGCGCTGCCGGCGGAATGGCCGCCGGCAGAACGGCCGCCGGTGACAGCCGGCGGCCGGCTGGTGACGGTCGGACGGATCGCTGCGATGAACCCTCGCCGGGAGCGTCGTGGCCGCGCCCGGCGGCCGTCGAACAGCGCCGGTCCGGTCGCCGCCGAGGGTGCCCGCACCGGCGGCGAATGGGTCGCATCGTGTGCTGACGAGCCGTGACCAGGCACTTCCGATTATGCGATACCCGGCCACTTGTCCGGACCCTTGCTCCGCCGCATTGGTGTTGGCGAGCAGACTGTCGGGACATCTTCGTGCGCAAATGTGCGGGGCGCTGGAAGCACAGTCGATCCAGAGTCCCCGCCGGGGTGGAAATGCACCCCTGGTGAACGTCTGACGGAACCGGAACCGGAACCGCTCCGACGGCCGTGTTGCCGTGGTACCGCTCACTGCTGACGCGAAGGACGAACGGCCAGAACAGAAGTGTCAAGAACGGACGGTGTACGTGAAAACGGTAGATCAGCACGCATCGGACATTCTGTCAGCAATCGGGCCAATGTCCCCGCGTCGGACCGCGCTGCGCGAGGCACACGGGTGTGTGCTGGCGGCAGACGTCCGAGCAACGGTGGCTGTCCCCGGCTTCGACAACTCGGCGATGGACGGATACGCGGCCCGAGCCGCGGAGGTGGCCGCCGCCAGTGAGGCCAACCCGGTCACGCTGGCAGTCTCCAGCGAGATCATGGCCGGACCGGTGCGCCCGGAGCCGCTCGTACCCGGCACCGTCGCAAGAATCATGACCGGCGCTCCGCTGCCGGAAGGCGCCGACACCATCGTCCAGCTCGAATGGACCGACGGCGGCACCGAGAGCGTGCGGATCCACCAGGCACCCCGGCGCGGGCTGCACATCCGGCGCGCCGGTGAGGACATCGCGCCCGGGAATCTCGTGCTGGCCGCGGGAACCGTGCTGGGCTCCGCCCAGATCGGGCTGCTGGCCGCGGTGAACATCGCCCGGCCCGCCGTCCATCCGAGGCCGCGGGTCGCGGTGCTGTCGACCGGCAGTGAGCTCGTCGAGGTCGGCACCCCGCTCGGGCCGGGGCAGATCGTCGACTCGAACAGCCACGCCATCGCCGCGGCGGCCCATGAGGCGGGAGCGGTCGTCCGCAGGTTCGCCGGGGTTTCGGACGATCCCGACGCGTTCGCCGACGCGTTCGAGCAGGTGCTCAAGGACGCCGACGTCGTCATCACCACCGGCGGAATCAGCGTCGGCGCGCGTGACGTGGTCAAGGAGGTTCTGAGCAAGTCGGGCGAGATCCGGTTCGAGCGCATCGCCATGCAGCCGGGCAAGCCGCAGGGATTCGGGGTGGTGGGCGGAGTGCCGGTCTTCACCCTGCCCGGAAACCCGGTCAGCGCCCTGGTGTCGTTCGAGCTGTTCGTCCGGCCGGCGCTGCGGAGGATGCGTGGCCTGCCGACATCGGTGACGTCCCCGGGATCGGCGCCGTTCTCCGAGCCGGCCGCCGGGGGCCAGGACGCGGCGGCGATCTGGAACACCCTCGCCGTAAAGGTGGGTGAGGTTGTGCGGTCGCAGCCTGGGAAGCGTACGTTTCCCCGGGTCCGTCTTGAGCGCGATGCCGGCGGAGAGCTCGTCGCGACGTCCGCGGGCGGCCAGGGCGCCCATCAGATGTCCGGGCTCGCCTCGGCGCACGCGCTGCTCGTCGTTCCCGAGGAGGTCGTCGAGGTGTCCCCCGGTATGGTGCTGCCCGCGCTGCTGCTGGCCGAGCCCGAGTGCGCCGGGCCCCAGGTCCCCGCGTCAACGGCGTCAACCGCGTCGGCTGCCTCGGCGGGTTCCGCGGGTTCGGCGGGTTCGGCGCCGACGGGTGGGACCGCCGGTGAGTGACCCGGTGCGGCTCACCCATGTGGACGACCAGGGTGCGGCGCGGATGGTCGACGTCTCCGCCAAGGACGTCACGACGCGGACGGCCACCGCTGTCGGGCGGCTGCTGACCTCGCCGGCCGTGATCGAGCTGCTGCGTGGCGAGGGGATGCCGAAGGGCGACGCGCTGGCCGTCGCGCGCATCGCCGGGATCATGGGTGCCAAGCGCACCCCGGACCTGGTCCCGCTCTGCCACCCGATCGCGATCTCGGGAGTGAAGGTCGAGCTGGCGGTGCTCGACGACGCGGTCGACATCACGGCGACGGTGCGCACCACCGACCGGACCGGGGTGGAGATGGAGGCGCTGACCGCCGTCGCGGTCGCCGGGCTGACGCTGCACGACATGGTCAAGGCGGTCGATCCCGAGGCCGAGCTCACCGGGGTGCGGGTCGTGTCCAAGACCGGCGGCAGATCCGGAGACTGGCACCGAAGCCAGGGCCTGAGCCAGAGCCCGAGTGGGAGCCAGCGCCAGAGCGGGAGCGGGTGAGCGGCATGCCAGGTCCGCCGCCGGGTGCCCGGGCGCTGGTCGTGACGGTCTCGGACCGTGCCCACCGCGGTATCTACACCGACCGGTCGGGCCCGCTGCTCGTCGAGGGCCTCGCCGGGCTCGGGTTCGACGTGCCGGCACCGGTCGTGGTGCCGGATGAGCAGGACGAGATCACCGCCGTCATCCGCGCGGCCGTCGACGCTGGCACAGCCCTGGTCGTGACCACCGGCGGCACCGGTCTCGGGCCACGTGACGTCACCCCGGAGGCGACCCGGGGCCTGCTCGAACGTGAGCTGCCGGGGCTCGCCGAGGCACTGCGGGCCGCCGGGCGGGACAAGGTGCCCACCGCTGTCCTCTCCCGGGGCCTGGCCGGCACCCGCGCGACGACCCTGATCGTGAACCTGCCCGGCTCGACCGGCGGAGTCCGTGACGGGCTGGCCGTGCTCGGCCCGGTCGTCGCGCACGCCCTCGCCCAGCTGCGCGGCGACACCGATCACGCCGCCAGCACCGGTCACGCCGCCAGCACCGGTCACGCCGGCGACAGCGGCGGGGGGAGTCGCGGGTGAGCGCACCCGGATGGCCGGCTGTGCTGCGCCACGGCGACGTCGTCGTGCGGCCCATGCGGCTTCGTGACGCCGGAGCCTGGGTCGAGGTGCGCAGCCGCAACGCGGACTGGCTCGCGCCGTGGGAGGCGACCCGGCCGGGGGCCCCATCGGTGCGCGAGACCTGGAACGAGCACCAGACCTTCAGCGTGTACTCGCAGATGATGCACCGCCTGCGGGCGCAGTCCAGGGCCGGTGCGGCGCTCGCGTTCGTCATCGCGATCGACGGGCGGCTGGCGGGCCAGCTCACCGTGTCGACGATTGTGCGGGGCGCCTTCAACAGCGCCCAGGTCGGCTACTGGCTCGACGGCGCCCGCGCCGGCCGGGGAATCACACCGACCGCGCTGGCCCTGGTGACCGACCATTGCTTCGGGCCGGTGGGTCTGCATCGGCTGGAGGCGAACGTCCGCCCGGAGAACGCGGCGAGCCGCCGGATGCTGACGAAGCTCGGCTTCCGCGAGGAGGGCCTGCACCGCAGGTTTCTCGCGATCGACGGCGAGTACCGCGACCACATCTGCTTCGCGCTGACGACCGAGGACGTCCCGGACGGATTGCTGGCGCGCTGGAGCCGCGCCCGTTCGGCCCACTCCTGAAGGGGGCGCACGGCGGAGCCTCGTCCGCACCTTCCAAGGTGGGGATGGTCTCGCTCGGCGGGCTCCCCTGAGGTTTTCTCTACCGTCGCGAATCGCCCCTGAAACCGTTCCACCCGGTCGCGGTGCCTTGCGCCGGGCACTGGCGGCAACCCTGTTCGGGGTCACCGGGAGGTGGCCGTGGAAGGCGTCCACGGCCCGTTCCCCGGCGGGAAAGGCCTCGCGGGCATGACTTCTTACGTTGGGTGATCATCGTGCTACCGGTGTGCCCGGTGGTGGGGTCGTCGCCCGGGCCACATCGGTGCCACCTCGGATTGACAGCGGACGACCATCCGGTGAACCTCGCCGACGTGTGCGACACGCGGGGTTCCGGTCGGTGACCGCGCGCATTGCGCTCACTAGCGTCGGGCACGAAATCGTAAACGACGACATCGAGAAGAGGCATCCCGGTGGTCCGCTCGCTCGCGCGGCACGCGCCCGGCGCATCCGGTCCGCGCCCGGCTCGCGACCTGCGGGTGCGGGCCGGCTCCACTCTCACCGGCGACGGTGAAGGCGCCGGCAATGGTGAAGGGCGCTCCGCCGGTGTGGGCGTTCCGCACTGGGTTGGCGACGTCAGGCCACCCAACGACGTCCTCGGGCTGTCACGGATCGTGATCGAATGAGTGCGATCATCTGGCTCGCGATCGTCGCGGTGTGGGGCTTCGTGCTCATCCCCATGTGGCTGCGGCACCATGACTCGGCGGTGGAGCAGCGGTCCGCGGACCGTTTCTCCACCGCAATGCGGGTGCTCTCCCGGCGCGTCTCGCCACGCGGCGGGGTGGACCCGCTCACCAGGGCCACGTCCCAGAGCCCGGTGACGGGGGCACAGGAGGCTTCAGGGATGGCGCATTCGCGCGCAGGCGTTCCATCGGGCCCCAGCTCGGACCGAAGCGCCGGCTCGGACGCAGGCGCCGGCTCGGTGGAATCCTCCGGCTCGGCGGATTCCCGCGGCTCGGCGGATTCCCACGCCACCGCGGACTCCGGGAATCCGACGGCGACGGCGACGACGGCGGCGACGGCGGCGACGGCCGCGTTCGATGACGCCCAGCCGGCTCCTCACCTGTTCGGGCCGCGGTCCGGCGCGTTGCGCAACGTCTCCGCCGACCGGGCCGTGCGTGCCGTGCAGGCGGAGCACACCGCACTCATCCGACTGCGCCGGCAGCGGCTGCTCGTGCTGCTCGTCGCGATGCCGATCAGCGTCGTCCTCGCGGCCAGTCTCGGTGGCATGTGGATCGTCGTCCAGCTCATCGTGGACGCCGGAACGTTCGGCTATGTGGCCCACCTGCGCCGGTCCGCGCAGGCTCACCGGCGGCTGCTGCGGTCCAGGGCGGAGCTGGACCGGCGCATCGCCGCCGACCGGGCCGCACGGGCTCGTGGCGGCATCCGGGGCTGGTCCGGCGGCGCGGGAGCGGTGGGGCAGGCCACGCCGGCCAGGGCGGGGTCGGCGGGCTCGGCGACGCGCGGCGGTGACTACGCGCCGGTGCGGCTGTCCACCGACAGCGGCGGCGATCTGACCGAGGCGGACCTCGCGCACGCCCGGGCCGACACGGTGGATCTCGCCGGCACCGCCAGCCGCGGCCACGCCGGAGACGGCTCCTACCAGGCCGGTTCGCCCGAGGGCTCCGACGACGACGCGGAAGGCGACTCCTCTGCCGGTGACTACGACACCGACGAGTACCCGGCCGACGGCTACGAGGACGACCGCTACGACGCCGACGGTTACGCGGCCGACGGCCACGCGGCTGGCGGTTACGTGGCCGACGGCTACGAGGGCGAGGCCGACGGCGCGGTGGCGCAGCCGGCGGCTGGAATCCACTACACCGGTCGGACGGTGACCCGTACCGCCTACACGGCCTACGGCGAGCACTCAGGGCACGGTGACCACCTGGGGCCGGTCGAGTACGTCGAGTACGTCCAGGCCGAACAGGTTGAGTACACGGCCCAGGCGAGCTACCCGGCGGAGCATGCGGAGCAGGTCGCCTACGGCGGCCACCCGGATCAGCCCGCGGACGTCGACCAGGCCGCGTACTACGAGTACGCGCCCCAGGGCGAAGGCCAGGGCTACGACGTCCAGGGCCACGACGTCCAGGGCTACGAGAACAGTCACCAGTACGCCGAGGCGGCCGACAGCGGCTCAGGGGCGCCCGCGCCCGGTGTCGCCACCGGAACGGCCGGCTCCGGCTCCTCCGGGTATCGCACCGGCGGCGCGCAACGGCCCGTCCCGCGGCCCGGTGCACGCCCGAACACCTCGCGTCCGGGGCGGGTCCAGGTCAATCCACCGGGCACCCACGGCGGTCTGATCCCGCCCGCCGCGGCCGGTGGTACTGCGGCGGGCGGAAGCGGCGCGGGGGCGGCGAGCGGGGCCGCGGCCGCCGCGGCGCCGGCGGACCAGGCCCAGGGGCAGACCCCGGACGAACTGGAGACACTGCTGCGCCGCCACGCGGTCGGCAGCTGACCCGTGCCGTGAGCCTGACAACATCCCGCGGTCGAGCGGGCAGCCGCGAAGTCCCGCACTACCAGGCCAGCGTGCCGGAGCGCCCGCGCGGCGGCCCGGCATCGCCGCGCAGCCGGACGTCCTGAGCCGGGCGCAGCCGACGCCCGGCGCCGTCCGCGTGCATAATGGCCTGGTGACACTCCGCTCGCAGCTCGCCTCCGCCGCCGGTTCCCGGCGCACGGAGCTGTCGGCTGCCTGTACGCGGTGTTGTCCCTGCCCTCGCGCCCGCTGACGCCGCCTCCACGCCGACAACGGCCACCCGGCGTCGCCCGGTCAGGCTCAGCCTGACGGGCCAGGGCGTGAGGGGCCTCCGGATCACGTTCGGTATCGGGCCAATCCGCGCACCGAACCCGCCCACCGGTCATCACAGCCGGTCGGGACCGCCAGAAACGTGATCACGTGCCAGCGCCGAGCCGCGCGGCCATCGATGGCCGCCTGCTCCGCATGGCACCAGCCCTCCGGTTCGGTCACTGCGTGTCTCGATGTCGTGCCGTCGGATCCGCCCGTAGTCCGGTCCGCCGCACCGCCCGCCCCGATCACCGCCAGCCGGTGATCGGAGCCGGCTGGTGCAGGCCACCGGAGCCGGAGCGGACAGCGGCAGGAGGAGAGTTCCTGTCTTGACATTCGAATCTTGGCTCGCCCGGCTGCGGGACCGCGGATTCGTCACCTGCCCGGGTAGCAGCGCCGTCCCCATCGACCTGAAGGCCGTCACCGCCGATGGCACCGGGCTGCACTTCCGCTGCCGGGGCGTCCGGGTGCATCTCCACGTCTACCGGCCCGGGCGCGCGGCCTGGCAGACGCCGCTGCGCGACGACGCCTGGAGCCCGGAGGAAACCCTCGAACTGTGGGAGAACCGCCCGGTACAGGACCGGACAGTGCCCACCGGCGGACGGCTGGTCTTCGTCGGCCCCGGACCCGACTCCGGTCCCAGCCGCAGCGGCAGCCCCAGCGGCAGCGGCAGCCCCAGCGGCAGCGGCAGGGACGGCGACGGACCCGAACCGCGGCCCGACACCAGGATCGTGCTCGACGGAGCCCGGTCCCGCGGCTGGCGCGGCCACGAGGCAGGCCTGCTCGCCGTCGCCGAAGCCGCCGCCATCTTCGAATCCATGCTCGTGCTGGCCGGCCTCGTCACCGTCACTGCCACCGCCAGCGGCCACCAGGCGGCCTCCCCACGCCTGGTACCGGCCCAGGGCCAGTCACCCCGTCAAGCGAGGCCAGCCAGACCGGCCATAGACGTCCAGTCGGCCGAACCCGCGATGGCCTTCACCGAGCGGACGTACTCCGTGCTCGCGACAGCCAGAGCCACCGGCGTTGACCAGCCGGGGCTCGCCGCCGGCGGCACACCGCCGTCAGAAGCCCACCCACCAGACGAGACAACTACCGGAGGGGGCGCCCACCCACTTTCGTCCCGCGTCCTGTAAGCTTCAGTTGCTTCCAGGGGGTGTAGCTCAGCCTGGTAGAGCGCCTCCCTCGCACGGAGGAGGCCAGGGGTTCGAGTCCCCTCACCTCCACGAGCCGGCCCGTCGTGCTCGCTGACTTTTGGTCAGCTTCGCGGCGGGCCGCGATGTCTTTCGGGGGGCGACCCCCGAAGCCCCCCGGCCGGCCGGCGTGGATTTGGCCCGGGGCGGTTGGGTGGGCTTCCAGGGCAGGCTGGGGTCGGAATCCCCGGGCCGGGCCTCTGGCCTCGCAGGCGTGGTGGTGGTCGGATCGTGGCGTCGGCTGGTTCATGACGGGGTGCCGTGAGGTGCTCTCGGAGCCGTGTTTTCGCGATCTTTCTCGGTGAACCCACACCGCGTTGCGGCGGTCCGGCGGCGATATTAGCGATGTGACCGTCGATCTTCGAGATAGCCGGATCGCCGATGTGTGTCGGCTCTACGGCGGCGGTTCAACGTGAACCCCATCGCGGCCAGAACCTCCGCCGTGCGCTCAGCCATCACCGGCCGCGCCGCCCCGTCGAACACGACCCCACAGGCCATCCGTGGATGCGTCCGCCAACCCAGCGCCACCCCTGGAAGCGCACCGGTACGGGTCGGAGTCAGCACCACCCCGCCGGACGGGTCATCGCTGTGCGGGCGGCCTTTGTGGCCCCTCGGTGGGGGAAACCGTTCCTGCCTCATGCCAGCTGAGGGGGGAGTCCTTCGTCGTCGCGGCGGTGATTGCGTCGGTGGGCGCCGTCCGGGGTCCCGGATGTCCCGACGACATCTCGGTGGGATGGACGGTGGATGTAACCGGGTGGGGGGTGCTGGACATGAAGGGGATGACGCCTCGAGGAAGGACTGTCCCTGTGCCTGCCAGTCTGGCCGTGCCCTCGTTCGAGGCGCTGTTCCGGGAGCACTGCGGGGCGGTCCTGCGGTTCGCGCAGCGACGCCTTGAAAGTGACGAGGCCGCCTGGGACGTCGTGTCGGAGACCTTCCTCGCGGCTTGGCGGCATTGGCAGCGACGCCCCGCCGCCTCGGACGAGATCCGGGCGTGGCTGTACGGAATCGCCGGCAATGTCGTGCGTAACCAGCGCCGCGCGGGGATCCGGCGGCTGCGGCTCGAAGTCCGGATGGTCGGGTTCGGGCTGGCCACCGACCCGACCGCCCTGACCGGTGAGGACATCGCCGACGAGGCGGTACGCAGAGACGTGGCCTGGCAGGCGTTGGAGCGGCTTTCTCCGGAGGACCGGGAGATCCTGCAGCTCGCTGGCTGGGAGGGGCTGGATCTTCACGGCCTGTCGGTTGCTCTGGCGGTTTCCGCCGCCACGGCGAAGGTGCGTCTGCACCGTGCCCGGCGCCGTCTCGAGGCGGCCCTGGCAGAAGCTGCCTCGACGCCGACCGTCACCGAAGCCCCAGCTTCGATGACTCTTAAGGAAGGGTCATGATGTCCGACCGCGATGATCGTGGCGACATCGACGATCTCGTCGTTGTGCGTGCACTCCTGAGCGCCTCCAACCCGGTGGCGGATGACCCCCTCAGTGCCGTCGAGGAGCGGCGAGGGGAGGATCTGCTGGCCCTTCTGCTCGCCGATTCGTCCGCCCGGTCCCACCGGCCTGGGCGCAGACGTGGTCGAGCCGTGGTCCGGGGCCGCCGGGGCGTCCTGACGGCGGCGGCCGCGGTCCTGGTGCTCGCGAGCGCGCTCCTGGGGCTCACGGTCGTACGGACACATGACCAGGCCACGGCCATGCCCCTGCTGCCGGAACCTCTCCTCACCGTCACCGCGGGTGATCACGACAGTGCGGTGGCAGCGCTGTCGGAGGCGGCCCGCCGGCAGCGGGAGAGCGCGCAGGCCGGGAGTGGTCCCGTCCTGTATGTCCGCACCCAGAGCTACGGGCTCGACGTTGCCGTCGGCGGCCACAAGTCGACGACCACCGCTCGTACGACAATCACGGACCTGTGGCGTGGCAGCGACGGGGCGGTGCACAGCGACCGATACATCCAGCAGGTCGACCGCGCCGGCGCGGACATCGGCGGGCCGACACCCGACTACGACGACCAGTTCGAGGGCAGGTCCGACAGTCCACCGGTGCCCCCCGAGTACGATCCGGCCCTGACCCCCACCGACCCCGCGCAGATCCTGGCGAGGCTGAAGGCCTATGCCCTGGCGCAGGGTTACCCCGTCGACCACTGGGTCGCGGTTGAGGTCCTGAGGTTCCTGCGTACTGGCCTGACAAGCCCGGCACAGAACGCCGCGCTCTACGAGGTCCTCGCGCAGATCCCCACCGTCTTCGACCTCGGGCCGACCCGTGACCACGCCGGCCGGCCCGGCCATGCGGTGGGCCTCGTGGTCTCCGACAAGTCCAGCCTCAGTCTCGGCATCGAGTATGTGATCTTCTCCGACACCGGTGCGCCCCTGACCATCGAACTGGTCGGCACGCCACCGCCCCCCGGCCTGCACCTTCCCGATGTCCCGACCATCATGGACTACACCGAGATCATCACGACCCGGCGCGTTCCCACCGTCGGCGCCACCACGTGACGTCCGTTGACGCGCAGCGGCTGACGGCGATGACAGCCCGGAGGGCAGCGAAAGCAGAACCGATCGCGGCACGCGCCGGCTGGGCCGGCGAACGGATCGAAGGGCGAGTAGCGTATCTCATCGGATACGTTTGTCGTCGTGGCGGAGGGGGAGTGGTGGATTCGCTGGCAGGCCGGCTGATCGAATCGGCGCGGCTGGAGGCGGGCTTGTCCGGGGCCGAGCTGGCGCGGCGGGCGCGCACGTCGCGGCCGACGTTGGCGGCCTATGAGCACGGGGTGAAGTCGCCGACGTTGGAGACCGCGACGCGTCTGCTGGCGGCGGCCGGCTTCCGGCTCGACGCGGTGCCGGTGCCCTCGTTCGAGGTCGTGGTGGACAGCCGAGGACGACCGTTCACCGTGCCGGATCGGCTGCCTCGGCTTCCGATCCGGCAGGCCTTGGCGCGAGTACGTTTGCCCGTCCATCTGAACTGGTCCGACCCTGATCGGACCTACGACCTTACGGACCGCCGGCAGCGCCACCGCTTGTACGAGATTGTCCTGCGCGAGGGGACGGCGGAGGACATCCTCACTTACATCGACGGGGCACTGCTCGTCGACGCCTGGCCGGAGCTTGTCCTTCCCGTCCAGATCCGGCGCGCCTGGGAACGGACCGCTTTCGGATGATCACATCGTTGCAGCGGGCAGTTGCGCGGATCTTCTTCGGGCTGCCCGAAAGCGCGGGCTTCGCGGTCGCGGGTGGCGCCGCGCTCATCGCACGTGATCTGGTCGACCGCGAGACCCGCGACGTCGATCTGTTCACCGCTCTCCCGCCCACGGCATCGATCCCCGACACGGCAGTGGCGTTCGAACGCGCGGCGGCTTCGCAGGGCTGGGCCATCCGGCGGGTCATGCTCACGGGGAGCTTCGCCAGACCTGTCGTCGAGGCAGGCGATGAGGCATTGATCGTGGATCTCGGCGTCGACAGCCCGCCGGACGAACCACCCACCCTCACCGAACTCGGCCCGACACTCAGCGCCCATGACCTGGCCGCCCGCAAGACCCTCGCCCTGTTCGGCCGAGCCGAGGCACGCGATTTCACCGACGTGCACGACCTGGCGAACGTCTTCACCAAGGATGAACTCGTCCACCTCGCCCAGACCCAGGACGACGGCTTCGACCTGCAGGTGTTCGCCGACATGATCGGAACCATCGGCCGGTTCACCGACGACGACCTGGGACTGCCTCAGCCGGCTGCCGACCGGCTGCGCCACTTTTTCCACACCTGGCGTCAGGAAATCACTGGCGGATGAGCGACGACCGGCCGCGCTCGTGGGCGTGGTCGAGCTGAAATCCGGATGGGGAGCGGCCGCCGGTCGCGGCGCTAGAAAACTTGTCCGACGTCCTGGCGGATGATCGTGGCCATGCTGTGTTCGGCCAGGGCGGCGATGGTCATGGACGGGTTGCAGGCACCGGTGGAGCCGGGGATCCGTGCGCCGTCGAGTACGTAGAGGCCGCGGTGGGCGAGCATTCGGCCGTACTGGTCGACTGCGGCGCCCATGGGAACTCCGCCCAGCGGGTGCCAGGTCGACGGTGCGGCCTGGTCGGTGTCGATCACTGTTCCGCCGCCCGCTGCGGCCAGCCGCTGCATGCGTTCGCCGATCAGCTTCTGCAGGTCGGCCTCGGCGGATGCCGGCCAGGTGAGTGCGGCGTCGTCCTTGTCTGGATCGTAGGTCCAGGTGCCGGCCGCCTGGACGATCCCGAATCCGACGACGGTCATCATCTTGACCCCGGGGATCTGCATGGGCGACCCGGCGTGGATGAAGGTGAACGGGATGGGGCTGAGCGGGTCGCGGCCCCCCACGCAGGCCGGGCCGCCCTGCTGGGTTCCGATGTCGCCGTTCATCCCGGTCCAGGCGTAGATGCGGTCGCCGTTGTTGCCCCACTGGGTACCGATGGAGTCCGGCAGGTCCGGCACGAGGTTCTTGGCCCGCGCCCTGACCAGGAGCCGTGTCGTGCCGGCGGAGCCGGCGTTGAGGAACACCGCGTCCGCGACGATCCTTTTCCGTTCCTGGACTGTGCCGTCGGTGGCGATCCGGTCTATGGCCAGTACCCAGCGCTTCTTCCGGTCGAGTGAGATGTCGCGGACGACGTGCAGCGGCTCCACCCGCACCCGGCCGGTCTTCTCCGCGGCGGCCAGGTAGGTGGCGTCGATGGAGTGCTTGCCGCCGTTGTTGACACCGAATGCGAGGTCACTGGTGGTGTAGGTGGGCTGGTACTCGCCCGTGAGCTCACCCCGGACGAAATTCCAGTCGACGGGCAGGGGAACCCGGAACGGCTGTAGGCCGGCGTCCGGCGCGGTTTTCAGGAACAGTCGGGACGAGCGGTAGGGGTCGGTATTCAGGATGTCGTCGGGGATTGTGGAGATGCCCAGCATCCTGGCAACGGTCGGGTAGGCCCACTGGTTCAGCTCGTCGTAGAGGCCGGCTGCCGTCGGCATGGACGCGGCGAAGTTCTCCCTGGTCGGCTGCAACGTCATGCCGTGGTAGGCCAGGGAGCCGCCGCCGACCCCGGCCCCGCAGTTGATGTCCATACCGTCACCCACGACGGTCTCGATGACTCCGGTGAACGGCTTCCAGGTCCTGTCGACACCTCGGAGCATGCTGTGGTCGGTCAGCCAGGAGGATCGGTTGTCGACGGTGGCGAAACGGCTGAAGGTCGTCGAATTGGGCCCGCTCGGCCACCGGATGCCGCGTTCCAGGACCAGCGTCGGGACGCCGGCCTCGGCCAGCCGCAGTGCTGTCACACCCCCGCCGAAGCCACTGCCGACGACGACAGCCCGCTCCCGCACCTCGGTCCCGCCGGCGCCGGCGCCGCCGGAGCTCTGCGAATGTGTGTCGTCGGAGCACGCGGTCAGCCCGCCGGCCGCGGCCGCGCCGAAGGCGGCCGTCCCGAAAGCCGCTCCGAGTATTTTCCGGCGGGTGAGACCCGCTGTTGTCTTCCGGCTCAGGGGAGACCTGCTGGAAGCTTGGTCGGACATTCTGACTCCGGTTGTGTCCCGCCGGACGCCTTTCTGCCCGTCGCTCTCGTGGGCACAGGGAGGAATCCGGTTCAGCTGGCGAGTGCCGGTATGTTCCCGTGCCAGGCTTGCCCTTACTTGAGGGCTAGATGCGGGTCTGCTGGAGATCTTCGGCTATGGGCAGTTCGATGCGGACGGTGGTTCCGTGCTCCGGTGAGGTGTCGAAGGCGAGCTTGCCGTCGTGGGCGGCGACGATCGCCGCCACGATCGGCAGGCCGAGTCCCGAGCCGGGCCGGGAGCGGCTCGCGTCGGCCCGCCAGAACCGGTCGAACGCCCGCTCGGCATCCCGCGGGCTCATCCCCGGCCCGGTGTCGCTCACCTGGAGAACCGCCGTGCCGCCGGCTTCGCCTGCCCGCACCGACACCGACACCGAGGCAGTGGGCGGGGTGTGCACAAGCGCGTTCTCCAGCAGGTTGGTGAGCACCTGCCGCAGCGCCACCTCGTCCCCCGGCACGCCGACCGGGTCGCACACGTGGCATCGCAGCCTGCGGGACGGATACCGCTCCGACACCTCGCGTTCGGTGTTGCGGACCATCGTGGCGAGGTCGACCTGCCCGTGCTGCCCGGCTGCGTTCTCGTCCAGCCGCGCGAGGAGCATCAGGTCCTCCACGAGGTCCGCCATCCGGCGGCCCTCCCGCCCGATCCGGCGCATCGTCTCGTCAAGATCTTCGCGTTCACGCAGGTGCCCCTGCCCCCACAGTTCGACGAGCCCTCGGACCACCGAGACGGGCGTGCGTAGTTCGTGTGAGGCGTCGGCGGCGAAGCGCTGGAGGCGATCCCGGCTCTCCTGCTGTTCGTCCAACATGACGTTGAAGGCGCGAGCCAGGTGACCGGCCTCCGACCGGCGTGATCCCATTGTGTCCACCCGCCGCGAACGATCACCGGTGGAGATCGCGTCGGAGACCTGCGTCACGCGGGCGATGGGACGCAGGCCCAGCCGTTCCACCCAGTAGCCGGCGGCAGTCAGCACGGTCAGTACGAACGCGCTGACGGCGAACATCGCTGACCGGATCCGTCCGGTCGCGGCCTCCACTCCCGCCAGCGACTGGGCCAGCAGCACATCCCGGTCACCGGTGCCGGCGACGAAGACCACTCGCCACCGTTGCGGTCCGGACGACGAGCTCACGGTCACCGCGTGCAGCGAGGTCAGCGGCCGTGCTCCCCCCGCCGGCACCTGGGGTGCCTGCCCCGCAGCGACCGCCGGCTCGAGTATCACCGTGCGCCGGTCGCCCGAGAGCACCGCCACGTAGAAGTAGTTCAGACCGTTCTGCACGCTCCGGATGGCCGAGACCGCGTCGGGAAGCGCCTCGGCCGGCCCGGCAGGTGCCGGCAGGTCGGGCAACGGCCCCGCCTCGCCCAGGGACACTGCTGCGGCCGCGCCGGTGGTGAGCTGCTGGTCGATCTGGGCGACCTGGGCCGTCCACACCGACTGGATCATGAGAAAGCCGGCGATCGCGAGAACCCCGAGCACCACCCCGCCGGCGACTGCCAACCGTAGCCTGAGCGTCATTCCATGTCATTCATCGCTGAGCCGGTAGCCCACGCCGCGCACGGTGTGAATAAGGCGCGGAGAAAAGGCTTCGACCTTCTTCCGCAGTGACGAGACGAAGGTCTCGACGACCGTGGACTCACCGTCGAAGCCGAAGTCCCAGACGTGGTCAAGAATCTGTCCCCTGGTCATCACCCGCCCCGCGTTCCGTAGCAGGAAATGCAGCAGCTTGTACTCGGTCGGCGACAACACGACAGGCCGGCCCCCGACGGTGACCCGGTGGGCGTCCTCGTCGAGGCTCAGCTCGCCGCAGGTCAGGACGGATGCCTTCGTGACCGCGCCGTGGCGGCGCAGGATCGCCCGGCCTCTGGCGACGAGTTCCTCGACGCTGAACGGCTTGGGCAGGTAGTCGTCGCCCCCGAGAGTGAGCCCCCGCACCCGGTCATCGAGGTCACCACGAGCCGACAGGAAGATGATGGGCACGTCCATCCCGGCGGCACGCATCCGCCGGCAGACCTCGAAACCGTCGAGGTCGGGCAACATCACATCCATGATGACGAGTGCGATCGGGGTGTCGCCGCCGGCAACGCGTAGCGCCTCGCGCCCGGTGGAGACCTCGATCACCTCGAAGTCCGCCAGCCGCAGCGCCATGGCGACAACGTAGGAGACGTTCTCCTCGTCTTCGACCACCATCACGGGAACGGGCACCATTCGCCCATCATGACGACGGGCTCGCCGGGCGGCGTAGGTCGGCCCGCTCGTTGTGACCTGGCGTGATAGGCCGCTACGGCGCAGTGGCTGATCGCTGGCCGTGCCTGTGCCCCCGCGAGTGCCGATCTTCCGGCCAGGATGGGCGCGGCGGTCGCCCCCACGGTCTCGTCCGAGCTGGTTCCGCGACGATCCGCCGGAGCCGCCCACCGCAACGGCATCGCCAGCAAACCCGCAACCAACGTTCAGGTACCGGCAAGCCTGGCGCGCGAACATGCTGATCGTGTGGAACATCCCGATCACCGCACCCGCGAGCGTCGCGAGCGCCACGAGCAGCCCGCAACCCGGTGAGCGGTACGGGAGCGGATTTCCCGAGACGGAAGGTGGCGGACGACCGGAATGAGTGCTGATTTCGAGACCCGTATCAGGGGGCGGTTCCAGGAGGGTTTCGACCAGTGGAACCACGGCTATGAGGCGTGGCTGAAATGGTGCGACACACTGTACGAGCCGGATGCCCACTACAACGTATACAGCGAGCGACTGACCCTGCAGGAATACAAGGACATGATGGGGCAGCTGTTCGCGGTGTACGACATCGAGCTGGGACAGCTGGACAACGTCCTGATCGAGGGTGAATGGGGCGCAATTCGGTACTCGGTCTACATTCTTGACAAGACGACCGGTGCGCGGTCGGAGCTGAAGACCATGGAGTTCGTGCAGTTCAAGGACAACCCGGAGCCGATGGGCGCGCGAGTGGTCGAGGGCTGGGCCCTGTCGGACAATCCGCTCTCCGCGGGGTGACCGCGAAGACCAGCTGTCAGCTGCTCGCCGGCCGACCTGCGTGTCACGACGTACCGCGGTCGACGAGATGATGTCTGAAAGACGTCCACGGAGGTTCCTGTAGACGTTTTCCCTCAGACCTTTGGCCGTCGGAACCCTCGTATGTATGACGGGTACGACGAAGGATTCGGCTCTGCGCGGCCCCGTTTCCGCGTGCGCGTTCTCGTGCGCTGCCGCTGGCTGGTTCTGCTGGGCTGGACAGCTGTCGTCCTGGCGTCGGCCCTTTTCCTCCGCGACTCCGATACTCGGTACACCCAGGAGGTGGCTCCGGCTGACTCGGATTCCGCGCAGGCGATGGACCGGGTCGCGGCCGCCACCGGGGGCAAACTCCCGGACACCGAGACGCTGGTGCTCAGGGCGCGGCGCGGGACCCTCGACGAACCTCCGGTGCGGGACCGGATGGCCGTGATCGTTGCCGAGCTGGCCAGGCTGCCTGGTGTGGCTCTGGTCGGCGACCCCGCGGGGCCGCTGGGGCGGGCGATGCTGGGCCTCGATCCCGTCTCCGCCGACCGGCGAACCGCTCTGATCGCGGTGATGATGAAAGCGGACGCGCTCGCGCCCGATCTCGACGCGGTACATCGTCTGCTCGAGGTGGCCCGCGCCTACGATGATCCGCAACTGCAGATCGAGATGTCGGGACCGGGCGTCACGATGCTCGAGTCGGCGGACGTCTCGCCGGTGCCCCTGGCCCTCGCCGTGCTCGCCTCGATCCTCCTGGTAGGCGTGACGTTGCGGTCCCGGGTGGGAGTCCTGGTCTGCCTGGTGCCGGCGGCGACGTCGGCCGTGCTGGCGGTCGCCGTCGTGTCCTGGCTGGCCCGCTCGGCGGCGCTGACGTCCTTCGCGCCTGTCATCGCCGCGGTGCTCGCCTTCGGCACCTGCCTGGGCGGCGCGGTCGTCATCGTCTACCGGACGCAGTCCGAGCTGCTGCGCGGCGAGGACCGCGTCGAGGCGGTCCTGATCGTCATGGCCACGTCGGGTGGGGCCGTGATCGTCGGAGGCCTTGGGCTGAGTATCGCCATGCTCGTCGTCGGCGGCCTCAGGCTGGCGGTTTCGAGCAGGTCGCGTCTGCCGCAGCGGCCGCGGCCTTGGTGACCGTCCTGGTGATCGTGACGATGCTGCCGGCGCTGCTCGTGGTCGGCGGCCTGAGGCTGCTGGGCTGGGCCGAGCGTCATCATCTCGCGACCGTCGGGACCGGGCTCGGGCGTCGCCCAGGGCTACGGTCGTGGTGGGCTGCCCAGGCCGGACGGCATCCCGCCGTCATCACCGCCGCGGCCGGCGTTCTCCTGGTGGGGCTGGCCGCCCAGAGCATGGGGCTTCGTGTCGGTGGCGGTGACGCCGGCAGCGAGACGACCTCGCTGACGTCACGACGCGCCTATGACCTGATCAGCCAGAACTTCGGCGCGGGGGCGAACGGACCGGTCCTGGTGGCCGTCGATGGGGTCCGTGCCGCAGCCCCGGGCGTCGGGGACGCCGTCACACCTTCGAGGATCGCTGCCGTCATCGCAGGCGTACCCGGAGTGAGGAGCGCCGAAGTATCGCTGGCTGACGACAGCCGGGGGACCGCGATCATCCGGGTGCTGCCGACGACCGGCCCTCGTACCTCCCAGGCCAGCGAACTCGTCAGCAGGCTGCGCGACGACACCCTCCCTCCACTGCTGGGCGGAACGGCGGCAACCGCCCACATCGGTGGCCCCACCGCCCTGTTCGACGACGGCGCCGCCACCTTCCGTGCCAGCCTTCCGACATTTCTGGCGATCGTGCTGGCCACCAGTGCCCTGGCGACGTTTCTGCTGGCACGTTCGATCGTGCTGGCCGTGGTTCTCGGCGCCTCCAGCACGCTGTCGGTCCTGGCCGCCGCGGGCATGCTGCGGGTTCTCTTCCAGGATCAGCGGTTCGCCGACATGCTCGGGGTCACCACCAGCCCGGTCGAGCCCTTCGTGCTCGTGCCGGTCATGGTCTCGGTCTTCGGGCTGTCCCTCGGAATGAACCTCGCCCTGCTCGGCCGACTTCGCGAGGCCGGTCAAGCCGATCCCGGCAGTCTCCGCGGAAGCCGTGACCTCTCGCGACGCCGCGGTGCGCTACGCGACCTGTCCGGAATCGACCGTGACCACGGCAGTGACCACATCCGACGTGGGCACGCAGCCCTCGGCCACGTCATCCTCACCATGAACACGATCATGATATTCACGTTCGCCGCTATCGCCGCCCAACCACCTCGGACCCTCAAGATGATCGGGTTCGGGATGGCCGCCGGCCTGGCCGTCGACGCGCTTGTGCTCCGCACGGCGGTGCTGCCGGCGGCCACACACCTCGTTCACCGCCGTCAGAAGGATCATCCGATGCGGCCCAGGCCGGTCGTGACCGAGGAGATCCTGGACCCCGAAACCACCGTGCCCCTGTTCACCGGCCACACATCAGGGCGACACCGCAACCGAACGCGGTGTGGTCATGGACGCGATGGGCGCTGACCGGGTCGGTGCGGCGCCTGGCGGTGGTGTGGTGGATCAATGATCCGAACAGACCTCGCTGCGGATGCTGTGGGGGACCGCGGCGGAGGTGGGCCATTGGCACCTCGCCGGTCCGCGAGTGTTACGGATCACTGTGGTGGCCGGGCCGCTTGTCGCCGGTGGAGGGAAGTACCCGGGGCGCTCCGAGCAGGTGGGCGAGGGTCACGGCGGCGACCGTCTCAGCGGTGAGCAGGCCGGTCAGGATGACGATCTGGAAGCGGGCCGCGTCGGCCGGGCTCGCGCCGCCCAGCAGTGCTCCGACGAACGCGCCGGGCAGGGTCACCAGTCCGGTGGTGCGGGTCTGGTCCAGAGCGGGCACCAGCGCCTCGCCGACGGCCTGCCGGGCGATCTGCGCGCAGGCCTGCCGCGGGGTGGCGCCGAGGGCGAGCCATCCTTCGACCTCGTCGCGGCGGCGGACGAGCCCGTCGGCCAGTCGGCGGCCGACCAGGGTGCAGGCCGTCATGGTGCCGCCGAAGACGCTGCCGGACAGGGCGATCAGGTGCCGGGTCGACGGGTCGAGAACCGGCACGGCGAACACGATGCCCAGGGTCACCGCGGCGCCGGCCACGCACGAGCCGGCCACGGCCGGCAGCGGACGGTGGAAGGCCGTCAGCCTGCGCGCGGCGGTGATCACGGCGGCGGTCAGCATCACGGCCAGCGCCGCCACGGCGGCCGGTGGGGCCGCGAACACGCCACGTAGCGCGAGGCTGACCAGAGTGAGCTGGATGACGGCCCGCACCACCGCGGTCGCCACCGCCGGAGCCCGGTCGACCCGGGCCCACAGCAGGCACCCGGCTGCCACCGCGACCAGGCAGCCGAGCCCGATGACCAGATGCGCGTCCATCGGCATCGACCGGGCCTCCTCGCTCGCCGGATGGCTGGACGACCGGGCGACCTGGCGATCTCGTAGACCGGACGACGAACCAGCATGACCGACGTCGCGCCGGCCGGGATGTCATAGGTCACCGGCGGGCGCTTTCAGCGGGTCACCGCGGTTGATGGCGTCGGCGACACCTGTGAGGAGACGATTCACCCGTGGACGGACATCCCGCGTCACCCGTGAACGGTCCCCCCACTCCGGCCGCGGCGAACAGCCCGGTGCCGTCCGGGCAAGCCGTTCCGGCCGGTCCGGCTGCGGCTGCGGTGCCCGTGCTGCCCGCGCCGTCGTCATCACCGGTGCGGCTGCCCGACACCGTCCGGGAGGCCGGCCGGAGGTTCGGCGCGGCCACCGCCCTCGTCGAGCCGGACGGAGCCCGGCTCAGCTTCGCCGACCTCGACCAGCGCTCCGACAGCGTCGCCGCCGGCCTCGCTGCCCGCGGGCTCGGCCCCGGTGACCGGATCGTGCTCCGGCTGCCGTCACGCGGCCAGTACGTGCTCGCCTACCTGGCCGCGGCGAAGCTGGGCGCCGTCACCGCCGGGGTCAACCCGGCCCTCGCACCGCCCGAGCAGGAGCGGCTGACCGAGTCCGTCGATCCGAAGCTCGTGCTGAGCGAGTCCGGTGAGGTGGACGAACTGCTGCGCTGGGCGCGCGGGAGCGGCGCGCGTACGCCGGTTCCGGCCACGCCGCCGGCTGACCCGGCCCGCCCGGTCGCGATCGTGTTCACGTCCGGCACCACCGGAACGCCCAAGGCCGCGGTGTTCACCGAAGCCCAGCTGGACGCGGTGGCCCTGATCGACACGGGCCGGGAGTGGGCGGGGACGCCCGGCGAGCCGATGCTCAGCTCCACGCAGTTCGCCCACGTCGGCTTCATGACGAAGCTGCCCTGGTATCTGCGCCGGGGCCTGCGCATCCATCTCCAGGACCGCTGGGATGCTGGGCGGACCCTGGCCCTGCTGGCGGCGCAGCGGGTGCCGGTGGTCAACGCCGTCGCGCCGCAGCTGGCGCTCATGCTGCGCCATCCGGACTTCGACGGTTTCGACCTGTCGGCGGTCCAGATGCTGGTCGCGGGGGCCGCTGCCTCGCCGCCGGCGCTCGTCGCCGAGGCCCGGCGCCGGTTCGGGGCGCCCTACTGCGTGCGGTACTCGTCCACCGAGACCGGTGGCTGCGGCCTGGGCACCGCCCCGGACGCCGACGACGACGAGGCGATGCACTCGGTCGGCCGCCCACGACCGGGGATCAGGGCCGAGATCCGGGACGACGACGGCCGGCCGCTGCCGACGGGTGAGGTCGGTGAGCTCTGGCTGCGCACCCCGAGCGCGATGGCCGGCTATTGGCGTAACCCGCAGGCCACCGCCGAGGCGCTGGTCGACGGCTGGGTCTGCAGCGGGGATCTGGCCCTCGTCGACGGGCGGGGCCTGGTCCGGTTGCGTGGCCGGAAGAAGGAGATGTACATCCGCGGCGGCTACAACGTGATCCCGGCTGAGGTGGAGGCGCTGCTGAGCACCCATCCACTGGTCGCCGAGTGCGCGGTGCAGCCGCGGGCCGACGAGATCCTCGGTGAGCGTGGGGTGGCGGTGGTCGTGGCGCGCGACCCGGACCGGCCGCCGACGCTCGCCGATCTCACCGCCCACCTGCGTGGCCAGCTGGCCACCTACAAGCTGCCCGAGGATCTGGTCCTGGTCGACGCGCTGCCCCTCACCCCGCTTCACAAGATCGACCGGTCTGCGCTGGCCGGTCTGGTGGCCCGCACCAACACCTGACGGGTCGATGTCAGACTGTGGTGAAGCCGGTGTTCCGAGTGAATCGAGGACGCAGTGCCAACCACCGCGGGATTCAACCACGTCGCCACGCTTACAGCCGATCTTGACAATATTGTGAAGTTCTATTCCGACGCGTTCGAAGCCGTGGTGACCTTCGAGATGGCGGCGCGAGAAGGCCACCCTCGGATGGCGATTCTCGACCTCGGCGGGGGTGCCGCGCTCAACGTCTTCGAGGTGCCGGCCGAGGAGATCATCGGAGAGCGGCGCCGCATCGGCGGGCGGGGGCCCATCGACCATTTCGGCCTGGCGGTGGACTCCCTGGCCACCCTGGAGGCGACCCGTGACCGGCTGCGCGAGCTGGGCGCCGACATCGGGGAGATCCAGCGCCTCGGCGCCGAGTGGTCACTGTTCTTCCGCGACCCGGACGGCATGGAGCTCGAGGTCTGCTGCCACGCCGGCTGACGGCTCGACTGGCTCGCCAACGCCGGCCCGGTCGGCTGGATCGACCGGCCCCGATTGGAATCCTGCGCCGGAAAGCGCCAGCAATTCCCGTCAATAGCGACAAATGGGACGCGCGGGTCGCTTTACGATCCGCAAGAAGTGAGGATTTCGGTTGCTGTGGCAGCCAGAATCCTCACTTCTTTCTCGGAAGCGGCAACGGCGGCGCAGCCGTTGCGGTCACTCAGCTGCCAGGCGGACTGACGGGTCGGCGACGACCGGCTCGGTCAGGCAAAGGGCCGGGATCAGCAGTTGTTGGCCTGCAGGTGGAGCTCGACGGGCTGGGAGATGACCAGGTCGGTCCCGGGGGCCGGGGACTGGGTGATGACCGTCAGCAGGGCTGTCGAGCCGAGGCATTCGTATATGTAAGGGATGTTGTTGAAGCCTCGTTGCTTGATCGCGGCGGCGGCCGCGCTGAGGGACAGCCCTCGGACGTCGGGCACCTTCGCGCAGTTGTTCGCCTCGACCTGCAGGCGCACCGGCGCGGAGCGGTCCAGGCGCGTGCCGCCGGACGGATTCTGGCTCACCACCCGCCCGGCGGAGCCTCCGTAGCAGTTGTACAGGTATGGAAGGTTGTTGAAGCCGGCCTGTTTCAGGGTGGCCGCGGCGCCGTCGAGCGTCTGGCCGACCACCCCCGGGACGGTGCCGCGCCCGTCGTCGGTGGGCTGGGCCGGCGGCTGCGCGGTGGGCTGGTTGGCCTGGTTCGGCTGGGTCTGGTGAGCAGGCTGGGGGACCGCTTCCCTGGTCGGACCCGGACCGGCGGTCGCGACGTCCGTCGTCGCGGACGGAGACGGCGCCCCGGATGGCGAGGCGGTCCCCGAACCGTTCGCTGCCGCCGACGTGGCTGTCGTCGTCGCCGCTGTACCGGTCGCTGTCGCTGGCTTGCCGGGCCCTGCCGACGCCAGGGGGTTCACCACGGCGGCGGTGCTGCTGCCCTGGTCGCCGCCCCCGCCACCGGCCGCGGCCAGGGCCCATGACCCGGCCGAAATGAGCACCGCCGCCGCGGCGGCGACCCCGACCCATACCGGCCATCCGGGACGGGTACGGCCCGAGGTTGCGACTGGAACCGGGGCGGGGGAGGCGTCCTTCGACTCCGCGTCCGCGCCGATCGGGGCCGCGCCGCCGTCCGCCGGCCTGTCGGTCGGCGCCGGGGAGCCGCTGCCGATCACTGGGGAGAGAAGAGTGTTGAGCGTGGGATCGGCGGTGGCGGGCAGGGCCGTGGCGGGCTGGGCGGTGGTGGGTGGGGACGTGGCGGGCAGGGGGGTGGTCAGCCGCGGCGAGATGATCGTTTCGTCCGAGATGGGCGGCTCGGTTGCCCCGGCTGCTTCGGTTGCCCTGCCTGCGTCGGTTGCCCTGGCTGCGTCGGCTGCCGTCTTCCCGGCTGGGCCCGATCCGCCAGTGGAGATCATCGTCGCGTCCGGATCGTTCAGGCTGTCTGGTCTGACCGGTTCATCCGAACTGTTCGGATCAGTGGTGGTGGTCGGTGCCCCCGGCAGCGCGGTCGTGAGTTCCAGCCGGGCCTGGCCGGCGGTGCCCGGCCGGTCGGCCGGCGTCTTGGCGAGCAGGCGGGCGAGGGTGGGCCAGAGCGTGCCCGGCAGCTCGTCGAGGGGCGCGGGCGTCTGCTCCAGGTGCGCGCGCAGCATCGCGATCGGGTGTTCCGCGTCGAACGGGGGCCGGCCGCTGAGCAGCTCGTACAGGACGACCCCGAGGCTGTAGAGATCCGCTGAGGGGGTGGCGCGGGTGCCGTCCGAGAGCTCCGGTGCCATGTAACGGGGGGTGCCGATCAGCCCGGTGAGCCGGGTCATCGCCGGCCCGTGGGCGAGCCGGGCGATCCCGAAGTCGGTCAGCATGGCCCGCGGGCGGCCCGGGTCGGTGGTGTCGACCAGGATGTTCTCCGGTTTGACGTCGCGGTGCACCACCCCCTGGCGGTGCACGGCGCCCAGCGCGTCGAGCACCTCGGCGGTCAGCCGCACCGCTTCTGCCGGCTCCAGCGGACCGTGGCGGCGAAGGTGCCCACGCAGGTCGACCCCGTCGACCAGGTCCATGACGATCGCCAGCGTCCCGCCCTCGGCGACGAGATCGCGGACCTTGACCAGATGCGGATGGTCGAAGGCGAGCAGGACCCTGCGTTCCCGCAGGAACCGGTCGACGACCTCGTCGTCGTCCGCCAGCTCGGCGCGCAGGATCTTGACGGCGACCGGCGTGCCGTCCGCCTCCCGCTCGCCGCGCCAGACCTCACCCGTAGCGCCGCGGCCGAGCCGCTCGCTCAGAACGTAATGCGAACCGAGCCGGCGCATGGCCGACACCCCCCGCCGTCTACCCCCATTGGCGAGACAAGAGTGTAAGCGCAGCTAACGGGGCAAGTCAGGACGTGGCCGGCGTCGCCGCGGGCCCGATCGCGGCTGCGTGGTCCTGAGCCGGGACGGACCCCGCGCCGCCACCGCCGCCACCGCCGCCGTGCGGACGCATCAGGTAGGCGACGGCGAGGCTGGCGACGACGCCGACGGTGCCCGCGACGACGAAGGTCATCTGGAGCGCGCCGACGGAGGCCGCGTGCAGGGCCCCGTCCAGCGCCTGCCGCGCGGTGGGCTCGCTCGCGCCCAGAAGCTGGCGGCTTCCCCCACCGGCGACGGTGTGCGCGACCTGCGCCGCGGCCGGGACGTCCCGCTCGGCCAGGATGGCGTGGGCGCGTGCGGCGAAGACGTTGCCGAGCACCGCGATCCCGATGGCGTACCCGAGCTGGCGGGCGGTGTTGACCGCGCCGGCGGCCATGCCGCCACGCTGCGGCGGAACGAAGGACATCGACACCGAGCCGAGAATCGGGATGACCAGGCCGACGCCGAGGCCGATGACGGCGAAGCCGGGCAGCAGCGCCGGCCAACGTGCCGATCCGTGGACGAGCGCGGCGACGAGCAGCGCGCCGAGGCCGATGAGCAGCAGACCCAGGGAGATCACCCGGTCGGGTCGCCGTTCGTGCAGGATGCGGCCGAGGCCGGCGGACACGGCGAACGCGGCGACCGAGAGCGGAATCCCGGTGAGCCCGGCGCCGAGCGGGCCCATGCCCAGCACGGACTGCAGCCAGATGGAGGAGTAGGTGAAGGCCGCGAAGGCGGCGAAGGTCAGCAGCAGGCCGGTGAGCAGTACCGCGACGAACCGCCGGTCGCGCAGCAGCGCCAGGTCGAAGAGCGGCTCGCGTACCCGGGCCTCGACGGCGACGAATCCGGCGAGCAGCACGGCGGATGCGGCGAGCAGTGACCAGACCACGGCGTCGGACCAGCCGTCCTCGTTCGCCCGGATGAGCGCGTAGGTCAGGGCACCGGCCGCGCCGGTGAACGTCGCGATGCCACCGAGATCGACGCGGACCCGCCGCGGCGGGTGGGTGTCACTCAGCGCCGTCAGACAGAGGCCGATCGCGATCACGCTGACCGGCAGGTTCACGAAGAAGATCCAGCGCCAGGAGACGCCCTCGGTGAGCAGCCCGCCGAGGATCGGCCCGACCGCGCTGGACGCGCCGGACACCGCCCCCCAGACCCCGTAGGCGGTGCCGCGGTCACGCCCGGTGTAGGAGCTGTTCAGCAGGGCGAAGGTCGTGGCGAACATCGCCGCCGCACCGACACCCTGGACCGCGCGCGCGGCGACCAGGGTGCCGGGCCCGGGCGCGAGGCCACAGAGCAGGGAGGAGACGGCGAACAGCCCCAGCCCCGCGATGTACATCCGGCGATGCCCGACGATGTCGGCGATCGAGCCGACCCCGAGCAGCAGCGCCGCCAGGGACAGCGCGTAGGCGTCGATGACCCACTGCAGCGCGCTGAGCGAGGCACCGAGGTCGGTCACGAGGTCGGGCAGGGCGACGTTCACGATCGTGACGTCGATCAGCAGCATGAACGTTCCGAGACAGACTGTCAGCAGCGGCAACCACTTGCGCATGGCGGTACCTGCGTTCCTCGTCGGCGAGTCGGGGATCGGAGCCCCTGGCCGTAACGTTCTCGTGCTGGGAATCAGAAGTCCAACGGATGATTCTTCTAGGATCTAGAATCCTTGGTTATGGAGTTGCGGCAGCTGGAGTACTTCGTCGCGGTCGCCGAGGAACGGAGCTTCACCCGCGCGGCCGAGCGGGTGCGGATCAGCCAGTCGGGGGTGAGTGCGCAGATCCGGCAGCTCGAGCGGGAGCTCGGCGCTGACCTCTTCGACCGGTCAGGGCGGGTGACCGCTCTCACCGCGGCCGGCCGGGCCGCGCTGGAGCATGCTCGCGCCACCCTGGCCGCGGCCAGCGCGGTGGGCCACACGGTCGGTGAGGTGACCGGCCTGGTCCGCGGCCGGCTGGCCCTCGGCATGATCTCCGGCTGCACCCTGGAGCCGCTCTTCGACGCGCTGGCCGCCTTCCATCAGGCGCGTCCGGGGATCGAGCTGACCGTGCGGGAGGACCGTTCCGACCATCTGATCGAGCAGACGCGCGCCGGGGCGCTGGACGCGGCGCTGGTGGGCCTGGCCGGCGCCGCGCCGGCGCCGGACGGGCTCGACGCCTGCGTGGTCGTGCGGGACCGTCTCGTCGCGGCGGTCCCCGCCGGGCACCCGCTGGCCCTCCGGGGCGGCGGTGTCCTGCTGCGCGAGGTGTGCGAACACCCGCTGGTGTGCCTGCCCGCCGGTACCGGCCTGCGAACGATGATCGACCAGCACTGTGCGGCCCAGGAGATCCGGCCGACGATCGCCCTGGAGGCCAGCGCGCCGGACGCACTGGCCGCGCTGGCCATCCGGGGTCTCGCGGTGGCGGTCATGGCCGAATCGATGATCGCGGGGCACCGCGCCCGGCTCACCGCCGTGACGATCACGGATATGACGGTCCCGGCGGTGCTCGCGCTGGTCTGGCGTGCGGAGCGAAATCCCGCGGCCGGCGAGTTGATCGGCTACTGCCGGCGGGCCTTCGCCACCGTGCGGTGATGCGGGTCGTGCGGTGATGCGGGTCGAGCGGTGACGCGGGTCGAGCGGCGGTGCGCCGAGCGGCGGTGCGGGCTCCGGTGGGCCGTACGCGACGACCCACCGGAGCCGAACCGTGCCTGGCTGAGCTGATCGCCCCGGCCAGCCGCTACCAGGTGCTGTTGACCAGCCCGGTGCCCAGGTACACCTGGTCGAAGGTGTTGCCGTCGTGGTCGTCGGTGTAGGCGATCACGATCTGGCCCCACGCGTTGACGCCCAGCGCCGGCTCGTCCTGCTTGCCGGCGATGGTGGTGTGCACCCGCAGCTGCGGGAGCCGGCCGGTGCTGGTGCCGTCCACGTTGAGGCCCTGGGCGTAGACGTCGGCGCCCTGGGCCCAGGCGACCACGGCGCGCCGCTGGTCGTCGATGCCGGCCTGCGGGTCCGCGCCGGGCAGGATGACCTCCGGGCCCGCCACGTTCGCCGCGCTGAACGACCGGGCACCGACCTGCGCGGTGCCGTTCTGCGTGGTCTCCCAGGCGACGACGTAGTCACCGTTGAAGTTCGCCGCCACCGACGGGCGGTCCTGGTCCCCGGCGGTCGCCACGTTGGCGATGGTCTGGGCGACCTTCACCCCGCCCGACGGCGTGTACACCTTGCGCCCGACGTTGTACGAGCCGTTGCCGTCGCCGTCCTCGTCCCAGACCACGATCGCGTTGCCGACGGCGTCCTGGGCGACGTCCGGCCGGTGGTGGGTGCCGCCGGCCGTGTTCACCTGGACCTCGTAGGTCTTGGACGAGATCGACGCGTACCCGGACAGGCGCACCGTCGGTTCCGTGCCGGTCTGGACGTCCTCGAAGGCGACCGCGAAGCCGGCGGTGTCCGGGTCCGCGGCGACGTGCGCGTTGAGCTGCTGCCCGGTGGAGTCGGCGTTCGCCTGCGCGGATCCGGTCACCGTGCCGGCGGTGTTCACCGCGCGGACCGTGATGTTGTAGTAGCCGTTGCCGTCCGGGTCCTCCGCCCAGATGACCACCGCGGTGCCGTCGTCGTGCAGGGCGACGTCGGGCTGGACGTGCCGCCAGTTCCCGCTGCCACCCGTCGACAGCTGCTTCTCGTACAGGGACGTCCCGTCCTTGTAAAGACGGAGGTAGACCTCGGTGTGCAGGGTGTCCTCGGGGGCGGTCGTGTCGCGGTCGTCCTCCCAGACGACGGCCGTGTAGCCGTTGCGGGTCGCGGACACCTCCGAGGTGTCCTGGTCGCCGGTGGCGTCGGTGTTGGCGACCGTCCAGGTGACGTCGGCCGTCGTGGTCCCGTCCGCGAGCGCGGTGCCGGTGAGCGGGCCGGCGAGCATGCCGGCGAGGGCGGCCGTCGCCGCGGTGCCGATGACCGCGACCCGGGTGATGCGCCTGTTGCGCGTGTTGCGCCTGTGCATCGCTGCCCCCTTCAGACCGTCTGGAGGCCGGGGTTCCCGGCCTGGATCACGTAGCTCTGCGCCGTGCTGACCGCCAGGCCGCGCACGGTGACCTGGTTGAGCACGCGGAAGTCCACCGTCATCTGGGCGGGGGTGGTGACGGTGCGTACGTAGCCGCGGCGGTTCCAGTTGAACTTCACGTGCGGGTTCAGGGTGGACAGGCCGGTGCCGGCGCCGGTGCCGTCACCGCCGGAGGTGATCGAGGTGGTCACCAGCTCGGTGCCGATCACCTGGTTCTGCGTCGTGTAGTTGTCCATGATGTTCGCGGCCCAGTGCTGGTGGACGTCCCCGGTGAGCACGACGACGCTGTCGTTGCCGGTGGCCTGCCAGCCGGCCTGGATGCGGCCGCGGTTGGCGGTGTAGCCGTCCCAGGCGTCCATGCTCTTCGCGCCGGCGGCGGAGCTCAGCCGCTGCGCGAAGAAGACCTGCTGGCCGATGATGTCCCAGGTGCCTAGGTGCTGGCCGAGGCCGTTGAGCAGCCACGTCTCCTGCGTGGCCCCGGTCAGCGTGCGGCTCGCGAGATCGGCGTCCGCGCAGACCTGCGTGCCGTCGCCGCAGGCCTGGTCGTCGCGGTACTGCCGGGTGTCGAGCATGTGGAAGGTGGCCAGGCTGCCCCAGCGCAGCCGCCGGTAGAGCTGCATGTTCTGGCTGACGGGGATCTGCGCCGAGCGCAGCGGCATGTGCTCGTAGTACGCCTTGTACGCGGCGGCCCGCCGGGCCGTGAAGTCCCCGGCGGGGGTGGAGTTCTCCCGGACGAGGTTCGCGTAGTTGTTCTCGACCTCATGGTCGTCCCACACCGGGATCCAGGGTGCGACGGCGTGCGCGGCCTGCAGGTCGACGTCGGTCTTGTAGAGGGCGTGCCGCACCCGGTAGTTCGCCAGCGAGGTGATCTCCGCGCTCGGCTGGTGCGTGCGCACGCCGGAGCTGCCGGCGCCACCCTCGTAGATGTAGTCGCCGAGGTGCAGGATCAGGTCCGGGGTCTCCTCGGCCATCCGGCGGTAGGCGGTGAAGTAGCCGGCCTCGTAGTGCGAGCAGGAGGCGAACAGCATCTTCAGCGTGGGGCTGGTGCCGACGGCCGGCGCGGTGCGGGCGCGGCCCACCGGGGAGATCTGGCCCGACGCGCGGAACCGGTACCAGTACTCGCTGTTCGGCTGCAGACCGCTGACCTCGACGTGGACGCTGTGCGCCCAGGCCTGGACGGCGGTCGTCGATCCGCTGGCGGCGAGCGTGGTGAAGTACTGGTCGGTCGCCACCTGCCACTCCACGGTGACATTGGCGCTCGACATTCCGCCGAGTCCGTCCGCGTTGAGAGGACTGGGCGCGAGACGGGTCCACAGAACGAATCCGTCCGCGGTGGGCTCGCCGGAGGCGACACCGAGAGTGAAGGGGTAGGACGCGGCCCGGGCGATCGAGACACCCGCCAGCGCAGTTCCCACTCCCGCCATCCCGCCGAGGATGACGGTGCGTCGGTTGAGTTGGGTCATGGGAGGGTTTTTATTGGCCGCCCGGGAAAGGGGTGGCGCGGTCCGAAAATGTTCACGCGCCGTTGGTTCGCCCGATCCGGGGCCCAATCCTCGCCAGCTGATCCGTCATCTGTCCGATGCCTGGCGTGGTCTGGTCGCGCACCACGATTCATGCCTGGGGGGCGGTCGTCGGGTGTCCGGCGCGCCCGCTCCGGGCCGGTGCCTCGGTGCGGAGCCGATACCTCGGGTGCGCAACGGTGCACAACGGTGTGGAATGGTGCAAAACGGAGCGTGCTGGGCCGGGTAGCTGACGGTAGTCGGTGTCGGTTGGTGGCAGTCTCGCCCGGATTTGCTGTCTTTGGCCGGGAACGCTACGCTCCGGACCGTGCCCGGGCACGCCTCCACCCATCGTCCAAAGCACCGCGCGGTGCGCCGCGGGGGCGCGTCAAAGGGTGTCTGGGGCCGCACCGGCGGCTGGTGGCACTGCCTGTTTGCAGCGCTCTTTCTCGGTGCTCTCGCCGTGCGGTTGGCCGCGGTTTTCGGATATCGACCGGCGCTTTGGTTCAACGACAGCTACGACTATGTCGGCGTGGCCCTGCGCCCCGAGCCCTATGTCGTCCGGCCAGCCGGTTACAGCATGTTCCTGCGGGCTTTCCTCCCGTTTCACAGCTTTGAGCTGGTGGTGCTGGCGCAGCATCTGATCGGGCTTGCCGTCGGGGTCGGAATCTACCTGCTGCTGCTGCGGCTGCGCAGCCCGGCCTGGCTCGCCGCGGGCGGTGCCGTGCCGCAGCTGTTCGATGCCTACCAGATCGCGCTGGAACACATGGTGCTGTCCGAGACGCTTTTCACCGCGCTGTTGTTCGGCGCTGTCATGTGCCTGCTCTGGAACCGCCGGGTGGGTGTGCTGGGAGCGCTCGGCGCCGGCCTCGCGCTGAGCGCCGCCTCGGTGACCAGGTCCGTCGGCCTGCCCCTGGCGCTGGTCGCGGCGCTGTGGCTGGTGGCCAGATGGCCCGGCTGGCGGTCCGTCGGCGTCTTCGCGGTGGCCCTGACACTGCCGCTGGCCGCCTACAGCGGCTGGTACAAGGCCGAGCACGGAACATTCGCGATCTCGGGCAGCACCGGGATCTTCCTCTACTCCCGGACGGCGACGTTCGCCGACTGCGCCGTGATCGACCCGCCGCAGAAGCTACGGGTTCTCTGCCCGGCCGAGCCGGTGGGCGAGCGGCAGCAGCCGTCGAACTACATCTGGCACGGCGACACACCGCTGTTCGACGTCCCCGGCGAGACCTTCAGCCCGGAGAAGGAGGAACTGGCGCGCCAGTTCGCCACCGCGGCGATCACCCGGCAGCCGTTGGACTACCTTCGCACCGTCGCCCACGACTTCAGGCGCACCTTCGAATCACGTCTGGCGGACTATCCGAGCCGGATGGTGGCCCAGCGGTACCTCTTCGCCTCCGCGACGATTCCCCTGCAGGGCAAGGACCGGGAGGCAGTCGACATGCGCGCCTACGAGCGCGGCGAATTCGCCACCACGGTGCATTCCCCGGCCGCCCGCTGGCTGGTCTCGTATCAGCGTGACGTCCGGGTGCCCGCGCCGGCGATCGGCATCGCGCTGCTGGCCGCGTTCGCCGGCCTGGTCCTGTCGGTCCGCGATCGGACCAGGCGCGCACCACTGCTGCTGCTGGCCGGGGTCGCGCTGCTCGCGCTGCTGCTGCCGCCGGCCACCGCGGGCTTCGACTACCGCTACGTCCCGCCGTCCTTCCCGTTCCTCGGCGCAGCCGTGGCACTGGCCCTGACCACCGTGCTCCGCTTCCGTCAGGAGCGCCGGGACCGTCAGGAGCGCCGGGACGGCGGGAACGGCCCGGTCAGTGCTCCTCGGCCGGATCCAGCGCCTCCAGCCACAGGTTCACCAGTTCCAGGGTCTCCTGGTGGCCCATGGTGATTCCCAGTGCACGTTCCATGACCAGGATGCGCGATATGCCGGTCATGAAGAGGGTCGCCACCAGCGGGTCGATCTCGGCCGGAGCACCGCCCCGCGCCTCGAGGGCCGCTGCCAGCGCGGCGCGTTCCGTCTCGCGGAACCGCTCCGCGTAGGCCGCGATCTCCGCGCGGATGGCCTTGCGATGGTTGGCGAGTGCCATGAACTCGGTGAGCAGCGCGGTCCCACGCGGATCGATGTCGATCTCCCACAGGGCCCACAGGTGGCGCGGCTCGCGCAGGGCCGCCTGCTGCCGAGCCAGGTTCGCCTCCGCACCGCGCCGGAACACGGCCAGAAAGAGATCGTCCATCGACCGGAAGTAGTAATGCACGAGGGCGGGCTTGATCCCGGCCTGGGCCGCGACCCGCCGGGAGCTGACGGCGGCGTACCCCTCATCCAGCATGATCTGGGCAGTCGCGTCGAGCAGGGCTGTACGGGTCCCGGACTCCTCGCTCCCCTGGCGGCGTTGTCCTGAACTCATGCCGGCGATCCGCACGCGTCCGCCGATGGTGCCGGGCGCGCTCCGATCCGCCGGACGCATCGAACGCGATGCCTGATCGCTTGATTTCTGGATGCTGGCAGGCCAGGCATCCGCCCAGCATAGTGAGCCTCTTCCGGCTCTCGCTACATGATCAGGGATGCCGCCGGCCCGAGTCGACGACGGAAAGGCCGGTGTTGATCGGTGCCGTGGGTGGCCGACGGACTTCGGCCGGCCCGGGGCGCCGGCCCGGCGGGCCCGGCAGACCCGCGTGGCCGGGAATTCGGCCTTCACCACCGGCCCGGGTCGCCTATTCTTACCCGGGTGGCCGCTACCGTCTATTCGGCTGACAGAGCTGCTGAACCGGCCAGGATCGGCGTCATCGACATGCGCCGAGGGGGCCACGCGCTGGCCGGCAGCTACCTGCACGACGGCACCGCCCTGGTAACCGGCTGGCATTCGCACAGCCTGCACCAGATCGAGTACGCCGTCGCCGGCGTCGTCGAGGTGGAGACGGAGAGCGCACACTATCTGCTCCCGCCGCAGCAGGCCGCCTGGATTCCCGCGGGCCTGGAACATCAGGCGACGCTCAACCCGACCGCCCGGACGATCTCCGTCCTGTTCGATCCCGGGCTGGTTCCGCGGCCGGGTGACCGTGCGCGCATCATCGCCGTGCCGACCCTCATCCGCGAGATGATGATCTATGCGTTGCGCTGGCCGATCGCCCGTGCCGGCGACGACCCGGTGGCACAGGGTTTCTTCCGGACCCTCGGTCATCTCGTCGCGGAGGCGCTGGACCATGAGGCTCCGCTGAGCCTGCCCACGACGTCCGACCCCGTCGTCGCGGCGGCGATCGCCTACACCCAGACGCATCTCGACTCCGCCTCCGTCGGCGCGGTCAGCCGTGCGGTCGGCGTGTCGGAGCGGACGTTGCGCCGGCAGTTCCAGGCCACGCTCGGCATGTCGTGGCGGCACTACGTCCTGCAGGCGAGGCTGTTGCGTTCGATGGCGCTGCTGGCGAACCCGGACCTGTCGGTGCTCGAGGTGTCCACGGCTGTGGGCTTCGAGAACCCGAGCGCGTTCGCGCGGGCCTTCGCCCAGCACTGTGGGGAGAAGCCGTCGTCCTACCGCCGGCGGGCCGGCGCTCTCCCCGCGGACGGGCCGGTCGCGGGCCTGGGCGCGGCGCCGCTGGCACCGGCGCGGGGCTGACCGCACACCCCGGAGATTTGCCCATATCTACACCGAACTTGTTGACAATATGAGGTCGGTGGCCTAGCTTCTCCTCTCATGGGTGAGCACTCGCATCTCGTCTGTCGTGCTCATATCGATCTCCGGCGCGTCGCCAGCGCGCTCTGTCAGACCACGCGCTGACGGCGACGC
Organism: Frankia sp. R43; assembly: GCF_001306465.1. NCBI lineage: Bacteria > Bacillati > Actinomycetota > Actinomycetes > Frankiales > Frankiaceae > Frankia > Frankia sp. R43. Next base: position 46,521 of record NZ_LFCW01000015.1, on the reverse strand, counting down.
TTCGCGCCCGCGAACCGCTCGTCACCCGTCACCCGTCACCCGTCTGGGCGGGCGACCGTCTCTGCAGTGGACGACACGCGCGTAGGAGGTTCCCGTGCCCGGTCCGCGCACGAGCTCACCCGCCACGAATCCGCCCGTTGCCAGGCCCGACATCCCGGACGCCGGCCGCGACGGCCAACGGTCACGCGACCGGCCGCGGGGGTCGGGCTCGGCCGCGGCCGTCCTGCGTGCGGTGCTCGACCACGGCCCGGTTGCCCGGAGCTTCATCGGCGCGGCGACCGGGCTCAGCCCCGCGGCGGTGTCCCGGCAGACGGCGGACCTGATCTCGCTGGGTGTGCTGCGGGAGCTGCCCGCCGCGGCCTGCGGGCCACGTGCGGGCCGGCCGAGCGTGCCGATCGACGTCGACACCGACACGCATCTCGCCTGCGGTGTTCACATCGCCGTCCCCATCCTCACCTTCGGCCTGGTGGACCTGCGAGGCCGGACCGTGGCCAGGGAGGAGCTACCGCACAGCGGTGACGCCGCCGAGCTGATCAACCTCATCGCGCGTGGTCTGCCGCGGTTCCTTCAGCGGCATGCCGGCCGCCGCCGGGTGCTGGGTCTCGGTGTGGTGACCGGAGGGCACGTCGATGGCCGGACCGGCACCGTCGTCGAGCATGAGCCGCTGGGCTGGCGCAACCTCCAGCTGGGGCCGCTGCTGGCGGCCCGAACCGGTCTGCCGGTCCGGGTCGACAGCCACGCGCACGCACTGGCCGAGGCCGAGATCCTCTTCGGTGAGCCTCGTGCCCGGTCCAGCCTCGTCCACCTGTTCGTGGGCAACGTGGTGGACGCCGCGATCGCGACCGAGGGCGTGGTCCACCGTGGCCTGCGCTCGGCCGCCGGGGGAGTGGCGCACCTGCCGGTTCCCGGTGCGCGACAGCCCTGCCCATGCGGGGAGCGTGGCTGCGCGCAGGCGTCGCTTTCCGACCGTGCGCTGCTGGCGAGGGCGGTCGAGCGCGGGATCCTGCCGCGGCCGGACCCGATGCTGCTCCAACAGGCGGTCGCGGCGGGCGAACCGGCGGCGGTCGAGCTGGTACGCCGCCGGCTCGGTGACATCGCCAAGGTGGTCGCGACTCTGCTGGACATGCTCGACCCGGAGCTGCTGGTGCTGACCGAGCTGGGAGTGCTTTTCCAGCCCGCGCTGCTGCCGGACCTGTTCGAGGAGATCGCCGCGCATTCCCGTTCGTGCCGGGATCCGGAGCCGGTCGTGCGGCCCAGCAGCTTCGGGGCGGACGTGCTCGCGGTCGCGGCGACGGCGGCCGTGCTCAACTCCGTGCACCGAAGCCCGCGGACGCTGGACGCATTCTCGCGTAATCCAGTTCTCGCGGCCGGGGCGGCCGGGGCGGCCGGGGTGTCTGGTGGGGCTGTACCCGGTCGTTTCCCGGAAGCGGCGCTGAAATAATTCCATTCGATCAGAAAACATTGACCAGGGTTGTCTGGTCATCTGATGATGAATAGGCGGGATGGTTCGCCCCGGAAGGGGTTGTCAGGCCCGCTCCAGGGTGCCGGCCGATAATTTCTGGGTTTCTTTCCGGGGATCTGGCCGGGTGATGTGACGCGCCTTTTCTGTGTGCGTTCCACTGGAATTCCGTGTTAGCTTCCGCTCGCCGAGAGGGTGAATGTGCAGATGGCTGGAGCCGTCCAGAGCATCGGTATCGATGTCAGGCCGTTGTCGGGGTACACCGGAGCGGAGATCCACGGGGTCGATCTGCGGGAGGATCTCGATGACGCGACCATCGCCGAGATCCGTTCCGCCCTGCTGACCTGGAAGGTGGTCTTCTTCCGCGACCAGCACCTGGACCACGCGCAGCAGGTGGCCTTCGGCCGGCGGTTCGGCCGGCTCACCGCGGCGCACCCGCACGAGACCGAGCCGCCCGCGGATCACCCGGAGATCCTTCCGATCGACAGTCGGCGGTACGCGAAGCTCTTCGGCGACCGGCGGAAGGCCACCTACGACAACGGGTGGCACACCGACGTCACCGCGCTGGTCAACCCGCCGGCCGGCTCGATCCTGCGTGCCGACATCGTGCCGCCCTACGGCGGAGACACGGCGTGGACGAACCTGGTCGCGGCCTACCAGTCGCTTCCGGAGCCGCTGCGGGTGCTGGCCGACAGCCTGCGGGCCCGGCACAGCTTCAGCCTGCCGATCTTCGAGGGTGGCGAGTACGGACGGCGGATCCAGTCGAACCCCCTGGTGGCGATACACCCGGTGGTGCGAGTGCATCCGGAGACCGGTGAGCGCGCGCTTTTCGTGAGCCCGAGCTTCACCGCCCGCGACAACGACATCATCGGTCTTTCGCCCCGCCAGAGCCACCGTGTTCTCGAGTTGTTCTACGAGCAGATCTCGCGGCCGGAGTTCACCGTGCGATTCAAGTGGAACCCCGGCGATGTCGCGTTCTGGGACAATCGGGCCACGGCCCATCTCGGTCCGTCCGACCTCAGCCACCTCGAGTTCGACCGTGTTCTCTACCGGGTGACCATCGAAGGTGATGTTCCGGTCGGCGTCGACGGGCAGGAGTCCGAACTGGTCGCCGGGCAGCCGTTCCTCGGCAGCTGAACCGCCGCAGGCCGTACCCGCAACGGGTGCGGCCTGCGCCGTTGGCGCCTGACCCGTGCGCCACTGCCACCCTCCGCCCCTCCGCCCCTTTTCCTCTGTTTCCTCGGCGCCTTTCTCGGCTGCTTTCCTTCGGCGCCTCTTCCTCCCGTCCTCCCGCCCTTCATCTCACTGCATCGTCTGCCTGGCTGTCGGTATCGAACAGATGCCGACGGCTCCTTTCACCTGGAGACATTCATGCGCCATCGACGGATCCGCTGGCGGTGGCCGGTGCTGGCCCAGGCCGGCCTGGTCGCCGTTCTCGCCTTCGGCTTCGCCGCCTGCGGTGGGGACGACAGCGGTTCCACCGGTTCCAGCGGGTCCGCCGGCGGAACCGCCGGAACGCTGCGTATCGGTGACCAGAGCAAGTCGCTGGAGCTGCCGATCACCCTGTCCGGCCAGGGGCAGGGGACGTCCTACAAGCTGAACTGGAACAACTTCGCGGACGGGCCGCACATGAACGCCGCCTTCAGCGCGGACCGACTCGATGTCGGTTTCATGGGCGACACCCCGGTGCTGTTCGCGAACGCCTCGGATGCCGGCGTGGTCGCCGTGGCCGTCTCGGAGTCGTCCGTAAACTCCCAGACCATCTTCGTGCCGAAGGACTCGGACATCCGAGACCTCGCCGGCCTGAAGGGGAAGCGGATCGCGTTCACCCAGGGCACGTCGCTGCACGGCTATCTGCTCAACCAGCTCGCCTCGGTCGGACTGGACCAGGACGACGTCAAGGTCGTGAACGTTCCGGCCGCGAGCATTGGTGCCACGTTCGCCTCCGGCGAGGCGGACGCGGTGGTCTACGTCCGCCAGTTCGGCGCCGCACTCGGTCCAGACGCACGTGAGCTGAAGACCAGCCCGCTTCCGCAGTACTCAGTGCTGCTCGCGGCCAAGGACGCACTCGCCGACCCGGCCCGCCGCGCCGCGGTGACGGACTTCGTGCTCCGCCTCTCCCGCGCCTCGACCTGGCCCAAGGAGCATCCGGACGAGTGGGTGCAGAAGTACTACGTCGAGACGCTCAAGCAGGACCCGAAGGCTTCGCGCACCTTCTTCGACAGCCTGCCCAGAACCAGGTACACCCCTGTCTCCGACTCCTTCATCGAGAGCCAGCGGGTGCAGGCGAAGCTGCTTTCCGCAGTCGGTGAGCTGCCGACCTCGCTGAGCGTCGACAACGAGATCGACAAGGATTTCAACCTGGAGCTGCGGGACGCGTTCACCGCCGCGAGCCTGCCGCTGTGAACGGCGATCGCCCGGGTACCCGGGCGCCGGCGAACACCGGATGGAGGATTCCGTGACCGAAGTGATCAGCGAGGCCGTCCCGCGCGTGGTCGACCGGTCTGCCGGATCCGCGGACCGTGACCGGGCTGGCGACGGTGCCCGCGACATCGGCGGCATCGGGGTTACGGCCCCGGGGGCGACGATCGCGGACGTGGCGGCCACGGGCGCGGGCGGGGCCACCGCCGCGGACGGGGCCACGGTCGCGGCGGTGCGGCTGGTCTCCGCGTTGGAGGATCCGACCGGAAAGCGCCACCGTGCGCGGCGCGCGCGGAGGATTCCGCCCTGGACCCGCCGGCTCGCCGGCCCGGCGCTGCTGCTCGTCGCCTGGTCGCTCGCGACCGGTCTGAACCTGGTCGGTGACCGTGAGCTGGCCCCACCAGGCGCCGTGGTCGGCGCGGCGCGCGAGCTGTGGAGCTCGGGCGAGCTCGCGGACAACCTCGCCACCTCCCTGTTCCGGGTGGCCTGGGGTCTGCTGATCGGAGTGGGTCTCGGGCTCGCGCTCGCCGTGGTCGCCGGATTCTTCCGGTTCGGCGAGGATGTCGTCGACTCCGCGATGAACTTCCTGCGCGCGATTCCGGTCATCGCGCTGCTGCCCCTGATCATCGTCTGGATCGGGATCGGCGAAGAGGCGAAAATCTTCCTGATCACAGTTGGTGTGACCTTCCCGATCTATATGAACACCTTCGCTGCGATCCGTGGTGTGGACATCAAGCTTGTCGAGGCGGGAAGTGCCTTCGGGCTCAGCCGCACCGGCCTGATCCGGCGGGTGATCATCCCGGGTGCCCTCCCGGGTTTCCTGGTCGGCCTTCGCTGGTCGATGGGTGTCGCCTGGCTGCTCGTGGTGTTCGCGGAACAGGTCAACACCGACTCTGGAATCGGCTATCTGCTCAACCGCGCCCAGGGCTGGAACCGGACCGACATCATGGTTCTCTGCCTGGTCATCTACGGAATTCTCGGCCTGCTCTGCGACGGCATCGTCCGTGTCCTGGAAAGGAGCCTGTTGTCATGGCGACGCGGATTCACGGGGACCTGACCGCGGCCGAGGACACCGACCCCGGCACCGGCACCCACACCGACCTGGGGGTCGCGGACGGCGCCGGCGCGGCGGTGCGGGTACGCGGGCTGACCCGGGCGTTCGGTTCCCGTGCGGTCCTCGACAGCCTCGACCTCACCATCGCACCCGGCGAGTTCGTCGCCCTGCTGGGGCGCAGCGGGTCGGGCAAGAGCACGCTGTTGCGGGTTCTCGGCGGCTTCGACGACGAGGTCACCGGCGAGGTGCTGGTCGCGCGCCGGCGGGCGGTGGTCTTCCAGGAGCCCCGGCTGCTGCCGTGGACCCGAGTGCTCGCCAACGTCATCCTGGGCCTGAAGGGGCCCGGCGCGGCCGAGCGCGGGCGGGCCGCGCTCGAGGAGGTGGGCCTGGGCGGCCGAGAACGCTCGTGGCCGGTGACGCTGTCCGGCGGTGAGGCGCAGCGGGTGGCGCTCGCCCGTGCGCTGGTCCGTGAACCGGATCTGGTCATGCTGGACGAGCCGTTCGGCGCCCTGGACGCCCTCACCCGGATCCGGATGCACGCTCTGCTGCACGAGCTGTGCACCCGGCATCAGCCCGCCGTGCTGTTCGTGACGCACGACGTCGACGAGGCGGTCCTGCTGGCCGACCGGATCCTGGTCCTTTCCGAGGGCCGGCTGTCGTTCGAGGCCTCGGTCGAGCTGGCTGCGCCGCGGCTGCGGACGGATCCGGCCTTCGCCGCGCTGCGCTCCCGGCTGCTGGCCGAGCTGGGCGTCCGCGAGCTGGCCGACGCCACGCACTGAACATCAGGCTCCGACCGCCAGGCGCTGACCGTCACGCCCGGATGGTCACGCGCGGACTCGGCGGTCCACGAGCAGGGTAGGCAGGTCTGCATGCGCACCACACCAGGCAGGCCTGCCCGTCTCCGCCTCGTCGCCATGATGTCGCTGGCTGTGTCGATTGCCGCGTCCGTCGCCGGTTGCGGGGACGCGGGTGACTCGACCGACAGCGCGAGCGCCTCCGTACCGACCTCCCCGGGTGCCTCCGCCGCGGTGTCGGTGCCGGCACTGACCCCGCCGCCGACGTCGAGCGTGGCCGGTACGGCACCCTCGACCGCCGCTTCGGGTGATGTGGCGGCGTGTGCCGCGGCAGGTCTCACCGCCGCCGTGGACGATCTTCAGGGAGCGGCGGGCCACATCTACGGCCGGATCGTGCTCACGAACACGGGTTCGGCCCCGTGCGTCGTCGCCGGGTTCCCAGGCGTCTCCGTGGTGGACGAGGCGGGACGCCAGATCGGCGCGGCGGCTGACCGGAACGGGCCGTCAGGTGCCCCCGTCACCCTGGCCCCGGGCGGGCGCGCCGGCGCGACCCTGGCCATCACCCAGCCCGGCCTGCTCCCCGGCTGCGAGAGCGCCGACGAGACGACCCGGGGAACCCGGCTGCGCGTCTACCCGCCCGAAAACCGGGCCAGCCTGCTGGCGGAGGTTCCCGGAGGCGTCCAGACCTGTCGTGATCCGGCGGTCCATCAGCTCGCCGTGAGTACTTTCGAGCCGGTCTGAGGTATCCACTGGCGCGACAAACATCCCCATCTCCTCGAGGCCTGATTCGGGGAGGGGCGGGCGGTGCTCCGAGATCCGCTGGTGGGCAGGCGGGAGCTTTTCGCCCGAGCGGGGCCGGAAGGGTTTGTCGGCTCGCCCGGCACGGTGGGGCGGGTTACCTTTCCGGATGGTCTCCTGTCACCCGGATCGCGAGTTCGCCCGCGGAGAGCGAGCGTGAAGCCGATGGACCGCATTCGCCTTCTCAATGCTTTCGACACCGCACTGCTCGAATACCAGCTGCTGCACGCGGATGTGCCGATAAACGTCAACTGCCTGCTGCTGGGGAAGGGCCCGGCGCCTGATATCGAGGTGGTGCGGGGCTGGGTGGCCGAGCGGCTGCGCCGGTTCCCGCTGCTCACCGAGCGGCTGGTCTGCCTGCCCGGTCGCCGGGCCCGCTACGGCTGGCGGGCCGACCCGGATGTCGATCTGAACCACCTTGTCCGGGAACACCCGGTGCTCCCGCCCGCCTCCGCGGCCTCCCCGGCGTCCCCGGCCTCAGTAGGCGGCGTGTGGGGCCTGGGCGCCGGGCCGGGGTTCAGCGGAACCGCGCTGCATGACTTCGTGGCGCGACGCAGTGACGAGGTCGTGTCGATGGCTGGTCCGCCCTGGCAGCTCTGGCTGCTGCGGTCCGCCGACGACACCGAGTTCGCCCTGCTCTACCGGGCGAGCCACATCCAACAGGACGGCACCGCGAAGAACCTCGTTCTGTCGGCGCTGTTCGGGGTCGGCTCCGATCCGATGGCGTTCGTGCCGCCGCAGCGTCGGGAGGCGGGGCGGACCCGGTCGAGGGAGGTCGGCGCCGCGGTCGCCCGCTCGTTGCAGTGGCTGGCGCCGACGGCTGGGCCGGCCTCGTTCGCCGCGCCCTGGCTCGGGCGGACGATCCACGGCTGGGAGACGACCTCCCTGTCGCTCCTCCGTTCGATCGGGACCCCCGTCGGCGGGACGGTCAACGACGTGTTCCTCGCGGCACTGGCCGGTGCGCTGCGGCGCTGGCCGGGTACCGGCAGGGCCACCGTCGGCCTGCCGGTGGCGATGGCGGTCAGCACCCGCCAGCCTGGGGAGCGCGCGATGCTGGCGAACTTCGTGGCGGGCGCGCGGATCGTCCTGCCGTGTGCCGAGGAGCTGCCTCTTGATCGGCTGCTGGCCGTCCGAGACAGGACGGATCGCCTCAAACAAGGCGGAACGCTCGGGGTGGGCGAGCGGCTGCTCTTCGAGTTCCTGCCGGCCCGGATCCGGCCCCGCCTCTTCGACGCCGGGCTGAGTGGACGCTCCTCCCTGCTGTCGGTCTCGAACCAGGCCGGCGCGCCCGGCCCGCTCGCCCTCGCCGGCCAGTCGATCACGACGGCGGTCCCCATTCCGACGCTGTTCCCGGGGCAGCGGCTCGCCTGCCACCTCAGCGGCCTCGGTGACGCCGTCAGCGTGGGCACCGCGGCGGACGCCGGCCTTCCTGGGGCCGGCGACCTCGCCCGCCTGTGGGTGGAGGAGGTCGGGCTGCTCGACGACGCCGTCCGGGCCCTGCTCGCAGGCAGCGGGCAGTGGACAGCGAACGGGCCGGCACGGTGACTGCCGCGCGCTGGTCGCGGGCCGCGACCACGCCGGTCGCGGCTGCGCTGATCACGCCGGTGCTGATCGCGGCCTTGCTGGCCGCGATGGCGCTGGTCGCCGGCTGCCTTCCGCCGCCGTCGGCCCGGGCCGACGGTCCCACCCGGGGCGCACCCGGAGATCATGTCGTCCGGCTGTGGCATGCGGGCATCGAACGGTGGGCCGTGGTGCACGTTCCGCCCACGGCTGGCGGCGGTCCACGGCCGGCGCTGTTCCATTTTCCCGGCATGTTCGAGACCCCGCGGACAGCGGACGACTCCGCTCGGCTGACGTCCTTCGCGGACAAGGCGGGGTACCTGCTGGTGATCCCCGCGCACGAGGGGGTCGGCTGGCAGGGCGTGCCGGGCGGCGAGAACACGGCGACCGCGGATGATCCCGGCTTCATCCGTGCGCTGACCGATCTTGTGGTCGACGGCTACGGCGCCGATCCGTCCCGGTTGTACGCCTCGGGGATGAGTAACGGCGGGCTGTTTGCCCAGGCCCTGGCCTGCCAGCGGCCCACTCGGTTCGCGGCGTTCGCCGTCGTGGCCGGGTCGGCGCCCCGGGTGGGCTGCCCGGCCGGGTCCACCGGCCAGCCGCCCCGGACCCCGATGCTGGTCATCCACGGCCGGGACGACAAGATCATAAAGTATTCCCAGGCCGAGGCCGGAGCCCGGTACTGGGCGCTGGTGGACGGCTGCGCTGACACCACCGTCGACACCCCGCTCGCCGACCGGCGTCCCGGCGACGGCACGACGGTGGTCCGGCATGACTTCACGGGCTGTTCGCCGGCCGCTCCGGTGGTTCTCTTCGAGGTGGTGGGCGGCGGTCACGTCTGGCCTGGCGGAGTCCCGATGTTCTCGGCGGCGGTCCTCGGGCGCGATACCGGTGACCTGGACGCGAACGACGAGATCTGGCGCTTTGTGGCGCGTTTCAGGCTGCCTGCCTGATCAATCGGGCAGACCACGGGCAGATCACACATACGCTGCGAACGAGGGCGAATCCATCCGCCACGTCGATCAGGCTGGTGGGATCTGCCCGTTGCCTGCCGGCCGCCCGCGGTCTGTTCGCCTGATCGCCGAAAGGAACCGTTCTCGATGATGGCAGTCGTGGGAATCACCGGCCACCGTGCCCTTTCGCCCGCCGTCGAGAAGTACACGGTCGCGCGGACCCGTCGGCTGCTCAGTCGCTATCCGTCCGGGGACCTCGTCGGGGTGAGCTGCCTGGCCGAGGGGACCGACAGCATGTTCGCCGATCTGGTGCTCAGCCTCGGCGGTCAGCTCGTCGTGGTCGTGCCCGCCGGAAACTACCGCGACTTCCTGCCCCCGGAGCACCGACCCGTGTACGACCGGCTGTGCGTCGCGGCCAGCCGGGTCGGGAAGCCGCTGGCGCCGGAGGTGGACCTGGAGGCGTTGATGAGCGCCAGCAGGGCGCTGGTCGACGAGGTGGACGAGCTCATCGCGGTCTGGGACGGTGAGCCCGCGCGAGGCTACGCGGGCACGGGTGACGTCGTCGCCTACGCGCGGAGCAGAAACAAGACGGTCCATGTCGTCTGGCCCGCCGGGGTGACCCGGGACTGACCGCCCCGGGGCAGCCAGCCAGCGCGCGGTGCCCGCGGCCCGCTGCCTGAACGCGATGACGAGCGCCGCTGCCGTGACATAGCCCGTGACCGCCACGACGGGTCCGTTGGAGCGCACCCATCTCAGCATCTCGGGGTGGTCGGCCAGTAGCAGTGAGCATTGCTGGAGCGCGAGGAACGAGCCGGCGAGGGTCGTGCCCAGCACGACCAGACGGTTCCGCCCGGTCGGCGCGATGGCCAGCAGAATGAGGCCCCACACCAGATACCAGGGATGAAGCACCGGTCCGAGCAGGGCGAGGGTGAGCATCGCCCAGCCCGCGGTGTCGGCCACGGGCCGGGACGAGATGGTGACGAACAGCCTGACGATGATCACGGCGCAGGCGGCGAGAGCGAGAGCCTGGGAGAGGCTCAGCAGGTGGTCCGGTGTCCGTGGGGCACCGGCGGCATCCAGGATCCGGCCGAGGATGTGGGCGAGGATGCTGGTGGGCGAGTACCCGGTGGGCACGGTCGTAGGTGTCGCGGCCGATCGAAGCCAGCCGAGACCGTCGGGCACGAGAGCCGCGAAGCCCGCCGTCGCGAGCAGGACCACGGCGACGTCGCACAGCGCGGTGCGAAGCCGCCGCGCCAGCGGCGGTGCCTCCGTCGCCTCGCCGGCTGTGGGTGTCGCCGGTGGCGCCAGTGCGTCGGCTGCCGCAGGTGTGTCGGTTGCCGCGGGTGTTGCGAGTGCCGTGGGTGCGGCGGGTGGGTGGCGGCGCAGGCGCGGCTCGGGGGCGAGCTGCCAGGCGACCACCGCCGCGGCTGCCAGCGCCGCCGGCCATTTCACGGCCGCGGCCGCGGCCAGCAGCACCAGGCCCAGGGTGCGCCGGCCGCGCCGGATGGCCACCAGGCCGATCACCACCAGGGCCATCATGATCGCTTCAAGGTGGATGGCGCCGAGAAGCTGGAACAGCACGATGGGGTTCCCGACCGCCAGCACCAGGCTCTCCGCTCGCCGCTGGGGTGCCGCGAGCGCGAGCACACCCGCGGCGACCAGCGCGACGCCGGCCAGGGTGAGCAGGCGCAGCACCACCACCGCACCGATCAGACTTCCTCCGGTGAGGGTGTGCACCGCCCGGAACACGGCCAGTGCCAACGGCCCGTACGGCGCCAGCGACGATCGCCACAGCGGGTCGACCGCCGTGATCTGAGGACTGCCGAGCGGCAGCGCGACCGGTGCCGTGCTGTAGGGATCGAGGCTGGTGGCGAGCATCATTCCGTGCGCCGCATAGCTGTAGACGTCCAGGCTGAGGATGGGTGGGCCGAAGGTGACCGGCACCATCCAGAGGGCGAGGAGCATCAGGCCGGCCCGCGGGGACAGGCGGTGCGACTCGGCGAGGACGTACGCCCGTACCCAGGCCGCGAGCGTGAGCGCGATCCCGCTGATGAGCAGAGCCGGCAGTACCGACATCGAGTCGGTGCTCACCGGGTTGAGCAGCCCGCCCCAGGTCGTCGGCGGTTCGGCCAGCGGCTGCCGGGCCAGGCGCCCGCCGGTGGCCACGACCAGGCAGGAACCGACCAGGCCGAGGAACGCCACGCCGGCCAGCCGGGGGCGCACGAGTCGCTCGGGTCGCCCGCGGGCGCCGCCGCGCGCCTGCGCCCGGCGCGCGGCGCGCATCGATGACACGGAGCGTGCCGGTAACAACGCCCAGGCAGGCACAAGGACCAGATTAGGCCGATCAAGATGACGCCCCGGCTAAGTCGCCGCGAACACAACCGCTCGCGGGGCTGCCGGTCAGGGAGACCGCCGGATTCAGGTACCGGGTTCAGGCGTCGGGCTGGTAGGTCCGTTCGATTCCGTCGAGCAGCCAGGTCAGCGCCTGCTCGAACCGCTTCGCCGCGAAGGGGGAGCTCTCGGCCAGCACCCGGGCGAGGTGGGGGAACTCGCCGGAGGCGAGGAGCGCGCGCAGCGTGGGGTCGGCGTTGATCCGGCGACGCAGACCACAGTGTGGCCGCGGAACGTCGGCCCCGATGGCCCGGGCCGCCAGCTCCTGCGTGGCGCACCCGATGACCAGGTCGTCCACCGCGTGGATGATGGTGCGCTGGGCGGTGGGATCGTCGGTGATCTCGGCCGCGATCGTCAGTACCTGCTCCATGTGGCGGAGCCGGTTGGGCCCGAGGGCGGGGCGCAGCCCGAGCGCGACCGCCCAGGGATGGCGCAGCAGGGATTCGCGGGTCTGCCGCGCGACGCGGGTGAAGCCGGTGCGCCAGTCGGGGCCGGTGTCCTCGACGAGGCACTCGGCGAACTGTGCGTCACGCATCAGCACCAGCAGCGTGTCCTTGTCCTGGACGTGGGTGTAGAGCGACATCGTGCCGACGCCGAGGGCAGCGGCCACATTCCGCATGGACACCGCGTCGAGCCCGTCGGAGTCGGCTATCTCCAGCGCCACGGCGACGATCCGCTCCGGGGAGAGGGTGCCGCGTTGCGAGGCCTGCCGTGGGCAGGCGGGCCTGGTCGAACCGACCTCTGCGGTGCTCATCCCCATCCCGCCTCGACGCTGTCCGGAATTCATTTGTGGACGTACAGCGTACGACGTAGGCTCGACCGGTGCACCGTACGGTGTACGGGCACAAGCGGCGGGCGGGAGGCGCAATGACGCAGGACCACGAGGCGGCGACTCGGAGCACCGTGATCGGTGACGAGCCCGAAGGCGGGGATTCGTCCTCGGGCGGCGAGCCTGCGGAGCTCGTGGCGGACGCGGAGCTCGTGGCGGACGCGGAGCCCGTGGCGGACGCGGCCGAGGGTGTTGGCGTGGCCAAGGGTACGGCGGCGTCCGAGGGTGTCGGTGCGGCCGAGGTCGCGGGAGCGGCTGGCGGTGCCAGCGCGGGTGAGGGCGCCGTCGCTGGCGAGGACACCGGAGCCGTGGAGGCTGCCATCGCGGTTGCAGTTGCTGCGGAAGGCGACCTCGAAGCGGCGCAGGGCGATGCCGGTGTGGCCGTGGGCGATGCCGGTGCGGTGGAGGATGCCGGCGGTGCGGTGGAGGATGCCGGCGCTGGCGACGATGCCGGCGCTGGCGACGATGCCGGCGCTGGCGACGATGCCGGCGCGGGCGTGGTGGCGGCGGAGCGCACCGGTGGCAGCGGTCGCCGGGCGCCGGCCTGGGCTGTGCTCGCTGTGTGCTGCCTGGCCCAGTTCATGGTCGTGCTGGACGTCTCGATCGTGAACGTGGCACTGCCGTCGATGCAGACGGACCTGGGGCTGAGTGCGTCCGGTATGCAGTGGGTGGTCAACGCCTACGCAAGTAGTACGTCGTAGCAACGTCTGACCTGTGTCTTTGGGTCTGCCGGCTAGCCGGCGGGGTCCGGCGGCTGGAGGTCTGTTCGCGCTCCTCGTCCTGGGCGGCTGGCCATCCACGCTTCGAAAGTCGACGTCTTCCATCTCGGCCGGTCGGGCACGGAAAGATCGTCCGGCTCAGGTAGTAGCCCTTTGTTGCGGTAGTTACGTAGCGTTCCCGGCTTGATGCCAGCGCGCTCGGCCATCTCGCGATAGCCGATCAACGGATCTTCCTCCGCCACGTATCTCCTTGTTCGCCTGAACTTTGGGACGCTTCGTCTTATAGTTGATGGTGTTGGCGGTTCCGGTGGGTGTTGGCGCACCCCCCGGAACCTTGATCCTCACCTGCGGTGACAGGAGATGACCCGTGACCAGTATTCCGCCTTCGGGTGACCGTGGTAGCCGGGACCCGTACCGGGGCCGACCGTTCGTCACGGTCAATCCTCGGCCACGTGGCGTGTTCGACGTGACGGTGCGGTCGGGTGCGATGCTGCGGGACCTCGTCGACGTGACGGCGACGCTGCCATCGGTGGTGTACCTCGACCATCGCTCGGTGGCTCCGGGTGGTACCGACGTGAGGATGCGGTTCCGGACCCTGGGTGACGGCACAACGGCGGCAGCCGGCGGGTGGGTGCCAACCCTGGATGTCCCGGGCAACGGGGGGTGGACCCCCTATCAGGAAGGGCTGCAGACGCTCATGGTCGCCGTGCCGGAAGGTCCGACCGGAGAGCGGTTGTGGGGTGAGCTTCTGACGCTCGACCCACGGAGCGTGGTGGCGCTGGCGGACATGGTCCGCAACCGTCGGCGCGCGCGCATGTAGCCCTCGACCGTCGGCCCTGCGGCCGGTATCCCGTACCCGGGGTGCCGGCCGCTCGGCGTTGATCGACTGCGTTCACAACGTATAGCGAAGTTGCGACAATTGATCTACAGAACAAAGCGGCCCGGTCGGTGCGGGAACACCGGCTCCGGGCCTCGTCCGAAACCTGCACGAACAGGAGTCGAACGTATGTCCATGGTGCCACAGAACGTAGTGCCGGTGCGTCCCTCGGGGGTGCCTGCGGTCGGTGTGGTCGGCGCGGAGGACCCCCGCGCGGCGCTGATCCTTCCCGACGGCGTTGTGCTGCGGATCGATGATCACGGCGACGGTCCGGGAACGGCCGGTTTCCTGGTGGAGCTGGCGAACGCATGTCTGGCGGCGGCGGACATGTTCCTTCCGGTCGGGGAGGATGCCGGTCGGGAGGTGGCTGAGGTCCGGGAGAGGCTGCGGTGGGTCGGAGCGGCGGTGCTCGTGGCTCGGCTGCGGGTCGCTTCGGTGCGGGCTCGGCTCCGGCGGAACGGGGGCCGGTGAGATGGCGGCGGTGCGGGCGGTGAGCTTCGTCCGGGATGACGTCTCGGCGTTGGACCGGATGATTCAAAGGTCGGTGTTCCTGTGGTCCTGCCGTACGCGGGGCTGGGAGGCGGGCCCGACAGAGCATCAGCAGCGTGAGGGGCTGTGGGCCTGGTCGCGGGTCCTGCGGCAGATCAACGGCGGGGGCTGCCAGGTGGTGATCGTCGACACGGTGGATCGGCTGGCGTCAAGCGACGTTGGCCGTAACGCGGTCCTGGCCCTGCTGCGCCGTGAGGGCGTACGCCTGGTGGCGGAACGCGATGGCGTCGATACGGGCGATGCGGTCGGGCGTGCCCTGGTCGACGATCTGATCAGTCCTCCGGGGCCGCGACCGTTCGTCGGGTTGTAGCGGGCTGAGGCGGTCCGGTGGCCTGTGGGCTTGCCGGACCGCTCTTTGTTCTTCACAGTCCTCGGGCTGAGCTGATCTCCTCCGTCGGCGGGCAGGCTGGGCCTTACTCCGGGTTCTCCGGCCGTGCATGAGCGCCCACGCTCCGTACACTGCTGGGTGCTGTGCGCTCTTGCGCGGTCGGGGGTTCCGGAGTAACCCCCTGGGGTGTCCGTCGGCGGAGGCGATCAGCGGACGTTCGCGGCCCCTCCCCCTCCTCCAGAGCGTGGGCCGGGGTTTGGGGCAGAGCCCCAACAACATGGGGCGTAGCCCCGGAAATGAGTCGCCCGAAGGGCGTCCCTCTCTATCGCCAACCGGATGCGCGGCCTAGCTGGTGTACAGCGGGTGGTCTGACGCTCCGACGGGCCGACGCATCCGACACACCCGGCAGGCCGACGCACCGGTGGGGAGCCGACCGAAGGGAGGCGGGGCCCCACCGCGTGCGGCGAGCCTGCCGGGCGGGGCGAGTGCGGCGCGCGCGGCGTGTGCGGCAGGTCACACGCGCGCGCCGTCGGCGCGCCTTGAACCCGTACAGACGATTAGCGACGATCTTGAACTACTCGGGAATCCGGGTTGTCGGGGTCACCTGGCAGTAGTTCTCGACCTCGGCTGCAATGTCGAGTGCCTGCGGCGATCGTCCGTACCGCTGGTCGGTCAGCGCACCTTGAATGCGCTGCATGAGGGTGCGGATCCCGTGGTTGCGGCGCTGGGCTGGGATGGCTAGGACGGGCCGGAGGGCGTCTTGGGCGCCGTCGACGTCACCCCGGCGGGTGCGAGCCAGAGCGAGGTTGATGTGGGCCCCAGCTCGGCTGCCGTAGCTGGCGCTACCTGCGGCGGCGAACGCTTCCACGGCGTCCATGGCCGCCTGCTCGGCGCGTGGGTCCTCGGGGAGTCGGGTAAGGGCATCGGATGCGATGAACAGTTGGACGGCTACCGGGGTGGAGAGTTCACCCCCGATCTCGTCCAGGTCGTCGGGACGGGTCCGCTCGCGGAGGTCTACGGCTCGCGTGATGGCGGCGTGGGCCCGTGCGCTGTCGCCGAGTGCCGCATGGGCACGGGCTGCCTGTACGGCGGTCTCTATCGCTGCCGTGCCGTGAACGAGGTGGAGGTCTGCTTCGGCTGCTTCGATGTAGCGCAGTGCCTCGTGTGGTGCCCCTGTCCAGTAGGCGGCGCGGGCCTGTTCGGTGCGTACCCAGATGCGCAGGCCGGGATGATCTGCCCGGTCGGCGCACAGGTAGGCGACGCGGGCGTAGATGTCGGCGGTTGTGTGCTGGCTGAGGTCGACTCCTGCGCGGGCGAGGAGGCCGGAGGTGATTGCTGCGAGAAAGTAGAGGTCCCGGGCCTGGTCTGGCGGAGTTGGGCCGTCCAGGAGTCTGAAGGCGACGCGCTGTGCGTCGAGTAGCGGGCCCACAAGGTTCGTCGCCTCGGTCGGGAACGCGATGGCGAGGCTGCGTACCTGTTGGTGGAGGAAGTCGAGAACTTCCGGTCGAGCCGCGGCCCGTTCGGCGTTGACCAGGAAGTTAAACGCCTCTTCTGATTCGGTCATGATCCGCCTCTCCGGCCCGTCGGTATCGGGCGGGCGTGAAGCGGTGTACCCGCCGATGTCTCCAGAGTAAGGCGGCGGAGAGGACGCGGCCCGGTCACTGGGAGAGTCGGCCTGCTGCGGAGTCGTCTGGGCCTGCTCGGCGGGGAGCCGGTGGCGGAATCCCAGGTCGGCGTCTCCAGTGCCGAAGATGTGCCGGTAGCTGGCGCGGTAGTCGGCGCCGGGGTAGGTCTGTCCGCGTTCGTGCTTGCCGATGACTTCGGCAGTCGCCAGTGGCGGGGTGAAGCTTCGTTCACGGGCGCTGTCGACGTCGATATTGCGGATGCGTTCGGCGAGCGTGGGGAGGGTGAGCCCGTACTGAAGCCGATGCCGGCGGAGCACAGAGGGGTTCCATCCGGGGTGCTCTGTCGCGCGATGTGGCGTCACGGGTGCCTCCCAGAACAAGGGGTTGCACGAAGCGTAGCGGCCCATGTTCGGTGGCGGACCGGACGGCCGGGAAGTCACCGTGGATTCGGCTGGTCGACTGATCATTTGACCTGCGATTCGACTGGTCACGTCAACCGGACAACGGCTCTGATCGCCGGACGGGCCGTCGGTGACAGCCGGTTACTTGACGTGGCATCTGTCCTTGGGCGCGTGCGGAATCCGCGTTGAACTTCTCGTAGCGGCCCTGGCCGGGCTTGGGGCCGTCCCCCCGGCCGGTGCCGTTGGGGGCCTGGGGTGCCGTGGCTGGAGTGCGCAGCATTCCGGGTCCGGACAGGTACCGGGAGTTCGCGGTCTGACGGATGCGGTCGGTGGAGGTGGGAGCGATGAAGGACGAGGACAGGTACGACGTCGACGACGACTGGGAGTGGGATGACGAGAACGGGTATTCCTACGGGGCTCGCGCGAATGGTGAATCTCCGGGACGTGATGACCCCGTCGGGAGCCTTCGCGCTGGTAGTGCCGGGCGCTCAGGTGGTCGCCCCATTCGCGGATCTGCGGTCGATGGCGAACTATGCCCACCGGCACGGGATCACGATTCCGGGATACCGTGCGCTTCCGTTCCTGGACTTGAGGATGATCGCGAGCCTTTGAGGGATCGGGCTCTTCGTCCGGGGCCCGAGCAATGGTGAGTGGGGCGGTCACGGCCACCGGGTGGGAATTTCACACGGGCCAGCTCCCGGAGTTCGTTCCCTGGCACCGCGACGGTTTGATCATCGGCATGCTTCCAGAGCCGTTGCGGGCGGACAGCGAGGCACAGGAGATGCTGCTGTCCGACCAGTTGGCGGTGGACGAGGAAATCATGGTGGGGGCAAGTATTGGGATTGCCCAGCTTGCTCCGGTGGGGCTCGTGCTGATGCACCGCAGGTTCACGTCGCTGATGGAATCCCGGGTGGCGTGGGCGGTCGGTATCCGGCTGCGGCGACAGAGGATCATGGCAGGTGAGCTGCCCCGGATCGTGATGGCGGGATCGAGACCGAACCCGGATGTGACACCGGACGGAGTGACGTTCAGTTTGCATCGGGTGCGCCTGCGCGACCACGAAGTGGTGTTGCCGATCGACGTGTGGGAGATCCATTTCCCTGCTCTGATTTGAAGGTCGACGCTGCGTCATAGTCAAGAATGACGCTCCGGTGAGCCTTCACCCAGATCCCCCGATGCGGAATCGGCCGCTGTCGGGTACCCAGGCGCGGTGTTGGCCGCGCAAACACCAGGAAAGGTAGGGCGGAAAAATGGTGACGGTTGACTTCCAGCCGCACGACGGCCCGACGGAAAAGGCTCCGGTGCTGCTGGTGAGCCTCGGTGAGGCGTCGATGGTGACGCTCGGCCAGGGCAAGGGCAGCGCGGAGGACAAGCGGAAGGCGTACAACAGCTAGTCCGCGTCCTGCTGGTGCCTGGTTCTGCATGGGGCCAGGCACCAGTACGTTCAGGAAGGGGCGAAAGGGATGGGAGACATGCGCTGGTTCGGGGGCTTCAGTAGCGCCGCAAAGCCACCGCGGACCCCTGTTAACAGCGCGGAGGTGTGGCCGACCATTTCCGGATGCTGGACGGTCGGACGATGGGACGGGAACGAGGTCCGCGCGACGTACAGCGACCATCGAATGGTTGCGGTGATCGGTCCCTGCGCCATCACTCGGAATTCTTTGGCGCGACTCGGAACGCACGGGGTTCCGGACGACGTGGCCTGGCGGTGGGCGGGTAGTTACACCACTGTGGAAGTCACCGACAGCCTTACCCGCATCTGGACCGACCTCGGTGGAGCATGGCCCATCTACACAGCCTCGCTGGACGGCGGGGTGTACTGGTCTTCCAGCTCACGCGCTTTGGCTGCGCTGACCGGTGCCGGGCCGGATCTGGATCGGTTGGCCATGTGGCTTTTGGCTCCGTCGGTACCTGTCCTGTTTGCGGGGCGATCCGCATTCAAGGGCGTAGGGCTTGTACCCGCCGGGCATCGCCTGACCCTGATCCGGTCGGGGGCGGTGCGGTCGGAACGGATGTGGTCGCCTCGGCCATGCGTAGATTCACCCGGCAGGCGACTGCGGGCGGAACTGGCAGCGGCGGTGGCGGTGCGGGCAGTCAACGCGACAGCGCTGACAGCGGATATGTCAGGCGGGTTCGATTCGACATCTCTTGCTTTACTGGCCCATGCGTCGTCCGGCACTGCGCGGCCGGTGACCGGGGTGACGGTGCATCCAGTCGGCCATGCCACGGGCGGAGACGTGGACTATGCGCGGCTCGCGGCCAGGCATTCCGGAATCGTTCACCGCCTCATGCCGCTGGGCGCGGAGCACGCGCCGTATTCGGCGCTGGATGTTGTCCCGGTAACAGACGAACCGGCGCCGTCCACGATCGCGCATGCCCGCTTTTCCGGTCAGCTCACCTGGATGCGGAGCACCTTCGGCACTGATTGTCATTTGACTGGCGATGGTGGGGATAGCCTGCTGTGTTCTCCACCAATAATTCTGGCAGATTTGTTCGCGATCGGGCATAGCCGGCGGGCAGTGGTCGAAACGATCCGATGGGCGCGGTTGCGTAGGCTTCCCGTGTGGCCGCTGCTGCGGTCGGCTCACCGTGTCTCGCGAGGACGTCGCGCGGCAGCGCTGGCGGCGCTGGCCACGGAGTTGGGTGGAGGTTCCTCACGAAGTACCGCCGATGGCGATATCGGCTGGTGCGGGATCGAGCCTCTTCCCTCATGGGCGACGTTGCAGGCACGGGAACGGGCACGGGCTGTCGCCGCGGCGGTGGCTGAATGCGCGGATGATCCCACCCCCGGTTCGTTTGCCACGGTCATGACCGGTGAAGGAATGGCGGAGGTGGGGCGCTCCGCGCGCGCCGATATTCAGCTTGCCGAAGCGGCCGGGGTATCACTGCACAACCCATTCACGGATTCTCGCGTGGTGGATGCCTATCTGTCGCTTTCCTTGGGTGACCGTCCCGGCCCCGCCGACTACAAGCCCGTGTTGCGGGCTGCGATGGCGGACCTGTTCCCTGCCAGGCTGGCAGAGCGCACTACCAAGGGCGATTTCAATCCTGACCACTACCAGGGGATGCGCACGAACCTGGCTTCGCTCCATGCCCTGGCTGACGGCCGGTTGGCCGCCCTAGGTCTCGTCGAGCCCGGCGAGTTCCGACAGACGTTGACGATGACGGCTGCGGGGCTCCCTGTCCCGTTCGCCACCGTGGAGCCGGCTTTGGCTGCGGAGGTATGGCTACGGGCCCTGAGTGACACATCCGATGTGGCGTGGATTCCAATGAACCACGGAGAGCGATAGATGATGTCATGTGAGTACATCATTGTCCCCGAACACGTTCGTGCGCTCGATGTTGGCCCTGCCACCGTGATCGTCAACTACCGCAACGGCCGTGCTGATGTACTGACCGGGCCGGCCGCGCGCTGGTGGGAGGCGGCAACGACCAGCGGGTACGGCGACCCGTCGGGGCTGCTGGACACCCAGTCCGCGCGGGCCCTGCGTGAACAGCTCCTTACGGCAGAACTGATCATGCAGACCCCCCGACATCGAGCGGGCCAACCGACGGCGGTCGGGCCGTCGTGGGTGCCAAGTTGGGGAACACAGGAGATGCAGGCCGGGCGCACGACGG
Organism: Frankia sp. R43; assembly: GCF_001306465.1. Taxonomy (NCBI): domain Bacteria; kingdom Bacillati; phylum Actinomycetota; class Actinomycetes; order Frankiales; family Frankiaceae; genus Frankia; species Frankia sp. R43. The sequence goes on along the minus strand of NZ_LFCW01000015.1, from coordinate 26,145 downwards.
TCGGATCCGCATCCTGCGGGATGACCCTACGTGCGGGTGTGGCCCTACTCGTCGTGCTCGGCGCCCTCGCGGCCGGACAAGGTCGCAGCCGGATGGCGCGGCTACTTCGTCTGCTGACGTGGGCCACGCGACGCGCCAGGGTCGATGCCTCAGCTGATCACCTCATGGAGGCGGTCAACGCCGTCCGGCGGGCAGGAACGGTCATGCCGGGTCGTGTTGCCTGCCTCGAAGAATCATCAGCGGCGTTCCTCCTGCTGGCCATGGGCCGGAAGCGGGTGACGTGGTGCCACGGTGCAGCAGCCGACCCTGTTCGGCTCCATGCCTGGGTGGAGACTGACGACGGACAGCGGGTTGCCGAACCGTCGTCAACCGCACGGTTCGGCGTCCTGCGCGCCGTACCCGAACGCGACGACGGAAGCGAGAACAGGCGTGCATGAACCGATCGTGTGGATCCGCGGCGAACGCGCTGGGCTCGGCCCGTTCTCCAGTAACCTCGTCGATCTTTACTGGCAGTGGGAGCAGGATCCTGGCGTCCTGGTCGGCTACGGTCGGCAGACACCGGACTCGCTGGAAAACCGGCGAGAGGGGTTCCAGCATCAGGCGCGCGGCACGGACGATCAGCTGAGGTTCACCGTCTACGACGTGACCACGGATCCGCCGACCCCCGCTGGCACCACTGCCGTTCTCATCGACCATCACGTGCGAACCGGGGAGTTCGTGATCCAGCTCGGCCCGGCCAGCCGTGGCAACGGTATCGGTACCGAAGCGACGAGGCTCACACTCGACTACGCCTTTCACGTGACGAACCTGCGATGCGTCCACCTATCGGTACTCTCTCCGAACCTGGCTGCGATCCGGGCCTACGAGAAGGCTGGTTTCCGCAGGATCGGGGAGCGTCGAAACTCCGGATATTGGCTGGGTAAGCTTGCCAACGAAACGCTAATGGACGCGATACCCGCCGACTTCCCGGGGCCGTCTGCGGTACGGCAGGCCGTCGAGCCGGACCGGTAGAGCAACGATTCTCGCGGAACTATCCCTACCCGTCCCACCCCCGCCAGGCGACCCCGCGGCCTTCCCGATCCTTCCCTCGGGTGGAGGTGCCCCGGGGTCGTCGCCATGCCCCCTGGCATCCAATGCGCCGGGGTGGTATCGTAAATGACGGCATTCGGGGGTTCTGAACCCTGCGCCGCGATGATCTTTCTCTTGTACGGCAGTACGCCACATTGTCGGGCTGTCCACCTTGCGCCGCCTGGGAGCGGCACGGACCGGGCTCGGGCTGCTGCACCGTGGGTCACCGTCGGTGGCCTGCGTCCAGTCGTGTTGATGTTCCGTCTGGGGTGCGCATGTGCCGTGTTCTGCTGCTGTCCTGGGTTGCTGCTGCCTGTGGGGTGAGCGGGTAGCCGGGGGCGGCTGAGCCTGCGCGGGCTTGTCCGCGCGTTCGCCTGTTTCCCCGTGCCGGTGCCGGTCTGGTGCCGGTCGGAATGCCTTTTCGTGTGCCATTCGTGTGCCGACTATTAGCACGTTTGTGTGTGTGGCATGGTGCCGGCGTTTCGGTGTGGGATGGGTGTACGGCGGAAAGCCCGCCGGGTTCGGTTTCCGTTCTGGTTTCCCCTGTTCTCGTTCCTGCTTTCTTTCCGTGTGTCTCCGGCTGGCCTGACCTGTGAGGTTTCCGGGTCTGGGCTGGTGGGGGCTGTGCGGGCGAAAGGGCGCGGTGTGTTTTCCGTGGATGTGGGCGTGAGCCTGCCCGAAAACCGGCCGGTCGCGGGTGGCTGTTCCCGTCCGATTCGCCTGTCGGGACATGTCGACCATGTCGATACCGCTACCGGTGAGATCCGCCGGTCGTTCACCAGCTCGGATCAACCCGGCGGGGTGCTGCATGTGCGGTGCGGCAACCGGCGGGAGTCCGCGTGCCCGGCTTGTTCGGCGGTGTACAAGCGGGACGCCCGGCGGCTGGTCCTGGCCGGGCTCGCGGGTGGCAAGGGCGTGCCGGACACGGTCACTGGGCATCCGGCGTGGTTCGTGACGTTGACGGCGCCGTCCTTCGGGCCGGTGCATTCCCGCCGTCAGAAGGGCGGTAAGGCCGGGCCGGTGCGGGCGTGTCACCCCCGGCGGGGCCTGTGCCCGCACGGGCGTCCGGCGGGCTGTCATGAGCGGCATCATGAGGCGGATTCCCGGCTCGGGTCGCCGTTGTGCGGCGACTGCTACGGCTACGGCCGGTCGGTGGTGTGGAACGCGCTGGTTCCGAAGCTGTGGAAGGTCACGCGGGACGCGACGGAATCCGCGGTGGCGGCGGCGGCCGGTCTGACCGTGGCGGGGCTACGCCGCTCGGCCCGGATGAGCTTCGTGAAGGTCGCGGAAATGCAGGCGCGGGGTGTGGTGCACCTGCATGTGGTCGTCCGGGTCGACGGTCCCGGCGGGCCCGGCTCTGCTCCTCCGGGGTGGGCGGCCGGTGAGCTGGTCGCGGATGCTCTGCGGGGCGTCGTCGGGTCGGTTGCGGTACCGGCTCCCGATCCGGACGCCGGGACGTTCGACGGGCGTGCCGATGGGTGGGCGGTGCGCTGGGGGGCGCAGGTCGACATCCGTCGGATCACGCTGGACGGGGCGGCGGCCGGCGGTGCGGTGGCGAACTATCTGGCGAAGTACATCACCAAGTCGGCGGCTGCCGGCGGCGCTCTGGATCGTCCGGTACGGTCGCTCGCCGCGCTGGCACGGCTGACGCTGCCCCCGCACCTGCGGCGGCTGGTGGAGACCTGCTGGCGGCTGGGTCGTGACGCGGTGTTCGCGGCTGCGTTGGACGCGGCGTTGGGTCGGGAATCCGGCGATGTGCCCCGGCTGGTCCGCTGGTCGCACAGCTTCGGGTTCGGCGGCCACTGGCTGACCAAGTCCCGGCGGTACTCGACGACGTTCACCGCGTTGCGGACGGTGCGGCGGGTGTGGTCGCGCACGATCGGCGCGGCGATGGCGGGCCGGATCCCGGTGGACGCTTTCGGCCGGTTGGAGGGTGATGAGAACACGATCGTTCTCGGGGCGTGGACGTATGCCGGTCGGGGGCTGCATCTCGGCGGGTACGGGGCTGACCCTCCCGAGTTGCCATCGTCACGGGCGGCTGCTGGCCCGGTGGGCACGTGGCGGGCCGAACGATGAGTTCCGGAGGTTCTGTTCAGCCGTCGCTGTTCGATGACCTCGACGATGCGTGTTCGGGGCCGGTGGTCCCGGGTGGGCTGGTGGCTGGCCAGGAGACGAGCACCGAAGGTGCCGATTGTTCTTCGTCGTTGCTCACGACCGGTGGGGGTGCGAGTGAGACGACGGACACGGTGGTGGCGGGGGTGGGTGGGTGGGCTGTACGTCGACGGGCGTCGTCGCAGGGCGGTCGGCGGGATATCGGGGCTGAGCGGGTGACGTCGTGTGAGTCGGGGACGGATGGTGGTCGTGGGCCTGGTGCTGCTGGGCGGCGGCGTGGTCGGTCCTCGGGCCGGTCGGTCTCCAGGCCCTCGGCCGGTACTCCAGATACCGACCGTGACGCTGAGGCTGAGGCGGATGCGCGGTGGATCGCGGCTCAACTCGCGCGGGCTCCGGAACCATCGGCGCTGATGGCGGCGGCGATCGTGACCGCACTCGCACCGAAACCCGCGCGGAACATCGACGGTGGCCCTCAGGCGGGTCCGGGATAGCGCCATTGCGGGTCCAGCCGTTCCCGCAACGGAAGCTCCTTCCCGGGAATGACAACGATCTTCACGATGATCGTCGACAGCACGCGGCGTTTCTCCGTGAGCGTGCCGCCGCGCCACAACCGGAGCGCTTCCGCTCCGTCCAGCACGGTCACGAGACGCGCACGGCGGGCCAGCTCGGCGTCGATCTCCCGTAGCCGGGTCTCGTACTGGGCTTCGAGCTGGCCACCCAACCGCAGACTGATCTCCTTGGCGGCGATCGCGCGGGGAAGGTCGGCCAGTTCGCGTTCCTTCTCGGTCCGCTCGGCCTTCAACTCGTCGCCGTCCGCGACGTCGCCTGTCTTCTCCCACACGCGGCGGCGTAGGTACTCGTCAACCAGACGGGTCATCAGGTCGTCGGCATCAGCGGCGTTGATGTGGAACGACTGGTCACACTCGAAGTGTTCACGGCTCTTCCCGAGACGATGCCGCCACAGTGCGTACGCGCGGGGTGAGTTCCTGACCAGCGAACGCCTGCACTTGTGGCACACGTAGTACCCGGCGAACGTGTGCTTGACGGCCGTACCGGTGCCCTTGCGGGTCGTGACCGCTTCCAACGCCGCGCACGTCTCCCGCCACTCCTCCTCGGTGAGGATCGCGGGGAAATTCACCATCGGGCCCACCACGGTCCACCCTGTGTGAACGTTTCCCGTCGCGAACAGACCAGCGATCCTCGGGTTACGCAGCATCGCGGAGAGGCTGGCGCGCGTCAGGCTGCCGGCTTCCATCGTGTCATCCGGGCGTGTGCGCCGGTGCGGGATCCGTAGTCCACGATCGTAGAAGTCATCCGAGACCTTGAGAACGGCCTCACCTTCACGGATACGCTGCGCGGCCTCACGTAGCCAGCGGGCCTGCTCCTCATCGACGGACCACACCGTGACGATCTTCTTGCCTTTCCGGGTGATCGTCTGGGACCACCCGAACCCCACGGGGCCACCCATGAACTCCAGGGCTTCGCGCTTCGCGTCCAACTTCCGCTTGATCAGCTCGGACTTCAGCCCCGAATCACTGACGGACTTCCCCACGGCGCCGTGCCATGAGTCACGGTCGCGTTGCCTGCGGAAATCGTAGGTCGTGGCCTTCTCCCCATCGGTCACGATGAGGCGGCCACCGACCCGTTGCATGATCTTGCCGAACTCGGCTCCGACGACCGGATCGCGGGTGATCCGGCTTTCCTCCCACGCCACGACCAGCTGATACTTCCCGGCGCGTAGGACGGACAGGAACCGCTCGAACTCGGGCCGGACCACGTCTTCCCGCCACGCTGAGATGCCGTCATCGGCCCACGCCCCGGCGATCCAGTATTCGCCAGTCACGGCGGCGTACTTCTGGCCTCGGGCGAACTGGTCCGGAATACGGGCGTCCTTGTCGAGGTCAGACATCCGTCCGTACCACAGGGCGGGGTCGGCATCGGGCCATTGGGGCAAGGGGGCCAGCGGGGGAAATTCCATACCATGATGCTACGACGTTCTAAACACGTACACCCTCGCGTTCGCGGGTCTGCTGCTGTTCGGCGGGCGTGCCGCGGACCTGTTCGGGCGGCGCAGGACGTTCATCACCGGGCTCGCGGTGTTCACTCTCGCGAGCCTCGCGGGTGGTCTCGCCACCAGCGAGGTCACGCTGATCGTCGCGCGTGCGGTGCAGGGGCTGGGTGGGGCGGTGCTGGCGCCGGCCACCCTGAGCGTGCTGATGACCTCGTTCCCGGATCCGCGGGAGCGGACCCGCGCCCTAGGCATGTGGAGCACGACCGCGGCGGGTGGTGGTGCCCTCGGTGCGTTGGCCGGGGGAGTGCTGACCGAGATCGCGGACTGGCGCTGGGTCTTCTTCGTCAACGTCCCGATCGGGGTGGCGCTGGTCGTCGGGGCGCGGGTGGCGCTCACCGAGTCCCGCGGCCAGGCCCGCGGAGCGAAGGATCTCGACATTCCCGGCACCATCACCGTCACGGCGGGTCTGGTGGCGTTGGTCTACGGCATCGTGCGCACCGAGTCCAGCAGCTGGGGCTCGCCGGTCACCGTCGGTTGCCTGATCGCCGCCGCTGTCCTGCTCGCCGTCTTCGTGGCCATCGAGGCGCGGACGGCGAACCCACTGGTTCCGCTGGGGGTCTTCCGCCGGCGGGCCCTGCGCTACGCGAACCTGATCATCATGGTGATCGGGACCGTCATGTTCGGGCTGTTCTTCTTCCTCACCCTGTATCTCCAGCGGATCCAGAACATGGGCCCGCTGGAGGCCGGCCTGGCGATGCTGCCGATGCCGATCATGATCATCTGTGGTTCGCAGCTCAGCTCACGGATCATCGGGCGCGTCGGCCCACGGCCACTGATCATCATGGGTTCGGCGATCGGTGCGCTGAGCATGGGTTGGCTCGGCAACCTGTCCGCCGGCGGCTCCTACTGGGCGGAGGTCTTCGGGCCACTCGTGCTGATCGGCCTCGGCATGGGCGTGAACATGGTCGCGGTGACCACCGCGGCGACGTCCGGTGTGCCGCCGCAGATCGCCGGCCTGGCCTCGGGGCTGCTCAACACCGGCAGGCAGATCGGTGCCGCGGTCGGCCTGGCGGCGCTGACGACCATCGCCGACCATCACACCGACGGCCGCCTTGCCGCCGGTGTGACGCCGGCCGAGGCGCTGACCTCGGGGTATGCGCTTGGATTCTGGATCGCTGCCGGACTGCTGATTCTCGCCTGCCTGATCGCGGTGCTCCTGCCGAACCGCCAGGCGGCAGCCGCCCTGGCCGTCTCCGAGCAGCGCCGCGCCGAGCCCGAGCGGACGGCGATCGCCGCCGAGGCGTGAGCCGTGCGGCCCGGCCAGGTGCTGTGCGGCCAGGTGCTGTGCTGTCAGGTGCCGTGAGGTCGGTAATCGGGTGAGGCGTGCTCGCGTAGGACTTACTGGGTCGCCTCGTCGCGCGCGAGCTTCAGCGAGACCTCCATGATTCCGTGGTCCTCGGTCGAGATGCCCGGAACGCTCGGGTTCGGGATGTCCCAGTCCGCGAAGGTCACCGGGATCTGGCCGACGATCTGGATCTGCTCGCCGGAGCGCTGGGCCTGCAGGTCCATGGTCACCTCGCGCGGCTTGCCGCGCAGCGTCAGGGTTCCGGTGGCCTTGTATGTGCGCTTCTCGCCCGCGGCCGGCAGCGAGCCGAGATCGACCGGGCTGGTCAGGGTGAACTCCGAGGTCGGGTAGGCGTCGACATCCATGATCCGGTTGCGGAACTGGTTGTCGCGGCGGTCCTCGTCACTGCGCACCGTGGCCATCTTGACCTCGAACGCCGCCTCGGTGAGCTCGTCGTCGGCGATGGTCATCGTTCCGGAGACGTCCGAGGTGCGGCCCGCAGCCGTGGTCTTCTGGCCGAAGAGGACCTCCTCGACGCGGTAGCCGGCCTCGGATCCGTCGGTCACCTTCCAGGTGCCGTCGGCGGCGCCGGGTGCGGTCGAGACGGCGGTGCCGCCTCCGGTGGACGCCGAGCCGCTGCCGGTCGAGGTGCCGGCGGACTGGTCATCGAGCGAGAACTCCTCCGGCGCGTCCTCCTTGATGACGTTGATGTAGAACGCGGTGCCGCCAACGACCAGAACGGCCACGGCCACCACCGCGCCGACGATGAGAAGCGGCCAGCGCCGCTTTCTGTGGGGCGTACTTTCTGCCACCGAGCACCCGCCTTGTCAGGTCCGACTGTCGCTGGCGGCAATGTTGCACATACAACCTGAGTAAAACCTGATGGCGCCGCGTCGGGGGCGTGTCGAGGGCGCGGCGGTTCGGGATCGGCCTACCTGCGCGCGGAGCCCGGATCCGGCCCGCCGTCCGGGACGTCCCTGTTCGCGTCGGATGTCATTTCGGGCGCGGGCGCGGGCGCGGCCGCTGCCGTGGAGGCGGCCTCAGCGCCCTCGGTGCGGCCGGGTGCGGTGGCGAGCGCGGCGGGTTCCGTCGCCGAGAAGCGGGTGAGCATGGTCGCCGTCGCTCCGCTCGCACCCGCGAACCGGACCGTGATCCCGCGGTCGCCGAACTTCTGCCGGACGTCGTCCAGCGCGGCGACGCCGGCGGAGTCCAGGATCTGCACCTCGGACAGGTCGATGGCGACCCGCGCCGGGTCGTGGGCGTAGTCGAAGGCCGTCACCAGGTCGTTCGAGGACGCGAAGAACAGCGGGCCGCTGACGGCGTAGATCCGTTCGCCGCCCTCCGGGTCCAGGACGCTCGTGACCTTGGCGAGGTGGGCGACCCGGCGCGTGAACAACAACGCCGACAGCACCACCCCGACCAGCACGCCGTAGGCGAGGTTGTGGGTCGGTACGACCACCGCCACGGTCGCCACCATCACCAGGGTCTCGGAGCGTGGCATCCGCCGCAGGGTGGCCGGGGCCACGCTGCGCCATTCGAAGGTCATCACCGAGACCAGGATCATGACCGCGACGAGAGCCGACATCGGGATCACACCGACGATCGCCCGCAGCGGGACCACCAGCAGGAGCAGGAACGCACCAGCGGAGAACGTGGAAAGCCTGGTCCGTCCGCCGGAGGAGACGTTGACCATCGTCTGGCCGATCATGGCGCAGCCGGCCATGCCCCCGAAGAACCCGTTGACGATGTTGGCGATCCCGAGGCCCCAGGACTCCCGGTTCGCGTCGTGGGTGCTGTCGGTCATCCGGTCGACGATCTGCGCCGTGAGCAGGGTCTCCAACAGGCCGACGGCGGTGAGCGTGACGACATACGGGCCGATGATCCGCAGCGTCTCCCAGGTCATCGGCACCGACGGGAGCCCTGGCACGGGCAGCGAGCTGGGCAGGCTGCCCTCGTCCCCGACCGTGGGCACGGAGAGGTCGAAGGCGACCGTGGTCAGCGTCAGCAGCGCCACCGCCACCAGCGGCGGCGGGACGGCCCGGGTCAGGCGGGGAACGACGAGCAGGATGGCCAGACCCGCGGCCACCAGCGCGTACACCGCGGGGGACTCGCCGAGCACATGAGGCATCTGCGCAGTGAAGATCAGGATCGCGAGCGCGTTGACGAAACCGATCATCACGGTGCGGGGCACGAAGCGCATCAGCCGCGCGACGCCCAGGCGGCCGAGGACGAACATCGTCACACCGACACAGATCGTGGTCGCCAGCAGGTAGTCCAGGCCGTGGTCGCGCACCAGCGGAGCCGCGACCAGCGCCATCGACCCGGCCGCCGCCGAGATCATCGCGGGCCGCCCGCCGGTCACCGCGATGACCACCGAGATCGTGAAGGAGGCGAACAGGCCGACCTTGGGGTCCACCCCGGCGACGACGGAGAACGAGATCGTCTCCGGGATGAGCGCCAGCGCCGTGACCAGGCCGGCGAGCAGCTCGATCCGGATCACGCGCGACCCGGGCCAGGCGATCCCGGAAAACCGTGCCCGCGGGCGTGACCCTGCCCGCGACCGTGCCCGCGCGAGAAGCGGGAGACGGGTCGCCGGCGAGGGCTGGCCCAGGGACATGTCAGGCACGCTGAGGTCTCACACCGTTGGGGAGGAGGGACCGGTCGCCGGGCGTCGGTCCGTGCGGCGGCGCGCCCGGATCGGAAGCGGGTGCCCAACTCTTCCGGTAGGTCAGATATGACGATACAAAGTGCCCGCAAAACGGGTGGACGGGCCCTCCGCTCAGGCCGCTCAGGCCACTCAGGCCCGGGGAGCGCCGAGACGCTCGAGGTCGGCCTGCATCTGGGTGATCTCCCTGTCCTGGTTGCCGACCATCGCCCGAGCCAGTGCGCGCACCTTGTCGCTGTCCGCGTGCAACCAGGCGTACTGGGCCATCTCGATGCCACCGCGGTGGTGGCGGATCATCAGGGTCAGGAACTGGATGTCGAGATCCCGGCCGCTCGCGCCCGCCAGCCGGGCGAGCTCGGCCTCGCTCGCCATCCCCGGCATCCGGACCGACATGTCCGCGGAACCGGCGTCAGCCTCGGCGCCGGCGCCCATGTCCATGCCCTCGTGCGCGCTGTGGCCGCCGTCGCCGCTGTCACCGGCCATCCAGGCCATGGGCTCGCGGGCGGCGGTCTCGGTACGGCCCCAGCCTGACAGCCAGGTGGCCATGATGCCGATCTCCCGCTGCTGGCCCAGGGCGATGTCCTGCGCCACGCTGCGGATCGCGGCGTCGCCGCCGTGGCTGAACTCGACCATCGCCATCTGCACGGCCTGCGAGTGGTGCTCGGACATGTCCCGGGCGAAGCCGACGTCAACCGAGCTGTCGGCCGGCGGCCGGTCGATCAGCGCGCGGATGCCGGCACCGGCGGCGAGCAGACCGACGACCGCGAAGAGGACGAGCGGAGTCCACCAAAGCCGGACCCAGACGGGTGCGCGGTAGTCGGCGACCGCGGAACCAGCAGCGGTGCCGCCCGTGGAACCAGCCGCGGTGCCGGCGGTGGAACCAGCCGCGGTGTCGGCCGTGGAGCCAGCCGCGGGATCGGCCGGCAGGTCAGCCGCCGGCCCTTCGGCATCGGTGACCTCGGAACCCTCGGTCGCTCCGTCGGTGGTCTTGCTCGCTGGTGGCATGGCGGACGCGCCTCGGTCCTCGTCGGCTCGGTTCATCGCCATCCAGTGTGACCCATGGGCGGGCATGGGTGACGGGCGAAGCGCCAGGAGCGCGGCAGGTCACCCGGCCCGTGGCGGGCGGGCCGACGGCCTGCCTGCCACGGGCCGGACGGCCCTCAGATCTGAATGTGCGAGTTGAAGACGAACGTCCGCTTGCCGACCTGCACCCGGGTGCCGGGCACGAGGGGCGCGGGCTGGTGCGGGCTCAGCGGAGTCCACACCGTCGCCTCCGGCGGGGCGATGTAGGTCCCGTTCGCCGATCCACGGTCGGTGATCACGGCGTCCCACCCGTTCAGCGTGATGACGGCGTGCACCCGGGAGACCGCGCTCTCACCGTCCTCCACGGGCAGCGGCCGGGCGTTGCCCGCGCGCACCGCCTCGTCCCGGTCGGGCTGGCGCCCGATGACCAGGTCCATGTCGACGTTGACGGTCTGCCCGTCGTCGAACACCAGGACGCCGACCGGCGGGCGCGGGCCGAGGACCGTCCGGTTCGTCTGCTGAGCCAGGGAGATACCGCATTCGGCGCAGTACGGGGCCAGCGGATGGTTGAAATGACCGTGGGCGCACAGGATGCCCTCGACCTGCGGCTGCGCCGCGTCGGGCAGCATCGTCGCGGCGTCGTCGTCCTCGATCAGATCCGACACCGTGAAGCTCTGGTCGCCGGGCAGCTGGGTGACGGCGTCCTGGTCGTCGTCCAGGTCGTCGGTGAGATCGTCGTGCCGCTGCCGGCGCGCGAGCAGTTCGTGTTCCGCGAGCGCGGTCGGGGGATCCTCGTCGAGCTCGTCGAAGTCCGCCGCCTGCGTCGGCTCGGCCGCCGCCACGAGCCTGCGGTGGACCTCGTCGTCCTGGCTGCGCAGCGGGATCAGCGGGGGCGGTGCGGTCGACAGCGGGTCGGGCAGCCGAGTGCCCGGAGTGGGGATGGGGGCGGCCCCCGTCATCGGCTCGCGCGGTGAGTCGAACCCGGCGAGGAACCCGTCGGCGCCCGCGGCGGCGGAGGACGCGGTCAGCGGGCTGGCGTCGGCCGAGATCAGGCTGACCCCGATGCCGGGCACCGCGCCGATCCGCAGATCCAGCGGGAAGCCGAGGTCGTCGAGACCGGTGAAGCCGGAGCGGGGCGCGCCGTGCAGCGTGTCGGTGGGGCCGATGTCCACCCGGGAGATCTCGGCTGGCAGCAGGCGGTCGACCCAGATCGCGGAGTCCATGCCGGAGAGGGCGACCGGTGTGGGGCCGGTGGCGACGACGTCCATGGCTCCGTGGATGAGCACGAGGATGCGGTTGTTGGACGTCGTGAGCAGGCCGAAGGCGGGCACCCGCTCGGCTTCGGTGTTGAACAGCAGCGCGCCGGCCTGACGGACGAGCGCGGTACCCGTCGCGCTGGCCTCACCGGCGGCGTCCGCGCACAGGGCGAGCAGCCGCTTGGTCGTCTCGATGGTCTCGGGCCGGGCCACGGAGGCCACGACAAGCACACCGGGCAGCCTTACGACCACGCCCGGCTGCCCACTGTTGCCTGCCCCGACCACGACCCGGAAACGGTCTAGTCCCGCCATTGCCTCGCCCTTCGCCGCTTACCCGCGTGGTGCAAACGGTACCGATCTTCAGACTAGCGGCACCCGCGCGCGTCGTACGGTACTTATCCTGCCGCGTTGACCGCCGCGGGAACCCGATATGTCTCTTCTGCACGCTCGGTCGGGCCGTCTGTGCGGCCCGGCGGGCCGCCGTGGTAGCGCGACCTGGCCGGGCGCGACGTAATCGCCAGAGCACCTGAAGGGCCACATTTGTGGATGTCGACGGGACGGTGGTCAGAGCAGGCGCCCGCCGTGGAAGCGCCACCGCAGGAACGGGACGCGCATCGGGCCGTTCGCACAGAGCCACACGCCGACCCAGACGACCCCGAAATGGATCACGAAGGCGCTGCCCGCCAGCCCGGCCGCGCCCGGTACCGCGTCCGCCCGCACCGCCAGCCAGACCAGCAGTCCCTCGTTCAGGGCTGTGAGCAGGCCGAACATCGTCGGCCAGTCCTTCTCCCACCGGAACTGCTGCAGGCCGTGGTAGGCGAGCTCCCAGCCCAGCCCGAGCAGGGCGACAGCGAACAGCACACCGAAACTCGCCCGGTAGGCGGTGCCGAGCGGTGCGTCGACGGGCAGCAAAGGAGTGACCAGGACTGTCAGAACAACGCCGACAGTGGCGAGCAGGAACAGCCGGGTCTGAAGTCGTCCGGCCAGTGTCGGCACCATGGTTCGATTTCTCCGATCGGGTACGACGTCAGACCGGCTGGTTGCGCATCCAGCGCGCCCATTGGGACACCGAACGTGCTACCCCCAGGTGGGGTACGAATCCCTGCGAAGCCAGGTCGTCACAGATTTCCTGGGCGGCGATCTGCAGTCCCAGGAAGGTGTCCACGCCCGGGAAGTAGCCGCCGAGGGTCGCCGCGCCCGACGCGTAGAGCCGCCCCGGGCCGCTGCGTGTGCCGCGGACCTCGAAGGTCCGTTCCACATCGAGGCGCCCGAGCGGGTTGTGGCCGGCGCCGGAGTGGTCGAGCAGGTCCGCCAGGACCCGGTGCTCCCGGATGTCGGCGACGAGGCCGGTGGCGTCGATGACGTAGGCCGCCGGGATCTCCAGCATCCCGTCGGCGGTGCGGACGCGGGTGACGACCGTCCCGTCCGTTCCGGGGGCGAGCCGTTCCACCTCGCCGACCCTGGTGACGTACCAGCCCTCGTGCCGGCCGCGGGCGAGCTGTGCCTGCCACCGGCGCCGCCGGGGGGTGTTCGTCCCGCCGATCGTGTCGTAGAGCGCCTTGCGCTCGTCGCCTTCGAGCGTTCGCATGCGGGCCTTGAGCTGGCCGCCCCAGACCGACTTCGGATAGTTGAAGCCCTGGTAGGCCCACCCGTCGCCGCCGCGGCGGCGCATGAACACGCTCGGGCCGTGGGAGCCCCGGACGTAGGTCCGGAACAGGTGCACGATGTGCGTCCCGGCCTGGTGTCGGTCGCGGTCGGTGATCAGCCGGTCCAGAATGCGCGAGGCGACGATGCCGGCCCCGCGGACGACCACCGTCGCCGGCCGCCGGATGAGCTCGTCGTAGACATGCTCGTGGGGCTCATAGGCGTTGACGACCCGCCGGACGTCCCCGTAGCGGGACCGGTACTCCTGCAGGTCCGGAAGGAACTTCAGGCCCGGGTAGCCGACGCCCAGATGGACGTGCTGGCTGCGGAACGCCACCCGGCGGGTCGAGGCGTGGCCCTTGGGCGGTGTGATGATCGTCAGGTAGCCGCCATCGGCACGGCGGCGCACCATGCGCACCTGACCGGAGACCAGCATCTCCCGGTAGGAGATCCGGTCCGCCTCCCGCGCCATGCTTTCGAAGACCGAGCCGATTCTCGGGGTGAAGTAGTCCGAGAACACCGGCTCGGTGGCCACCTGCCACAGCGGCGCGAGAAAGCCCCGCAGGCTGCGGGCGGCGAACGCCTCGCGCACGGCGTAGGACGGGAAGGCCCAGATGTTGTCCGGGGTCGACCCCGAATCCGAACGAATCCGCTCGTGGTCGGGGATCTGGGACACCCGGGTCAGGTAACGGTAGGTCTGCCACGGGTGGTCGATGTTGGAGAGCACCCGGATCGCCGAGGTCGGAGCCCCCGCGATACGCAGATAGTCCACGAGTACGAACGAGCCGATCCCGCCACCGACCGTGACCAGTGACGTGTCGTGGACGGGGATGCCCGCCTCGGCCAGCATGCGATCCGTCCACACCGACGTCTCGAGCAGCTGGGGAGTGAGGTCACCGCGGACGGGCGGCTCGCCGACTCGTGCAGACCCGGCCGCGGCGGGTGCCGGTGCCGGCGGCGCGGCCGGGCGGGGCGGAGGTGGCACCGGCCGCGCCGGAGCCGACGGCGGCCCTGGCCGAGCCGGAGCCAGAGCCGGTGGCGGCCCTGGCCGAGCCGGAGCTGGAGCCGGCCCGGGCCGGGCTGGGCGGGCTGAGGGTCGTGCGGCCCGGCCGGGCGGCTGGGCGGGGCGGGCATGGTCCGGCGGAGCCCCGGGCGTCGCCGAGCCGCCGAGCACGGTCGTGGGCCCGTCGACAGCCTCGTCGGAGCCGCCGTGGGAACCATCGCCTGGACCGCTGCCGCTGCCGCTGCCGAAACCGCTGCCGCTGCCGAAACCGCCGTGGCGCGGATCCCGGTCGCCGGGAAAGTGCGCGCGGTTCACCCTTGGGCCTCCTCGGTCCGACGCGTCCAGCCGGCGGACCGGCGCCTGCCGGGCATGAGCGCACTGCCCGATCGGGATGTCACGATAGGTGACCTCACCGCGGAATCCGGCGAGATGTCCGTGGTAAGACAACACACGGGCCCGCGCCGCCCGCGCACGCCGCCCGCGCGGTCCATCCCGCGAGGCCCGGTCTCGGCCAACTACTGGCGTGGCCACGGACCATGGGGGCATTGACGGGATTTGGCCACCATCCGATGTCGCCCGGCGACCATGGGGAGCTGGAGGCGCTGAAGAATCGGAAGATCAAGGGATTTTGGTCGTCCTGACGACCAAAATTCCATGATCTTGCCCGGTGGCAACCGCCAGGCGCGGTGGTGGGCGGCTAGGGGAGTGCGCGGTCCAGATGGATCGCCGCGCTGATCAGCGCCAGGTGGGTGAACGCCTGCGGGAAGTTGCCCAGGGCCTCGCCGGACGGGCCGATCTCCTCGGCGTAGAGGCCCACATGGTTGGCGTAGGTGAGCATCTTCTCGAAGACCATGCGGGCCTCGGTGATGCGCCCGGCCCTGGTCAGCGCCTCCACGTACCAGAACGAGCACAGGTTGAACGTGCCCTCGTCACCGGTGATGCCGTCGCTGCCGTCCGCGGCGTAGCGCCGGACCAGGCTGTCGCTGACGAGCTCGGTGCCGACCCGGTCCAGCGTCGAGAGGAACCGGGGGTCGGTGGGGCCGGAGAACTTCACCAGCGGCATGCACAGCAGCGAGGCGTCCAGCCGTGGTGAGCCTGGGAACTCCATGTAGGCGCCGTTGCGCGGGTCCCAGGCCTCGTTCTGGACGAAGCGGTAGGCCCGGCCGGCGTGCTCCTTCCAGTCGTTGGTGGGGCCGGGCAGGCCGCGCTGCCGGGAGATCCGGCATGCCCGCTCGAACGCCACCCAGGTCATGACGGCGGAGTAGGTGAACCGTTGCCGCCCGCCACGGGTCTCCCAGATCCCCTCGTCGGGCTGCTCCCAGTGCCGGCCGAGCCAGTCGAGCTGGCGCCCGAGCGCCTCCCAGAGCTGGAAGGAGATCGGGACCCGCTTGTTGTACAGGTAGACCGAGTCCATCAGCTCGCCGTAGATGTCCAGCTGGAGCTGGTCGGCGGCGCCGTTCCCGATCCGGACCGGCTTGGATCCGCGGTAGCCCGCGAGGTGGTCCAGCACGATCTCGTCCAGGTCGGCGTTGCCGTCGACGCTGTAGAGCACGCGCAGCCCGCGGCCCGGAGGTGCCTCCTTGCAGCGTTGTTCCAGCCAGTCCATGAAGGCCGCGGCCTCGTCGGTGAAACCGAGGGCCATCAGCGCGTAGGTCGTGAACGCGGCGTCGCGGATCCAGGTGTAGCGGTAGTCCCAGTTGCGCACCCCGCCGAGCTCCTCCGGCAGGGAGGTGGTCGGGGCCGCGATGAGTGCCCCGGTCGGGCGGTACACGAGCAGCTTCAGGACCAGGGCGGACCGCAGCACCATCTCCCGCCAGCGGCCCTGGTAGCGGCCCCTGCGCAGCCAGGTCTGCCAGTACGACAGCGTCCGGGCGAACATCTCGTCCGCCTCGCCGGGCGCGAGCGGCCGGATCCGCGAGTTCCACTCCAGCACGATTTCGGACGTCTCGCCCATGGCCAGCTCGAACGCGCAGGTGACCGCGGTGCCCTCCACCTGCAGCGGCAGAGCCGTACGCAGGACGAGGGTGCCGGCGGCCGACTCGAAGACCGCCCCGGCCCCGGGCACCAGGGTCACCGTGTGCGACGCCCGTCCATAGTCGAAACGGGGGTCGCAGCGCAGGTTGAACCCGGCGGTGCCGCGCACGGCGCGTGCCTGCCGGACGATCACGTGAGGCGTCTCGGTGAGGTCGTTGTCGACCGGGACCATGAAGTCCACCACCTCGCCCACCGAATGGGGGGTGAGGAAGCGGGTCATCAGGATGTTGGAGTCGGGCAGGTAGAGCTGCTTGGCCTTGGACCGGGAGCAGTGGATGCGGAAGGATCCGCCGCGGTCGGCGTCGAGCAGGCTCGCGAAGACGGAGGCACCGTCGAAACGCTGCGGGCAGTACCAGTCGATCGTGCCGTCCGTGGCGACGAGGGCCACGGTGCGCAGGTCGCCGATGACCGCGTGTTCCTCGATCGGCGGGTAACCGTTCGATGGGTAGCTGCTCGGTGGATGGTCGGATCCGGGCATGCAGTTCTCCGCGCGTGGGAGGTCCGGGCGTGGCCGGAGCGGCGGGCGGGTGCGGGAGGTCCTCGGTCCACATCGGCGGGGTCAGCCGAAGGTACCTCGCCCGGGCGGCCGAACCACCCCGCATGCCGGGACGGATGGGGGCGCCGAAGGTGCCGCCGACTACCCGATGGGGTTGTCGGCGGTGCCGGCGCGCGGCCGGGTCGCGCAACTGCGCGGAATCACCTGAAATACCTGTTCTGACAGTGAAGTCGCCCTTGGTCGATCTTGGTGCGATGTGGTGTCACGCCGGCGTGGCGGTGTTGCCCGGGGTCTCGGGTATCCAGGCCCGGAGCGCGCGCCCTACGATCGCCGCATGACCAAGCAGTGGCCGACCATCGAGGACGGTCGAGCCGGCCTTGTCATGTTCGCTCGCGGCGACCGGGTCTTCCCGGTGGATGACCTTGGCGGTGGAGTGTGGTCCCGGCGTGGGACCGTGCTGTCGGTTCATCCGGTGCAGCGGCAGGAGGCGCCGGCGGCCCAGGACGGCGTTCGTGTCGACGCCATGCCGGTGGCCACGTCGCCGTGTGCCCGCGCGACCGTGCTGTGGGACGACGGATCCGCGGAGGTGCTGGCGGAGGACAAGCTCTGCCTGGTCTATGACCAGGAGGCGCCGATGGGCCTGCGTGTCGTCACGATGCAGATGAGCCAGCCCTGCGACGTCGTCGATCACGGCGGGCAGGTGGTGCTGGTGCTGCGGGAGGGGCTGCTCGCCCCCGAGGCACTGGGGGCGCTGCGCAGCGCGCTCAGCAGGGTGCGGGCCGCTCTCACGCCAGGCCACTCCGACGCGGCCTCGCTGGCCGAGCTGCGCCGCCGGGATCTCCAGCTGCTCAACGCGCTGATCGCGGAGCTCACCGGGCCCGACCACACGAAGGCATCGGCGTCGGCGCAGCCCGGGCCGTCGGCGCAGCCCGGCCAGACCCAGCCCGGCCAGACCCAGCCCGGCCAGGTACAGCCAGGCCAGGTGAGGCCGAATCAGAGTTCGCCGATCCAGAGCCCGCCCGTACCGGCCCGCCCCGGCCGACCGGCCGGCGCACCGCTGGCCGGAAACGGGATCGCGGTCGTCGGCTCCGACTTCACGGTCGGGTCAGCGGCCCGGCACACCATGCCGGGCCCGCCAGGCTCCGACGCCGTCGTCGTGGCGTCGGCGGGCGGGCCAGGTGTGCCGGGTGTGCCGGAGCGTCGCCCGGAGCTGCGACCGGACGCGGTTTTCGGGCGCCCCGACGGCGCCAGGAGAAATCAGGACGTCGAGTACGGCCCCGGGCGCACTCCCGGGCCGTAGGCGTTGCCGTTCATGCCCGCGCGCGGCTGCTCGGTCATGGCCTGGCTGACCTTCGACGCGATGGCTTCGGTGAGCCGGATCGCCTGGGTGAGCGAGAGGTTCAGGACGATCTCGCTGTCATCGGTCATTGCGAAGCGTACCGACACATCCGCCATGGTCTTTCCTCCCAGTTCGGGTCCCCCGGACACCCGTGGCCGGTGGCCGATCGTGCCGCGGGGACCCGTCTGGGCATCCCCGTCCTTGCGGCCAAGGGACGTGGTGACCGATCCACGATCCCTGATCGGGTTGTCGGCTCGTTCGTGACCCCCCTCTTTCTCGGGTGAGGCGATGCTGCTAGTCGCGGACGGCATGGACTTTCGGTGACTTCCCATGGTTGAAAGTGTCTCCCCCGTGTCGACCCGATTCAGCCGGTGTCATCTCTGGGTGATGCTCCCACTTCGGGGCGTTGTCAGCACGGCGGCGAGTTTTCGGTAAAGGTGACTTGGGACACGGCTGTGGTCTGTTCCGGTCGATCTGGCGCGTAATGCGGCCGGGTGGCGCCGCCCGTGCGGGGGTGTCCGGGGCGCTGCGTGCCGGGCCTGGAACGCAACGCTGCCGAAACCGGGTCAGATCCACCCCGGGAACCACATACGCATTCGCCAGGATGAATAAGGAATCACCTCTGCCGCCAGGATCGGGTAGAAGTAGGCGAACAACAGGACCACGATGACCGTGTACACGCCGACCGAGAGCGCGCCGCCGAGCCGCCTGGCCTCGGTGGCGTCCCGCGGCCCAAGGGCCAGGCCTGCCATCGCGGTGAGCCCCAGCACCAGGAACGGAAGGCTCGGCAGCGCGTAGAAGAAGAACATCGTCCGGCTGGGGAGCAGCAGCCAGGGCAGGAACGCCGAACCGAAGCCGACGAGCACCAGCGCCGCCCGCCAGTCGCGGCGGCGCACCCACAGCGCCAGCGAGCCGACCAGGGCCGCGGTGCCGCCCCACCAGATCGCCGGGTTCCCCAGGGCGATGACCTCACGTGAGCAGCCGCCGGGCGCCGTGCAGCCCTCGGCCCCGAACGCGGGGGAGCTGTAGAAGTAGGCGATCGGGCGGCCGAGCACGAGCCAGCTCATCGGCGTCGAGCGGAACGGGTGGCTGTCCGAGAGCCCCTCGTGGAACCTGAGCACGTCCCGCTGGTAGTCCCACCAGCTCCACCAGGCGTTGACGAAGCCGTCACCGTGCTCGTGGCGGTTCCAGCCGCCGTCGGTGACGAACCAGCCCGTCCAGGTTGCCAGGAAGGTCACTATCGGCAGGATGACGAAGCCCACCAGCCAGCCGGGCAGGTCGCGGCGCAGCGCGCCCAGAACGGGTGAGCGCACCCCGGCCGTGCGTCGGGCACCGATGTCCCACGCCAGGGCGAGCGCGGCGAAACCGATCACGGTGTAGAGGGCACTCCACTTGACCCCGAGCGAGGCCCCGAGCGCCACCCCCATGGCCACTCGCCAGGGGCGCAGGCCGAGTCTGGGCCCGTACCGGGCATCGGCCGCCGAGCCCGCGCCGGCCGCGCCGGCCGCCACCCGGTCGAGCCGGTCGGCCAGCCGCCGGCGGCCGTGGTCGCGATCGAGCACCAGACACGCCAGGGCCACGACGATGCCCGTCATCAGGAAGATGTCGAGGATGCCGATCCGGCTCTGGACGAACTCGAGCCCGTCCAGCGCCAGCAGCAGCCCCGCGAAGCACCCGAGCACCGTCGAGCGGAACATCCGGCGGGCGGTGCGGGCGAGCACCAGGACGGCCAGCGTCCCGGCGAGCGCGGACGAGAAGCGCCAGCCCAGCTCGGGGCTGCCGTGCGCGGCGCCGCCGCAGTCGACGTAGCCGAACAGCCACTGCGACGCGGCCATCAGCCACTTGCCGAACGGTGGATGGACGACGTACGCGGGCCCGTTGCAGGTGTTCGAGTCGATCTCGTAGCCGGCGGTCATCAGACCCCAGGCGTCCTTGACGTAGTAGATCTCGTCGAAGTACATCCCGCGGGGCTCGGTGAGGCGCCAGAAGCGCAGGACGCCGGCGGCCACCGCGAGCAGCACCGGCGCGAGCCAGCCGACGAACCGGTCGGTCGGCATCGGTCGGTACAGCCGCTCGCGCGCGGTGACACCGGGCGTCGCGGAGCCATCGGGTGTGACCCGCGCGCGCCCGGCCGGTCCCCCCGGGCCGGGCGACCCGGACGGCCCGGTCTCGGGTCGGGGAAGCTGCGCCGTCGTCGCCGTCACGCGATCAGCCTAGGTCCTGGGTCCTGGCAGACTGGTCGGGTGTCCGGGACCCTGGTGCTGTGCGGTGCCCCGATCGGCGACCCTCGGGATGCCAGTCCACGCCTCGGCGAGGTGCTCGCGAGCGCGGACATCGTCGCCGCCGAGGACACACGGCGGCTGCGCCGCCTCGCGCACACGCTCGGGATCACCATCGGGGGGCGGGTGGTCTCCTGCTATGACGCGGTCGAGGGCGCACGCGCCGAGATGCTCACCGAGCAGCTGCTCGCCGGCCGCACCGTCGCGCTGATCACCGACGCGGGCATGCCGGGTGTCTCGGACCCCGGGTACCGCCTGGTGGCCGCGGCGGCGCGGGCCGGGGTCGCGGTCACGGTCGTCGCCGGCCCGTCCGCGGTGACGGCGGCGCTGGCGGTCAGCGGGCTGCCCTCGGACCGGTGGACGTTCGAGGGATTCCTGCCCCGCAAGGCCGGTGAGCGCCGTGCCCGGCTGCGTGGACTGGCCGCGGAACCCCGGACGATGGTCTTCCTGGAGTCCCCGCACCGCCTGCTGGCGGCGCTGCGCGACCTCGCGGACGTCCTCGGTGGTGGCCGGCGTGCGGCGCTGTGCCGGGAGCTGACCAAGACCTGGGAGGAGATCGTCCGGACCGATCTGGCCGGCCTGGTGGAGTGGGCGACCGACGGTCGGGTGATCCGCGGTGAGTTCACTCTGGTGATCGCAGGTGCCGGTGCAGGCGGCGGTGGCGGTGGACGTGGCGCCGGCGGAGCGGCCGGGGTCGCGGGTGCGGGTGCGGTGGAGGAAGGCGCGGGCGGGGGTGCGGTGGGGCCTGCGGCCCTGGCCGCCGCCGTCGCGCGTCTCATCGCCGGTGGCATGGCGCCGAAGGAGGCGCGCAAGGCCGTCGCCGCCGAGAACGGCGTCACACCCCGCCAGGTCTACGACGCGGTCATCGCGACGCGTGACTCCGATGCCGAGGCCGAGGCCGAGGCGGCTGTCGAGAGCTGAGCGGTAACCGGTGGCCAGACGCGCCAGGGCGAAACACCCGGCGGCAGCGGCCCCGCACGGGACACTGGAGCGGTGGGCACCGAGGTCCGTCCCACCAGGCTCGGTCCCATCAGGTACGTCCGAACAAAGGAGCGGTCCCGGAAGAACCGATGGTCCCACCGGTGCGTCGTCCCGCCGGCATCCGGCTGGCGAGCCGGTTTATGATTCGCCAGGCAAGCGTCAGGGGGACGGTTCGCACCCGGAGAGTCTCGGCCAGGCAGGCTGCTCTCGTGGTGCGACCGACGACGCGAGGGGGAGTTTCGCATGGCCGTGGCAACAACCGAGTTCACTGCCCGGGAGACGGAGATTCCGGGGCTGCTCGTCTTCGATATCACGAGCATCGGTGACGAGCGTGGCTGGTTTCAGGAGAAGTTCCATCGGGCCAAACTCGTCGCCGCCGGGCTGCCGGAATCCTTCGAGGTGGTCCAGACCAGCGTCTCGTACAACCGGCAGGCCGGGGTTACCCGAGGCTTTCACGCCGAGCCGTGGGACAAATATATCTCGGTGGTCGCCGGCCAGGTCTTCTGCGCCTTTCTCGACCTGCGGCGGGGCGAGAACTTCGGGCGGGTCGTCACGGTGGAGATCGATAACGGCCGTGCGGTCTTCCTGCCGCGGGGGGTGGCCAACTCGTTCCAGACACTGGTGGACGACACCTACTACCTCTACAGTGTGAACCGCCACTGGAGTGCCGATCAGTACGACGAGTACGTGTTTGTCAACCTGGCGGATCCGGAGGTCGGCGTGCACTGGCCGATCCCGCTGGACAAGGCCGTGATCTCGGAGCGGGACCGCGGGCACGTGCCGCTGGCGGACGCGCGTCCGTTCGAGGCGTCGGCGTGAAGGTGCGGGTAATGCGCGGAGGACCTCGCGCCGATCAGTGGGGATCGGCGCCGAAAGGCGGGCGGCAGCTGGTATGAAGGGAATAATTCTCGCGGGCGGCACCGGATCCCGGCTGTATCCCATCACCCACGCGGTCAGCAAGCAGCTCATGCCGGTGTACGACAAACCCATGATCTACTATCCGCTCTCGACGCTGATGGCCGCGGGGATCCGTGAGATCCTGGTCATAACCACTCCGCAGGACCAGGCTCAGTTCCAGCGGCTGCTCGGCGACGGGTCGAGGATCGGCTGCCAGTTCGAGTACGCGATCCAGGACGAGCCGAGAGGCCTGGCCGAGGCCTTCATTATCGGCGCGGATTTCGTGGGCCGCGACAAGGTCGCCCTCGTTCTCGGCGACAACATCTTCTACGGGGTCGGCCTCGGTGACCAGCTGAAGCGCTACACCGATCCGGACGGCGGCGTGGTCTTCGCCTATCACGTCTCGGATCCAGAGCGTTATGGCGTCGTCGAGTTCGATGGCCGGCGGCGTGCGATCTCCATCGAGGAGAAGCCGGTGGCACCGAAGTCCAGGTACGCCGTCACCGGTCTCTATTTCTATGACAACTCGGTGCTGGAGATCGCCGAGGAGACGAAGCCGAGCGAGCGGGGCGAGCTGGAGATCACCGCGGTCAACCAGGAGTACCTGCGCCGCGGCAAGCTCAACGTGCACCTGCTCGACCGGGGTACCGCCTGGCTCGACACCGGCACGTTCAACTCCCTGATGCAGGCCGCCCAGTTCGTCCAGGTCATCGAGGAACGGCAGGGCCTGAAGATCGGCTGTGTCGAGGAGGTCGCCTGGCGTGAGGGATTCATCACCGACGAGGAGCTGCGGGCGCTGACGGCGCCGCTGGCGAAGAGCGGCTACGGCGTCTATCTGCAGGGCCTGCTGGAGGGCTAGGAGGGGCTGGTCGCCGAGGGCTGGTCGCCCGGGAGCGCCGCCCGCCGCAGGAAGCGGGCCGGATTCCCGACCCAGACCTCGCCATCCGGAACATCCCGCAGGGCGACGGCGCCCATGCCCAGCGTCGACCAGGCCCCGATGGCGACGCCCTCCCGCACCAGCGCCCCGGCCCCGACATAGGCGCCTGATCCCACTCGCGCCGACCCGGCCAGCGAGACCGACGCGCACAGCGTGGCGTAGTCGTCGACGACGTCGTCGTGGGTGAGAACGGTGTTCGGCATGATCACCACGTGTCGGCCCAGCCGCACGGACGCCGTCAGCACGACCCCGGCGAGCAGGACACATCCGGGGCTGATCTCCGAGGATCTCGCCACGGCCGCCGTCGGATGGATGATCGTCGCGTAGCGCTCCTCGGGGACGCCCGCCGCGGCGAGCCGGTGCGCCAGCCGTCGGCGAGCCCACCCGGGCCCGGGGCAGAGCACTATCCGGGCCGACGGCCGTGCCGAGATGGCCTCCAGGCCGCCGAGGACCGGCAGCCCATCGACCTCGGTGCCCCACCGCTGCGGATTGTCGTCGACGAACCCGGCGAGCTCGTAGCCGCCCGCCGCGTGGACGGCCTCGGCGGTCTCCCTGGCCAGCCCGGAGGCCGCGACCAGAATGACTGGTTCCCTGCCGCTGGTCATCTGGCGATCAACCAGTCTGGACGTGTTTGTCGAGATAGCTCTCGATGGCGCGGGCGCGACCGTCGGGTGCCGCGTTCACCTGCTGCTGAAGCTCCAGCAGGTTCGCGGTGGTGACGGTCTGGGTGACCTGGTACAGCAGGCCCTGGAGCTCGAGGTTGGCGACGTCCATGCGCACCAGCGGCAGCAGGTTGTTGGCGGGGAGCAGGTGCCGGTCGTCCTGCAGCAGGACCAGCTTGTTCGCGGCGACCGCGGGATCCGAGCCGTAGACGAGTGCCACCTGCACGGTTCCGTCGAGCAGGGCGCGGATCGTGCCGGGCCCACCGTCGTCAAGCTCCTTCGCCTGCCCGAAGCCGACGCCGTAGGAGTCCCGCAGCGCCGGCAGGCATCCCGCCCAGGCCTGGCAGGCTGCCGGCGCGCCGAGGGTCAGTCCGCTCGCCACGCCCGGTGCGGCCAGGTCCGACAGGGTGCTCAGGTGGGCCTGCTCGGCGGTCGCCGCGGTTACCGCGAACGCTGGCGTACGCCCGCCGGGGGCGGTGGGGTAGGCGATCAGCTTCCGCTGGGTCAGGGCCTGCATCAGGCCGGTGACCTCGGCGACGTTCGAGCCGAGGGCGGGGGTCGTCTGCACCCCGCTGCCGGCCTGTTCGGCGAGGCCGTCGCGCAGCTCGTCGAGATAGGTCGGCGCGAGGTCGACGGTCCCCTCCTCCAGAGCCCACATCAGCTGGTCACGGCTCTCGAAGGTGCGGACGACCGCGTTGTGCCCGTGGTCGTTGAGCTCCCGCGCGTACAGGTCGGCGACCAGCGCGTCGTCGAGCGCGCCGGTCGAGCCGACCACCAGCTGTGGTCGGCTCGAGGCGCCCTCGTTGTCATCGCCCGTTCCGACGCCCGCGAGACGCGCGCCGATCAGGACACCCACGAGCACGACGCAGAGCACGGCGCCGATGGCCGCACCACGCCGAGCTCGTCCTTCCGGCAGTCTCACCGCGCCGGGCCTCCACCAGGGTCTGCCGTCGTGCGCGTGGCGCTGCCGGTTCCGGGAACCTCCGGGCGGACTGCGATGATCGATTTCGTGAGCGGCCCCGTCCGCTCCTCGACGATGTCGGAGTCGGGGAAGTACGCCTTCAGCTCGGTCCGGCCGATCAGCTCGGTCGACATGGTCGCGCTCAGCGCGTCCTGCCTGGTCCGCGACTTCGTGTGCGCGAGCGGCCAGTGCTGCGCGACGGAGGCCCGCGCCGCCACGGGCAGGAACTGGAAGCCCGGGAAGAGCCAGTGCGGCTCGAGCGGGAAGTAGCGGTTCGGTGTCTGCACCCAGTGCATCGGCGCGACCCGCCGGGCCACGTCCGCGAAGGCGAGCCGGTTGGCATGCCCGCCCACGTGCTCGATCACCGAGTTCGAGAAGACCAGGTCGAAGTCCCCGACGAGGGCTTCGGGCGGTGGGTTGCACGCGTCGCCGACGATCACCGTGATGTCGGGTGGCGCGGGCTCGGCGGGCTTGTCGAGGTTGATCACCACGACGTGCGCCGGCCGGCGGTCGAGCCGCAGCCAGAAGTCGACGGTCCCACCGAGATCGATGACCCGCATGTCATCGATGCTCGGGAAGAACTCACGCACTCGCTCCCAGCGGCGGCCGCGGCTGCGCGCGCCGAGCGAGTTCGGCGACTCCACCATGAGTCGGCGGACGTTCCTCGCCATGCTCATGGGCGCAGCGCCTGCCCGGCGGAGCTTCCGGCCGCCTCGACCTCGGAGCCCTTCGACACGCGGGCCGGGGTGGGAACCCGCACGGATGGCGCCGGCACGGCGGACGTCCCGTCGGAGCGGGTGATGCCGTGCAGCCGGTCGTACACGCTGACGTAGGCCCTGGCCTGGGCGGCCCAGTCCAGCACTTCGACTGCCCGGCGGCGGCCGCGTTCGCCCAGCTCGCTGCGCCGGTCCGCGTCGTCGAGGAGCTCACAGACGGCGGTGGCGAACGCGGTGATGTCACCCGGTTCGACGTACACGGCGGAGTCCGCCGCGGAGACCCGGGTCTCCGCGAGGTCAAAGGTCACGACCGGGAGCTGGTGCGCCATGTATTCCATGGTCTTGTTCATCGTGGAAATGTCGTTCAGCTCGTTGTATGGATCAGGGCTGAGACCGACCGCGGCGGTGGACAGATAGTCCCGAATCATGTTCGCGTCAGCCCTGCCGGTGAACGTGACGTAGTCGTCGAGATCGAGCTCGGTGCACAACCTGCGCAGCTCCTCCAGGCAGTCGCCGAAGCCGAGCAGGGCGGCACTCACGTCCTTGCGGCCGAATTTGTGAACGATGACGTCCATCGCCCGCAGAACGATGAGCCTTTTCAATCTTGGTTTGTCTGATTCTCCCGGCGGTTAAGGGTCACCAATTGACGAATTGAACGGGAACCGGCTCGGGCCGTTCCATCATCTGGCGACGGCAATAGTTGGTCGGGCGGCGGG
>NZ_LFCW01000014.1:0-172458 GCF_001306465.1 Frankia sp. R43 | reverse complement strand
GCCCGCCGCCCGACCAACTATTGCCGTCGCCAGATGATGGAACGGCCCGAGCCGGTTCCCGTTCAATTCGTCAATTGGTGACCCTTAACCGCCGGGAGAATCAGACAAACCAAGATTGAAAAGGCTCTTTGTATATCTACGTCATGCCCGTCTTCGTCTATTGGCTCTATCACTGAGTTTCGGAATTCTGCCCGGTCGAGTTCCCCCTCGACTCGTAGCTTGACGTCCACTTCCACCCGGGCGTCAACATCACGCAGTTTCGAGAGCGCGCGCACGAGTCTGAAGAGACCGGATCTGTCAAAGTGGGCCGAGATCTGAGCCGTTCGAACGGTATCATGTTGACGAGTTAACGTTGAACGTATGTCAGTCGGCCTTGTAGCGGGATTATCGATCGGATGAGGCAAGGCAGGACCCTGATCAACTTCATTCCCTTGAGTCTTGTTTTCGTCGTCGCTCGACTGCTCGGGCTTGAGAAGTGAACGAGCATAGTCAGCCGACATTATCGCCGCATCCTCAGAAAGGTCGACTTCGTCTGGCCGGAGTGTCAGTTCGAACCGTACAGCGCGACGGTCCCGCGGAGCAATTTTCTCATTTGATCGGGTTAGGCCTACCACGTATCCGGCGTCGCCATTGGACACCGCCCGCGCAATCGCATCGGCGATCACGCCTTTGTCGCGAATCTTTACAAATTCATAGTAGGAAAAGAAGCAGTCAACGAGCTCGGCGCAAGGGATAAGTTCTTTTTCTGGGCCAAGTCCGCCTAGACTGACCAGTTTGGACGGAGTGATGGTGGAGAAAACACGAGAGCTGAGGGCGTCGAAAACACGTTCTTGGAGGGATCGGCCAGCGGACACGAGCGATCGGAGATCGATCTCTTCCATCCTGTAGGGCCGCTCGCCGGTTCTGTCTCGTACAGGAAGGACAACTGTCCGGTACGCCAGCGTGAGCGCGGCGGCACCATCGCGCCGGGCCGAGTCCCTCCTGAGAGCCAGCTCTTCTAGTTGCTCGGCGTTGAACCGGTGCTTACTGCTGCCGAGGAGGTGGTCGGCCGCCATGCGGCTCCGGGTCGCCTGCCGGACGCGGTCGAACTGGCTACTCTCAGGCAGCACCAACGCGAGTCCGTTCCGATAGCTGCGAAGTCTGCCCCTGCTAACATACTCGACAAACTGGCTAAGCGGAAGGCGCGTGCCCGACCAGTCGGGATGCAGGTAGGCCAGTGTGAATACCGGTCTCTCATCGACGATGGCCCCAGGATCGGCGGGCCAGATGGAGACGCCGCGCACACCTTTGAACTGATCTTCGAATTCAGTGCGGATCTCGGCGAGTACGTCCTCACCACCGAAGCTGTTGCTCGTATCCCGGAGGAGCTTGGTCAGATTGGGCACCGGTTCGAAGCGAAATCTGCGGCCCGCACGGTGCAGGTAAAGTTCTTCTTCTTGGAGGTCGGCGAGCGCAGCCGCGACCACGTTCCGGTCAAGCCCCGGAGCCAGCACGCTGGCGATCAGGTCGGATCCCAGGACCCCCCGTTCCTCACCGTCGCGTGCGCCGAAGCTGTACAACATCGCGGCGGCTGCGACGCGGGTTCCGACTGCCATTTGTGCGATCGCCGGACTGTCAGCGCTGAGCCGCCGGTCGACGATGGCGGCACCGCAGTCCGAAGACGTGATGTCCGCGGCGAGTACCGACGAGTACCGCTCGCGTTCGCCTACCTGGGTGAAGAACGCGCTCCGCGTGGCCTCATCGGAGAGATCCACGTCGCCGGGTCCGATGAGCGCAGTAATCGCACCTCTGTTCCACAGAGCGTGCACAGTGCAGGCGAGGAACTGCAGCGCGCCGCGGGTGCGCTGATAGTTGGGGAGAGATCCCCATCGGAAGTTCATCAGATCGAGCAGATCTGGATGGAAAGGGTAAGAGGTCAGGATCTTGCGTCGCAGATGTTCTGCAGAATCGACGGCCTCCCGGCGACCTTGAGCTGTCTCAGCGCTAGCCAGGAGATGCTTCTCCAGGCTGCTGGCATACGCTTCGGCGACCTGCGCTTGCACCTGTTCGTCACCGAGTGAGGCGAACAGACGCCTCTGCACCACTCGCAGAACCTCGTCGCCGGATACCGGTTCCCGCTTCGCGTCGACGCGGCCGACGAGGTGGTCAAGGTCTGTGAGCAGGCCCTCGGCACCGACAGCCTCACCGACACTCGCCTGCAGGCTGTAGACCATCACGGCCTTGGGGTGATTGTTGACCGCCTCTGTCAGTGCCTGGACAAACAGCATCGCTTGACGGCCAGCATTCGAGTCCCCTTCGCGTATCGCCATCGCCTTTTCAACGTAGACCAAGACCTCGTCCAGCAGAATGAGGACGGGACTGTCGCCAAGCATTTGCCGAAGCACCGCGCCGCCAGGCGCGGCTCCGGTACGGTCGTGCTCCTCAACCAACTCGTAACGGCCAAGTTGTGCGGCCATCTCGCCCCACAGGGTGTGACTAGTCACACCGTTGGTCCGCATCGGAGTGTGTCGGTCAAGCTCTTCACCGGATAGCACGACGAGCTGGACCGAACCGGGGTCGGGTAGGGATACAAGGTCGGGGTTGCCGACCACAGACGCAGCGCGGTCGCGGACCAGGTGAAGTAGTCCTACCAGGCTGTGGCTCTTACCGCCGCCGAAGGGCGTGCGTAGCTGGAGAACGCGGGAGCCGGCGGCGCCGGACAGCGCCGACGCGACGTCAGCGAACAGCTCTCGCATCTTGTCGGTCAGGTAGGTGGCCGCGTGGAACTCACCGGCGTGTTGATAGACCGGCGGGATGCCGATGCCGCCGCGGAATACTCTCGCGAGATTGACAGCATATACGCCCATGTCAAGGGCGCCTGAGACGATATCCTCATGCGGGCGCACAACGTGCGTCCACGGCACAAGGTGGTACGCGGAGCCAGTCATGACGAGTCTCCCCCTTGGTTCTCTCAGGCACCGATGTCAGATGAGGGTGTTCCGCTCAAGCAGGTTCCGCCACGAGACGAGAAGAGCCTCGGCAACGGTCGCTTCGCGGCTCCTTTCAGCATTTCCGGCTCCCCGCAGTGCCTTTCCTGCCAGAGCCTGGACCACCCGTCGGAGCTGTTCCAGGTCAGGTCGTGCGGCCATCAAATGGGCTTGGACGTCGGATGGCTGGTGTTCTGCGCGCCATAGCAGTGCGTGTACGACGTCGATGAGGGGCGCGGGTTGCCCAGTTTCCGGGCTCGGTAGGCCGAGCTTGTCGTCGGCACCGCGGGTCGTGAAGTCTCGCAGCGTCACGGTCGAGCCTGTCTTCTCTACCATGGGGTTTGACCCGGCAGTGAGTCCTCCTGGTCCGTCGAGGCTTGCTCCGCACATACGTGCAAGGTTATTCATCTCATCGAAGGGAACTGGAGTATAGCCGTACGAGTATTGGGAGGCTATGAAAAAACGGGTCGGATGGTCGACGGACCCGAGAGAACCAAAGATAGCGTCGAGAACCTTTACCTGCACGGTCTCAAGGAATTTTTCGGACGGCAGCTCCTCCCCGTTATCGAGTTCGACGCGCTCGAATGCGGTGAGCGCCTGTAGTCCTGCGCCCACCGCAGCAATTAGGAGGTCTGCTCCAGTAATGCGGAGCTTCTCCAGCCGCACCAAGCTCTCTTTAATGAGGCCGTCTAGTTGAGTCATTACCTCGATCTCAGTACCTACGCCGACACCGTCATGCCGTTTGCGCGCGACGAGAAATATGGAGGAGGCTAGTGCGGCCGTACCCCGCCCTACGCCGCGTTCCTCCATTTCGGTGTCGATGGGCCACGCTTCAGTAATCATGAAGCCGGCACGCCGAAGCGCATCGACGAGGCTCGCCCAGCCGAGGGTCGTCTTGTGGGCGTAAACGCAGACCATAGGGGCGCCTGGCTTAAGGACGCGGTGCGCCTCACTGAATGCTTGCTCCATCAGGGACTCGTAATGCCTGCGAGCAGCCTGCCGGTCGCCCTGGTGCCTGTATGGTGCGACGACCGCCTCGTTTCGCTTCGGGGTGAGTTCCCCGCCAAGGTCGGTCGGATAGAGGAAGCCGACCGAGCGCTTCAGCCAGACATAGAATAGATCGGATAGATCCGCGTACGAGATATTGTCATAGTACGGCGGATCGGTAATCACCGCGTCTTGAGAGGCATCAGGCAATGGTACCGAAGACGCAGATCCGCGTATGCAGCGAGAGGCGTGACCGATAGCCTCAAGCCGGGACAGCGTCTCGACCGTCTCCGCTAGGTACTTGCGCACGTCGCCACTACTGCCACCGAAAGGATTGGCCTCAGCGAAGTCCCAAACCATCGGCAGCGCTTGTCTGGATGGACTGACGATATTCTCGCCTCCTGGCGAGTTGTCCCAGGTACAAAGCGTGAACCCTCGTTCGACGGTTTTACTGATCACTGTTCCCAGTGCAGTGGCTAACGCTTGTGCCCGGTCGGCGGGCATCCCAGCCTCTCTTGCCTCGTCGTGTATCTTCCGTACACCCACCGCGAGTGTTCCCAACGTGACGAGCTGGCGGGGAGTAAAAAGCTCATGGTAGGCCGAGAATCCGTAAACCATGCACGTCCCTCCGGTGATACGGAGAGTATTCGGTAGCGGTTCACTGAGAAGTTCGATGCCGAGGTTGACAAACCTTCTGTGACACTCGTCAGTATCAGGCAGCTTGTATTGGCCGACCGCGATATATTCACGCCCTCTAGGCTTCTTGAGTTTACCTCCTCGACCCTTTTCGGGCTTTCGGAGTACGACGGCAGCTAGAGGTGCGACGCCCATCCGTTTGGCGCGTCCCTCCTGTTTGATGTGCTCGCCAGGAACCAGCGCACCGCAGATCCGGCAGGTAAGCTTTCCCCCGCGGATTCCTTCGGTAGGGTCAAAGCCGAGCGCCTCGACCGTCGGCGCGACAACCACTTCGTAGTGGATCGTCAGATTTCTCCGGTCCACGATAGGCTTCAACGCGCTCAGGCGGCCTGCCTTCTTCCCCAGCCACGTCTGCCTGACCAGGTGGACGTGGTGTTCGGGCAGCGCTGGGTTCTTGCAGCGTACGGTTCGGGTCCACAGGTAGGCGAGAGGCCGGCGCTCGTCAGGTTCCGGGTTCTCTATGCCCTCCAGCGAGAGTGCTGGCTGCTCGGGACCAGCGTACTCGGACAGAGGCGGATAGAGGTCCTTGACCTGTTCCCACGCGCGACTCACCCAGGTCGCACCCCAGCGCTGGACGTCCGCGGCCAGTCCTGGAAAACGCTGCGGATACTCAAGAGTCATGCGCTCGATCAGATGCGCTACGGGATTCAACTCGTTGGCGGTGACGTCGCATCCGAGACGGGCGGCTTCGAGCGGGATGGCGCCACCACCAGCGAACAGGTCGAGTACCTTGGGTGGCGTACCGTTGTTCGCGGCGAGTACCTCGGCTCGGGCATTGGCAATGGTCTGATGTCCGGCGTCCCATTGGCACAATGCCTGGAACATGTCCCGGTCGTCCTCGGTGTCCCGCCCGGCTGCGGGCACGAGCGCGGAGAAGACTGCAGCCCGAGAAGCGGCCAGTGGGCGTCGCGCCCACCATCTGTGCAGTGCGGTCGGATGTCCTTTCCTGCCGCCGGTCTTCTCCTGGTTGCTCGCTGCCCCGATGACGTCAATGGGCAGTGCGTCTTCAATGAGCCGCAGCTCGTCGTCCACGGTGAACTTCATCCCTTGCGGTCAGGAGTGGGCCCGGATACTGGATGCCGGAACCCGATAGCCGGTGACCTGGCTGATCGCGGCGACGTTTAGGAGATTGGTGTATGGGTTCTGGATGCGTATCAGGTTGGGGTCTGCGGCTAGGGCGTCGTAGATGACGTATAGCCAGAAACCTTCTCCCCAGCGTTGGGCGGCGAACCACTCGGTTCGGTAGAGGCCGACGTCGCCCGAGACGCTGCTGCGGCCCTTCACCTCGATACGTCGGACATGAACAGCCCCGCCATCGACCGTTCGGGTGGATCGGATGTCGAAGCCCGAGCCATCGTGGACGTCACCGACATACTCCGGATCCCAACCGTGTTGACGTTCGTAGGCCATGGCGACCTCGATCGCGGCGTCCTCAACCTCCTTACTAGGACGCATCACCTCGAAGTCAGGGTCTTCGGGAACGATGGGGGGCATGACGCTGGCCGTGCCGAGATGGGTAACCTTGCCTGGTCTGACCACGCCGAGCCGTCCAAGCGTCTCAAGTTTCGTCGAGCTACGACGCTTGAGTTCGACGAGACCGCGCTCGGCGTTGTCCCGTAGTAGCCTGTACGAATCGTCACCGGCGGCGACCTTCTCGTCGTAGGCCAACCATCGGTCCTGGAGACGGCGTTCCTGGGCCGCGATGGCGTTGGTGAGGTACTCCGCGCTCATGTCAGCCTGCGCTCGTCGGTTAGTCCGCTCGACGCCGGTCCGCGCCATTTGTACGCGGGCTCGCACCCAGTCGGTCGCAGTCTTGACCTCGTCAGTTGTGGGGACGCTCCCTTGGTGATTCGGCGCCGGGGTGAGGGTGTGAAGAACGTCCGCTGGCCCCTGCTGCAACCCGTTCCCGTCGGCGATCACTGCTACTACCTCGGCATACACGGCTTCGGGTCTGCCATGCGTGCTTTCACCGACGACCTCGTAGGCGAACAGGTGAATCAGGTACGGCTCCGTGGCCGCGGGGTCGACGAACGTCGCGGTGGCCTGAGGTACCCCGGCGTTCGCCAGATCTTGGCCAAGTCTCTCGGTCAAAGCGGCAAACAGTGGATGCCCAGGTGAACACAGGGTGGCGTCCTCATGTTCGACCTTGTCGCGTTGCTCTTTGCGGAATGTCAGCTTCCGGTACTCGGCCTCGGACCGGCCGCGCTGTCGCACCGACGCCAGGTCGTCGCTCCGGAGTGCGATGGGCACATGCTCGACACGAAGCAAGGTGTCGGCGCGCCGCTCCACACGCAGTTTCTCCCTCTCGGCCGCCGCCAGAAAGAACGACTCGACGTATTCGGGCATGAGTCGGCGCTCTTCAGATAGGAAGCTCTGACCACGGACCCATTCGACGTCGACATATTTTCTAGCGAGCGCTATTCCGGTCGCCTGCTCATACTCTTTCAGTTTCTCAGGGTCGATCCGGCCGATCTCTTCCATTGCCCGCCGAGTGTTGGCGGAGGTGGGATTAGCGAGGGTGTCTCGCACCAGGCGTTCAAAGTCGACGCCATTGATCGCCAGCAGCTCGCCGATGACGTCGTAGACTCGTCCACCGAGGTCGCCCGCCATATCGGCTAGTTTGCGATGAAGCCGCTCAAGAAGTTGGCCTTCGACCGTATTGACGGCGCAGAAGTTGAAGACCCAACATTCGGTCGTTTGGCCGATCCGATGGACTCGTCCCATCCGTTGCTCTAGCCTGACAGGGTTCCAAGGCAAGTCATAGTTGATCATTAGATGACAAAACTGAAGGTTGATACCCTCGCCAGCGGCCTCGGTCGCCAGGCATATCTGCTTGTTCGCCCTGAAGTCATGCTGGACTTTTTTCCTCGCAGCGGCGTGGAGGCCTCCATGGATGGAACAGACGCTGTACCCCCAGTTTTGAAGATGCCGTTCGAGGTAGGAGAGGGTATCCCGGTGCTCAGTGAAGATCAGCAGTTTTCCGCGACCGTCTCGCAATTCGGCCAATGCCGCACCTTCAAGGCACCGCCGTAGGGCGGCGAGTTTGCGCTCCTCGCCCAGTCCCATAACGCCTTCGGCATTTTTTGCCAGCTGGCGTAGGCTTGTTACCTCGGCCCTGAGATCGGCGATCTGGGTCGCTCCGCTGACCTGTGTTGCCAGGTAGTCGTCGGAGTCTTCGTCGATGTCGTCAGTTCCGCTTTCCGCGTCATCGATGCTTGCCTCCGCAGGTATCCGCGCCAACGAGTCAAGGCGTCGACGCCGCTCGGACGCCGTCATCTTCTCGAGCGAGTCCGCAACCTCTTCCAGACGATTGGCCCTTTTGACCAGCGACGAGTGAATCGCGCCGATACTTGAAGCGAGGCGGCGCTGAAGTACCGTTCTTGCCAACGCGACTGCATTACCCCGCCGACCAGGCGTGTTCCCCAGGTATGTGTTCACGTATTCGGTCACCGCAAGGTAGAGATTGCGCTCTTGTTTCGACAATTCGAACGGCTGTGTTCGTACGTGACGAGGAACGAAAAGGTCGCCTCCGCGTTCGTCACGTAGATCCTCTTTCTGCCTTCTTAGGAAGAACGGATTATCGGGTATGCCGATCTGCCTCTTGACGAGATCTGCGGTAGAGAACTGATCCGGATCAAGCAAACCAAGGAATCGTGTGAAACGATCCTCGTCTCCCGAGTGTGGCGTCGCGGTTAGAAGAAGAAGCCTTTCGGATCGCTGAGCTACTCCCTCGACGAGCGTGTAACGCTTCGTCTTTACGATCGATTCATCCCTACCGCGCTTCGTGAACGCGGATGCTTTGTGGGCCTCATCGACAATCACGAGATCCCACTCGGTGCGCAGAAGATCCCCGCGGACACTCTCCTGCTTGGCGAAGTCGATGCTGGCGATCGCCAAACTGTACCGCTCCCAGGCATTACCGCCGAGCTGACGATGTGTCCGTTCGCTGTTGATGATCTCGAACTGCTCGTCGAACTTGTCCATCATCTCGTCCTGCCACTGCGTGGTCAGCGGAGCCGGACAGAGAATGAGGCACCGCTCGACGGCCGCACGCAGACGGAGTTCCTTCAACAGCAGCCCAGACATGATCGTCTTTCCTGCGCCTGGGTCGTCCGCCAACACGAAACGCAGCCTAGGCTGCGGGAGCATGTGGCGATATACGGCTTCTATCTGATGCGGAAGACCCCGTACGCCGCTCAGGGATACCGCGAAAAGTGGGTCGTGGGCGAACGCTAGCCTGATCCGCTGGGACTCAACCCACAGGAATAGATCGGCCGGTGACACCAGGGCGTTCTCAACAGAGGCCGATGAAGCAATCGCAGCGGACAGCTCGTCTGCCGTCACCTGCGTCTCGTCCGGTGCACCGCTGCTATGCCGCACCCGCAGCAGGTAGACCCCCTCTGCGATCTCCTCGTAGTCCTCTACACGCACAGGCTGCGCGAAGTGACCCGCCAGGAAGATCAAACGGTTACGTACCTGAGCCGGTGCGTTGCCCATGGACCCCCGCAAGACTGATGAGTGACCAGTTGCGGACGAACCTCACGTTCCGCAGCAGGTTGCATCCTAGTCCGCATCCAGGACATGACGGAGCATCACTCTCGGAGACGCGGATCGTGGCAGGTCAGCCGCGCCGCACACGAGGGAGTTTCTGATCAACGGCTCGGCCTCACTTTCAGTGGTGACGCCAGGTCCGCGATGCGACACAGCGTGTCGTTTCGGTATGGATCTTGTCTGGTGAAGTTCCGATTTAGGGCTACCCCCGGTCATCAAGGGCGTGTCCGACGGGAGCGAGCTGATCCGCAGGCAGGCGTGGACGCCGCACACCTGTCCGGGCTGCGGACTGTCGACTTGCGGGTTCACCTCTCTCAAGAGCGAACCCTGGCCGAGGTGGCGATCGACGTGCGGCAGGCGCTGATTGTGGCGCGGGTCCGTCGGCTGGTGTGTCCCACGCGCGGGCGCCGGTAGATGTGCCGTGAGCAGCTGCCCGTGGTGCTGTGGAACGCTACCAGCGGCGCAGGCCGTGACTCGCCGCTCAGATCGGTGTGGTCGTGTGGGAGTTAGCCGGCCGCGGCAGCGTCCAAGTGCTGTCTGCACTGACGATGTGCCCGTCGGCGCAGACGGTGCTGCGCTGTACTGCTGCGCCTGGTGCTTCCGTCGATCACGGTCGTGGAGGTCGCCGTTGACATTGTCGGGGTCCTCGAGTCCGGCGCTGACGTTGACCATCGCAGGCGCCCCACGGAGAGAGCGCCCCGTAGATCATCCGCCCAGCGGGCGCGTCAAGCGCCCGACCGACCCGGTCGTCGTTCAACACGTCCGGCGCGAGACCGAACATCTCCTCGACGGCCCATTTCCGTGCCCGCCGTTCGACGTGAAGCAGCGGGGTCGGTGAGGTCAGCCGGTTCGCGACCAGCGCGGCGATCACCTGACCGTGGGTGGCCCGGTTGACCTTGTCACGCATCGGAGCGAGCCGGTCGTTCGTGCCCGCCAGATCAAGGCGGGCCAGGTAGTCACGCACGACGGGCAGCGCGCCGAGCGGCCCCTCCACACTCGGCTGCCCGTAGTCCATCGCGACCGTCACAGCCAGGAACAGTTTCAGGCCCGTCACTACCAATCACGGTCACCCCGACCTGATCCAAACAAGAGACCAGGTATCCGTCTCACCGCACGCACGTGCGGAAGACAGGGCTAGACGGACCGGCTGGCGAACTTTCCAACCCGCATCGGGGGCCTACGCGCCGAATCGGAGAGGGCATCGATCGTCGTTTCCGCAGCTCAGGAGCCCGTGCGCAGTCGAGGTCAAATCTTCCCCGCCCGGGGAATGAGTCGCGCCTCGGCATGGGAGATCGTTGCAACGCACCCCACCGGAGCGCAGACGATCTTCCGTCTGTGGCGCCGCGAAGCTGAGGCGAGACCGCCCGGAAGGATCTTCGTTGACTCAGATGATTGGCACGTCCAGCGACTCAGGCAGGGCGGCGGAGGTCCGCAATGCGCTGGTTGACCAGCTCTGCGTGACCGGCATGATCACCTCGCTGGAGGTGGAGCGGGCGTTCCGTGTCGTGCCGCGGCATCTGTTCGTGCCTGAGGGCACCTCGCTGGAGGTTGCTTACAACGCTGACGACTCGGTGGCGATCAAGCGGGCCGCGGATGGTGTGATCATCTCGTCGATCAGTGCTCCGTTCATCCAGGCTCGGATGATCGAACAGGCCGGACTCAGACCCGGGATGAGCGTGATCGAGATCGGGTCCAGCGGCTACAACGCCGCGCTTCTCGCCGAGGTCGTCGGCCCGTCGGGCCGGGTGGTCAGCGTGGACATCGATCCGGAGGTGACCGATCGGGCACGCGCGCTTCTGGAAGCGACCGGGTACGCGGACCGGGTCACGGTCATCCTCGCGGACGCGGAGGACCGCGTGGCCGAGCTCGGCGACCGAGTCGACGCGATCCTGGTGACGGCCGGCGCCTGGGACCTCTCGCCGGCGTGGCTCGCGCAGCTGGCCGAGGACGGCCGGATCGTCGTGCCACTGCGGATGAACGGGGTCACCCGGTCGATCGGGTTCCGCCGCGACGGCGATCACCTGGTGAGCACCTCGGCCGAGGTGTGCGGGTTCGTCCCCATGCAGGGTGCCGGCGCCCACGACGAGCGTGCCTTCCTTCTGCCGGACGGACACGGCCGTCACGTCCGGATGCGTTTCGACGCCAACCCGCCCCAGGACCTGGATCTTCTGGACGGTGTCCTGGCGACACCTCGGACCGAGGTGTGGTCCGGGGTCACGATCCGTAACGGCGTGTCGTTCGCCGACCTGCACCTGTGGTTCGCGTGCTTCCTGTCTGGCTTCTGCCGGCTGGCGGCGGACGAGGGAACCGATCTGGCCGCTGAACGCAAGAGCTGGTTCCCGTTCGGGGCCGTGCAGGGCGACTCGTTCGCCTATCTGGCGGTGCGCCCGGCGCTGGACGGCGCCGGTGTCGAGTTCGGCGGGCGAGCGTACGGCCCGCACGGCGAGTCCGCTGCCACCGCGCTCGTCGAGCAGATCCAGGCCTGGGATCGCCAGGCACGGGGCGGACCGGCCCCGACCTTCGCCTACTGGCCAACGGGCGTCGACCGTCCGCCGGCCGGCGAGGGCACGGCCGTGCTGGCGAGAACCCACGGCCTGGTCTCGATCTCCTGGCCGGTCGCTGGCTGACCCGGCCGGTCCAGGACGCACCACCCACCCGAGAAATCCCCCACCAGAACAAGGAGTGATCTCGATGTCGCCGGTGCTGATGGCCGACCAGACGGAGTCCGTGGACTTCGCCCTCGACGACGCGGAGTTGGAACTCGATATGCGGGTGGTGGAGTCCACCACCCGGATCGCGATCATGATGTGCGACACGAGCGACGGGTGCGGCAACAGCTGCAGCACCAGCGCGTGCAACACCTCCTCCAACGACCCGTCCTGACCCAGCCGTCCGCCGTCGGCACCCGCCCGACCCGGGTGCCGACGGCAGATGCCGCACCGGCGAGGAGAGGGGATCGCCATGCGCATGCCCCCGCGCTACCAGCACACCGGTTTCGTCCAGGTCCGCGCCTCGACGGACCCGGGCGGCCTCGACCTGCCCGCCGATCTCGATCTGTCCGACTCCGCTGCGGTCGAGCAGGAAGGCCGGGCCTGGCTGGCCAAGACCTGGGCTCGCCCGGAGGTACGGGAGGCGCTGCGGCTGGCCAGCACCGATCTCTGCGCCCGCGTCGAGCAGATTCTTGACGACGGTGCCGGGCGGCGTTCCGGGACGGAGATCCAGCGTGCCCTTACCGCGGTGGCGTCCTACCTGCTGCGGTGGCAGCGGCGCGCGACGCCGTTCGGGATGTTCGCCGGCATCAGTACCGCGACCGTCGGGCCGGCTACCGCGGAGGTGGGACGCGTACATCGAGCCGTGGCACGCGCGGACGCCGAGTGGGTCACGGCGCTCGTCGATCAGCTCGAACGGCATCCGGAGCTGCGTGGGCGGCTGATGGTGGTTGCCGACAGCGCGCGGATCGTGCGCGACGGTCGGGTCATCGTGCACCGGCAGGCCGAGGTGGGCGCCCCGAGCCCGGGGCCGCTGCGGGAGTCGTCGGTACGGCTGACCCGGCCGGTCCGCTTCGCCTTGGCGGAGGCCGGCAACCCGATCCAGCTGGACGCGCTCGTCGCACGGACGGCGACCAGGTTCCTCACCGCCGCCCCGGACAAGATCCGCGCGCTGGTGCACGGTCTGGTCGACGGCGGACTCCTGATCACTGACCTTCGACCACCGACGACAGCCGTCGATGCCCTCACCCA
Source organism: Frankia sp. R43 (assembly GCF_001306465.1). NCBI lineage: Bacteria > Bacillati > Actinomycetota > Actinomycetes > Frankiales > Frankiaceae > Frankia > Frankia sp. R43. The sequence continues at coordinate 159,518 of NZ_LFCW01000014.1, read as the reverse complement.
CCTGGCCGACGCGTTACGTGCCGCAGGCCCCGAGGGCATCGCCGACGTGAGCGACACGCTGCGGGAACTCGACGGCCTCCGCGCCATGCTGGCCTCCCACAACCGCACCCCCGATCCGCAGCCGGCGGCACAGACGCGCCGGACGGTCGCCGCGCGGATGGCCTCGCTTGCACCGGGAGCAGGTCAGATGCTGGCGGTCGACACGCGGCTCGACGCGAACATCTCCGTCCCCGAGCGGGTCCTCACCGAGGCAGCGCTGGCGGCGAGCGTGCTGCTGCGACTGTCCCGCCAACCCTTCGGCTCGACAGCCTGGCTGGACTATCACGCCCGGTTCCGGGCCCGCTACGGCCCCGGTGCCCTGGTGCCGGTGCGGGAGCTCGTCGCCGAATCGGGGCTGGGCTATCCCGGCGGCTACCTCGGTGCGCCACGAGCGAGACCTGCCTGGCGGATGCTGACCGACCGCGACACCGCGCTCCTGACGCTGATCCAGCGGGCCGCCGTGGACGGGGCCGAGGAGATCACGCTGACCGACGCGGACGTCGAGGAACTGGCTGTCGGGGAGCACGAGGACGTCGTGCCGCCGCAGCGGGTCGAGCTCGGCGTCGAGGTGTGGGCGGTCTCGACTCGCGCGATCGACCGTGGGGACTTCCGGCTGCGGGTCACCGCCGCCCCGCGGACCGGTACCAGCATGGCCGGACGGTTCGCCTACCTGCTCGATCCGGCCGACCGCGACCGGCTGGCCGCGACGTACGCGGCCAGCGCTGAGGCTGGGGAGCGGGACCAGCCGCTGGCGGCACAGCTGTCCTTCCCACCGCGTCGCCCGCACAACGAGAACGTGGTGCGCGTCGAACCGCTGTTGCCGGCCGTCATCTCCCTCTCGGAGCATCCTGACCCCGCCCGCCCCGAGGTCAGGTTGATCGATCTGGATGACCTGGCGGTCACCGCCGACGCCGCGCAGATGTACCTGGTGCAGCGCTCCACCGGCCGGCGGGTGATCCCTCGGATTCCGCACGCGCTGGACACCAGCGTGCAGAGCCCACCGCTGGCCCGTTTCCTCGCCGAGGTCGCCGACGCCCGCACCGCCGTGTTCGGCGGGCTCGACCTCGGCGCGGCCCGCGTCCTGCCCTACGTCCCGCGCATCCGCTACGGCCGCACGGTCCTGGCCGTCGCCCGCTGGACCCTCACCTCCGCCGACCTGCCCCGCGGCCAGTCCGGCGACGAAAGACCGAAAGCACTGTGCGCCTGGCGGCAGCGGTGGCGCGTGCCCGCACGGGTCGTGCTCTGCCACAGCGAGCTTCGCCTACCCCTCGATCTGGATCGCGACCTGGACCGCGCGCTGCTGCTGACCCACCTGGAGCGGGCCGGCCGCATCGAGGTGCAGGAAGACGGTCCACCCGACGCACAGGGCTGGATCGGACGTCCGGCCGAGCTGCTGATCCCGTTGACCGCGATCAGCCCACCGGCACGGCCACTGCCCATGACCGCAGCACCGGGAGCGGTGCTTCGTCCGGGTGACTCGGCCGTTCTACACGCGCAGTTCGTCGGAAACCCGGCCCGTTTCGACGACATCCTCACCGGCCACCTGCCGAGGCTCGCCGACAGCCTGGAAGGGCTGGTCGATCTCTGGTGGGTCCGACGACACCGCGACATGATCCTTCCCGAAAGCGATCAGCACCTCGCCGTGTTCCTACGCCTGCACAGCCCAGACCACTACGGGCAGGTTGCCGCCGCTGTGGCCGTCTTCGCGGCCGATCTGGAGACCCGCGGCCTTCCCGGCCAGCTCGCCCTGGCCTCCTTCCCGCAGCACTCCGCCCGCTACGGCGACGGCGACGCGCTGGCCGCCGCCGAGTTGGTGTTCGCTGCCGACACCCTCTGCGCCACCGCCCAGATCACGGCGGCCCAGACGTCCGGGATCTCCGCGCAGGCCCTGGCCGCAGCATCGATGGTGGACCTGGCCGTCTCCTTCGCCCCCGACCCGCAGGCCGGGTACCAGGCCCTCGTCGGCTGTCTTCAGCAGGAGCACGGCGCCCTGGACCGCACCCTGCGGGACCAGGCTCTCGACCTGGCCGATCCCGGCGGTGACCACCAGGCGGTTCGTGCCCTGACCGGCGGTGAGGCGGTCGTCAGAGCCTGGAACGCCCGAGCCATCGTGCTGGCCCCGTACTACCAGGCCCTCGCGCGGCAGCGTGATCCGCAGACAGTGCTGCGGACCCTCCTGCACGAGCACCATGTGCGCGCCGTCGGTGTCGATCCGACCTTGGAGAAGGAGACCGGGCGCCTCGCTCGTGCTTCCGCACTGCGCCACCTCGCGCTGGCCGGTGCCCGGTGACCCCCGGCACCGCCGCCGCGGTCGAGACGCTCTCCGCCGACGACGCGATCAGGCAATCCCTGGCCCGAGGCCCGGTCGGGACAGCACTGCTACAGATCGAGCGGGCCCGGACCGGTTCGGCCGGCTGGGACACCGCGCAGGCCCACATCCGGCGCGCCGTCGCCGGACCGGTCGATGCGGCCGAGCACGCCGGCCTGTACTACGGGGCGCCCGCCATCGCCTTCCTCCTGCACGCAGCCGCCGACGGGAATCCCCGCTACCACAGAGCCCGCGACACGCTGGACACCCACGTGCTGCGCCTGACCCGCCGCCGGCTGACCCTCGCCGCCAGCCGAGCCGAACGCGGCGAGCCCACCACCTTCGCCGAATACGACCTGTTCTACGGCCTGACCGGCATCGGCGCACTCCTGCTCCGCACCCACCCCGACAGCGAGATCCTCGCCGACGTCCTGCGGTACACGGTCAGCCTGACCCGGCCGCGCCGCGAGGACGGCGCCGACCTGCCGGGCTGGTGGGTCACACATGACCCGGACGAAACGCTGCCGACCCCGGGCGGGCACGCGAACCTCGGCATGGCGCACGGCGCGGCTGGCCTGCTCGCCTTCCTCGCTCTCGCCACCGCCGGAGGGCGCCTGGTCGACGGCCAGGACGAGGCGATCGCCACCCTGACCGGCTGGTTCGACCAGTGGCGCCAAGACGAAGGCGACAACCCCTGGTGGCCGCAGTGGATCACCCGGGAGGATCTACGCGCCGGCCGCCCCACCCAGACCAGGCCAGGCCGTGTCTCCTGGTGCTACGGCACGGTCGGTATCGCCCGCGCCCAGCAGCTCGCCGCCCTCGCCACCCACGATCAGCGACGGGCACAGGACGCCGAGAACACCCTCGCCGCCGCCCTGACCGACACCCAGCTCGACCGGATCAGCGATCTCGGCCTGTGTCACGGCCTGGCCGGGATCTACCAAACCGCCTATCGAGCCGCCCGCGACGCGCGAAGCTCCGCCATCGGCCGCCGGCTTCCCGCGATCGCCACTCGGCTCGCGCGGCACGCTGCGGCCTCCTCCGACCTCTCCGCGACCGACGAGCAGGACAACGGGCTGCTGACCGGCGCCGCGGGGATTGCCCTGGCGCTGGAATCCACCCGACATGTCGGACCGCCACGCACGGGATGGGACACATGCCTGCTCATAGCCTGAGCGTCACCGCTCCCCGCGACCTCGCTGCCGGCGTCCTCGCGGTGCTCGCCGGCGCCGACCTCCGCGCCACCGCCACCAGCAACGCGCTCGACCCCGCCGACCTGGACGACGCCGTACGGGTCTACCAGGCGGCTGGGCTCGCGGCGCTCGAACAGCGCGCCGACCAGGACTGCTACCAGGTACGGGTCCAGTTCCCCGACTGGTCCACCGCCGAAGCCACCGCCGCCACACAGCTCGGGCTACGTCTGGACCAGCTCCAGGCCAGCGGCGTGGTCGGCGGATGGTGGTTCCTGCGCAAGCACCCCTGCTGGCGGCTCCGCCTGCACCGCGCGGACACCGCGGCCGTCGACCAGGTGCTCGACGAGCTGACCGCCGCCGGAGCCCTCGCCCGCTGGTGGTCGACGGTCTACGAGCCGGAAACCTTCGCCTTCGGCGGCCCAGCCGGGATGGACACCGTCCATGAACTGTTCTGCGCCGACAGCCGCGGCGTCCTCGACTACCTGCGCCACGACGCCCCGGGCCTCGGCCGCCGCGAACTCTCGATCCTGCTGATCAACGGCCTCCTCCAGGCAGCTGGCCTCGACACCTTCGAACGCGGCGACGTCTTCGCCCGAGTCGCCGGGCTACGCCCCGCCTCACCGGCCGCCGACCACCCGAAGATCGCCCAGCTCGCCGCGAACGTACGGCTGCTCCTGTCCATCCCCGACCTGCCCACCAGCGACTTGTTCGCCCCCGGCGGGCCGGTCGCACACGCCGCCCCCTGGCTCACCGCCTTCCGCACCGCAGGCAACCAACTCGGCGACGCCGCAGCACAGACACAGCTCGGCCGCGGACTCCGGGCGATCGTCACCCACGTACTGATCTTCCACTGGAACCGGCTCGGACTGTCCGCCACCAGCCAGGCCGTTCTTGCCCGCGCGGCTGCCACAGCCCTCCTGCCCCAGGACTGACCATGAACCGCGTAGCCCTGGATCTGGCCTGCTTCTTCCCCCTGATCGGCCGTCCCCGCCTGGCCTGCCCGCCTCTGCCCGATCGAGTTGCCGAGATCACCGAAATCGCCCAAGCGGCTGCCCGGGACGGCGCGGACGGACTGGCCGAAGGAGCACATGCCCTGAACAAGGCCGCGCTGCTCGCCAGCGACTGTGGCCTGGCACCCCTCGCCCGTGACCTGTGCTGGCAGCACATCAACATCTACCGCGCCGCCCCGCGCCCGCTCACCATCCACGAGGCCAGATACATGCTCGAACCGGCCCTCAACCTCGCCCGGCTCCAGATCCGCGCCAGCGACGGGGAACAGGCGCTCGGGCTACTCACCGCGATGTTCCAGGCCGTCTCGTCGAACACCGACCTGGTCATCGACGGCCAGGTCCTCCCACTGGCCGACCTCATCGGCACCCGCGACGAGCACCACAAGCTGCGCGAATGGGTGTGGCTGCACCTCGTCGGGGACGGCGTCCGCGCCCTGGCACTCGCCGGCCGCTGGAACGATGCGGTCACCCACGCAGACACGCACCGAGGGATCGGACTGCATCTCCTGGAAGGCCGCCAAGCGAAGATCCTCGCTCACTGCCTGACCGGGACGTCAGCCGAGGCCCGCGCGGCCCTGGCGGAAAGCACGCCGACGTACCCGTGGGAGCTCCAGGTCGCCTCGTGCCTGGAGGTGATGTGCGCCGAGGGCACCTCCACAGCACACGGTGTCACCACCATGATCGGGCAGTTCCTGGGACAAAGCCCGATGCCGGGCTACGCGGTCTTCCGTGCCCACCTCGGCATGACCGTGGCCGCTCTCGCCGCCGCCACCGACCCAGACGCCGCCACCCGCGTCCTCACCCAGACCGTCGAGGAAGTGATCGAAGCCGAGGACGGGTACGCGGCCCGGGACGTGCTCCGGCTTCGCCCCGCGCAGGTGGTCGACCTGCCAGGCAGGCACGACGAGGCGCTCGCCGACCTACTCAACGCCTCCGGCCTACGAGCAGGAACACCGCCGGAACCGGTCCTGGAGTCTGTTCTCGGCTCCGCCCGGACCGCCGAAGCCGCGATAGTCGCGGCGACACACCCTCAGCGACGGTGATCTAGGTCAGTAGCCGCGGGCGCTCGGCCGGCCCTGGGCGCCGTCGACGGCGATATCGGCTCCGTTCACCCAGCTGGCCCGGTCGGACAGCAGGAAGGTCACCACGTCCGCGACCTCCTCGGCGGTGCCCAGTCGGTGCGCGGGGAAGTCCCGCTGCACGAACGTCTCGAAGTCCTCCGGATGCTGACGGGCGTAGTTCTCCCAGCCGCCCCCGGGGAAGAGGATCGACCCGGGGCTCACCGCGTTGACCCGCACGTTGAACGGCCCCAGCTCCCGGGCGAAGGCCGACGCCAGGTAGATCTCCGCGACCTTGGCCGCCCCGTACTGCGCCCGCGGTGACGGCTTCGATGCCGAGATCGACGAGACGATGACGACCGACCCGCCGCCGTTCTTCTTCATATGCGGGACCGCGCTGCGGATCGCCCGGACGGCGTGGCCGGCGTTGAGCTCGAACGTCTGCGCCCAGTCCTCGGGGGTCGAGTCGAGAAGATCCCCTCCGACGGTGCCGCCGACGTTCGCGACCAGTAGATCGACGCGCCCGAAGTACTCGGCCGCTCCCTCGACGAAACGTTCGACGTCGCCAGGTTGGGTCACGTCGGCCGTCAGGCTGAAGACGTCCGAGTCGGCCAGGGGGAGACTCCCTGTGGCCTGGACCAAGGCCTCGGAGTCGCGCCCGCAGATCCCGACCCGGCAGCCCTCAGCTGCCAACCGGGACACGATCGCCCGTCCGATGCCGCGGGAACCACCGGTGACGAGCGCGACCTTACCGTTCAGATGAAGATCCACTAGAGGATGTCCGCCTGTCGATCATGCGCCGCTGAACTGGCGCCGGGGTCGGAAGGGGTCCGCTGTGCGCCTCGGACCGTGCGGGCCAGGCTCGTCTGGCGCTCGTGAAGGTCTCGGACGGACGACAGCTCCTTGTAGGGACGCAGCTCCCGCACGACCTCACCGGTCCGGCGGACGATCAGTTCCAACGGTCGCTCGGTCGCGCAGATCTCCAGCGCCTCGACGGTCACCGCGCACGCCTTGTCCGGTTCCTTCTGCCGCACCGCAGCGAGCGCGAGATCCACCCGGGCCAAGGCCCGCGCGACCGGCCAGTTCACCGCCGCCGCGTCGCACAACGTCACCGCCTGCTGGGCGAAGGTCCGCGCCTTCTCAGGCCTGGCAAGCGCGGTGTAGGCCGTGCCGGCGTAGAACGGCAGGTAGGGGTAGTCGAAGGAGAAGATGCTGTGCGACGCCTTCTCCGTCACCGACTCGAAGGAGTCCTCCGCACGGGCGAACGCGACGCTCACACCGTCGGCGTCTCCTAGGCGCGCGTGGGCTCGTCCCAGCTGCGCAAGAAGTCGAGTCTGGACGAACGAGTTCCGCGGAGCGACGTCAAGACCAGCCAGCGCGTAACGCAACGCGTCCGCCGCGTCGCCGGTGTAGAAAGCGATCATCGCCTGGGTCCCTCGGACCCACCCGCCCAGCCGGGCGTCGCCGGACTCCGTGGCGAGCTGCCATGCTGTCAGACAGTGCGCATGAGCAACGGCGCTGTCACCGAGATCGAGCGCCAGAGACCCCATCAGCCCCGAAAGCCATCCACCGACAACGCACAGGTGCTGCCGCTGACCCAGCGTCTGGCGTCCCGCCACCATCACGGAGACCCGCTGCCGGCACTCCCGGACCTGCACGAACAGCTGCTCGGGCGGCGTATGCAGGTAGGAAAGGCCGAACCGCTGCACCTCCAGATCAAGGTGCTCCAGCGTCGTCGAGCCGAGATCGGACTCCTCCCAGCGCTGCCCGAACATCGCCGACTCCGCTGCCGACTGGGCGAGCAGGGCCGCGACGGCAGACGCGCCCGCCGCGGCGAGAACCTCGCGACGCTTCGTCGGTGGCCCCTCTCCCTCGCCCCCAACAGGCACCGGCGCCTGCAAATGCACTGCAGAAGGACTGGATATTGGCTCATTGTCTACGAATGCTGGCAGAAGCGCAGGCTGCGGCAGCCTGCCCGCAGCCCCCGGCCATCGAGGAGTGTCGCGACCACGAACGGCGCCGGCTGACGTGGCCGGCGGCCGGCCGCGCGCCGCGCTGACCTCACGCATGCAACTGTCGAGGAGAAGAAGATCCGCGGGTGCCAGGTGCTCACGGTCTTCAAGGTCGAGAAGGTGGTGGATGTCCGTGCCATACACGTGCGCGAGCAGAGCGAGGATCTGCGGCGTGGGCCGCCGCGCACCCGAGGCCGGCCACGACTCAAGCTCCGACAGCCGCGGCCCCGTCATGCTCGCCCGGCCTACCGGATCAAGCCCGAGGCTCGCCGCCTGAGCATTGATCGCGGCGGCAGCATCCTCGAGCGTCCACCCGAACGCGTGCCGAAACGCGGCCCGCGGCCGGAAGCGAAACCGCCGCCCGAACTCGCCAGCGATCTCGTCGTGGCTCATGCCGAACTCGCGCATCCGGCCACGAAGCTGCCGCTGCTCGGCGCGTTGACTGACACGGGCCACTGCAGGCTCACCCAACCCTCTGGACTGGGAAAATGTGGCTGCCTCCCGCCGCGAGCGGCCACCAGAAGCGATCCTATGTTACGGATCTGTCACGGTAGGACACCCCCGTGCGCACCTAGCTCGGCGCGGGTGAGGTTCGTGAGGATCAGCACGGCGCCAGTGAGATTCGCTCTGAACAGCGAGACGCCGGTGAGGTTCGCGTCGCCCAGATAGGCACCGGTGAGGTTCGCCCTGGTGAGGTCGGCGCGGGGGATGGCGCGGCCGGGCGGGGAGACGACCCAGGACTGTGAGAGCGGCCTGTACATCGGTCGTGAGCCGTGGCGGTGAGGGGTCGTTAGCACCGGTGTGCTCGCGGACGAATGCGGACAGGACCTCGACGACGGTTCGCTGGTCGGCGGCGCTGTCGATCGCGATGCGTTCCAGGGCGTAGATGCCGCCGAGGTGGATGTCGAGGCTGTCCGCGCCGAGCTGGCCGATGGCGGTGGCGTGCAGCTCCCGGACGTGGGTGTTCGCGTTCGCCTGCCGGGTCTCGTCCAACGCGATCAGATCACCGGCCACCGTGGTTAGCGCGGCGGCCGCAGTGAGCGCCCGCCCTGCAACGCCGCGCGGGCCTCCTCAACCTGATACATCCGACCCGTCAGATGGCAGATCACCACCGCCACCGCCCCGGCCGCAGCGATCCCCGCGCAGATCCACAGCCACCGCCGGCCGGTCCACCGGCGTCCTCCCCCGTCGCCCGCCATGAGAGGGGTTGTACGCCACCGCGGCCGGCCGGGGACGGAAGGTCACCGCCGGGCGCGGCCCGGTCGGCCCCGGGCCGAGGTTCGGAGCCTGAACCGAACCCGAAGAATCCACACAACAGAAAACGACTAGACGCAAAATTGGTGGTCGACGGATCTGATGCGGCGAACATATGACGTTACCTGATGCTAAATGTCGGCATATGTGCCACGGCGGTGTGCATCGCCGGATCACCGGCTCCGGAGACATCTGCCCGAGGTTGCTACCGTCAGCGTCGTCGCCTGATCAGGGCGGCTCCTCGGCCCGGCGCCACCAGTTCTTGGCGGTTCTGACCGGCGCCGGACCGGGGACCTCATGAGAACCCATAAGGGGGTTCGTGGTGAGTGAACCACGGCCGGCTATCTGGCATGTAACGGCATGCCCATGTCCGATACATCGGAACACAGCCTCGGCCGACATCCAGCGAGACGAATCGCCGGCGCGCCGGGTGGGTCCGCTGGTGCGCACTGTGGCCACGGTCATCGGAACCATCGCACGAGTGATCACCGTGGTCGTACTGCTGCTACCCGGCGGTGACGACCCCGCGTAGCCAAGGGCCGGTGTGCGGCCGACGGGTATCTCATCCTGTCGACCGCACACCGGCGAGCGTTTCCCTCACAGCCCCCGCGCCAGGACGCCGGCCACCGCGAGCGCTAGGCCCAGCGCGACGGAGAACGCACCGCAACCAGTCAGGGCGGCACCGGCCAGGCTTGCCCCGTCGACGCGGGCCAGGATTCCGACCGCCAGACCGGCGATCACGGAGACGGTGGCGCACAGCACTACCGAGAGGACCCGGACCACAACCGGGTCGGCAGACACGGACACCCGCAACTCCTTCGCGATACACCACCCCATTGGTGATGATCACGACCTGCGGGACCCGTTCCACTCCCACCGATCACGGCCGGGAGTAAGTAAATCGCGAGAATAACCGGATCGGCTCATCTAGGTTCAATTCGGTGTGGCGGGTATCCCGGAGTCGACGAAAATCTCCCTGCGTCAGCGCCTCGTCGCGCACGCCGCCGAACGGTGGCCCGGGATCATCGCGGTCTCGACCCGTTACCGCGGCCCGTTCGCCTACGTCACCGCGACCGACCCTGGCGGCGACACCCAACCGCTGTGTCGGCTGCGCTACGGGGGCTACGCCAGCCAGTGGGGCTTCGCGATCTGGCGGGCCAGCCACGACGACTACGCCGACTCCGTCCTGGCCGACGGCTCCTGGACCGGCGTCCCCGAAGCAGCCCTCGACATCGCCGCTAGCCTCTACCTACCCGCCACCGCCGATAACCGACGAACTAACGACGACGACCACTAGCGGGAGCGTTCAGAGGTGGTCGACTAGCTCGTCGATCGCTTCGATGCAGAGCTGTCGGTAGGGCTCGTTGACCTGGATCCTCTGGCCCATCACATCGAGCCTCCCAGCGCTCATCGCGTAGAAAGGGCAGCCGCGGGCGAAGGCGACGACCCCGGTGGTCTGGAAGTCTCGGATGTTGACCAGCCCATCCTTCGCCTTGTCGAACGTGAAGATCTCCTTGTTGGACTTCAAAAGCCCGGTGACGTCCTGTTCGATCGTCCGCAGCACGGCGTCGTATGCGGAAGAGGGGCCCATGTACTGGGTGAGGCGGTTCTTCGCGATCACGTGGGCTTTCGGCAGGTCGCGGCCCTCCGCCTTGAGCCTGGTCGCAAAGGCATAGGACGCGTAGATGTCCGATGGCAGCCTCAGACCGTAGATCAGTGAGAACGCGTTCTGGATCGCTCGGCGCGAGGAGTCGTCGGCCATCACCGGGAGCACGAGCCTGTCTGCGGTCGACAGCGCGATCTGGGTGTAGATCGAGAAGCTCGGGTTCGCGTCGATGAAGGCGACGTCGTAGTCCTCGCGAATGGTGTCGAGGAAGTCCTTCAACCAGTCGATCACGGCGACCCAGACGTTGGTGCCTGGGATCACTGTGTTCGCCAGCGTGGACATCGCGTTCGCCTGGAGCTCCAGGAGCGGATCGCCGCAGACGAGGTCGATGTTGGTCGGGACCACGTGGTTGAACGCGCTCGGGTTGGTGATGAAGTCGCTGGTGGTGATGGTGGGGGGCTTGAAGGGCTCCGGCAGGCGAAGCTGGAAGTAGCCGCCGACTGTCGCGCGGACGGTCTCCCCTTGGCGTGCCAGGAGGTTCTTACTGCCGTCGTTGGTCAGGCCACCGAGGAGCAGTTCAGACAGGTTGGCCTGCGGGCAGACGTCGATGACGAGCACCCGCTTGTTCGGGTACTTGTGTGCGTAGGCACAGGCTGCCTGGAAGATGAGGCTGGTCTTGCCCGTGCCACCCTTGTTGTTCCAGAACGCGTAGGTGAGCATACCGCTCCGTCCAATCGAGACGATCAAGAGTCTTCATTGTACTTGAAAATGTCCGACATGGATGGAGTCACGTCCACCGAAGCCCACACTGGCCGCGATCGCGCTTGGATCGCCGCCGCCCGGGTCGTACTCGCAAGATCGAACCCGTAGATCGTGACCGCTAGCGATGAAACTGTCACGTTCCGGGGGTGCCACTGGGTGGTGATCGAGTGGTAGCCGAGGGCCTGGGCGACACCCGGGGCAGGGGCCTGGAGGACGAGCTGGCGCAGCGCGGCGATGCGGGCTGCCTGGATCGGGATCCCGAGGACGCGGATCTGCTCGCGCAGGCTGCCTGGGCGCAAGGGCTGTCCCGCGCGGCGGCCGGGGAACAGCCAGCGGCTGTATGGGTTCGTCGCGGTGTCCATGTTGCCTCGCTGGGACGCGGTGACCAGCAGAAGGGCTGCGAAAGGCTCGGGCACCGGGACGGGCGAGTCGCCGAGCCGAAAGAGGATCTGGTCGCCGTCGCGGGTGATGTCGTCGACGGTGAGGCGCACGATCCCGCTGGCGGGCTGGGCGTAGAGCAGCATCAGGCAGGCCGCCGCGCGGGTCGCCGGCGATCCGGTCTCGCTAGTCAGGACGGGTTTCACCAGGTCGAGGCGTGCGCGTTGGGTGAGCGGCTCGGCGCGCGGGATCTGGAGGCGGGTCAGGTCGCGGCGGGGCAGATGGCCGCTGCCCATCGCCCAGGTCAGGAACGCCCTTAGGGAGCGTTTCGCGTGGTCGAGGTGGGTGGCGTGCGAGTCGTCGCAGCACGTGCGGGCCGAACTCGTCGCCGTCGACGGTCAGGTCGGCGTCGGTGCCGAGGTAGGTGATGACGGTGCGGGCGGCGCGGTCGGTGAGCGTGCACGACACCATAGCGGGCAGTGTCGAACACCCCCCACCTTTACCAGGCCTCGACTCGGGCCGGAACGGGCCCCACCAGCGTCCCCCTGCTGCTGCGCGCAGTGAGTGGTGTCCCGAACCGCCGGAACGACCCCGGCCCGGCAGCTGGGCCAGTGTCCAGACAAGGCGGCGTTCAGCCCTCCTGATCGTCCGAGCGCGAGAATTCGCAACAGTCGAATACGCGAGACTGCCAGTTTCGACCCCCTGGTCGCCGCCGGTGGGACGTAGACAGGGACGCTGATGGGACAGGTTAATGATCGCTCCGGTGAGCGAGGTGCAGCAGCATTCCGGAGCGACCGGGCCCCGTGCCTCCTGCTGCCACCCTGAGCAGGCCAGAACTCGGCAGGACCGGGGAACCCTGGGCCGCTATTGGTCGAACTCACCGTCCTGCAGTCCAGCGAGGAAGGCGGCCCATTCGGTGGATGTGAAGTGCAGGACCGGCCCGCCTGGGTTTTTGGAGTCGCGGACGGCTCGGCCGCCGTCGGGGAGGGTGGCGACCTCGACGCAGTTGCCGCCGGTGCCGCCGGAGTAGCTGCTCTTGCGCCAGTTCAGCGGGGCGTCCGCACCGTGGGTGGTCATCGCTGTAGGTCCTCACGTGCCGCTGTGATGATCGAGAGGGTGTTGGGGGTGGGCGCGAGGGCGGAGCTGCGGAGCTGGTTCATCCAGGCTTCGTAGCGTCGGACCTCGGCTTGTTTCTCCAGGTAGAGGCTGCCCGTGGGGGCTTCGATGTAGACCGTCTCGGAAGCTCCGCCGGTGTCGGGGAAGCCCAGGATCGTGAAGCTTGCGATCATGCCGGCGTGGGCGCCCGCGGTGAACGGCACGACCTGGATCGTCACCGCGGGTTGCTCGGCCGCCTCGATCAGCCGGTCCAGCTGCCGGGTCATGACGGTGGGGCTTCCGACGTGGCGGCGGATCACGGCCTCGTCGAGGATCGCCCAGAGCTGCACGGGCTGGTCTCCGGTGAGGATCTTCTGCCGGTTCATCCGGACTTCCACGGCCCGGTCGACTTCGTGGGCGGGTAGCTCGGGTGAGGCGGCGCGGATGACCGCGCGGGCGTAGTCCTCGGTCTGGAGCAGGCCGGGGACGAGCAGGCTCTCGAACGTCGTGATCGTGGAGGCTTCGGCTTCCAGGCCGATGTAGACCTGGAACCAGCGGGGCACGAGATCGCCGTAGGAGTGCCACCAGGCGGGTCTGCGGTTCTCTTTCACCAGTGCCAGCAGGGCTTGGCGCTGCTCGTCGTCGGTGACGCCGTAGAGGTCGAGCAGGTCCGAGACGTTACGCAGGACGAACCGGAACTGGCCGGTCTCCATCCGGCTGATCGTCGGCCCGCTGCGGTGGATGTGTTCCCCGGCCTGGTCGACGGTCAGTTCCTTGGCTTCCCGCAGGCGGCGCAGCTCCGCGCCCAGGCGCCGGCGCCGCACGGTGGGGCCCGGTGTGGTCGGCATCGCCCTCCCTTCTCCCGGTAGCAGTCTGCCAGCCCCCGCCTCGGGCCGATCAACGCCGACTTACGTATCTCCCATACGTACTTGCGTATGAGAGTTCCACGGGTGCATTCTGCCAGTACCCCAGCGCCGCCCGTCACCGCGCGGGGACCCAGAGCACGGAACACGCCAGGAGATCGTTTCCAGCCGGCAAGGGAGAAGAGCTATGGAGGAACACCGCTTCGTGGTGTGGGACGCGGAAGGGCTGCCGCTGGGCGCGTTCGGCGACTTCGACACCGCCCACGAGTGGGCGCACCGGCGCCTGCGGCAGGCACTGACCCGCCTTCCCCTGACCGTGGACGACCGGGTGGCGAAGGTCAGCCGCCGCCTGTCACAGGCCCGCTGCGAGCTGGTGGCCTGGGCCGAGTTCGCCGTTCTCCCCGGCTGCGACCTCCCCGGTCACGCTCCGGCGACAGGCGACCCGTCGCACCGCCAGCCCGCGCGGCCCACAAACGGATGAACGCCACGATCACCGGCCGCCGCACACGCAGCGCCATGCGGGGACCGGCATGACCGGGACCGAGGGCATCTCGACGGCGATCCGGGTGGACGTGGCGCACTTCCCGCCCACGGCCGCCGCCGTTCCCGACGTGCGCGCAAGCACCGTCCGCACGCTCACCGGATGGTCCGTCGCCCGGGACGACGTCGACCTCGCCGAAGTCGTCGCCTGCGAGCTGGCCTCCAACGCGGTGAAAGCCAGCCGCCCGGGCGACGTCATCGCGATACGGCTCACCGCGACCGGCGGGACCGTCCTGATCGAGGTGTGGGACGGCAACGACGCCGGCCCCCGTGTCACCACCCCGGACACCGACAGCGAGGACGGCCGGGGCCTGCTCATGGTCGATGCCCTGAGCAGCCGATGGTCCTGGTACCGGACCAGAACCGGCGGCAAGATCGTGTGGGCGCAGCTCCCGGCCAGGATGACGCGGGCCGTCGCCACCTCCCGCAGCACCGCCACGTTGGCGACCCGCGCGCCCGCGCCCATCCCGACTTCCGCCCGCCCGGTCGTCTTCGACAGTGACCCGCTCGTCCTGCGGCGGGTCATCGACCGGCTACGCGAACTCGACGACTGGTACCGCCCACCCCGGGACAGGGCGTGAAAGACCGGCACCACACCTGGCACCCGCCACCACGACACCCAGCCTGGGCTCCTGAGAAGAACGCCGACGAACGCTCCCGGGTCGGGCGCCGGGCCGCCGCACGTGAATTTTCCTGCCTCCGGGCGGCGCAGCCTGGCCGACCATCGGAGGGGGTCGCAGGCGGCTGACCTGCACTTTTACCATCCAACTCCCCCTCCATCCCTAATTGGAGGGAATATCGGAGTAGATATCCGCAGGAATAATGGAGGGTATAACGGAGGGCGGGGGTTTCACGTTTCCCTGCATGCCAGGAGGGGACTCCGGTACACGTGGCTCGCCGGGCCGACCGAGGTGGGAAAATTTCCCACGAAACAGCAAGACGGGCGCCGACGACCATCGTATTCATATCGCGTTCGCGTATACGAATTCCAGCATGGGTGATGCCCGTGACGTGCGGGGCGTGGAACACGAATCTTCGTTCTCCGGGGTTGCCCCTGGCCGCTGGGGTGCCCAGGGGTGGCCTCGACTGTGCCAACAGCGGCCAGCACGGTGTGCGGCGTGTCCAACGGCAAGGCGGCTCACGCCGGACCGAGGGGCGACCGCGGCCCGAACCGCGGCGCGGGTAGGCGGGGCGTTGGTGCCGGGTCCGTCTCGACCTCGTCCTCGTGGTCGCCGTGCGGGTCGGGGTCGTCGGCTGGGGAGCGGGCGGGGATCGAAATGCCATAGCGGGTGGCGAGTCCGTCGAGGTCGGTGCGGATGGCGGTGTGCAGCGGCAACCACACCCGCCGGGCAGGGGCGAGGTCAGGCGGGTCGGCCGCGGTCGCCGGGGCGGTCAGGGGGTCGGGGGCGGCAGTGACGACGACGACACCCGTCGGGGCCGTGGCGAGCCTGGCTCGTAGTTCCCGCTCCCGAGACGCGGACGGCAGCCAGATCAGGACCGGGCTGATCAGGTTGCTGGAGGCGGCGAGCCTCGTGTAGCCGGGGATCTTGCGGACGACCTGGGAGAGGGATTCGCTGCCGGTGTCGAACTCGACGAAGAAGTCGAGCCGGCGCTGGGCGGTCTGCCAGGTTCCGTAGCCGTCTGGGCGGATCCATTTCTGCCACAGGGTGGCGGTACGCCGTTCGGACCACCAGACGGTCAGTCCTTCGTTGTCGGGGCGGGTGCGGCTGGCGTACGCCCAGGCGGTGAAGACGGTGTTGACGCTGACAAGGTGGCCGAGGTGTGGCGAGCGCATCCAGGCGTGCAGCTTGTCGCGGCGGTAGCCGAGGTCGGCGATGCTCTGGCCGCGCTCGGCGGCAAGAATCGCCGCGCCGACCGGCCCAAGCATGTAGTGGTAGGGGCCAGTGCCGCGGCCTTGGCCGTAGTAGGGGCGCATCCTGTCGACGGCCTGGAGCCGGTGCAGGGTCGTCAGGCGCATCCGGGCCATGCGGTCACCGCGGAACGCGAGGCGGGTCAGCTGGTGGCTGGTCAGGACCCGGTGTTCGTACAGCATCGCGAGCATCCATCGGTCCCGGCTGGTCATCCGCCCGGCCACCGCCAGCAGCCGCTGCTCGGCGCCGCTCACCGGCCACCTCCCACCGGCGCGAGCCGGAGACCACGCCCGGCTTCGAGCACGCGGGTGTGCCGGTTTGTGGTGACCCGCGACGCGGCGGTATCGGCCTGGTCGATCAGCAGGCGATTCACAGCCGTCGGCACCGTGTTCTGCTCCGGTCTTTCGTCGGAGCCCCCGACGGAGGGGCCGCCGGAGGGAGGGGGTACATCCCCGCCGGAGGGGGGCCGCACAGAGGCAGGCATCTGGGCCAACGCCGCGCGCCGCGAATGATGCACCTTCAGCAGACTGCCGCATCTCGGGCTGTTCACTTTCCGTTTGGCCGCCTGTGCGGCCGGCAGACTGGCGAGCACATCGTTAAAGCCGGTTGGTATCTCCTCGTCGAGGTCGGCGATTTCCCCGCGACAGGAGGGGGCGGGCGTGGCGGCGCTATGACACAGCGCCGGCATCACCATCCCCACCGCCTCGGCTTTGCACGGGTTCGGCTCCCACGAACGCGGAAGAAACTCCCCCGTGGCGCGCCGGGCCGCCAATGATGTCCGCGGCCCGGTCACCTCCGCCCGCGTCTCCCGCGGACCGAACCACCGATCCGCCCACGTCGGGGTATCGGCGCCGTTCACCCCCGAGCCTCCCGGGGATTCCGTCAGTGCCAGGACGATCTCGGGCCGGTCCAACGATGACTCCGGGGCGTTGTCAGTGTTGCTGTCAGAGTCGCGCAGCAAGATGGATATCTCCCATTTCTGGAGCCGGTGTTCCGTCGGCTCCCAGCAAGCCACACCGCATCTGACGGTGATCTGACACTCGTCCACGCTCAGGTAGACGGGGTCAAAGAGCGTACGGAAGCGATCTGACGGTGATCTGACACATCACCTCCGAGGACGAAGAATGATCAGGTGTCAGATCTGTGTCAGATCACCGTCAGACGCCCTGGAGTTCACTCGGACCCGAGCAGCCACCCCGCCGCCAGCCGCCATCTCGGTTGTCCCGCGCTACCGGAACGCGACACCAGAATCATCATCGGCGGTCCGCCCTACCGGCCACGCCGCACACGTTTCTCCGCAACCTCAGTGGCCTAATGGAAAACGACCGCCCCCGACGAGAGACTTCCTCGCGGTCCGTACCCGCCGGCGCGGCGGACGTCCCGCTCGTGGACACCGTCACCGCAGCCCATCTCGTCACCGCCGTCCGCGCCACCACCCGCCTCACCGCCACCTTCCTCGCCGGCCTACACGGCAACCGACTGATCCCCTCTCAGCCTCGTCGCCCTCCACAACGCTCACGCCGCCCAGACATCCGGCGGCCCCACGTCACCGCCCCCGCGGACACCCTTCCTCTCGCGCCCACCGCCTGCACTCGGCCAGCAGACCCGACAGCGGCTCTGACCTGCATGAACGCGATCTGACGGTGATCTGACACAAGTTGCAGACGCAACAACAGTCAGATCACCGTCAGACTCCCTCGTCAGAATCGTGTCTCTCCGCGGGTATCAGTCAGGGGTGCGGCGCGGGTCCGGCAGATCTCTCCGAGGAGTTCGGAACGGAACCCACCCGGCCCCGCAGATCCACTCGTCGCGCACAGCAGGCCCCTGACGGATCTGCTCCGCACCAACCGGCGGCGCCCAGCCCGCCACCACCGAAGACGGGCAGGTCGATCTCCGGGTTACCTCCCCTGCGCCCGACTCTCCTCACCACGATGACTCCCCAGCAATTCACGGATGCCGTTCAGGCTCTCGCCGACCTCATAGCCCTACATTTCCCGCCCGACGGGCCATTTACCCATCAGGGAATCGCTCCGAGAATTTGAGATAATTTGACACCATCAATGTGGCGAGCGAAAATCGCCGTTGCCGATCCGACGGCATCACTCCACAGAACAGGACCGAGAGAAGCCGATGTTCCACACACTTCCCGTGCAACCGGCGGGGGAACGCCAGCCACAAACCAACCCGGCAACCGGCGACAGTCGGGGCGACGAATGACCGCACCGGGCTCGGGCACCCTGTGGGGTTCGACCATGCCGCAACCGACTGTCCGGGTGGCGCTTTCCCTCCGGGCCTCGACCGATGAAGAGAACCAGCCCTATTCCCTGGACGGGCAGGAAGCCGGGCTGAGGAAGTTCGTCGCGAGCCAGCCAGGCTGGACCATCGTCAAGATCTATCGCGACCGCAAGTCCGGTGCCACGATGGACCGCCCAGGGCTGCTCCAGGCGATATCGGATGCCCGAGCCCACCGCTACGACGTCCTTCTCGTCTACCGGGTCGACCGAATCGCCCGCTCGCTGCGGGTTCTCTGCCAGATCGTCGACGAGCTCGACAAGACCGGCGTCACGTTCAGATCGGCCACCGAGCCGTTCGATACATCCACCCACATCGGCCGCATGCTGATGCAGATCCTGGGCATGTTCGCCGAGTTCGAACGCGCCGCCATGATCGACCGTATCCGAAAGGCGCTGCGCGCGAAGTCTGCCAAGGGCGGGTGGCACGCCGGCAGAACGCCATACGGCTACACCGTGGACGAGAACAAGCTCTTCCTCGTCCCCGTACCCGATCAGGCGCTCGTCATCGAGGAAATCTTCCACCTGTACACCCGGCGCCGTTTCGGCAGCAAGGCGATCGCGAACCACCTCAACGAGAAGGGACTGCGAACCCGCGACGGAGGACTCTGGTCCGACCGCTACATCACGACCCTCCTCCGGAACCGCGTCTACACCGGGGAGATCCACTACGACGGTTCCTGGCACCCAGCCCCACACACACCTCTGGTCGACAGCGAGACCTTCGCCAAGGCCGCGAAGACCCTCGACGCCCGATCCAGAGATCACAGCCTGCGCGCCTCGAACCCCGCCGAGTACGAACTCACCGGCCGCATCGTCTGCGACCGCTGCAACGCCGCCTACACCGGAGCCCTCGCGCACGGACGATCCCGCGAGTACCGCTACTACATCTGCCACAACCGGCAACGCTTCGGCAAGAGCCGCTGCGACAACGACCGGCTGCCCGCGGAGGCCCTCGAGGACGCCGTCCTCAACGCCCTCATCAAGACCTACAGCAACTCGACGATCTTCGATGCCGCCATCACCTCCCACCAGACGAGAACGGCGGAACCCCAGAAAGACCACGGCGAACACCTCGCCCGGCTGGAAAGCCAGATCAACGCGATCCGCGGCAAGATCCGCAAATACCAGACCGCGTTCGAGGCGGGCACCATGCCTGAGGAGACCTGCGGAGAACGCATCCGGGAACTGGCGACACAGCTCGGCCAGGTCCAGGACGAACACGACAAGATCAAAATTGAGATGGTGGAGGAACCGCCCGATCCGGTGCCACTCGCGAAGATCGGCGACATCCAGGATCTCATCTTGACCTTGCTGGCGGGAGCTCCAGCGAAAGAAGGCGGCAAGCCCCTACGCAGGGCAGTCCTGCACACACTGATCGAAGAGATCCGTGTAAGATCGCGGTCGGACATCACGCCGACGTTCCGCATTCCCGACCAGGACATGGTTCGGGTTGTGCCAGATCCTGTGGGCAGGGGCGGGGTCGAACCGCCGACCTTCCGCTTTTCAGGCCGGTCCATACCGTCCAGGAACGTCCATACACGTGCCCTGACGTCCCCTTCTGGTCGCTGGAGTTCCCCTCTGGCGGCCCGCGTTGCCACACGCACTGCCACACATCCACCGCCCGCGAGAGCGCCAGCGACGCCCCCGCCGCGCTTTCGCTGCACCCCTGTGTGGCAACCGGTATGGCCACCGACAGGGCGCCGCAGACAGCCCTGCCGGAGCGGTCAACCGGCGCCTGGCAGCCGACCACGGCCGTGCGGGGTCTTCGATGAGTGCCGAAGCGGCAACAGCCGCAGCCTCGCCCAGCGGCCGTGACGGCGACCGAGCAGGGAGCTCCGCCGTCCGCGGCGTCACAGTGATCATGATGTTGGTCATGGGGCTCAGTTTCTTGTTCGGCTTCGGCAACTCCTGGGCCTTGGGACTCCACCTGGGTGTCCCGCCGTACGTCGCACCGCTGGTCGCACCCGCGGTGGACCTGTCCGTGGTCGGCCTCCTGCTCGGAATCCGCCACCTCGCCCTCGGCGGAGCAACCACCCTGCAGATGCGGCCAGCCTGGCGACTGCTCGTCTTCGCCGGCTTTATCTGAAGCTGTCGTAGCTCTGTCTTCGGTGTCCGGGACGGGCGTTCGAGGCCCGATGATCTGCCTTGTGGACATGGTTATCTCCACCTCGTCCAGCACGTGGATGAGGTGGAGGAGGAGCGGATGCATGTCCAGCGGGTGGCCTTGCCCGGTTCCCGGGTGGATTCGTGGACTGTCCTGGGTGTCGACGACGCTCCGGTCGAACCGGTCGAGCGGTATCTGGCCTATCTCAGCGATATCGAGCGGTCTCCGAACACGGTCAAGGCCTACGCCCATGATCTGAAGGACTACTGGGTCTTTCTGGGGTGGCGGGGGCTGGACTGGCGGGAGGTGCGGCTGGAGGACATCGGCGAGTTCGTGGCCTGGTTGCGGCTGTCGCCGGCGGGCCGGGACGGGCGGGTGGCGGTGCTGCCGTCGGTGGAGCCGGCGGTGTCGGCGTCGACGGTGAACCGGAAGCTGTCGGCGTTGGCCGCGTTCTACGCCTACCAGGTGCGCCATGGCGTGGATCTGGGCGAGTTGCTGACGACGTGGGGGCCGCCGGGCCGTCGCGGCGGGTGGAAGCCGTTCCTGCATCACATCGGCAAAGGCAGGCCGCAGCCGCGGCGCACGATCGCGTTGAAGACCGCGAAGAAGCTGCCGCGGGTCCTGGCGGCGGCCGAGGTGCAGGCTGTGCTGGACGCCTGCACCCGGCTGCGGGACCGTTTCCTGTTCGCTGTTCTCTACGACACCGGGATACGGGTCGGCGAGGCGCTGGGCCTGCGGCATGACGATATCGACGCGGCTGCCTGCGAGGTTATCGTTGTCCCGCGGGACAACGATAACGGTGCACGGTCGAAATCCCGGGGGCGGCGGGTGGTCCCGGTGAGCGCCGGCCTGGTCCGCCTTTATGCGGACTACCTGCATGGCGAGTACGGGGATCTGGACTCCGACTATGTGTTCGTCAACCTGTTCGCCGAACCGCGTGGGCAGGCATTGTCCTACCCGGCCGCCTACGATCTGGTGAAAAGGCTGCGGAAACGCACCGGGATCGATTTTGACCCGCACTGGTACCGGCATACCTATGCCACCCGGCTGCTTCGCGACGGGGTGCCTGTCGAAGTGGTGTCCACTTTACTTGGCCATGCCAGCGTCACCACCACGCAGACGGTTTACGGGCACCTGACCGTGGAAGACGCTCGGCGGGCGCTTGCGGCGGCGGGCTGGTTCACCGGGACCGAGGTGGCCCTGTGACCGCCTACGAGATCATCCACGCCGAGCAGGCTGGCTGGCAGCGCCGTGCCGCCGCCGAGTTGGGGCGGATCCTGGCCGAGCACCCTGGCCTACCGGCGCTCGCCTGGACCGTGGGGCCGGCCGGGGCGACGCTGTCCGGCCGGGTCGGCGGGCTGGTGCCGGCGGCGCGGGTGCGGGCGGATTTCGATGCCTGGCGGGCCGCGCTGGCGCTCGGCGAGCACCAGCCCGGCACCGGCGCAGGGGTGACCCATCTGCACGCGGCGGCCTACCGCAACCGGGTCCGGGTCACGCTGTCCGCCACCGTCTGCGACGACGACGAAGGCGATGTGCGATGAGCCGCCCCCACGCCGGTTCCAGGCCGGCGGGCGGAGCGCCCGCGGCAGGCCGGGCGGGGCTGTCGGCCACGCTGATGGCCGCGGTCCGCGCGGAGTTCCGGGTCGAGGTCCTCACCATCGACCCGGCCGACCCGGTCTTCGGCGGCCCACCCTGCACGGTCGCCGGCTGCGAACGGACCAGTCGCAGCCAAGGATTGTGCGTCGGCCACAACCAGCGATGGCTGCGCGCGGGAAGGCCCGACCTGACGTCGTTCCTCGTCACCACCGCACCGGCGCTGCGCGGCCGTGCGCCCCTGGCCTCGTGCCGGGTGGAGACCTGCCGTAACGGACGTCATGCCTACGGCCTGTGCACGGCGCACGAGCACGTCTACGCACGGGCCGGCCGCCCGGAGCTTGCGACCTGGCTGGGCCAGCTGCCGTCGGTCGACCCCTCGGTGCCACGCGAGCCCTGCCGGGTGACCTACTGCGACCTGTGGGCGCAGGGCAGCGTCCCGTTGTGTGTCACCCACGCGTCGCGGTGGAGCCAGGCCGGGAAACCCGACGTCGAACAGTTCGCCCGGGATTACGGCGACTGGACACCGCGCGTCGAGCAGATCGATCTGCGCCGGCTCGGCCCCCAGCTGCGGCTGGAGATGCAGTACGTCATCCAGCGGCGCCGCGACGACGCGCAGATCCGCACCACCCCGACTCTGGTCCAGACCGTCGTGCACTTCTTGGCCCGCAGCGGCGCGACGTCCCTGCTCGACCACACGGAGCAGACCTGGCGGGACCGGTTCGGGCCCCGCGGACCGAACTCGGGCACCTCCGCCCGGGCCCTGCTGCTGTTCGGGCACCGCCAGATCGAACAGCTCACCTATGGCAGCGGCTGGGACGTCGAATATCCCCGCGACGTCTGGCGGCTGCACAACCTCGGGATCACCGAGTTCCACCGGCACCTGCGGTTCGACCGGATACCCCAGCCCTGGCTGCGCGGGCTCGCGAAGCGGTGGCTGCGCTGGCGGCTCGGCGGCGGCCTGAGTGAGAACGCGGCCGGGCAGTCGCTGGCGGCCCTGGTGCGTTTCGCCGTGTTCCTCGCCGCGAAGGGCATCGACTCCCTGGCCCAGGTGGACAGGCCGATCCTCGAACGCTATCTCGCCGAGGTGCACAAGGCCTTGGGCGGGAAGTCGTCCCACGGGACGACCATCGGCTACCTGGGCGCCTTCTTCCAGGCCATCCGCCGGCACCGCTGGGACACCTCGCTGCCGGCGAGCGCCGTCTTCTTCACCGAGGACTACCCGGCCCCGCCCCAGCTGCTTCCCCGTGCCCTGGCCGAACACGTCATGGCCCAGGTCGAACACCCCGACAACCTCGCCCGCTGGCACGACCCGGCCAGCCGCGTCGTCACCCTCATCCTCATCCACACTGGCCTACGCATCGGCGACGCACTGCAACTCCCGGTCGACTGCATCGTCCGGGACACCGACGGCGCCCCCTACCTGCGCTATCTCAACCACAAGATGAAACGGGAGGCGCTGGTCCCCATCGACGAAGAACTCGAAGCCGAGATCACCCGGCAGCAGCGCCGCGTCACCGACCGGTGGCCCGACACCACCCCGACGCTGTTTCCCAAGACGAAAGCCAACCCGGACGGCCGGAAACCACTCGCCAGCTCCACCTACCGCACCGCACTCGCCCGCTGGCTGACCCGCTGCGACATCCGCGACGAACACAACCAGCCAGCTCACCTGACCCCACACCAATGGCGCCACACCCTCGGAACCAGACTGATAAACCGAGACGTCCCCCAGGAAGTCGTCCGGAAAATACTCGACCACACCTCCCCAGAAATGACCGCCCACTACGCCCGGCTACACGACACCACCGTGCGCCGCCACTGGGAAAAAGCCCGCAAAGTCAACGCCCACGGTCAGGAAGTGACACTCGACCCGGACGGGCCCCTGGCCGAGGCGGCCTGGGCGAAACAGCGGATCTCCCGCGCCACCCAGGCGCTGCCGAACGGCTACTGCGGCCTACCGGTACAGAAAAACTGCCCGCACGCGAACGCCTGCCTGACCTGCCCGACTTTCCTCACCACCGCGGAATTCCTACCCGAACACCGCCGGCAGCACCAGCAGACCCTGCACATCATATCCGCCGCCGAAGCCCGCGGCCAGCAGCGCCTGGCCGAGATGAACCGCCGCGTCGCCGGAAACCTCGAGAAAATCATCACCGCCCTCACCGAAGACAGCAGGCAGAAAGACACGGTCGCCGATGCGTCCTGACAACACCGCCCCCATCACCGCCGCCGCCCGCCGCCGGCACGACCAGGCCCGCGCCCGCGCTACCCAGGCGCTGCGCGAGCTCGACCGCGCCGGCGCCCCCGTCACCTTCGGGTCCGCGGCAGCCGCAGCCGGCGTCTCCCGGTCCTGGCTCTACACCCAGCCCGACCTGCGCGCCGAGGTCGAACGCCTCCGCGCCGCCACCAGGCAGACACCATCCCCGCCCGTCCCCACCCGCCAGCGCGCCTCCGAGGCCGCGCTGCTCGCCCGGCTGGAAGCAGCCCTGCAACGGAACCGGGAACTCGCCGACGACAACCAGCGGCTACGCCGCCAACTCGCCCACGCCCTCGGCGACCAGCGAAAACCACCCACCGGACACGCGGACAGCCGACCACGCCGGAACATCCCAGAAAACTCTCCCACAACGATCGGACCGTGCTGAACAGCAGGAAACGATCTCGGGTGTTCGCGTCGACGACATCGTCCTCGACGCGAACACCCAGGTCACAGCCTTGATCAATAGTGAAGCTCAAGATAACCAGCGTCGTCACCCTGGCGCTGAACGTCGCCGAACCACTCATCGAGCAGAACTACGGCAGGGCGGCCTTCGACGCTGTTGGTCCACTTCTGCTGATCGGCTGGGCCGAGGTGGGGCCAGGTCTGCTCCAGGCGATGAAAGCCATCGAGTCCGAGACGGCCCAATCCAGGCCCGGGATCGGCCTGCCTGTGACGGAGGAGGTAGCGATGCAGCCGGAACCTCCCGGGGCGACACCGCCTGTACCAGCATCGCAGCCGGCAAGGCCGCCGGAGGCCGACAGCACCCCCGTCCGACGCACGCAGACGGCCGCATCCGACGCTGCGTCGCCGTCAGCATCAATGCCGGACGGCCTCGCCACCGGGCCGGAACCAGGAACGCCCGAACACTCATCCCCGACAGCCAGGGCCGAAGACGGGAAATCGGACCGACGCCAGACGGACAAGAAGGCACGTGAGCAGGACCTGCTCCACCGGGCTCGCGCCGAGGATGTGCTGCACTGGCAGCATCACCAGCGACCGATCTCAGCGGAAACGCTGCGTAAGCAGCTCCAGGTGGGTGCCCCCACCGCCCGCAGACTCGTCGCACAACTACGCAGCGACACCCACACCCAGATCGAAGGCATCGGGGATCAAGCGACCGACGTCGGCTGAACGCTCGATACGAGACGCGGCCTCGCATCGAGCGACGTATTGGAGTGCCAGCGGGGTCGCTCCATCGGCGTGCGCACGGCCTTGCCCACCCTGTTACTCCTCGACCGATCGTCGATCGGACCGCCGACCGAGCCGTCCCTCGGGACGAGGAAGGCTGCCGGTCGTCGGGTGAGACCGGCGAGTCCGTTTACGATCAGCAAGTATCAGCTTGATCATTACTTGGCAGGGATTGATCTCCCCTCGCTCCGCTCGCTACGGTGTGTGCGTGGATGAGGACGATGCGGGGGATCGGTTCTCCAACGCGATGAGGCTACTTCTGCTGATCGCAGCGGTCGCGGAGCCGCTGAGTGAGGCCGCGAGGGTGGCAGCTCCAACGAAAAGTGTGGCGGTTCTGCACGCCGAAAGCCGACTTCAGAAACTTGACTTCTGGCTCCGCAACCCGGACTACCTCGCCGACGAGTTGCTCAATGACTACGAAAGGACCGGCGACCCGCTCGACCTGCAACTGGCCGCCGAGATCCTCGACTCGGACGAACCGGAGATCTGCGCGATTCCGATGGTCCGATATCTTTTCGGAGCGTTCGAGGAACTCGATCGTGCACTGAGTGTGCTCGTGGCTCCGGGATTGCTGATAATCAAACCGCAGCGGACTCCGGATCGAGTGCTTCAGGATAGCTATTTCCTCACCGAGAAAGGTTCTGAACTCGCTGCTCGGGCCTCCGCGGAATTTCCGGAGCTGCGCTGGTACACCGAACGGGCGCTTCTCGTGCGGGCGCTGGCGGAGGCGACCGGACATTCTGCTATCGCGTTGGCGCGGCGACAGTATCTGCAACGCGACTACGCCGAGACGCCTCTGCGCGAGGTAATCCCGTCGATCGCAAACAGATGCCGGGAACGACTTGTGATTCTCTTGGCGGCTGCGGAGCAGGAGCGGGAGGACGCCGCATGAGCGGCACATTGCCACCAGTTCCCACCGAAGACGAGTTGTACGAGCGAATCGCAGCGATCGTCGAGGGCACGGACGCCGGACGCGTCCGAGACGTACTCACCGCACACGGGGTCGACCTCTCCAGTCCTCTGCCGGTGCGGCGCGAGTTGGTCGTCCACCGACTCTACTGTGCTGGCACCAAGACAGGCACCGAGGACAACGACGGTCCGTTCGAGGTCGACATGGTCCTCGGTCCTGGTCCGTGGGCGATCGCGAGCACAAAGAACTCCGCAGGCAAGTCCAGCCTCCTGTGGGCGCTGAGCGTTGCACTGCGCGGGGAGGGCTTTGACGAGTTTCGCCGTGCCGAGACGGTTCCCTGGTTCTCCTATGTGCGAGCGGACATCGTCGTCGCAGGTGTGGCCGCGTCCGTCCGCTTGACCTTCAGGGAACCCAATCGACCGTCGGCACGCCTGCTGACCGCGGACACGATCGATCAGTTGCTGGAGTTGAACGGCAGGGACGAAACCGGTCCTCATATCCGCGTCGCCGCAAGCGCCGATTCGCCCGGCGTCGAAGATCTGATTGGCCGCTTCATGCAGGAACGGCTTGGCCTGCGACCGGTGTCTGTGTGGGCGGCAGAGGCGGGTGCGAAGAAGGACACAGACGGACACAAGGACAGCAGGGAACAGATTCACGGCTGGGCTAGCTTCTTCTACGCCATTGGCCTCAACTCGGCAAGCGACAAGATTCTCATGGGGCCGACGGCCATTGGTCAGCTTCAGGTGAAGCTGATGCAGATCTTCCTCGATGTTCCCTACGCGGCGGAACTGACCCATCTCACCTCAGCGCGTAGCAAGGACCTTCAAGAGGTACGTCGCGTCGCGCGCCGAGCACGAGAAGATGACGAAGCGCGAAGCCTTAAGGCCGAACCGATACGTGCCGCGTTGGCTGACGCGCGCAGCCGTGTCGCCGTCTTGGAAGCCAAGCAGCCCGATCTCACCGGCCTTCTCGCGGCCCTTGACGCCGCCGCCCGCCGAGTCGCACGGGATCAAGAGGCTCATCGCGATGCCGTTGGACATCGCGAGGCCGCCCGCAAGGACCGGCTCAGGGACGAGCGTGCGGTCCGGCGGGCGCACCAGAGCGACGCAGCTCGGTTACTCTTGGGCGCGCTGGACCCGGAGACATGTCCTCGCTGCGACAGCTCCATCGATGATGACCGCCGCGAGGCAGAGCACACAGACCACCGTTGCGCGGTGTGCGCTCGCTCCCTCCCGGATGCCACCGAGGACCCCGAGGCGCGGGCACTGGCTCTTCGTCGTCTCGACGACCGTGTGGCGGCATCTCGATCAAGAGAAGACAGCGCGCGGGACGCCGAACAAGCCGCCGCGGAAACCCTCGCGGCGAGCCGCGCCGAACACACTCGCTCCGACGCTGCACTCGCGGCGGCCCGGTCAGAGCAGTGGTATGCCGACCTTGAGGGCGCCCGCCGCGAGGTCTACCAGCTTGAGGGCGCGCTCGCCGTGGCAACCAACGCAACCAGTCAGGCGAACGGGCTTCCGGCTGTGATCAGTGGCTATGGCGAAGTAGACGGCCAGGCGCCTAACGATTTAGACGAGCTGACCGAATCAATGATCTTGAACATGGCGGTCGACGCCCTCAAGGTCGTGGTCGAGAGGCACAGCAAGGCGCTGTTCGCGGACATCAACACGGAAATCGTCCGGATCGCCAAGTCGCTGGGGGTCACGAACCTCACCAGCGTCAACCTCGACCTGGCTGGACGTGTCAACGCTAGAAAATCCGGCGTCGCTGTCAAGTTCAAGGACCTCAGCCCTACTGAGCGGCTTCGCATGAGAATCGCCGCTGTTGTCGCGATGATCACAGTGGGGCGCAGGCATGGGATCATGTCGCACCCTGGACTCCTGCTCATCGATGCCCCGACCGCCGAGGAGATGGAGCCACAGACCACCTACCTCGCGCTCAAGACTCTCCACGACACAGCGGAGGCCGTCCCCGGGATGCAGATCGTCATCACGTCGATCGAGGAGGCAGTCTGGGAAATCTTCCCGGAAGACCGGATCGTGTCCGGTTCTGATCGGCGCCGCCTGTTCTAGTCGGCGCTGACCAGGCGATGTATCACGCGGGGAGGCTCGCCGCCGGCGAGGGAGGGGTAGCGCATGCAGGACGTTGAGGAGCGACTGACTACCTGGGCACGCCGCTCCACCCCGGCCACCCGGCGGCTCGGGCCTACCGTGTCTGACCTCGGAGGCATTGAGGAGGTGCTGGCGAGTTCGGATTTGCTCGCGCGTGGTCCGCTGCTGCCCTATGTGGTCCAGGCGACCGCGCACTTCCTCCGGGACAGCGGCGTCGCAGATAGTCGCCCCTTACTCGACCTCGTCCTGGCGGGCGTGCGCGAGCAGCAGAGTCACGCCGCCTTCTGCGGCGCCACGGACGCACTGACCCAGTATCCCGCTCTGGCACGTGCACTCGGTCCACCGCTGGCCAAGGCGCTATACCTGCGTCTGCGCGCGGCGGTGAACGCCGGGGACGATCTCACCATCGCGCTCATCGGCGCGGAAGCCGCGGACTGCCTCGTGCAGCTCACCCTCGCCGGCGTCACACCGCCTGCGAGGCTCCTCGGCGCGATGTACGAGGTGGCGGAAGATCCAGCCGCACTGCCCGAAGACTTCGCTGCTCGCCTACCCCGCCTGCTCGGCGTCCTCGACGCCCATCACCCGAACGCCGGACTCCGCGACGTCCTCCAGTACTGCCTCGGGCTCGACCACACCTGCCGGGATGCTGCGTTCGAGCTTGCTCTAGGCGATCTACGACAGGCACTGGGACGCGACAGCTACGACTCGATGGCCTCGGATCTACGTGTCGTATGCCACCGGTTCGCGGAGGTTCTCGTCCTAGACCCGGACCGTCTGGATGCGCGGCTATATCACTGCGCCATCGATGCACTTCTCAGCCTTGGCTCACCGGACGCGTCCATCCGCGTACCCGCCGCCGCCACGACCCTCCACGAGACTCTCAGTCGCTACCGCGTCTGGCGTCGGCGCACTCGCACGCCTTCCTGGGCGGCATCGCGCCAGAGTGACATCACCGCATGGGCGGAGATGACGCTGCTCCTCGAAGCCGCGGCAACCCATCTCGCGGACGACGACCCCTGGTACGGAGACGGCCACCGCATCCTCGTCGCGCTCCTGCGCGCCTACACGGCCCATCAAACCGTCACAGTGCTCACAGATACGCCCAGCAGCAGCGTCGTCGAGACGATGGTGGCACCTGTCGTCGAGGACGCCTTCCTCCGTCACGAACACCGCGTCAATTTTCTCCGCTACGCCCTCGAAAACGACGAAGAATTCCGCGACGACCCAGCTGCCCAGAGACTGCATGTGGCACTTCGCCGACCTGCGCACGGCGACGGCAGCTCAAGCCCCCCAGAAGGGCAGGTTGATCGGGGAAAAGTCCGGTGGCGCCTGCTGGCCGAGACCGTCCCAGAAGGCGACTTCAACGAATTTAAGAAAAACATCAAGCCTGAAGCGCTCGACCGACTCGAAATCAGACTTCGAGACAAAGACGATGTCATTGCAGGCATAGAGGATCCGAAGTACAGTCGACTCCTGGAAAGGCTCCGCCAGGAGCTCGAAACGTCCCGAGACTGGCTGCCCGACATAGCCGATTCGTTCCATGTCCTACTGGAAACAACGGTCAGGTTTGCCTATCGCTGTTACGAAGTCGGCAGAACGATGGGAGGGTCCTATACCGAGTACCTCCGAGGTCGCGACAGGGAGGGGAAAAAACAGAAGGTCGACGAAGCACTCTTCCATCAACACTACCGCCAGTACCTCTCCGATTCTTCGCTGCACCGGATTGCAAATGCGGAAGTCATCGACCAGGCCGGCGGCCGCGCCGATATTCTAATATCGTTCCCCAAGACACAGTTCAACGTCGAATGCAAAATCGAGGATAACGACGCCACGGCCGACGGCCTTCGGCGGTATGTGCATCAAGCAGCCGAATATCAGAAGGCGAAGGCTTCTTTCGCTATCCTCCTTGCACTGGACAAGACCGTCGGAGCCGAGGGTGCAGTAAATCTGATAGACAGCATCTGGATCGAGCATGTGCAGCGCGAAGGTGAACAGGAGCCATGCAACATAGTCGTCATTCGCGTGCCGGGCGGGCGCGAAAATCCTAACCGTCTGCATCCGCGACATCCGGAGTAGATCCGATAATATGTGGATCTTGTTTGCGACCTTAAGGTCACCGATTCCTTTGAGCGGAGATTCGGGAAAGACTGCGCCGACGATCAAAATGATCCGGATCCTGCATACTTGATCGAAGAATCATCCGGTGGGCAGGTCACGTGGCCCGTCGATCCAGAGATGCTAGCTGCCGATCAGGAAAACCTCTTCCAGATGGTCGAGATCCTGCACGATTTCGTCGTACGGCCACAGAGACAAAGCCTCCACCAATACGGCGAGTGCGGGTGGCACCATAGCTAATTCAATCTTATGTCCGGCCGCGCGGTGTACCGTTGGCGAGAAAACAGCCTTCTCCGCCGAGGCGACATCCCCTACCGCCTTGCGAACGAAGGCGCCGACGTTAATCGACTCATCAACGTAACTGACGACGGACGGTCATACCTTGTTCGCTCACCGCTTGCCCGAGAGGCAAGCGAGAAGGGCGGCCAGGTTCGTCACGCAATCTCACTGTTTCGTGGCCGTGGGCCGGGCGGCACCAGAAGCGCTCCGCGGTCGCAGCTCTGGCGCTGGTGATCGAGGAACATCGCTACGGGATACTGCGAGAAGTTCTGGCAAAGTCCGACCGCGTCGTCATATTTGACGTGCGACCCGGTGCCCAGTCCAGAAGTCGGACGCCGTCAGGTTCCGCGGCGGGTGCGGTGAGGTCGCTTCTCACCAGATAGTCGGTCACTGCCGGTCTCCGTCCAGCCCTTGGATGGCCTCGTACGTCGCACGGAGGGCATCGTCAGCGATCTGCCGCCCCTGCGGACCCGACCAGTCCACCGCGAATGGGTCGTCAGGCAACCGAAGCGAGACCATAGTCTGGATGATCTGACGCATCTCCTCGTCCGCCCGGCGCACAGCGTGGGGATCGGAGATACGGGTGAGCTGTTCGGCGATGACCGGAACCCGGTTGTAAACGTAGTGAGCCACGAACGATTCCAGCAAGGCGGCAAGGGTCTCCCGGGTGACCGCCGCGTCGGCCGTGCTGGTCAGGTCGGCCCAAGTGTCGGCGTCACCGAACACTTCCTCCAAGACATCGCACACGGCGTCCCGGGCAGCCTGCGAATCCAGGTCGTCCCCGTCCCCGGCAACGAAAGTGATCATTTCGTCGAGGACGTCGAAGCGCGTCCGGCCGACGAGCGCGGACAGCCCTAACGAGTCGAGGGTGCTTTCGAGGACCTCGCCGCCGACGCCGGCCAGCAGCGCGCCGAGCCGCTGGACCCCAGCGCTACCAGCCCTGGCACCGGCTGCAGCACCTGGCCGCCCAGCACCGGGACGTGACGGGCGAGTACCCGCCGAGCGAAGGCCGGGGTGTTCGGCGAGCCGGTGGCGAGTCCTCGCGTGTAGGACGTGGTGGCGTGCTTGAGCGGAGTCCACACGCCGCCACTGCCTGCCGCACGGTCGGTCGAGGTCCCCATCAGCGTCTGCCTGAGAGCTGGCGCATCTCCCGCGCCTGTCGGACGATGGGAGCCAACCCGGGAGCAGTGCTGTTCTCCCAGCGGTCGAGGAGCGCGGCCACGAGGGGGTTGTCAGCGGGTAGCCGGGCAGCGTTCCCCGCGTGGCGCACCGGGATCGCCGCCGGCGGGATGCGCATCAACGCCTCACAGACAGGCTGAACGGTATCGGGCGCGCGCTCGGCGAGTTCGAGTGCCGCGACGAACGCGGGACTGTCTGCACGCCGTGCAAGCATCTCGACGAGGGCCTCCAGCAGCTGAAGCCGGTCCGCTGCGCGCAACGTCGCGATCTCGCCGCAGGCTCCTCGCCGAACCTCCGCGACCTCCGACTGAACTTTGGTCAGGAGCTCCTGCAATAGTGGAGGTAGCCGGGTCACGGCGACGCCCAGCGTCAAGGATGGTCGCCAGGAGTTCCGTCGGCCCGATCTACGAAGCGCTGCGGACCGTGCTCGACGGCGACCGGGCCCGCGGGTAGCCAGCCGGCCTCCGCCGGCCCGGACCGCGCACGGGCGCGACCGGCACGGCTGGTCGCGCCCGTGCTGGTGCGCCGCTGCTACGGGCGGCGCACCAGCACGTCGCCCGCTGGTCCGGTCAGATCGCTCACGAGGGCCTCCGGCAGCAGGCGGCGAGTCTCGTCCAGGTCCAGGTAGAGCTGTTCGAACCGCCGGGCGTGGCCCGGGGAGATCCCGCAGTACAGCCGTAGTCCGCGCTCCACATCGGCCCTCTCTGCTCCGGCGCGATCCAGGTGGTGGAAGCCGGGTGCCAGCCACTCCTGGCCGGACCAGCGTGCGAGGAGCTGCTCGAGCTTGTCGGTCGTCAGCTGGTCCACGGTCGGGCCGGCGGCCAGCGCCTCCTGGGCGAAGGGGTCGAAGTCCGGCTGCATCCCGTGCCGCGTGTGACCCATGCCCATGACCGGCGGCCCCTCATCGACGACGACGATGAGCCACTGTTCGGCGTCGGCCGTGCGGGACGGGACCGGGATGGCCGCTTGTGGACGGGACATCGTGAAGTCGATGTCGGCCAGGTCCAGCTCGGTCGCGCCCGCAGGCACCGGCAGGATGCGCACATCGGCTGAGTCGCCCAGGACGTCGAGCAGACGCACGGCTGCGCCGGATGCGTCGGTGAGGTCCGCGGGCGCCCGTACGACACCCTTCGGTGCGTGTGCCGTGCCCTCGTCGGCGAAGGCGGTGCCGACCTGCTCGAGCGGCACCAGGAAGTCCGCGGTGCTGAAGGTCGCGGCGACCGGACAGGTGATGCGATCGACGTGGGCAACCGGGGAGTGCTGCCACCATGCTGGCGCACCGACGTCCATTCCGTAAGTACGCCGCCAACCCTTGTCGATGAAAGGCAGGAAGACACCCATGAGGACGCCCATGAACGGGTGCTCCGCCGGAGGTTCGGCGGCGATCCGCGGGCAGTTGTCCATCATGTAGGCGCCCTCGTACGCGAGGTTGACGACCGGCGCGTTCGCCGCGACAGCGCCGGCCGGGAACGCCTCCGCCGCGACGAGCAGCGCGGCGTAGCCGCCGGCGCTTCCTCCGCTGTACACTATCGCCGCTGGGTCGACGAACTGCAGGGCACGGACCATGTGCGCGAGAACATAGTCGGTGTTGGGCCCCCGGCACAGCGGGTTGTGGAAGGGGAAGACCTCGTCCTCCTCGGGATCGCACGGTGTCACGACGATCCACCCGCGCCGAACACGCTCGCTCGCTAGCGCATCGGTGAGCTCATAGCCGCAGTTGAACCAGACCGGCAACCGGTCGCCCTGGCCGGTCATGGGGTCGGCAGGGAGGAACAGCTTCGCCCGGGCCTCGTAGGTCTCGCCGCGCAGATCCTCCGCCGTGAAGCGCAGCCGTACGAGTCCAATAGGACCGCCGTCGAGCTCCCGCTCCTCGACGGAGACCTCGGTCAACCGCCCGGCCGGGTCGTCGAAGGCTGAGGTGAGAAGGCTGTCCCAAGCGGTCGTCATGCGCGTCCCTCTCATGGGTTTGAGGCTGACCCGGCGCCCGCGCGCACCGGCGTGCGGTGCCGGGCAGCCACTCTCGATGCATCCTGCCTCAGAACTCGTCCAAGTGGAAGGTATTGAGTACAGGGTGCCGTGTACCGGTGCGACGTCGACGACAGCCCCGTCCGGTCCGCCTGCGACGCGGAGGCGCTCGTCGCGACGCTCGACCCCCCGACGCCATCGCCGCGCGCCGGGTCGGTCCTGGTCGTGGACGAAACCGGCGATCTGAAGCAGGGCACCCAGACCGTCGGGGTGCAGCGCCAGTACACCGGCACCGCGGGCAGGATCGAGAACGCGCAGGTCGCGGTCTACCTGGCCTGTGCCAGCGACCGCGGACACGCGTTCATCGACCGTGCGCTCTACCTACCGGCCAGCTGGACCGGTGAGCCGGCGCGCCGCGCCGCGGCCGGAGTGCCCGAGGGAACCAGGTTCGTCGACCGCACTGCGGATCCGGCGCAATCGGATGGCCTCGCCGGCCGGCGGGGCCGACCGCACCGGTCCTGGGCCTAACTTCAATCCAACGGTTTCGGACATCGGACGATCACGCGGTTGCGGCCAGTCTCTTTGGCCGTGTAGAGCGCCTGGTCAGCGCGGTAAAGGAAGTCGGCCAGGTTGGCGTCGTCGGGAGCCGAGGGCGTAAGGCCGATGCTGAGATGGACCGTGAGCGGTCCGGCCGCGGTCTCGATGGGGCTCTCCGCGACCGCGCATCGTAGGCGATCTGCCCGCTTCTCGGCTGCCGGAAGTGGACCAAGCAGCAGCGCGGCGAATTCCTCGCCCCCGACTCGACCTACGAGGTCTTCCTCACACAGGCTGATCCGAATGCGACGAGCAACGCCGGTGAGCACCTCATCGCCGACAGAGTGTCCGTATCCGTCATTGACTTTCTTGAAGTAGTCAATATCAATCATCGCCGCATTAGTCGGCTCTCCGGCAGCGATGCGCCGGGCGAGAGCGCGCGCCGCCTGTTCGAAGAACTGGCGCCTGTTGGCGAGTCCGGTCAGTGGATCCGTCGCTGCATGACGACGCAACTCCTCGACCATCTGGGCATTTTGATAGGCGACTGCGGTCTGGTCGACAACGGTATGCGCAATCTGAACCCGGGTGTCACCGTAGAAGTCCGGAAACCCGGACGCGAGGACAAACATGATCTGACCACGACAGTGGAAGGGGAGCGGTATGATCAGGAGGCTTCTGGCCTCAGATCTTTGGCCGGGCAGCGGTGCACTGTTGCCATCGACCGCCGTCACCTCGCCGCCGGCCAACGCCTCCGCCAACGGCCCTTCTTCGGGATGCGCAAAGACCATGCCGACGGCTCGACTGTCCACATTTCCATGGATCGAGTCGACCCGGAGTCCGTCGGCGACGCACTTCAGGATCCAGGCGGCATCGAAAGGGAGAATCTGGCGGGCCGCGGTCAGGACCCGGCCAGGTATTTCGGTCACGTCCAGCGTCGCGGCGGCCCGCGCGGTGACGAGGCGCAGGGCCTCGGCAAGTTCCCGCTGGGTTCTCTCGGCCGCGACGAGAGATTCGAGCCGAACCTTCTCGGCACTCTGAAGGGAGACACCGACCTGTTTCGCTAGAACTACAAGGATCTCGGCGTCCTCGTCCGTGAACAGACCTCGGGCGACCCGACTGTCGACATACACGACGCCGACCTGCTGGTCGTCGATAGGGACAGGAGCGGCGATAATGCTACGTAGCACGTGTTGGACACCGCTATAGGAGACCAAGGCCGCGATCTCGTCTGAGCCTGTAGCTACCAACGGTCGTTGCTGATCTCGTACGCGTTCAGCAACCTCCGTCGCGAAACGCTGGAGCTCGCCACGATAGTCGTCATCACGCTCGCCAGACTCACGAGTGCGACTCGCATAAAGCCGAAGGCCGCCCGGCCTAGGCGAACCGTGCGCAGCCTCCGGCAGGAAGAGCAAGGCACGCTCAGCACCCAGAATCGCGATGATTTCATCGAGCGCCACGACGGCGACGCGTTGCGGCGCCGTTTGTTGGCCGGCAGCCGCGCTCACTCGGAGAACCGCGTCAAGGCGACGCCGGTAGCGGCTCGCCGCAACCTTCGGCTGCGTTCCCACCGGTTCCCTAGGCGAGGCCTGCTGCCCGAGGCGCGGAAACTCGTGGAGCACCCGGCGCTCACGGCCGACCCATCCACGGCGCCGGGCAAACTCGAGAGCCAGGTCCGCCTCGGTCTCCGCACTGTCTATCTCGCCGGCGGCGCGAAGGCATCGAGCACGCTCGAGGATCGCGTCGAAGCGGACACGTGGCAGGTCGAGGTCCCGTGCCATCCCTTCCGCGACGTGGATTGCCTCCAGCGCCGCGCGATCATCATTGGCGAGCTCGCGCTCCACTGCGCGCAGGACCTTCAGGTCCGCGGCATATGGCGGGTAGGCCCCGGCGCAGCGCGCTTCACGCAAAGCGCGCCTCGCTGCCTGACAACGCCTGGTCCGCTCGAGACCCGGTGGCGTGGCACGCGCCTGCTCGAGGCGACCCCGAGCCTTCGCAACCCAGAAGTACCGAAACGACTTGGGTACCTGGCGAGGACGAAACCCGATGGAATCCCCGGCGGCGACCGCAGCGTCGAATACGTGCCCAAACTCGCCGTCCTCGATCTCGGACTCAGCGACATCACCACAGATAACATGACGGCGAAGGCGTTCAGCTGCTGGTTCTTCATCGAGTGCCGCCAGGCCCGGATCCGGAATCGGCGGGAAACCGAGGATCCGAGCAAGCCTAGCCCTGACTATCGCGAGATCAGCCCGAAGCACCTCGTCTCCCGGGTTCCCTGACTGAGTCTCGCAGGCGTCCCACGCCTCCCGGAACAACCCCCGTTGCAGGCGACTACGAATCAAGTGGGTCTTGCTATTGGCGTAATGCGCCGTCTCTATCCATCTCCGCTCACTGGACAGGCACTCGGTAAATACATCTTCCGCCTCACTGTTCCGGCCGCCGAGCAGCAACGCGCCACCGATATAAAGATCTATCGTCGCCCGCAGCAGGGGGTCGTTGCTCTGCTCCGCGAACGTCCGTAGCCGGCAGATGGTCCTTTCCACGGGCCATCCTCGACCGAACTCCGTCACGAGAAATAGAGAAAAGACACGTGAACGTAAGTACGCGTCCCCACTACCAAGCCGCCGGCGAGGCGTGACAGCGGACATCATGAACGCCAGCGCCGATCCCATCCGCCCGCGAGACCATTCAGCCTGAGCACCGACGTCGTAGAGGCGACATCGCAACTGGTCGAGTTTTCTTTTGTCGCCGGTGACGCGACCGTAGCCGGTCCAACTCCACCGACAGGCTGTTCCGACCAGTAGTCGTGTCACACTGACCGCCGCCATCTCCAGCGGGTTGTCTGGTAGCCGTCGACCGATCTCCAACAGGCCTCGGTGCACGTACTCACACGCCGCCGCAGTATGAAACCCAGCCGCCTCGACCCGGGCCAGCTCAAGATAGATCGACGCACGCCGAAGCGCCTCATGCTGCCCGCCGAGGGCGCGCAGGAAGTGGGCCCGGGCCTCGCTGGCATGGACCGTTCGGGCGCACGCGACAGCGAAGCCCTCCTCGAAGTCGGCGCCCGGTTCAAGGCCGGCCTCGAGCGCGGCCGCCAGGGCGGCCTCATAGAAGTCGAACGCATCGTAGGGAGCCGCGGCGGCCAGCGCCTCCGTCGCGGCGGCAGCCACCAGCCGGAACCGGCGCGGCGGATCTAGCTCTCCGGCGATAGCGTGCCGCGCGGCTTCGTATGGTCCGCGGCGCCCAAGCGCGCTATCGGAGTCAAGAACATCGACGACACGTCGATGGATGGTTCTCCGTAGCGGCATGGCCATGGTCGACACCAGCGCCTCGTGGACACAGTCATGAACGAACGACCACGTATCGTCCCCATTGGGCACGGCGAGTTGGTGCGCCTCAGCCTCACTCATGAGCTTCGTCACCAAGGCAGGTGTACTGGCGCTCACGGCCGCCAGGAGACCAAGGCTGAAACGTCGGCCGATCACTGCGGCCACACCCAGAATCGACCGAGCTCTAGGGCTGAGAGCGTCCGCTCGCCGACGAATCAGGTCGAGGACCGTCACCGGCAGCGGGAGGGATTCGAGCTCGGACCTGTCGAGTGCAAAGTGCCCCCAGTCGGGGCGAACCAGCCCCGCGTCAATCACCGCTTGCACGTACGAGACTACAGCTAGCGGATTTCCCGACGAGCGGACAGCTACCTCGCGTGCGAAGTTCTCGTCAGTGATCTCGCCGAGATAGGCTCGGATCAGCGCAGAAACCTCATCACCGGTCAGTGATTTCAGAGCGATCTCCCAGCTTCTCGCGAGCCCAGTTGCAAGGCGCAACGAAGGGTCGCGTGTGGTGTTGACGATCAGCAGACGCGATGCATAGGCAGACGCCGCTAGGCTCTCGAGGACCGCCCGGTCACCGGGCGAGAGCCAATGAGCGTCGTCAACCCAGATGAGCATTCCGCCCGAGAGCGCCGCCAACCGGCCGAGAAGCCCGACCACAGCTGCTCGGAAACGCAACTCGTCGGCCTCTGGCTCGGGGGTTCGCGGTGCCTCCAGGTTCAAGGCGCGGTCCAGGAGGGGGTGCAGCCTGGACAGGCGGACAGTGTCCTTGCCAGCGGCTGCCACGACTCGGTCGAGCAGTTCCCGCCGTCGCGGCTCAGAGACGAAGGACAAATCCCGAAGGTGCCCACCGATCAGATCGCGTAACAGGGCGAACGGAACGGAAGCCTGGGGCGCGCATCGACCGCGCAGCACCGGGCGTCCAGCCATCAGGCCTGGCGTGGTGGCCAACTCCCGAACGAGCTGGGTCTTACCCGCGCCGGCCTCGCCGATCACGGTGACAACGCCACCCTTGCCGGCGAGACAGTCGGACCAGGCTCGCCGAAGCAGAGCGCGGGGCTGCTGGCGTCCGACCGTCGTCCTGGTCATCCAGGACGCCTCACTCGCCGCGGACGGACACAGGGACTTCCTTACTGGGCCCGAGGCGAGCGGGAGGAGTGCTGAGGCGACGTCCCTGGCTGACGGATACCTGTCGTCCGGGTCCTTGGACAGCAGTCGGGCAACCACGCCCGCCAGCTCCTCGGTCACGTCAGTCCGCAAGCAGGCCAGGGACTTGGGAGCCGTGACAGCGTGCAGCCGCATGAGCTCCGCGGCGTCAGTGGCCTCGAACGGCGGTGCCCCGGCCAGGCAGTGATATAGGACAGCGCCGAGCGCATAGAGATCGGCACGCGCGTCGACTTCCCGGTGCAACATTCCGGTCTGCTCAGGAGCGGAGTAAAGAAGAGTACCTACCGCCGTTTCGTCCGCCAACCGCCCAGCTTTGGCCATCAGGCCGAAGTCCAGCAGCATCACCCGCCCGCTAGGACGGATGATGATGTTCATCGGCGTTACGCCCTGGTGCACCAGACCTCGCCGATGCGCCTCGTGCAACGCTGAGGCGAGGTCGAGCGCGATTCGGGTCGTCTCGCCGACACCGAGCGGGTGCGATCGAATTCGCGACTCCAAGGAGTCGCCCTCGACGAGATCTGTGATGAGGTACGGAAACCCAGCCGCCCGGCCCGCCGCCCACACATGCGATATATTGGGGTGGTTTATGCAAGCGAGAACTGTTGCTTCCCGCGCGAACGAGCGCATTGCACCCTTATCGTCCGCAACCTGTCGTAGTGGCATTTTTAGAGCATATTGTCGACCCGCTCGCTCAGCCCGATAGACGATGGAATTCGAGCCACGCCTCAACTCCTCACCAAGTACTACGCCTGGTATCGTGATCCGACTCATGAACCTCGCCCTTACCTCCCGCCCGCGACCTCCTCTACCCTCTCAGGAACTTACGATACGGCGGCACGAAATAGAGCGCCTGCCGATCTTGCATCCGCCCGCATCGGGCGACCAAATGCAACGAATCGGAGTAAATGGGCTGCTCTCGAATCGAGTTCGGATTCCATCACGCGATGGGCATGCGTCACCGAGTGATGGATCGCTGCCGCCTCGTCCACGGGTACCCGTCTCGGAGTTCCACCGGTTCCGGTCCCACGGTGGTGATCGTGGTACGTCCGGCTCACACGACCACACTGCCAGCGACGAACGTATCGCTGACCGCCACATTCCGATCCACCGGTTCATCCCTGTGTCTGCTGTCGAGGTGTCCGGCGGGTTCGCTCCACCTGGTTGTTGCCGCTGGTGGCCACTGTCCGTAGTGCAGCCCGCCGGACCTCAAGGTCCGGCCGGCGTGGCTTGAGAGGAGCGTGGCGTCGCCCCTGACAGGGATATGCCCGCCGACCGGCCCGTGCCCCTCTTCGACGAAGGAGACACGGTTCATGGTCACTCTCAGGGTCGACGCGCACAAGCGCACCCACCCATCGTCGTCGTCGACGACCACGGCCGGAAGCTCGCCGAGCGCACGACCGGGACCGCGACAAAGGATCACCTCGGCCTGCTGCGTTGGGCGCGGACACTCGGTGATGGCCGGCGAGTCGATCGTGCGCGTCCCCCCGAAGCTGATGGCAGCGAGCCGGAACACGGCCCGCACGTACGGCAAGTCCGATCCGATCGATGCTCTCGCGGTCGCGCGGGCCGCCCTGCGCGAGCCCGACCTCCCCGTCGCCCGATTTGACGGCCCGGACCGTGAGGTCCGGCTCTTGGTCGATCACCGAGAATCCCTGGTCGCGGAACGCACTCGGATCATCTGCCGACTGCGCTGGCATCTCCATGAGCTCGACCCGTCCTGGGAACCGAACGCCCGCGCCCTGGACCGCTCCTCGGCCTACGACACGATCGAGGTGCGCCTCGCCGATCACCACGGCGTCGTGGCCCGCCTCGCCCGCACGCCTGTCGGCCGCTGCCGTGATCTCACGCTGGAGATCGACCAGCTCACCACCGAGATCACCGAGCTCGTGGAGCGTCTCGCGCCGTCGCTGACCGCTATCCCGGGATGCGGCGCACTGACGGCGGGGAAGATCCTGGGTGAGAC
Organism: Frankia sp. R43; assembly: GCF_001306465.1. Taxonomy (NCBI): domain Bacteria; kingdom Bacillati; phylum Actinomycetota; class Actinomycetes; order Frankiales; family Frankiaceae; genus Frankia; species Frankia sp. R43. The sequence continues at coordinate 118,535 of NZ_LFCW01000014.1, read as the reverse complement.
CGCAGGCGCCGACCGTTTCCGGTCGAAGGATGCCTACGCCCGGCATAACGGCACCGCGCCGCTACCAGTCTGGTCATCGAACAAGGCCCGGCACCGGCTCAGCCGCACCGGTAACCGCCAGCTCAACGCCACGCTTCACCGCATCGCGATGACCCAAGCCCGCTGGCATCCACCCGCCACAGCGATGATGGCGCGACGCAAAGACAGCGGCGACAGCGGCCGCGAGGCCCTGCGCGTCCTCAAACGACGCCTCCCCGACGTCGTCTACGCAGCGCTACGAGCCGACGACCCCACCCCAGCCAAACCCGCCGCTGCTTGACAGAAGAGCTAGGGACACTCTGTACTCGCGACGCTCGCCCACGCCTTCCTGACGATCCTCGCGGCCGACCAACGCGACCAGCCCTACGACGACGGACTGCTACCCCTGACCGTCAACGAGGCCCGACGCCTGTTTCTCGCCATTCTCGCCCGACCCACAGCCGTGCTCGATCACATCCTGCGCTGGTCCCGGTGGCGACGCCGCCACCAGGCCAACGTCAGAGCCATCCACTGATCGCAAAAAATCGCCTGCCGTACTACCCCGATGAGGATCTCCATGATCTGCTCAACGCCATGATAGACCAGCGCCGTGAGCAGACCGTAGCGGTTGCCGAAGTAGCGACGCATGCGGCGGACTGATACCCACGTCGCGCGCGACGTGGTCCATCGAGAAGTCGAGGCTATGCGACGAGATATGCGACGCGGATGCGCTCAGAAGCTGCATTCTACGTCGGATCGGCAGCATCCTCTACGGGGGTACCTCGCGTGTCACCACACCGAGGTGATATCAGTCGGCGACCACCGGAAGGCTGACGCTGATGTTGCATAGCTCCACCGGGCCCGTGAGTAGTGTACTCGTGCCGGTAAACATATCCTGATTGGGTGCCGCCATCAAGAACAGGCTCTGCCCGGCCGGAATGTCGACTGCGACGCTAGGCAGCTCAAGATCTTGCACCTCCCCGGTCACCACACGGCGTTCCCGTAGTGGAAGCATGTTGTTCTGCACGATCTTCGCATCCAAAACCGATGTGCCCACTGCTAGAGCATAGAACGCGAAGGAGTCTGGGATCATCGTGGTGACTGACGCATGAACAGTCGATCGTCCCGCGATCGTCAACGGGCCGTCCGCGATCTTTACCACCTGGGCGCTTCCTCCAAGTTGCGTGCCCAGACCCGCTGACACGGGCATTGTGACGCTGGGCGTGATAGACTTGACGGTCTGGCAGCGGCCCGCCGCCGTAGCGAGATGAATCTTGCCGAAGCCGGACAAGCCCGTGTCGACGCCCTTCAGCTCCTGAAACATGAATCTGACCACCAGCTTGCCGTAGCCGTCGCTACCGAGCATCGCGCTGCAAGGATCCCCCGTTACGCCGATTCCCATCGGTCGCACAGCCGGCATCGCGTGTCCGCCATTAAACCCGATAAAGATGCTGTTGCGCCTGGCTTTGTCGGTGAGCGCTTTGTCCCACACCTGTAGACCTTGCTGGAGGGGAAAAAGGTTGTCTGTGACTCCGGAGCCGATCATCATTGGCACGTCGATCTGCAATCCGTGCTGCACTTGCCAGGCGGCACCGCTGCGTGCAGCATACTCCTGCATGTCAATCGTGCCGGGAATGGACCCGTCGGGCCATTTACCCGTCGTGCTGCCCAGGAGAAACGACGCACCAGCGGCCGGCTCCATGTTGATCCCACCGAGCACCCCGAGCAGGGTTGCCCACCGGGTGCGTACGAGCCCGGTGGGCGCCAGACTTTCATTGAGGTCGTACCAGGTGCTGTCCGGTGCCATCGCATCGATGACGGTCGAGCCTGTGGCACGGATCTGCTCGAAAGCCGCGAGAAACTGGTAGCTGCCGCCGTAGCTTCCTCCGATGGTCCCCACACGCGGGTCGCTTGGCCCGTCCAGCTGAACCCAAGGCAACGCTGAGACGGCGAGCAGGAGGCGCTGCAGGTCCTGCCCCTCGAAGTCCGGATCCTGAAGGTGCGCGGAACCGCCGCTCTCGCCGTGCCCCCGCTGGTCGAAGCTGATCACACCGATGCCTTCGTCGAGGTAGTCAGTGAAATAGGCCGGATCCTTGACGCGCGCGCCTCCCCATCCATGACTCTGGAGCACGACCGGCACAGGGTGGGCGGCATCCGCACCCGCTGGCTGGAACGCCGTGTAGCAGATGCGAACCGGTGTGCTACTGACCCGCTCCGGCACGCTACTTAAGCACTCATTCGTGATGCTCGGTGAATCATCGCCGGATACGGCGACAGCCAAACCTTTACCTCCGAACAGAAAGGAGGTGGACAGTCCGACCAGGATGATCCCAGCGCACAGATTCTTCCACGTTGATTTCATGGGGAGAGGTTACTGCGAAGTTCACAATAAGGCAATCAGCTGCGCCGAGATATGAACTACGGCGACGCTGCGGGGCAAGTCGGCATAGGATCGGCTGACCCCTGCTGCCATCATGGTCACGTCACGGCCATTGCTTCAGTGGGTGGCAGTTTGGATGCGCGGGTGGCGGGGTGAAGGCCGGCGATGACGAGGGTGGCGTCGAGGCCAAGTGCCCTGTGGCCCAGGACGGGATAACGGTGGGCCAATCTTGAATGTTCGCGTACAGGGTGGTGACGGCGATTCCGAGAAACAGCCCACCGGTGCCGCCGATAGCCGGCAGCAGGAGCGCTTCCGTGAGGAACTCGCTGCGGATGTGGGATCGGGTGGCGCACAGGGAGCAGCGCAGCCCGATCTCACCGCGACGTTCGAGGACGGAGATGACGACGGTGTTGGCGACGCCGATCCCGCCAACCAGGAGTGCCACGGACCCGAGTCCAAGAATTAGGGCGTTGAGGGCCGTGTCGGCGGGGTTCTGTGCGGGCGGCTCTGACTCACTTTCGGTGATTACTCTGTGTTAGACGAGCAGGATGCGGTGACCGAGGAAGGGTGAGCCTGCACGGCCGTGCAGCTGACGCATATCCGTTTGGATTTGGTGTTCACGCTTTCAGCGCCGTCGTTGTGGTGGGGCAGGGTGAGGGCGGCATCGGCGGCCGCGCGCTCGATGTCGAGTCCGCAGGTGAAGAAGTGCAGGTGAGGCAGGTCGGCGGCACGAGCCGTGGTGATCCACTCATCGAGTCGGTCGGCGTTGCCGTCAGCGGGGGCGGAGGAGGCCGGCGAAGCCGCGGACGGATCCAGCGCCAGACCGCGATCACGCCGGAGCCCTGGCCCAGCGTGCCGACCGGGCCGCACCGGCGGAATCTGGGGCACAGGGTACAGGTTCATTCTGGAAAGGAGCCGACCGGTAGCCGTAGCGTTGACGCACCGTCGGCATGTTTGATCACGTGACGATTCGAATAGAGTTCGGTCGCAGTGAGCGGGTTCTTTTCTGTGCCGGGATTGCGCGCGTACTGAGGGAAAGATCCGCCGGCAACGATCAGCCGCAGACGATGCCCTCGCGCGAATATATGCGCGGTGTCGTTTAGGTAGAGATCGAAAGGAAACTCGCCGCGCTGGGCACGCCAGTACCCCTCGCACACCCCGCGCGAACGCCCGCTTGGGTCGACGTCGCTCAGCCGCACGAAAAGGTCCGCATCGGGACGATCTGAACGGTGCGCAAGCGTAACGACCGGAGCACCGAGCACAACCAGCTCGGTGTTGAATGGGCTTGTGTCATAGACCAGCACATCAGGCCGGCCGACGTATGCGGAGTCGTTGCGGTATCCGCCCTTGCTGATGAGATTTCCGCCGATGGTCGGGGTCGGATCCGCTGGGTCATAGACGAACTCCGATGCGGTGGCATCGCTACCCGGTGGATGTCTTTCAAGGCGCGCGCCCGGGTGCAGGTGCCAGATTCTTCTTTCTACGTGGGGTGGCCACTCCGGCAGCTCGATCCACCTCCTCAATGGCGGCACCTGCACTCTCACGGACGCTCCGCGCGCTCCGCTGTCACCCAAGTATTCTTCCAGCCAATGGAGGCTTTCTCGTACGATTGTGCCGCCACCGCGGAGAAGGATATCGGCATGCACCCATGCGCCAACCGTCAGCGCCACGTCGACGCCACGTGCATGCAGACGTCGATACTGTTCCATGGACTGTGACAGGAAAATGTCCTGCCACCCGGCAATCACCAGGGTGGGCACCATCGACGTCTCGAGTGCGGCAGCGTGCCGCATCGGAGCCCAGTATTCTTCGTCGATATCGTCGCGGTTCATCCGCTCAAGCACCCACGGACGATCATTTTCGAATAGAGGCTGGGCGGCGGACAGCACAGGAACCGACTTGATGACCTCATCGACCGCCCTTCGGAACTCCCTTTGCACCTTCAAGTTGCGGAAAGGGTTCCTGCTTACGGGTGGCCCGCCAACTTGTCCGCTCCATCCAATCAAGTCGGTGCGAAACGAACCAGACCCCCACGTGTACTCGGCGAAGTCGTGCGGTCCCATGACAACGACGGCGGCCGCGAGGTCATGCGGTGGGTCTGCCATGAGCGCCCACTGAGCGTAGCCGTGGTACGAGCCGCCAGCTGCGGCGAAGCGGCCAGGGTACCAGCACTGGCTGCGCATCCACGCGACGATGTCCTGACCGTCTTGCGCGTCAGTGCGCATGGGGTCGAGTTCGCCACCTGAATCGGCGGTGCCCCTCGTGGACGCGAAAACGACCGTATACCCCTGCCCCGCGAACGCTCGCGCAGAGCTCACTGTGAATATGAACCCACGACCGTACGGACCCACGATCAAAATCACGCCCCTGGACGACGCGAGCGGCTCATAGACATCAGCACCCAGAGTCACACCGTCGCGCATCGGAATGCGCACGGGCCATACGCGCCAGGGTGCCGGTTTCGGTATGCCGGTGCGGCGCGCGTGCCACCGATTCCACAGCGGAAGAGTAGGCTTCGACATTCGTTCACCTGCCATCGTGCGCCCTACCGCCGGGATGGACTCTATTGCGGATCCGACCGGCCATGATCCTCACGCCGCTTCCACTGCGTCATCACTCGGTGCCGGGTAATGGATCCCGAGTGCAAGATAGTCGACGGAGACGGCTACGGCCCCCGCTTGGACCCGGACCTCTTGCACGGCGGCCTCGGCATCATGTAGGCCGAGTTTTTCGGAAATGAACGCCCCTCCCAGGCACGAGACGAGCGACGGACCTCCGCCGCCGGCGACAGTTTGACACACGTAAGCGTGTGGGACAATTCCGCCGACTTCTATCATTTCTTTGCACCACCCATCCTCGGGAGGATGTACTCAAGCCTCCCCGGCCACGAACCAAGCACATGCATGATTAATGAGGTTCCGTCACTTTCCGGTTGATTTGCCACCTCCACCGCGCAGCATTTCATCCGTTCAAAGCTCATATTCCGCACGTCTCATTTCGTCTCAGATCCCATCAAAAATCCGTTCAAGAACTCGCCTGCATCCGGCGTCATCACGACACCGACCACCGCCGATGAGGCGGGTGCGAAGGGCTTGCCTTGACCGATCCGTCCAAACAGCGGGCCCGAGATCTGAGGATGAAAATGATGGCCCCAGCAGTGAGGTCCGTCTGACATGCGCACCACCACACCTCCAACTTCCCCCTCGAAACGCTGCGTCGTCCAAGTATCTAGTGTGCTGAGTCGTTGATACGAACTAAGTCCATGATCAGTCGCCAAATTTGCGACTCAGGACACAACCCCCTGCAGCAGTTCCACCTTCTGTGCGATTGTCAGCGTCACACCACCCCATCCTTCGTGCTGTCGTTCTTCACTACGCGCCCTTCTCCGTTCGAATGCGATGTGACCCGCTCGCGAGCAGGCGGGTAGTTCCGTCGGGCAGGTGCAGGTCCGCCTCCACGCCGTCGGGGACGACGCACTCGATCGTGATGACGCCATCGCTGTGCCGAGTCCATCCGCACTCCACCCGTCCGCGGCGGGTTTCCACCTGTCCGCGTGCCCAGTCGAGTCCGGGCCCAGGGATCGGCGCTAGGTGCAGACGTGCGTACCCAGGCTGGGCGGGACGGATGCCGGCGACGCACTTATACAGCCAGTCGACGACCGCCCCCAGGGCGTAATGGTTGAAACTCGTCATCTCACCCGAATTCACCGTGCCATCAGGTAGCAGCGAATCCCACCGCTCCCAGATGGTGGTCGCCCCCATCGCCACCATATATAGCCAGGACGGCGGCTCCTCCTGCAGCAGTAGCCGATACGCCACCTCGGCATTCCCGGTCTCGGTCAGCGCCCACACCACAAACGGTGTCCCGGCGAATCCGGTCCCGACCCGATATCCGCCCTCCGCGATGAGACAGGCGAGTCTTTCGCCAGCCTCCGCCTTCTGCACGTCATCGAGCAAGCCGAAGTGGATCGCCAGGGCATACACAGCTTGGGCATCCGAGGTGATTCGAGTACCCTCCACGACATACTGCGCCTGGAACGCCGACCTCGTACGCTCTGCGAGTTTCCGCCATCGTCGCTCGTCCGCCTTCAGGTCGAGATGCGCGGCAGCATCTGCTGCGATCAGGGCAGTTCGGTAAAGACACGCTGTGGCGATGACCGAAGGGTCGGCCGTCGCGGCGAGTGGCTGTTCCGGAGGCGCGGTGGGATCCAGCCAGTCGCCGAACTGGAATCCCGTATCCCAGACCCCCGTGTCGGATAGACGCGGCAGGATCGATTCGAGGTGCAGAACCATCGCAGGATAATGTGCGGCGAGGCGTTCCAAGTCGCCGAACGCTTGCCACAGCGCTTCTGGTACCCAGACAGCCGCGTCGCCCCACACAGCGGTGGGGCCGACGATGTGCGCGTGCGCTCCCAATGCTTCTCTCGGCGCGAACTTCAGGACGTTCGGCACAACAAAAGGCACGTAGCCGGCGACCTCCATCTCCGCGCGCAGGTCTTCCAGCCATCCGTGGAGGAGGTCCGCGCAGTCGAACTGGTAGCATGCAGTCGCCGCGTATACGGCGATATCACCGGTCCAGCCGAGACGCTCATCACGCTGGGGGCAGTCGGTGGGAACGTCGAGGAAATTCCCCTTCTGGCCCCACACCGAGTTCATGACTAGGCGATTAACGCGCGGATCCGAGCACTCGAACGTTCCCGTCCGCCGCATCCGGGAGTGCACCACAATCGCCTCGACGGCCGTGGGATCGAGTTCCCCGGGTAGTCCAGTGAACTCCGCATAGCGGAAGCCGTGGAATGTCAGCGTCGGCTCGAACAGGTCGTCCCCACCAGAGAGGATGTATGTATCGGTGGCACGGGCCCCGCGCAGCGGGCGCGTCGCCAATTCGCCGTTCTCGAGGACCTCGGCATGGCGGACAGTAATCGTCGTTCCGCGCGGACCGGTCACCCGCAGTCTGGTCCAGCCGACGAGGTTCTGCCCAAAATCAATCAGCGTGCCACCAGATGGTGAAGTCCAAATCCGTCGGGGTGGAATCACCTCCTGACGCTCGATCGGCGGTTTGATCTGCGGAACCAGCACTGCGCGGTCGATGGGCAGTGCCTCCACTTCCAGCCGCCGGGGTTGCGCAGACGCGTCGATCCGCACGCCGTCGTAGATACTGTTGTCGGAAATGGCTGCGGTGCGGGCGGTCCATGTGGTGTCGGTGCTGACCCGCTGGGTACGCCCGCTGGCGTACGTGATCTCGATCTCTCCAATGAACCCAATGCGGCCGCCATAATCCAGGCCCAGACCTTCGAAGCCCAGCTTGCCGCGCCACCATCCGTTACCGACGAGGATCTGGAGCTGAGCGCCGTCTCGTATCAGCGCGGTGACATCGTGCTGTTCAACTGGCAGACGTCGGTCGTATGCGCTCCAACCCGGCGCGAGGACCCCACCGACTGGCTGTCCGTCGATGCGTGCTTCGAACACGCCGTGGGCCGTGCCACGCAGCGTGGCCGCACGCACCTGGTCGTGGTCCAGGGCGATGAGGGTGTGCAGAGTGAAAGCGCCCGGCGCGTCTACGGCGGTTATGAGCTCAGCGTCAGCCAGCAAGGTGTTCTCCTGTCGTGTCATGCCGTGGGCTTCTGCAAGCGTGCGGCGGCGCGCTTCCCGCGCCGCCTAGTCGTTCGGATCCGAGCCCGGTACGGCGCGGTCGGTTGGTCCGCGTCGTCGGCATAGACGGGCGGCCCACACCCGCTTCTCCAAGGTGGTCCCACGCGGTCCAGGCGATGTCACCGATGACCTGTGGGTGCCGCTCCACCAACTCCCAGAGCACGTCGAGGGCTCCGGGGAAGGTCTCGGAACCAACCAGGATATGCTCAGGAAAAAGCTGCGCGTCCAGAGCGTAACGTGCCTCCGAGTAGTTGATGCCGCAGACATCGGCCTGAGAGTGCGTCTCCTCGGTCCTACGCGTGACCAGCTCCGATGCACCAAAGGCGCTCACTCCATCCTTTGACAGGATGACATTGATGTCGAAAGGCTCGTCTGTCGGGCTGGTTCCGAGGAGCACGTCCGTAGCCGCAAGTAGGCCATTGACGGCGTTCGTGACAAGGCGCGAGGCATCGAGTGAGCGCACCTTGTCCGCGATACGACGTCCCCAGGCCGAGCCGAGAGGGCGACCGACCTCGAGGATCTCGTTGCCGATCGAGCACGTGATCACGCACCACTGGCTGTCGTCATGCGCCCCGAGCTCTACCCTGATGACGTTGTCCCGCCCGAAACGCAGGAGGTGATCCAGCGTGAGCAAAAGCGGGCTCGTAAGCAAGGTACGCGCTCGGGAGGTAGCCACTCCCACTTCCGCTCGGACCGGCCGGATCCCGATCCAGATCCAGATCCCGCAATTCGTCGCGCGGCACGCCCCCGACGGCCCGGCGACACGATCATCGCGCTGCGTTAGGACCGCTCCGCGCCGCGATGCACTCACTTGGTCGCGACTCCTGTACCGCGCGAGCGCCAAGGCAGCACCCGCAGTGAAGCCCGCCGCAGATCCTAATCGCAACAAGGCCGATCCTCTGCTCCTCCGAGACTAGCGAGCCGCAAAGCATGACGTGATCAAGATTACATCAAAAATCTTCCAAATGGAAGGGATTCGCGCGGGCGCTTGAAGCCACCGGCGTACGCACCGTGCACGACCGAGATCATCTGCCGCACCCCTCAACCAGGACAGCCTGGGAGAGATCTGCCGACCTCCACCAGCTCGAGAGCCCAGCAGGAAGACCCGCCTCCTTCCGGACTTTGCCGTCCGAGAGATCACGTCGAGCGTTGCAGCCGCCACCCGGGACGGCGAACCGGAGGCGGTGCTGTGCACCGGCGGCCCGGTCCGGACGCTGGTCGACCTGACACTGGCCCCGGAGCACCGTCGCGGTCATGGAGCCTTGTACGACGGGCTGAACAGCGGCCGATGAGAGATCGCCCGGCTGCGACGTGCGCTCGCGGACCTTCCGCTGCCCGCGGCCGCTGACGGACGACTCGTGCTGGCCGTCGATGTCAGCCCATGGCTGCGCTCGGACGCCTCGACCAGCGCGGAGCGGCTGTTCTGCCATGTGCACGGCCGGACGAAGAACCAGTCCCAGCTGATTCCTGGCTGGCCGTACTCGTTCGTCGCGGCCCTCGAGTCCGGCCGGACGTCGTGGACCGCGGTCCTGGACGCAGTTCGCCTCGGCCCCACCGACGACGCCACAGCGGTGACCGCCGACCAGCTCCGGGCGGTCGTGGGCCGTCTGATCGCCGCCGGGCACTGGCACGACGGAGACCCGAACATCCTGATCGTGATGGACGCCGGGTACGACGTGACCCCGGCTCACCCACCGCACCTGCTGGCTCGACCACCCCGGAGACCTACCGATCATCGGAGGGACCCTCATCCGCCTACAGGTCGATCACCTGCCCGGCGACCGCGATCCCAAGCCCGTCTGGCTGTGGTCGTCGGCCACCAACGCCACCGCCGCCGACATCGACCGCGCCTGACAGACGTTCCTGCGCCGGTTCGACCTGGAACACACCTTCCGACTGTTCAAACAGACCCTCGGCTGGACCCGCCCGAAGATCCGAACCCCGCAGGCCGCCGACCGCTGGACCTGGCTAATCATCACCGTCCACACCCAGCTCCGCCTCGCCCGACCCCTGGCCCGCGACCTACACCGCCCCTGGGAGAAACCCGCCCCACCAGGACGACTCACCCCCGCCCGAGTCCGACGAGGATTCCGGAACATCCGCGCGATCACGCCCCTCCCCGCCAGCACACCGAAACCCACCAAGGCTGGCCCCGGCCGCCCTTACCGGCTCACGCAACCGCAGACCCGCACCCCACCACGACGTCGGAAAAACCATCTGACGGGACCTCACCATAACCGCCCACCAACACCGCACAGGTAAAAGATCAAGCTTAATCCATCCCCGTGCTAGCCAGGAGTGCGGGGACCGGCCTGTCGTCCGCTTACCCAACCCAGCGCGGTCGCCGGTGACAAAAGTAACTCGTACGGGCCAACCGTGCCTGCCTGTGCCGCCGTGGGATCAGGGCGGTCGTCCCGCAGAAGGTCGACCAAGCCGCGAACCGGCGGAACAAGGGCCGCGAGGGTGGCCGTTCTTTCTGTCACGACGCCAAGCTGCACCGGGAACAGAACGCCATCGACCGACTGATCAACAAACTGAAGGCCCGGCGAAGAGTCGCGACCCGCCACGACAAGACCTGGAACCGACAGCTTGCGCGAACCGCACCTTGATCATGAACAGATACGCACCCAAACGCACTCCAGGTGCTCTAAGCGCGCCACGGAGTGACGGATGTACCCGACGAACACTGGTTCAGAACCGACCGGTCAGCTCTTGAGGCTCGGGAACTGGTCGTCGCGCCACTCAGTGCTGGCGCTGTCGGCCGGGCATTCGCACAGGTCCTTCTCACGAGCGCGGAGCTCGACCCGGCGGATCTTCCCGGAGATCGTCTTGGGTAGTTCGTAGAACTCGATGCGCCGGACTCGCTGGTAGGGAGCCAGCCGCTCACGTGCGTGCCGCAGGATGGACTCCGCGGTCGCCGCGGTCGGCTCCACCCCGGGCACCAATGCGACATACGCCTTCGGGACGGCCAGGCGGACGGGGTCCGGCGCGGGAACAACCGCCGCCTCGGCCACCGCGGGGTGTTCGATCAGGACCGATTCCAGCTCGAAAGGGCTAATTTTGTAGTCACTGGCCTTGAAGACATCGTCCGTACGACCGATATATGTGATGTATCCATCGACATCGACACTCGCCACATCCCCGGTATGGTAATAACCGCCTGCCATCGCCTCCGCAGTGCGCTCCGGATCGTCCTGATAACCGGTCATCAGTGGCAGGGGACGGGCCGAGAGATCCAGGCAGATCTCACCCTCGCCGGGAGCGACCACCGGCTCCCCGGAGACCGTATCGACCAACACCACGGGCACCCCGGGCAGCGGCCGGCCCATGGAGCCCGGTCGAACAGGCGAGCCGGGTGTGTTACCAACTTGGGCGGTGGTCTCCGTCTGCCCGAAGCCGTCGCGGATCGTCAGCCCCCAGGCTGCGCGAACCCGTTCGATCACCTCAGGGTTGAGCGGCTCGCCTGCGCCGAGCACCTCCCGCAGCGCCGCGGGTCGCTCGGACAGATCCGTGTTGATCAGCATGCGCCAGACGGTCGGGGGCGCACAGAACGTCGACACCTCGTATTCACGGAGGCTATCCAGCAGAGGTCCGGCCTCGAAGCGTCGATAGTTGACGACGAGTATCGTCGCCTCCGCGATCCATGGCGCGAAAAAGCAGGACCAGGCGTGCTTAGCCCAGCCTGGCGACGAGATGTTCAGATGGACGTCACCAGGCCGCAGGCCAATCCAGTAGACGGTCGACAGGTGCCCGACCGGGTAGGAGATCTGTGTATGCCGCACCAGCTTGGGCCGCGACGTCGTGCCCGAGGTGAAATAGAGCAGCAGCGGGTCGTCCGGGGCGGTCCCCGGGTGCGGCGCCGGTACCGTCTCGATGGCCTCGGCCGCCTTGATGTCGAGCCACCCCTGTGCCGCGCCGACGCTGAACCGAGAGTAGCCGCCTGGGACATCGTTGAACTTGCTCGTGTCCTGCGCGTTACAGATGACATGTCGGACGGCGCCCCGAACGGTCCGCTCGATGAGGTCCGAAGGGCCGAGGGCGGTCGTCGTCGGCATGATGACGGCGCCCAGCTTCATCACAGCCAGCATCGACTCCCAGAGTTCGACCTGATTTCCCAGCATGAGCAGCACCGGGTCGCCCCTGCCGACGCCGTGGCCGGCTAGCCAGGCCGCAAGACGGTCCGAGGAGGAAGCCATCTCGTCGAACGAGCGGCGCGTCGAAGAACCGTCCACCTCGACGATAATCAGCGCCGGACGGGAATTTCGGCGTGCAATGACATCGAACCAGTCGACCGCCCAGTTGAATCGTTCCCCGAGCGACGGCCACCGGAATTCCTGTACTGCCCGTCCATGATTCCCCGAAAGCTTCAGTAGTTCGTCTCTACTCTCTCGGTAGACATCGGTCGCCTTCATTGTCGCTCCCATTCTTTTTGCCGAAGTGCAAGTAGTCAGCGCATGAGCGCCGGAGTCGCAGGTGCGAGGATGCGCCTCCCTCGTCTAGAGCGACCCCGCCGGCTGGCACCTTCCCGCGCTTCCCCCGCACTGGGGTAGCACCACCGGTGACGCCCGTGCGTCGCGGGCATGGGGCTAATTGGCGGACGTCATTCACTGGGGGAACCATGGAAGACGCCGCCGCTGTCCGTCTCCATGTATCGATCGAACTCTCCCGGAGCCGACGATCTAACCACCACGATAACGGACATGGGGTGCGACTGTCCGCATCCTCGCCCCGCGCTTCGAAGTCACTACCCGAGAGAGTCTTGTGCGGTCGCGGCCACATCAGCCAACTCATCGTGGGCCTTCTTTTCCTCCGTTTCACCGATGCCCGAGTGCGCCTCAAACCAGTTCACGGTCAACTCGATGATTGCCTTGCTACCGGCGCCACTCAGGCCGATCAGGTGTCCCGTCCAGGGGACTGGAACAGCACTCACAGCGGCACCCATCGCGCGTGCGTGTTGAGCGTATGTCAGTATTCCTTGGCTCGGCACCAGCCAGTCGTTGGGGCCATACACAAGCAATGTCGGCGGCGAGGCTTGGCTAACAAAGTTAGTAGCGGAGACGGCCGCGTATCGCTCGGGGAACTCCTCCGGGGTACCACCCGTATATCTCTGTGCAAAATGTCGAGCCAGGGTTCCGGAGATCGCAAATGGGTTGCCTTCGGCGAAGCCTGGATCTACGGCGGGGATACTCACGGCCACCGCTTTTATCACGGGCATCTCACCCTCATGACCGAAGGATTCTCCTCGCGCGATGCGATTCACCACGAGTGGGGCAAGATTTCCACCGGCAGAACCGCCGGTAACGTAGAAGTGCCGCGAGGAACCGCCGTACTTCTCGCTCATTTTTCTTGCCGTCGCCAGCGCGCACGCAATCTGGCGCGGAGCTAGCTCCCAGGTCGGAAAACTCTCGGTCGCGAGCGTGTAGGTGGGGGCAAACACGAGGAATCCGCGATCCGTGAGATGCCGGGCGAACGCCGTATCGATCGTCTCACTGCCCGCCGTCCAGCCCCCACCATGGATGTGGACGACAACCGGCGCAGCGGCGACAGACGTTCGTGGCATATATACAGCCATACGCGGTGAATGACCGTCGACGGGACCATAGGTGACGATGTCGTCCGGACCATTCTTCGACCAGGAAAGCCGGCCAAAGTAATCCTTCGCTGATGATCGAACACCAAACGATTTCAATTGCCGACGCTGATCGACAATTACCTTGACGCCGGCCGCAGCCGAGAGGACACAGAACGCGATCATGATCAGGGCCACAACAGAGGGGTTCAGCAGCCACGCGCCGATGCCAGCCGCCGCTCCCGCCGAACTCATGACGAGCAGCCACCCCGGAACATAGCCACCAAGTGAACCGACAAGCCCGATCCCCGGAGCCTGCCAGGCAAATGTGCCGACCGCCAACACCATTGAGAGCGCAGCCAGAAGGCCGCTTACCCAGATCACGTTCAAGTCCTCCGCTAGCCTGCTGCGCAGCACTGCCAGCCGCGACTCGTCCATAAAACCACACATCCGGGTGGTTTTCACCCCCGGGCCAAGCCGTGGCCGATCCTCCCGCGCGTCCGCTGGAGCCGCCACAGGCCCGATCGCAGCCGGCGGGGGTGCACAGCGAATCACTGCAGGTTGGGCCTGCCCGGCAGCCCTTCGGTCAGCAGCGAGTGTCCTGGAAGGGCATCCAGCCCGAAGCATCAAGCTCTCTCGATGGCGAGCCACTTTCCGACTTTCGATTGCCAACCCGCCGCCCCAGGACTACTGACGACCAGCCGGTTGGTCGGTCAGTTGCGGCGACAACGGACAGCCTGAGCTGGCATTTCCCGACCTCACCGGGAGCCCCCGAAGCCCACTAACCTGCGAACAGTGAGACCGGCAAACCGCGCACGCCCACTTGGGCGGCGTACACGGCCCCCGCGGCGGGATGCCGCTCGCGATCGGTCTCCGTCTGTGAGGTGGTGATGTAGAGCGTGTCCAGGTTGTCACCGCCGAAGGTGCACGCGGTGACGCGGGGCACCGGAACCCGGAGCACTGCGTCCATGCGGCCCCGCGGATCGAAGCGGCACACCGCCCCACCCCCGCAGAGTGCGACCCAGACTCCGCCATCGGCATCAACGGTGAGTCCGTTCGGTGTACCGTCCGTGGCCGACGCGGCTGCCCACGGTCGGCGGCTACTCAGCCCTGTGTCCGGGTCGTAGTCAAAGACGTCGATGCAGCCGGATGCCGCGTCGATGTGGTAGGCGCGAGAGCCGTCCGGGCTCCAGGCAAGTCCGTTGGAGATGCCGACGGAGGTCAGCGCCACGGTGGCAGAGCCGTCGGTGTCGAGGCGGTAAAGTGCCGCTGCCCCGAGTTCCGAGACGTACGTCAGGGAGCCGCAATAGAAGTTCCCGTTCGGAGCACATGCGCCGTCGTTCATACGTATCCCGGCCTCCACGGACCAGAGCTCCGGCAGCAGGCGCAGCGGCGGAGACCGTCGACCGTCCCGATCCGCGCCGAAAGGGGAGAGGCCCACCGCATCCGACGGGTCCAGAAGCGCGAAACCTCGCTCCATCGCCAGCACGGCTCCGCCGTTGGCTCGCGGGCGCAACGCGGCAACGATCGTGCCGAGGTTCCTGCGCGATACCGCTGCCGTATGAACGTCGAGCGAGAGGACGTCGCCAGCTAGGAGATCAACGAGATGGAGGCCGCCCCAGGCCGGCGCCCATACCGGACTCTCCCCATGGGACGTGACCGAGGCTGTGATCCTTTCTATCTCCATAGCCGCAGGCCTGCCTGACTACCTTTCACAGAATTGCGCCGTTGAGGCAACCGCCGCGGGTTCTTTTCCTCCAGCGCGGGAGATATGGAGATCATTGATTCCGTGCCGCCTTCGCCGCGGCGGCTCGGTACCGGTCAAGAACCTTGGGCGGGGCCGGCGCGGCCGTGTGTGTGACGGCCTCGATCTCCTCCCAACAGGGCCGGTGGCCCGCGAGCACCGTGGCGGCCTGGCGGGCGGCGCCGATGGCGACGTACTCCCCCGGCCTGGGGGTTGTCACGTCGATCCCGAGTACCTCCGGCGCGATCTCGCGAACGGCCAGGGAGCGGGCGCCGCCGCCGACCAGGGTCACCCGTTCGACAGCCACGTCCTGTGCGCGCAGGACTTCCACACAGCCCGCCAGATGACCGAGCAGGCCCTCGACAGCGGCGCGGGCGAGGTTCTCCGGCGTCATCGAGGCCAGGGTCAGCCCGTGCAGGCTCCCGGTCGCCGTCGGCAGGTTCGGGGTGCGCTCCCCCGCCAGGTACGGAACGAGGACCAAGCCGTCGGCGCCAGGCCGGGCGGCAAGAGCGAGATGGTCGAATCCGTCATGGTCGACGCCGAGTAGCCGGCGAGTGGCATCGAGCACGCGGCTGCCGTTGAGGGTGCAGGCGAGCGGGAGGTGGTGGCCGGTGGCGTCGGCGAACCCGGCGATGCCACCAGAGGCGTCCGCCGTGCTCGCCGTGGAGACGGCGGCGACCACGCCGGAGGTGCCCAGCGACATCAGGCAGTCCCCGGGCCGCAGGTCCAGGCCGAGCGCCGCACCGGCGTTGTCCCCGCAACCTGGGCCCAGCAACAGATGGCCGAGACCCAACGCGGGGTCGCCACGCCCGACCGCGTCCCAGGGCCGCGCAACCGCGGGCAGGACGATCCGGTCCGCATCGGTGTGACGGTGGCGCAGTGCGAGCGCGAGCAGATCACGTCGATAGCGGCCGCCGGGCGGATCGTATGAGCCAGTTCCCGATGCGTCGTAGTAGCCGGTTCCCGAGGCGTCGGAGCGGTCGGTCCGCAGTGAGGCGAGCGCGTGGGCCCCGGACAGCCTCCAGGTCAGCCAGTCGTGGGGCAGCGCGACAGCGGCGATCCGGGCCGCGGCGGCGGGCTCGTGGTCGGCGAGCCAGCGCAGCTTCGTCACGGTGAACGACGCGACCGGCACAGACCCGACCGCGGCGGCCCAGGCCTGGGCGCCCCTGGCCTGGTCGCCGTTCCCGAGGTCGGTGACCAGGTCACGGGCGGCCCGCGCCGACCGGGTGTCGTTCCACAACAGCGCCGGCCGGATCACCTGCCCGGCGCTGTCCAGGCAGATCAGCCCGTGCTGTTGGGCAGCGACCGACAGGGCCGCCACATCCGCGAGGCCACCGGCCCGCTCCACGGCAATCAGCAGTGCGGTCCACCAGGCCTCGGGATCGACCTCCGTCCCGTCGGGATGCGGCGCCGTCCCGGATCTGACGACGCGGCCGGATTCGGCGTCGCAGACGACGACCTTGCACGTCTGGGTGGACGAGTCGATGCCCGCGACCAGTGTCACAACAACCCGTCCCGCTCAGCCGAGGAGGTGTTCGAGGGCGAGCTGTTGGAGGTGGACGAACCCGAGATCACGCTCGGCAGCCTTATCCGGGTCGAAGTTGTCGACGGCACCGGTGGCTCCGCTGGCGAGCAGGTCCGCGGCGGTCTCCGCCGGTGCGAGCGTCGGCTCGGCCAGTTCCAGCACACCCGAGTACGCGATGGCCTCACGCACCCGCGGATCCGCCCGGAAGCGGGCCGCCTTCTCGGCGAGCATCAGGTAGGTCGACATGCAGGCAGCGGCCGACGCCCACACTCCGTCCAGGTGCTCGGTACGGGACGGCTTGTAGTCGAAGTGCCGCGGCCCGGTGTAATGGGGGCCATCCGGGTAGCCGGGGAAGCCGTTCTCGATCAGATCGACGGTGAAGAACGCCGACAGCAGGTCACCGTGCCCGAAAGCGAGGTCCTGGTCGTACTTCAGCCCGCGTTGGCCGTTCAGGTCGAGGTGGAACAGCTTGCCGCTCCACAGCGCCTGGCCGAGCGCGTGCGTGTAGTTCAGGTTCGCCATCTGCTCGTGCCCGGTCTCCGGGTTGAGCCCGACGATGTCGCGGTGGTCGAGTTCCGCGATGAGCGCGAGCGCATGCCCCACCGTCGGCAGCAGAATGTCGCCGCGGGGCTCGTTCGGCTTCGGCTCCAACGCAATCCGCAGGTCATAGCCCTGCGAGCGGATGTAGCCGGCGACGGTGTCGATGCCCTCCTTGTAGCGTTCCATCGCCGCGTAGATGTCCTTGGAGCCGTCGTACTCGGCGCCCTCCCGGCCGCCCCACATCACGAACGTCGTCGCGCCCACCCGCGCCGCCAGGTCGACCGCGCGCAGCACCTTGCGCAGCCCGAACCTGCGCACTGACCGGTCATTGGCTGTCAGCCCACCGTCCTTGAACACCGGGTGGGTGAAGGTGTTGGTGGTCACCATCTCGATCACCAGCCCGGCGTCGTCCGCCGCCGCCTTCAGCCTTCCCACCCGCGCGTCCCGTGTCGTCTCATCCGCGTCGAAGGGGAACACGTCGTTGTCGTGGAAGGTGATCCCCCACGCCCCCAGCTCGGCGAGCCGGCCCGCGTACTCCCACGGGTCGAGCGGCGGACGGGTCGCCGCGCCGAACGGATCCGCGCCGGTCCAGCCGACCGTCCACAGGCCGAAGGAGAACCTGTCCTCACGCGTCGGCTGCCGCACCATCTCACACCTCTCGCCATTGCCGGCAGCCTTGTACTGCCGAAAACATGAAGCCGCCGGGACGGATCGCCCAACGTCATGCCGAGCCCTGCCCTGGCCTGGATCGCAGCTATTGCGCCGGGCACGGATGCGGCACGTTCGAGATCGCCGAATGGTTTCTGACCTTCCAGGATTGGACTGTCCGGCCACGGTCGAGCAGGATCGTGACCAGCACGCCTGATATTGCCGGAATGGGTGAACTCGCCGGAATCGGCACCGACTCAGGGCGTCAACTCTCTCTTAAGAATCTTGCCGGTAGAACCCTTTGGCAATTCAGCCACAAAGCGGATCTCGCGGGGATACTTGTAGGCCGCGAGTCGCTCCTTGGTGAATTCAATTAGTTCATCGGCGGATACCGATACACCCTCCGCGCAGGCAACGAACGCGAGGATCTCCTCACCCAACCGGTCGTCGGGCTTCCCGATCACGGCTGCCTCAACCACAGCGTCGTGTGCATACAGGACCTCTTCGACCTCACGCGGGTAGACGTTGTAGCCACCCCGGATGACAAGATCCTTCTTTCGGTCGGCAATATAGAAGTAGCCGTCACCGTCAGTGTACGCCAGATCGCCGGTATGGAACCAGCCGTCGCGGAGGGCCTCAGCAGTGGCTTCGGGTCGCTTGTAATATCCCTTCATGATGTTGTGACCCCGAATCACGATCTCGCCGATGTGCTCAGGTCCAGACGGCAGTTCATTGCCCTTCTCGTCCACCACCCGAACTTCGACCCCCCAGATCGGCTTGCCGACCGAGAGCACCTTGCGCTGCTCGGCGTTGATGTTGAACGTCGTCGCGCTAGCAGACTCCGAAAGCCCATATCCCTCGAGGATGACGCAACTCTGGAACTTCTTCTCGAAGGATCTGATCACATGACCGGGAAGCGAGGAGCCGCCAGCCACCCCAACCCGAAGGCATGACAGATCTCGCTGCGTGGTGTCGATGCTGAGCAGACCGGCGTACATCGTCGGCACGCCCGAAAACACGGTGCACCGGTTCTTCTCGATGGCATCGATCACGGCTTCGGGTTCGAACCTGGGGACAAGCACCAGCGCCGCGCCGTGCCGGACTGTGCAGTTCAGCACGCTGGACAGTCCAAAAACGTGGAACAGTGGCAGCACCGCGAGATGGATGTCCTCGCGGTGCAGCCCGAACAGCTCCCCGGTTATGGTGCAGTTCATGTACAGCTGAAAGTGGGTGAGTTCGGCGCCCTTGGGCTGCCCGGTAGTTCCGCTCGTGTAGATCAGAACCGCGGTGTCGTCGGCATTCGTCGGGTGGAGGTCTCGACCGTCCTCGGCGAAGTAGAGCTCGTCGTAGTGTTTCGCCCCTTCCGGGAGCGCGGTGCTGTCCGGAAGGTTGACGACATACGTCGGAACGCCGCCGGCTTCCACCGCGCCACGCCGCGCCTCTGCGGCAAACATTTCGAAAGTCACCAGGAGCTTGGCGTCGCAATCACGCAGATGGTATGCAACCTCAGGGGCCTTCAGCAGCGGGTTCAAGGGAACCAGCACCAGACCGGCCTTGAGGACCGCGAAGTAGGTGAAGACGAACTGGGGAAGATTGGGCAGCTGAACCGCAACCTTGTCACCCGGATCCAGTCCCAGTCCCAGCAGGCTCGTTGCGATTCGCCCGGAAATCTCGTCGACCTGCGAGTAAGTGAAGGGCGTCTCATTGATCTGACACAGAAGGCTTCCTGGACGCGCTTTGGCCGATTCACGGAGGATGCCGGCCAGATTGAACGACATGAGTTCTCCTTAGGAGGGTTCGCGGGTAGGAGGGGCGTCGAGGAGCAGCCACAGTGAAACGACCTTCAGGAGATTTTCCGGCCCACCACAGACCAGACTCCAAATCAGGATCACACCGGCCGGCCCGGTCGGATCAGCAGTCATTCACAGGGGCAGAGGTTCGCCAGTTCGAGGATCGCGACGTTCAGTCACCGACCACGGGTGCGTAGTTTCGGTAGCTTTCACCGACCCAAGAGCCCGGCAGGAAACACGTAGACGTCCGCGACGCGATCGGTCCGCAGCATCAGCGCTAAGCTATTTCCCCACAACAGGGGCAGTTGGAGCACCAGACCGGTTGGATTGGGCGGACCGGAGGTGTTGCACTATAGGCCCATATCCTTGGCTATGAGCATCTTCATGACCTCCGAGGTTCCCCCGTATATGCGGTTCACGCGGTTGTCCGCGTACAGTCGCGCGATCGGGTACTCGTTCATGTATCCGTAGCCTCCATGAAGCTGCAGACAGCGGTCTACGACGCGGTGAGCAACCTCGGTGCAGAAAAGCTTGGCTGATGCGGCCTCGGCGGCGGTCAGCTCGCCGGCGTCATAAGCCTCGATCGCTCGGTCGGAGACGGCCTGTGCGGCGTCGACTTCCGCCTTACATGACGCCAGCTCAAACTTGGTGTTCTGATAGTCCGCGACCGGACGGCCGAACACGGATCTGTTCTGGGTGTACTCGATCGCGAAGCGTAGGGCGGCAGCTGCCTGCGCCGCAGAGGAGATCGCAATCGTGAGCCGCTCCCGAGGCAGGTGCCGGATCAGGTAGTTGAAACCCTCTCCGACTTCACCCAGCACATCCTCGCTGGGCACCTCGACCGAGTCGAAGTACAGCTCAGCCGTGTCGGAGACCTTCAGTCCCAGCTTGTCCAGCTTGCGCCCCACGGTATATCCGGTAGCGGCCGTGTCGACGACCAGAAGAGTGATTCCGTGGCGCGGGTTCCTATCGACGGGAGAAGTACGTGCGCACACGATCACCCGGTCCGCGAGCACACCTCCGGTGATGAAGGTCTTGGAGCCGTTGAGGATGTAGTGCGAGCCGTCCTCCGACAGTGTCGCCGTGGTCCGCATGCCACTTAGGTCCGAGCCGGCGCCGGGTTCGGTCATGGCTATCGCGAACATGGTGTCCCCGGAGATGAAGTCCGGAAGCCACCGCACCTTCTGCTTTTCTGTCGCGTGCGCCAGCAGGTACGGCAGGCAGAGGGCAACGTGCACTGCCGAGCCGCCGAAAGCCACTCCAGCCCGGGCCAACTCCTCGGACTCGACCGCCAGATACTTGATCGACTCGATCCCCGCACCGCCATACTCCTCTGGCACCTCGATCCCGAACAGCCCCAAGGCCGCCAGGTGCTTGTAGAGTTCCCGTGGCACCTGACCAGCTTCCAGCCAAGCAGAATAGTGTGGCTGGACCTCGTTCTCGATGAAAGTGCGCAGGATCCGCCGAAAAGAATCATGATCTTGAGTAAACACAGTACGACGCATTAGATAAGTTCTCCTCATTCAAGGACGGTCAGGCCGGACCCGCACACCAATATTCTGCGTGAGCCCGAAAGGGAGGCACCTGCGCCACAGACATAACGATAATCGGCAACACCATGCTTCCCACCAGCCGCCATGATGCGACATCTGTGCCACGGCTCGTCGCTCCGACGTCACTCTTTAAAATATATGTATCTTGGTCACACAGATTCATCCCTCGGCTACGGCTGTCACCGAGACCGATGTACTGGGAAGATCGTCCGCCTCAGCTGTGAGCAAGATCCGGCCTGGCCGGGTCGGCCGCAGGATCGCGAGCACGCGACCTTCATAGGTCGTATGAGCATCGGAGCCGAACGGTTCGGTGTTGTCCGGTCGCGCGCTGGCGAAACCCACCAGTTCAGCAGCGCCGTCAACCCTGAGGCTGACGAGGGCCTCCACCTCGTTCGCGACGGTCCCGCTCTCATCAGCGATCGCGATCTCGACGTACGCCAGGTCAGTCCCATCGGCGGCGATCCGGTCGCGGTCGATGGACGCGACAAGCCTCAGGTCGCCCTGTCCGCTCCGCAACGAAGCGCGGCCCACTTCCAGCCCGTCTCGATACGCCACTGCCGTCAGCGTGCCGGGCTCGTATGCCGTCTCGAATCGCGCGATACAGGACCTGACTGCTCCGACCGACGCTTTGCCAAGCAGCCGTTCGTTCAGGTGAAGCTCCACCTCGTCGGCATCGCTGTAGACGTCGACGACGATCGGCGAGCCGGGGGCGACCGCCCAGTTCCAGCTCTCGAGCGCGTCGTCCCACGACCACGCGGTGAGCCGCACCTGGCGCCCGTGGAACTGCGGGCGGTGCACCGCGATGTACGGCTCCGTCCGCAAACCCCAGACCGTCTCCCGCCAATAGGAGATTGGCCGACGCCGTCCGGTGATGTCAATGGTCCCAGCACCGGACAACAGCCACGGATAGGGCGATACGAGCCCGGTCGGCTGGTCCGCGTCGTCGGCATAGACGGGGCGACCCACTCCTGCTTCCCCAAGGTGGTCCCACGCGGTCCAGGCGAAGTCACCGATGACCTGCGGGTGCTTCTCGACCAACTCCCAGAGCACGTCGAGGGCTCCGGGGAAGGTCTCGGAACCAACCAGGATGCGCTCAGGAAAAAGCTGCGCGTCGAGGGAGTAGCGCGCCTCGGAGTAGTTGATGCCGCAGACATCGGCCTGAGAGTGCGTCTCCTCGGTCCTACGCGTGACCAGCTCCGATGCACCAAAGGCGCTCACGCCATCCTTTGACAGGATGACATTTATGTCGAAAGGCTCGTCTGTCGGGCTGGTTCCGAGGAGCAGGTCCGTGGCCGCAAGTAGGCCATTGACGGCGTTCGTGACAAGGCGCGAGGAATCGAGTGAGCGCACCTTGTCCGCGATACGACGTCCCCAGGCCGAGCCGAGAGGACGACCGACCTCGAGGATCTCGTTGCCGATCGAATACATGATCACACTAGGGTGGTTGAAGTCCTTGCGGATCATCGCCTCAATGTCTCGTTCCCACCATTCGGGAAAGGTGAGCGCCGCATCGTGGGAGGTCTTGCTCTCGGTCCACACATCGGCGAACTCGTCCATGACGAGGAGGCCGACGCGGTCGCACGCGTCGAGGAAGGCCGGGCTGATGGTGTTGTGACCGCTACGCACCGCGTTGAAGCCGGCGGCCTTGAGAATCTCAGCGCGACGGTACTCCGCGCGGTCGATGGCAGCGGCTCCGAGCGGGCCATGATCGTGATGTACACAGCCGCCGCGCAGCTTCACTGTGCGCCCGTTGAGGCGCAGGCCGTTCACGGGATCGACTTGCACCGTCCTGAAACCGAAGGTGGCCGCCGCCTCGTCGAGCTGGGCGCCGTTCTCGTCGGTGACCACTGCCTGTACCGAGTAGAGCGATGGCTCATCGACGTCCCACAGCTGCGGATGAGTGACGTAATGCCGCAGGCGCGCTATTGCTGGCTCGCCTGGCAGCACAGTCAGCGGAATCGACGACCGCGAGGTCGAGCGCCCGGCCGCGTCCCGAATCTCGCTGTGGACACGAACGGTAACCGCGTGCCGCAGTGGATTTGCGACCTCGACATGCACGGCAGCGACGGCGAGATCACGTTCGATGTCGGATGTACGGACCTGGACACCACCGAAGGGGATGTGAACGGGGTCGGCAACCCCGAGCCACGTGTTGCGATATATTCCCGCGCCGGTGTACCATCGGCTGTCGTCATGCGCCCGGAGCTCGACCCTGATGACGTTGCGCTGACCGAAGCGCAAGAAGGGATCCAGCGTCAGCGAAAACGGGCTGTAGCCATTGGGTCGCTGTGCGGTAAAGTCTCCGTTGACGTAGACCATGGCATCGCGATAGACGCCTTCGAACTCGACAGCAACAGTCTTGTCACGCCATTCAGCGGGAACGTCGAACGTCTTCTCGTAGGCAAGGTGTGCGCTCGGGAAGTAGCCACTCCGACTTCCGCTCGGACTGGCCGGATCTCGATCAAGATCTCGCATTCCGTCGTGCGGCAGACGCACGGGTCGCGATGGCGCACCACCTGCCAGCACTGCATAGAGCGTTTTCTTGGGCGCGACAGTCCAGCCTTCGTTAAAGGATTTTCGAATCACCAGGGCTCCCCGCACTCGCCGCCTGCATCCGTGAACTCGGCTCCGCCTGCTTCAAGATGGGGAACCACAGGTGTCCTCGACAGAGCGGTGACCCGATCACCTCACTGGGCGGCACCGCCCCGACCCGCGACGTACTCGCCTGGCCACGACTCCTGAATCCAGTGAGCACCAAGTCTGCGTCCGCGGTGAAGCCCTCCGCGGACCTTAATCGCAACAAGGCCGACCCTCCGCGACTCCGAGGCTGCGAACCGCACAGCATGACGTGATCAAGATTACAGCAAAAATCTCCCAAATGGAAGGGATTCGGACGGGCGCGCTAGAGGCACGCCGGGACCCACCGGGCACGGTGGGTCACCTGCACACCTCTCGACCAGGACGGTCCGGGAGCGATCCCCGGCCCCTACAGGCTCGAGGCCCCAGCAGGAAGACGCAGCCCACCTCGGGGCTTCAACGGCCGATAGATCACGCCGAGCGCCGCAGCCGCCATCCGGGGCCGCGAAAGCAATGATCATCCCTCAGGGCAACAGCCCGAGGCGCGAGCTCAGAGCTGGACCGTGACCAGCGTCTGAACCGATCTCCGCAGCTCTTCGTACAGGTTGATCGAGCGGTCCAGCAGCCACATCGACTGCAGTCCGATGGTGCATGCCACGACCATCCGGGCAGCACCCTCCGGGCTGAACCCACACACCAGCTCGCCACGCTCCTGAAGGAGCACAAAGGCCCGCTCGAGCAGCGCGATGGCGGCCATGCGCTGCTCACGGAAGTAGTGGTGCGCCGGGTGATCAGGTGCCACCGCCTCGGCACTGAGTGTCATCTCGAGCTCCACCAGCACGGGCGTGTCGGTATTGTGTTGGATGGCCCCGATCCAGACCCGCAGCAGGTCGAGCCCTGCGGGTCGACCCTCGCCGCCGCGCGCGAGCGCCTCCTCATCGCGCCAGGCTAGAACCGCTTCGAGTAGCTTCACCTTGCTCGGGAAGTGGTGGCGGATGCCGGCGTGGGTCATGCCCGCGCGCTCGGCGACATCACGCAGCGAGCCGTCCCGAAACCCGTACTCGGAGAAGACCTGGACTGCGGCGGCGATGATGTCCCGCCGGCGCTGGGCGGTGCCTGCGTACTCGCCGCGAACCGCGCCTGCCATGATCTGCCCCCTTGCCATCCGAACTGGGCTCGGCGCTCGATGGACACCTCTGTTCCTCATGAGAGTACTCAGGAGGGTACAGTCACCATCGTTCAAACCCTTCCACATGGATAGATTTGACCGTAGCGTCGACGCGTCCGGATGGCCGGGTCAACCGGCTGGGCGCGCCGCCCAGACTCGCGCCTCGATGCGAGTCCGACCACCTCCGTCTCCGAGGAGAGTCGTTGAGAACTGTCCAGGGAACGTTCCCTGAAACGATGGGGCCCGTCGTCGAGGCCTTCAGCGCGACCTTCGACCCGGCAGCAGGTGGTGCCGCCCTGTCGATCTGGCACGACGGTCAGGAGGTCGTCAACATCTATGGCGGCTTGGCCGACGTCCGGACGCAACGCCCGTGGGCGGAGGACACCAAGACAGTCCTGTTCTCAACGACCAAAGGACTCGCGGCTCTCACGGCCGCCTGGCTGGTGGCGAACAACCGACTGGATGTCGACGCGCCCGTCTCCAGCGTGTGGCCCGAATTCGCTGTTCAGGGCAAGGAGAGCATCACGGTCGGCGACGTCCTCGCCCACCGAGCCGGCCTCATCGCCCCGGACGATGACATGACGATTGACGACCTGATCGACATCCGAGCCTTCGCGGCCCGACTCGCAGCACAAGCACCCTTGTGGCCCAGCGCCTCGAAGCACCTTTACCACCCGTTCACCTGGGGTCCCCTCATCAGCGAGATCCTGCGTCGCGCCACCGGTGAAGATCTTCCGGAGGTGTTCGCACGGGAGATCGCCACACCCCTGGACGCGGCCGTCACCCTTCGGGCCGACGACCACGACGTTGAACAGGTCGCGCACGTTACGGCGTCGACGGAATGGAGCAATCAGGCTGCCCTGATCGAGAAGGTGCTACCGAAGGCGGCACTGCGTGCGTTCACCGCCGGCGGCGCGCTGCCGTCGGACCTGGTCGGAGCAGGCGGCGTGAATGATCCCCGGGTGCAGAAGGCTGGCCTCGTGAGTGCGGCCGGGCTCGGTACGGCATCTGGCCTGGCCCGGATCTGGTCGGCGACGGTCGCCTCGACCTACGGTGTTCGGCTGCTAGGCGACGAGGATGTCAAGCGTCTCGTCGCGGTGCGGAGCGAGGGCGCCGGCTGGGATGCTCTGTCAGAGGATGGCAGCGAGCAGCGACTCGTCACTCCGGACGGCGAGCTGACCGGCGACGACAGCGTGTCCGGGTCGCACCCACGCTGGGGCGCCGGTGTGCAGCTCGGCTCCGGCTCGATGACATGGCTCGGACCCAACTCACTCGGCCATGACGGCGCCGGCGGCCAGACGGCCTTCGCCGACCCTGACTACGGCATTGCGTTCGCTTACCTCACGAATCGCGTGCGCGCCACTCCCCCATTCGGTCCGATCATTGATGCTCTACGTATTACTCTGGACAACAGAGGATGACAAAGGGTAGCCATTCAGTCATAGCATGCGACAAGCCGCCGCGCTCGGTCGCCGCGACGGTCCGGCCATCCGATGTGACCGATCCGCCGTACTATCGACGTGCCACGGCTATCCGATTGCGGCCGCGGCGCTTGGCCTTGTAGAGCGCGGCGTCGGCGGCCTCGAAGAAGGCATTGAGATCGCCGTCGGGGGTGGGAGTCGTCGCCGCGACACCGATACTCACGGTGACGACTCCCCTGTCGACCAACGGATGTGGTTCGGCCAGCTCCTCGACTGCAAAACGGCTCCGGTGAGCGAGCCGGGCGGCCGCACCCAGGCCGGTGTGTGGCATCACAATGGCGAACTCCTCGCCACCATAGCGAGCAACTAGATGGTTCTCACGGACATTCCTGGCGAGGCAGGCGGATACCTTTTTGAGACACCGGTCACCTATGCCGTGCCCAAAGTGGTCATTGTAAAGCTTGAAATGGTCAATATCGACCATTGTCAGCGCGATTTGCGTGAGATGGCGTCCCGCGCGGTTCCATTCCACATCGAGGACCTCGCTGAGGCGCCGGCGGTTGGCCAGGCCAGTCAGCGGATCGGTAGTCGACAGCTGTAGCAGCCGGCGGTTCACGACGGAGAGCTGTTGGGTTCGTTCGGCAACCTTGCGTTCCAGCGATGCGTAGATCTGGGCGTTGTCCAGCGAGACCGCCAACTGCCCGGCAACCAGCATGATTCCGTCGAGGCGTTCAATCGTGAACGCGCTTCGGATCATCCGGTTCTCCAGGAGAAGCATCGCTCCCTGCGTGCCGCGAATTGTGATCGGCAGGGCCAGTAGGGAGCAACGGTCAAGATCTGCGAGGTAGGGGTCGCGGCGAAACCTGTCGTCGTGGGTCGCGTCGTCGATGACCAGGGGCTGGCGGGTCCGATCGACGTACCAGATGACCGAGGCCGGCAGCATATGCCGCCGGCCGGCCTCGTCGAGTGAGACGGTGCCGCCGTCGCCTACCGGCACGGACCAGCCGGCTTTCGCCTCCTCATGCAGCAACAGGTGGACGCTGGTGGCCCCGGTCATTTCCGACAGGATTCCTCCGACCCTTGCCCGTAGACCGTCAATGGTGGTCTCCGCACCGAGTGCCTGGGACGCGGCCGCGATACCGAACAGGTCGATGGTTCGGGTCGTGGCGGCGGGCCTGCACCCGGCGGGCTCCGCCAGCCGCCGCGCATCGGGATCCATGGTGGTGAACTCGATGCGCTGCACCGGATGGACCCAGTCGAGCTGGCTGACCTTCGCCGTCGCGCCCCAGGCCAGATACTGACGGCGGGCAGCCGCGAGCGGAGCGCTTCCGGCCTCCAGCATGCCGTGGGCGAAGTAGAACCGGGCGGTGCGTTCGAGGATCAGCGCTCGGTGCCATGGGCGTTCCCTCGTCGACGCCTCGCGCTGCGCGATGTCGAACGTGTACGCCGCCTTGCGGAAATCATCGACAGCCCAGGCCTGTTCTGCCTCGACCAGACGCAGCAGGTGGAGGAAGTTGACCGGCGCGTCGGCCGCGCGCGCGGACATCCAGGCGACCAACTCGTCCAGCTCGGCCAGCAAGGCCTCACGCTGACCGCCTTCAGTGGCCCGTGCCTGTGCCGCGAGCGACATAGTCCTAAGCAGGCGTGCTGTCGTTGTCACATACATCGGCTCGACCACCGGAAGCAACCGCATCGACGCCGCCGTGTGCCGCGCCAGCCTGGTCGGATGATCGAAGATTGCTGCGGCGAGCGCCGAGGTGACGTGCAGGTGAGCGAGTGCGAGCGGGTTGATGGCCAGCCTGTTCAGGGCAGACGCCTCGTCGGCTTCCGATTCGACGGCCTCTCCACGCAGAATCTTTATCAGATGGCGGCACGGCTGGACGGTCTCCACAAGATGCGCATTGCCCGTGCTCACCGCAGATGCGAGCGCCGCGTCGGCCTCGGTAAGAAGAGCGTCGAGAGACGGGGCGCAATCCAGCAGGTTGTACGTCAGCATGTAACGTGTGAAGGATGCATTCTGCAGATCCCCACTGTGGACAAGCGCCTCCAAGGCACGACGGCCCCTGGAAATATTGTCATCGAGGGAGTCGAACCAGTGTCCGGCACCGGCCGCGTAGAGGAACTGGGCACGTCCGATCTCAAGGTCATAGCCGAGTTTCCTGCTCACCGAGAGGAGGCGCTGCACGACGCGGTACCCGGTGTGATAGTCGCCATGGCGGCCGATGGTCACAAACGCAGCGCAGGCGGCCGGACCGAGGAAGGTGGGATGCGGGCCATGCTGTGCCCACATCTCCAATACCTTCACGGTCAGCCAGCCCAGCATCGCCTGATCGCAGAAGTAGGCCGCGGGCAGAAGCCGGTCGATGACCCTGCAGGCGGCGAGTAGGGAGTGGTCGATACAACCCGCCCGTCGAAGATCATCCGACTCGTTGGTCCGATCGATCCACCGACGGAGCTCGTCGAGCCCGCGGTCGATGTCCGCGTCCAGATGATCCCGCTCCGGGAAGGCGAAACCGAGGTGCCCGAGCTGGTCGAGGCCGAGCCGCATCGCCTCCCGAGCCAGGCCTCGGTTGGTCAGGCTGACAACCTGCGCCTCGACGGCCGCGGTGCGTTGGGCTGGATGGCTACAGAGCCGACAGACAGCTTCGTAGGCCTCATCGGCGTCTTCCAGCAGACCACGCCGGTAAAGGGCGGCGTGCCGCTCGGTGCCGACCGCGATCAGCTGCTCAGTATCAGCCGGATCGATGAGCGGCATCGCCGCGGTCAGGAACCGTTCCTCCAGCGAGTAGTTACTGAGCACCCGAGCCTGGCCGGCGGCCCGTCGGAAGAGCCTGGCCATGAGCTGCCGCTCCTCCGTGGCCTGAACCACGTCGGCGACCAGCAGATACTGCGCCGCCGCCACAGCGAAGAACTCCTCTCGTTCGGCCAGACGCCGGGCCAGGCACAGCCGGATGGCACGCTGTTCGGTCGCGGTGATCGTGTCCAGGAGTGACTTCTGCGTCCGATCGTGATGAAACCGGATGGCCGGCCGGTCGTCGTACTCCCGCACCAGCAAGGCGGCGGCGTAGGCGGGCGCGAGCCGTCGCTCGACCTCCTCGGCTGCAAGCCCGGTCCCCACCGCCAAGAGATCCAGCTCAACCCGCCCGGCCAGGCAGGCCATAACCATGAGCACCTCGCGGGTCTGCGCGGGCAACGATGCCACGCGGGAGGCCAGCAGCTTCCTGATGTCCAGGACGGCAAGCCGGCAACGCAGTGCGGCCCGATCCGACTGCCAGCCGCTCGCTCCAGGAATGAGCAGGCCCTCGTGACGCAGCGCGTTGAACAGTTCAACCGTGTCGTATGGACTACCCTCGGTAATAGGTTCAATCATCCGCGCCAACTCCGCGGCCGACTCAGGGGCAATCCGCAGGACGTCGGCGACCATGGCCCTCTGCCCCGCGGGCGACAGGTTCCCCAACCGCTGATGACGAGGTTGTACCGGCAGGTGACCCCAGCGGTCGAGCATCGGTGTCAGCGGGTGAGCGATATCTACCTCGTTGTCCCGATAGGCACCGACCAGAAGTAACCCCTCTGCCTGTTCCTCACTGCCGAGGATCAGGTCGATGAAACCCAGTGGTGTCCGCCCAGCCCACTGCAGGTCGTCGACGAAGAACACCACCGGCCGCCGCAAGGACGCGACGGTGCGCAGTACCGCGACTGAAGCGCGCTGTAGCCGCACCTGGGCCGTCATCGGATCACCCGGGTCAGGAGCGACCTTCAATAGCGCGGCCAGCTCCGGAAGGGCAGCGGCAACCAGTTCGGCGTTGGGTCCCAACGCCTCCAGGAGCTGGGCTCTGACCTTGGCCAGATACTCTTCTGGCTCGGCCAGCAACAACCGGCCTAGTGCCCGGAACGCCTGGCGAACACCGTCATACTCCTCGTCCCGGCGAAACTGGTCGAACTTGCCGGCCACAAACCAGCCGTTGTGTCCGGCCACAATCGGCCGGAGCTCGTTGACCAGGGATGTCTTACCTACTCCCGGCGCGCCGCTGACAAGGACACCGCGGCAGCCGCCCGCCATCGCCTCCGCGAACGCCTTATCCAAAGCCCGGATCTCGTCCTCCCGCCCGGCCAGCCGGGACGGTGTCAGGGGGCGCAGCGGAGAGTCGTGCGCGCCGGGATCGCGTACCCGCTCACCGCGGCGGAGCCGAGCGAGATCATGCACCAGCCCATCGGCAGTCTGGTAGCGATCGTCCGGCTCTTTCTTCAACAGATGCATGATGATCGCCGAGAACTCCGCCGACAGCAGCGGGTTCACCGCCGCGGGTGGCACTGGAACCCGCACCAGGTGATCCTGGATGATCCTTGACGGGTCGCTCGAACCGAACGGCGGCGCGCCGGTAGCCAGCTCGTACAAGGTGGCCCCGAGTGCATACAGGTCGGCCCGCTGGTCGACCAGGCGGGCGGTCCGCCCGGTCTGCTCCGGCGCCAGATACGGCACCGTTCCCACGATCTCTCTGTGATGGAGAAACGCCGGCCGAAGCTCGGCGATACTGGCCGCAAGGGCGAAATCGACCAGATACGGGGCACTCCCGTCCCCACACACCACGATGTTCGCCGGATTGATGTTCTGGTGCACCACACCCAGGCGGTGCACCCCGGCCACCGCGCGCGCAAGCGACTCAGCCAACTCGACCAGTCTGGCCGGGGGTAACGGAGCGGGGAGCTCTCGCAGAGCAACTCCCCCGACGTCAGTCAGGAGGATCGATCCAGGGCAGAGCGGCGCATCAGCCGCCAACTGTGCCACCCCGTCAACACCGGACAGCCGCTTCAGGATCTCGATCTCATGACCCAACCGCCGTTCCGCACCAGGCCCCAGCGGCTCCTTCCGGATCAGACTCCCAGCCGGCAACATCACCCGGGTCACTCGGGTCCGTTCCGTCTCGTGTAGCACGTCCATCCGCACTATGCCTGGCGGATGTCGGCCCAGCTCCGTCCTCTCTGATCCCATCTACACCCCGCACCTCGTGCCCCGTCTCGGCCTACGTTCAACCCATCCATCCAGTCTGCATCTGGCCCGATTGACGGCAACAACACTGTCCGATAAGAGATGTTTCCAAGGTTTTAGCCATCGACCTGGCCGGGCGGAATGATCCACGACCGACCGTAGCCGGCGATGAACCCGACATGCGGCGAATCTCCGCCCGCCCACCACATCCGGGCCGAAGCCGGCGTCCCATGCCATCTTACGTACAACCGGACAAATATCTAGCCGGACAGCTGGTCACGTCGGTTCATGCCGTGGACGGTGGGAAATCCCTAATGATTCCCGTGACGGCAGATCTTCCGTTTTTCGGCCCTGGCAGGCGAACGGATTCACGGCTTTCGTCCGCGACAACAAGGTCCGGCTTGGCGCCTGGCAGGCTGACTCGAATTCACCGCACGGAAGGCGGCCATGTGGAATCCGCGCATCAATAGGTCATCCACCTCAGTAGGTGGCGCGGCCGCCGCTGATGTCGTAGACGGCGCCGGTGGAGAAGCTGACGCGAACCGAGGCGAGGAAGGAGACAAGCTCGGCAACCTCTTCGGGGCGTCCGATCCTCTTCATGGGAATCAGGCTAGCGATGTGGTCAAGCACCTCTGGTGCCGTGGTCGCGTTCATGGGCGTGGCTATCACCGCGGGCGCGATGGCGTTGACCAGGACGCCGGTGGTGGCGAGCTCCTTGCCAGCGGACTTGGTCAGGCCGATCACAGCCGCCTTGGAGGCGGAGTACGCCGCGAGGTTGGGGTTGCCATCCTTACCAGCCATGCTCGCGACGTTGACCACCCGCCCCCAACCACGCTCGACCATTCCCGGGACGAAGGCACGCATGCAGTTGACGGTGCCAAGCACGTTGATGTCGAGAGTGCGCCGCCATTCGTCCGCTCCGGTGTCGAGCAGTGGCCTGTTCGGGCCCACGATGCCGGCGGAGTTGACCAGAACGTCAACCGGCCCCGCCGCCCGCACGATGTGGTCGACCGCGGCCTCGTTGCTGACGTCGGCGACGAAGTCCGCCCCGTCAGTGAGGTCGAGGGTAAGCACCCGTAGGCCGTCAGCGCGCAGCCGCTCGGCCGCGGCGGCACCCAGGCCACTCAGTCCGCCCGTGACCAGGGCCGTCCTGGCGGTCACGTCCGGTGCGGTCATGAGCTCGTTACCTCCGCAAGGATTTCGAGAACGTGTCTGTAAGGGCGGCCGGTTGCCCGGCTCATCCCGAGTTCGCAGGTTCGGTTGAGCGATGCGTAGGCTGCCGCGTCCACCATGGCGACAGTGCGCACCTGCGCCGCGGTCGCCGAGGCGGTGAGCTCCGGGTGCAGGAGCCCGCGGTCGCCCGCGAACGCGCAGCAGCTCCAGTCCTCCGGCACCACGACCTTCTCCGCCACCACCGCCGCGATGCGCAGCAGCGCCGGGTTGAGGCCCAGCTGTGTGGAGGAGCAGGTCGGGTGCACGACCAGCGAGGACAACGCACGGCGGACATCGAGTCGCGGCAGAACCATCGCGTCGACGAACTCGACGGCGTCGAGGACCCGCAGCGAGGCGTCGTCTGCGAGCAGCGTGTGGAGGCCTTCCGTACAGGAGGCGGCGTCCACCACGACCGGCAGTTCACCACCGTTCGTGGCCCGCTGCAGAAGGGGCATGACCTGGTCGCGCATCGCCTTGTGACCCCGCGTGAGTCCCTTTGACTTCCACGGCGTGCCGCAACACAGGGAGGCGATGCCTTCGGGCACGCGGACCGGGACACCGGCTTGTGCGCACAGGCCCAGGAAGGCCGCCTGCACCCCGCGGCCTTCGGCCGCCGGCCCGAACATCGTGGAGACACATGCCGGGAAGTAGACCGCCACCACCGCCTCGGCCTCGAACGGTCGCCGTCGCGGGCCACCGCGAGGGAGGTCGGCGGACCATGACGGTACAGCGTCGTCGCCAAGCACCTTCCGGGCCGCCGCGGTGACGGCCGTGGGGATCGGTGCGGGCATGGCTTTGGCTGCGCTGAGCGATGCTCCGGCGGCACGGCTGGCGCCGTCCCAGTGCCTGGCCGCGGCGAGCCAGCCGCGCTCCGCGACGCGCCCGACCCCCTCGGCGCGCAGACGCCGGGTGAGGTCGCCGGTATTGATGTGGACCGGGCAGGCAGTGCTGCACATCCCATCCACGGCGCAGGTCTGTACCGCGTCGTAGTCGAAGTCGGCCGCGAGCTCGTCGGCGAGCGCCGAGTCGCCGGCCTGTCGGGCGCGTACGATCTCGCGGCGCAGCACGATGCGTTGCCGAGGCGTGGTGGTGAGGTCCCTGCTGGGGCAGACCGGTTCGCAGTAGCCACACTCCACACACCGATCGACCTCGGCCTCCACTGTCGGGGTCGACTTGAGGTGACGCACGTGCACGGTGGCGTCCTCGGCGAGGAGAACCCCCGGGTTCAGCAGACCACTGGGGTCGAGCAGCCTCTTGATCTGCCGCATGACGTCGTAGAGCTCGTCGCCGTACTGCCTGCGGACGAAGGGCGCCATCATCCGCCCCGTGCCGTGCTCTGCCTTGAGAGTTCCGTCGAGGCCGAGCACGAGGTCGACCATGTCGTCAGTGAAGGCGAGGTAGCGGCCGAGGAGAGCCGAGTCGTCGAAGCGCTCGTTGAGCATGAAGTGGATGTTGCCGTCCTTGGCATGCCCGAAGATCACGCTGTCGGCGTAACCGTGCCTGGTGAACAGTATGGTGAGCTCGCGGCAGGTGGGCTCCAGGTTTCCGACCGGGACGGCGATGTCCTCCAGCAGCGCGGTCGTGCCGGAAGGCCGAGCACCCGCGACCGTGGCGTAAAGGCCTTTGCGGATGTGCCACAGCGCGGACCGGCCGGCCGGATCCCGGCTCAGCTCCCCGGGGGACTGGAGCCCGAGCGTGCCGAAGAGCCTGCCTGCCATGGCGATCCGGTCGGCCAGTGCGTCTGCCGTCGGCTGCTGATGCTCAACCAGCAACGCGGCGTGGTCGCGAACCGCAAGGCCTCTGAGCCCTTGGCCGGCCTGCGGGTCTCGCTGCGCGACACGAAGGCTTGTTGCGTCCAGCAGTTCGATGGTCGCGAACTCGGCAGCTACCAGCTCGGGCAGCGCCGCGGTGGCCTCAGACAGGTCGGAGAAGAGCAGAAGTCCCGTGGCGGCATGCGCCTGGACGGGGACGGTATGGAAGGTAGCGGTGGCGACGAACGCAAGTGTGCCCTCGCTGCCCACCACCAGCCGGAGTAGAAGCTGGACAGGATCATCGTGGTCGAGGAAGGCGTTGACGCCGTACCCCATGGTGTTCTTGATCGAGAACAGCCGTCGGATCGTGGCGACCGAATCGGCGTTGCTGCGGACCCGGTCCCGCAGCGCCAACAGGCCCGCGTGGATGTCCGGCTCGAGGGCGCGCAGTTGCTCGCCCGCGTCCGGCTCGGCGGTGTCGAGGACGTTTCCACTGGGCAGGACGAGGACCGCCGACTCCAGCGTGCGATATGTGTTCTGCTCGGTGCCGCAGGCCATCCCGCTGGAGTTGTTCGCCACGACGCCGCCGATTGTGCACGCGGACTCGCTCGCCGGGTCCGGACCCAGCTTGCGTCCATAGCGGGCCAGCCGAGCGTTGACCGCACGCACCGTCGCGCCGGGTTGCACCCGTACCCGGAGCCCGTCACCGAGGATCTCGACGCCTTGGAAGTGCTGGCGGGCGTCGACGAGCAGTCCGTCGGTGCCGGCCTGACCCGACAGGCTCGTGCCGCCTGAGCGGAAGGTGAGAGGCACTCCCTGCTGGGCACTTACCTGAAGCAGCCTGGCGACGTCCCCAGTATCGCGGGCGACGACGACGGCCTTGGGCTCGAGCAGGTAGTGCGACGCGTCGTGCGCGTGTGAAAGCCGGTCCGCCGCTCGGGCCCGGACAACGCCGGCGCGAGCCGCCTTCAGAACGGCGAGCAGAGCCGTGTCAGTGGGACTCACGACTTACCCGCGATCCCGACGAGCCGACGAGGAAGTCGAGGTCGACTCCGGTGTCGGCCTGGAGGACGTGGTCGACGTAGAGCCGTTCCCAGCCACGCTCGGGGTTGGCGAACCCTGCGATGGTGGTCTGGCTCGGCGTTCGCCGCGCGAGTTCCTCGGCCGGGACGTCAACGTCAACACGTCGGCCGGGCACATCGAGGACGATGACGTCACCGGTGCGTACCAGGGCGAGCGGACCGCCGGCGGCGGCCTCCGGAGCGACGTGCAGGACGACGGTGCCGTAGGCCGTGCCGCTCATCCGGCCGTCGCAGATCCGGACCATGTCCCGGACTCCCTGCTCGAGCAGCTTTTTGGGCAGCGGCATGTTGGATACCTCGGGCATCCCGGGGTAGCCCTTCGGCCCGCAGCCACGCAACACGAGGACAGAGTCGGCGTGCACGTCGAGGTCGGGGTCATCGATCCGGGCATGGAAGTCCTCGATGCTGTCGAAAACCACGGCACGGCCCCGGTGTCGCAGCAACTGGGGCGAGGCGGCGGCGGGTTTGACGACCGCGCCCGCCGGCGCGAGATTGCCGCGCAGCACGGCGATCCCACCGTCACCCATCAGCGGCTCCGCGCGGGAGCGGATGACCTCGGAATCCCATCTCGATGCCTTCCCCAGGTAATCGACGAGCGGTCGGCCCGTGACCGTGAGAGCTTCCGGGTCGAGCAGGTCCTCGACCTCGCGCAGGACCGCCAGCAGCCCGCCGGCGCGGTGGAGGTCGTCCATCAGGTAGCGCCCCGCGGGCAGCAGGTCGACGAGCACCGGGACGCCGGATCCGATCCGGTCGAAGTCGTCGAGGGTGAGCTCGACACCGAGCCGACCGGCGATCGCGAGCAGGTGCACCACGGCGTTTGTCGAGCCGCCGATCGCCGCCAAGGTGACGATGGCGTTGCGGAACGAGCCCTTGGTGAGGACGGAGCGCGGGCGACGGTCCGCTCCGATCATCTCGACCACCAGCCGACCCGTGTCGTGGGCACCCTCCAGCAGGCGGCTGTCCGGGGCAGGTGTGCCGGCCAGGCCCGGGATCACCGTGCCCAGCGCCTCCGCCACCAGTGCCATCGTTGACGCGGTCCCCATCGTGTTGCAGTGCCCCCGGCTGCGGATCATGGACGACTCCGAGCGGGTGAAATCCGCCGCCGACAGGGTTCCGGCGCGGACCTCCTCAGACAGCCGCCACACGTCGGTGCCGCAGCCCAGGGGCGTGCCGCGGAAGGTCCCGGTGAGCATCGGGCCGCCCGGGATCACCACGGCTGGCAGGTCGACCGAGGCCGCCGCCATGAGCAACGCCGGGATCGTTTTGTCACAGCCACCGAGGAGCGCCACGCCGTCGATCGGGTTAGCGCGAAGCATCTCCTCGGTCGCCATCGCGGCCATGTTGCGCCAGAGCATGGCGGTCGGCCGGACCTGGGTCTCCCCCAGAGACACCACTGGAAGGTCCAGCGGGATACCGCCGGCCTCGTAGACCCCGTTCCTGACCGATGCCGCCACCTCGTTCAGGTGGGCGTTGCAGGGCGTGAGGTCCGACGCCGTGGTGGCGATGGCGATCTGAGGACGCCCGCTGAACGCGCTGGGCGGCAGCCCCCGGCGCATCCACGCCCGGTGGATGTAGGCGTTGCGGTCATCCCCGCCGTACCACTGCGAGCTGCGCAGGCGACCTGGTCGCCGTTCATCCACAGAGCCCACCTTCGTTCCAACTATTGGAATTCAATCTGCGAAACACGGACCCGACGAGCAGGAGGCCAATGCCGGCAGCCTACCGCCCTGTTCCATTCACTGGAATGGTAGTCTAAAGTTCGGAACGTGACGGTGGACGACGAGCGGTTGGTCGGGGCCGATCGGGTGCTGGCCGTGCTGAAGGAGCTCGCCAGGCATCCCGACGGTGTGACCCTGGACGAGGTGACGCGCGCGATCGAAAGCGCCAAACCGACGGTGCACCGGGCTCTGGCGTCGCTTCGGCGAGCAGGCCTGGCGAGCCAGGACAGCCGCGGCCGCTACCTCCTGGGCGACGAGCTGCTTCGCATGGCGTTCACGTATCACGAGGCGCGGCCGGATCATGTCCGTATCCGGCCGGTGCTGGACACGCTGGCGGAGCGGTTCGGTGAGACGGTGCACTACGCCGTGCTCGACGGCCGCGAGGTCGTCTACCGGGCCAAGGTTGATCCGCCTACCGGAGCCATCCGTCTCACCTCGACCATCGGTGGACGTAACCCAGCGCACGCCACCGGCGTCGGCAAGCTTCTGCTGGCCTACGAACTGACCTCCCTCACGGCGATCAGGAGCTGGATCGGCGGGGCGCCTCTGCCCCGCAAGACCTCCAACACTCTCTGTACCGCCGAGGCACTGCACCGCGAGCTGGATCTCACCCGAGAGCGCGGCTATGCCGTCGACGACGAGGAGAACGAGATGGGCGTGACCTGCATTGCCCTTCCGGTCGTCGAGCTGTCCGAGACGAAGCCCCCCGGGGGGGTCAGCGTCAGCGCACTGGCCTACCGCACGCCGCTTGCCACCCTGGTCAGCCGGGTCGGCGAGATCCGGGATGTACTCGCTGCCCCGGGGGCCAAGAGTTGACCGCTATCGCGCAGGTGGCGACCAAGGAATCGTTCCACCTCGCGGAGGGACCGGTCTGGGACGCCACC
Source organism: Frankia sp. R43 (assembly GCF_001306465.1). Lineage (NCBI taxonomy): Bacteria > Bacillati > Actinomycetota > Actinomycetes > Frankiales > Frankiaceae > Frankia > Frankia sp. R43. The sequence goes on along the minus strand of NZ_LFCW01000014.1, from coordinate 80,317 downwards.
CGTGGTCGATTGCTCTGGGTCGACATCCTCAAGGGCGACATCCTCGAGGGCGAGGTCGTCGACGGCGGCGGGCACGGGTCCAAGATCGCCGTGACCTGTCGCCGCTCCCTCGGCGAGATGGTGGGTGCGGTGACGTACGCGGCGGACGGCTCACTACTGGTGGCTGCGCAGGAACGACTTGTGCTGTTCGGGCCGGACGGCACCCGGGTCGACGGACCTCGGGTGGTGCCAGCGGGCGTCGACCGGCGCTGCAATGACGGCAGCACCGACCCGGAGGGCCGCTTCCTGGTCGGCACTCTGACGCTCAGCAAGGGCTCCCGAAACGAGTCCCTGGTCCGCCTCGAGGAGGACGGCTCGCTGGCGACTCTGGATGACGACCTGATGTTGTCCAACGGGCTGGCGTGGTCGGCCGACGGCACCCGGATGTTCAACGTCGACACCCTGAGGCAGGTCATCTACCTGCGTGATTACGACACCGCGACAGGCGCGGTCGGTGAACGCCGACTCCATGTGCGGATGGACAGGGGATATCCCGACGGCATCGCCATGGACGTCCAGGACCATCTTTGGGTGGCCATGTGGGGCGAGGGCGAAGTACGTCGCTATAGCCCCGACGGGGCGCTCGTGGATCGCATCGCCGTACCGGCTCCGCACACCTCCAGCATCGCCTTCGCCGGCCGCGACCTCGATCTCCTCGTCATCTCCACCGCCACGAGTGAGCTCACGGCCGACCAGCATGAGCAGTTCCCGCTCTCCGGCCGCCTGTTCACCGTACGGGCCCCCGTGCCGGGCATCCCGGTCGCGCCGTGGCGACCGACCTCCGCATTCGGCGGCACCTGAGGCCCGCAGCCCACACCCAGCCAACGCCGCCCGACCCTGGAGCGACACCCCATGTACCTGATGCGCATCGGCGCGCCCGGCGCCGAGAAGCCGGTCGCACGCCTCGACGACACGACATACGTCAATCTCTCCGACGTCGTGGCCGACTTCGACGAGAGGTTCTTCGGCTCCGGCGGCATCGACCGGATCCGCCCCGTCGTCGCCGAACGCGCCGCAGCCGGTCACGTCGCGACATTCGCGGGTGAGCGAATTGGGGCGCCGATAGCTCGGCCCCACCAGATCCTCTGCATCGGGCTCAACTACTCCGACCATGCCGCCGAGACCGGCCAGGCGGTCCCCGAGCAGCCGATCCTGTTCACCAAGTCACCCAATACGCTGATCGGCCCGAACGACGACGTCCGCATCCCGCGTGGCGCCACGAAACCGGACTGGGAGGTCGAACTCGGCATCGTCATCGGCAGGCGCACGAGCTATCTCGAATCAGTGGACCTCGCCGAGGACGCAATCGCCGGCTATGTGCTGGTCAATGATGTCAGCGAACGCGAGTTCCAGATGAACGGTGGCGGCGGCCAGTGGATCAAGGGCAAGTCCGCCGAGACCTTCAACCCCGCCGGGCCCTGGTTGGCCACCACTGACGAGATCCCCGATCCTACGAAACTGGACATGTGGCTCGACGTCAACGGCGAGCGCCGCCAGACAGGCACCACCAGCACGATGATCTTCAACCCCTCCTTTATCGTCCACCACCTCAGCCAGTACCTCGTCCTCGAACCTGGCGACCTCATCAACACAGGCACCCCACCCGGTGTCGGGATGGGAATGAACCCGCAGGTGTGGCTGCAATCGGGCGATGTCATCGAGCTGGGCATCGAGCGACTCGGCGCCGCTCGGCAGAATGTCCTCGGGCCCCGATGACCGGTGCCACCATGAGGGCCTTCGTGCTCACAGGCCCTCGGAAGTTCGCCGTGGAGCGAGTCCCCGCGCCATCGGCGGCACCGGGTGAAGCGGTGGTCGACGTCGAGCGCGTGGGCGTCTGCGGCACCGACATCGAGCTCTACTCCGGCAAGATGGCCTACATCGAGCAGGGGCACTCGTCGTACCCCCTGAGGCTGGGGCACGAATGGTGCGGTCTGGTCACCGCCGTCGGGGACGACTTCGACGCGGCGTGGGTGGGCAGGCGCGTCATGGGCGACACCATGATCGGATGTGGCAACTGCCGTCGCTGCCGCAGGGGTAACCAGCACGTCTGCGAATTTCGCGGGGAGGTCGGTGTCCGCGACGGCCGCCCAGGCGCGTTGGCCGAGCAGATCTCGGTGCCGGTGTCCTCACTCCACGAGCTACCCGCCAGCGTGGACCCGGCGCTCGGCGCTCTGGTGGAGCCCGGTGGCAACTCCCTGCGGTCAGCGCGTGCCACCGAGGTCGGGCCCGGCGACCGCGTGCTCGTCCTCGGCCCGGGCACCATCGGCCTGCTGGTCGGCATGTTCCTGCGCGTTCAGGGCGCCGAAGTCCACCTCATGGGCCAGTCGGAGCCCTCCCTGGACTTCGCGCGCACCATCGGTTTCGAGAACTGCTGGACCGAGGAGCAACTACCCGGCCTGCCATTCGATGCGATCGTCGAGTGCTCCAACGCCCCGCACCTGCCAGGACTCGCCCTCGATCTGGTCGAGCCCGGGGGACGGCTCGTGTACGTCGGCCTGGCGCCCAGACCCAGCCTGATCGATAGCCGAGCGCTAGCGCTGAAGGATGTCAAGGCTGTCGGCATTCTCTCCGCTTCGCCTGGACTTGACGCGACGATTGAGGCGTTCGCTTCCGGCGAGGTCGACCCACGCCCGCTTGTTGCCGCGACCGTGCGACTGGACGAGGTCGGCTCCGTGCTCGCCGGTGATCGTCCGCTTCACGCCGGCCCCGGCCCGAAGCTCCACGTTGACCCGCGCCTGTGACCGGCGACGACGTCGACGCATTCATCGCGGGCGCGGGCGAGACCGTGCGATGGGACTGGTCGGACCGCAGCGAGACGCGGACGTGACCGGAAGCTCGCCGCCGAACAGCAGCCAGTCCACCCAGACGTCCCGTGTTCCGCGGGATAAGGCCGCTGTTCCGGCGAATCGGGCTGCGGGCGCCGGGGCCACGGCATGGACCCGGCGGCTGCGGCTGGCCGGCACCGCCCTCGTCGTCATCGCCGCTGTCGTGATGTTGTCGCGGCAAGCCCGCTACCTGCCGAAAAGCCCGTCCGTGCTGGCCACGGCCGACGGCCGCTGGGTGCTCGCCGCAGGCGGCCTGTCCGTCCTGTCCGTCCTCGCGTTCGCCGGCCAGCAACTGGTGCTGCTACGCGCGCTGGGCGCACAGCTCAGTGCCCGACGCGCACTCATGGTCACCTACGCACAGACAGCCATCACCATGATCGTCCCGGGCGGGTCCGCGGCCGGGACAGCCTACACCCTGAGCAATCTGCGGGCTGCCGGCATCACCGTCGACGCGGCGCTGGGGGCACTCACGCTGTCAGGCATCGCATCGCTGCTGGGTCTGTGCGGGTTGTACGCCGTCGGCGCGGTGCTGTTCGGCGCTGCTTGGCCGCCGGGAGCGCCGCAGGTCGCGGCGGTACTTGTGGTCATGGCGCTCATCTGCTGCCTGCCGGTCGCCGTCAGATCCCTGCCGGAGAGGGCGTTCCGCCGCCGACGGCAGGCCGCCAATCCGACGCGTCGCCTGCGTACATCGGCGCTCGTCGCGTGCCGTTGGCGTTGGGGTCGGTTCTGGATGAGGCGTGCACGCGAGGTCGGCCGGGCGATCGTGGTGGCGACGCGCTCGCTGCGTGAGCGCGACTGGTTCGTCGCCGTGGGGCTGGCAGGGCTGAACTGGGCAACGGACGCCCTCGCCCTCGCCGCGGCGGCCCGGGCGACGGGCGCGGACACGGATCCGCAGACCCTGGGGCTCGCCTATCTCGCGGTCCAGGTGGGCCGGTACGTCTCACCGTTGCCGGGTGGCCTCGGCATCGTCGAGCCGACGCTCGCACTGCTGCTCTCCTCTGCCGGAGCGTCGGTGACCGACGCCAGCGCGACCACGCTGATCTACCGGGCCTTCTCGTACTGGCATATCGCCGCGGTCGGGCTTCCGCTGGGGCTCTGGATGAACGGACGCATCACGCACGGGTCGCAACCGAGCGAATCTACGACCGCGGTGGCAACAATGACCAGTGCCAGTCTGGCAACGGTGAAGCCACCAGAGCCAGCTTCCATATCTCCGCTTCCTCCGGCCCCGTAGAACCCCGGAGGGGCGAGATCACCTCACTGCGGCAGCACGTCCGCAGATCTGATTGTCCACAATATCGAAATACGCCGCCCTATCATTAACGCGGACGAACGCATAACATTGCTGAAAGGCGCCCGTCGCCGGGTCGACCGTGACGGGCCTGAGCAGGCCACCTGCCGCGTAGTTAACAATTCCGTCCAGCGCACTATTCACTTTCTGGCTAGTCGGGCATTGGCCCGCTGCCGTGAGTGCAGTGATGAGCCTGTCCGTCTCTATGTAGGCACGGACCGCGATTTCCTGCTCCACCCGGCCGGCGTATGGAGCATATCGGGCCATCGCATTCTTGTACCTTTCGACTGCTGGCCCTCCAGCCTCGAGCGGGGCATGGTACAACATCACCGACAATCCGGCCATGGCAGCCTGATCCGTCTGGACCAGATTCCCGTCGTACCCCCAGAAGGACAGCGCGACCTTGACGGGAGCCCCCATCCGACGCAAAGACCTCATGACATCAACAGATACTTCCGGGTCCGATAGAAAGATCACGGCGTCCGCATTCAGCGCGACAGCTCTCTGTGCAACCTGGTCAGGACTTCCCACCGCAGATGCATAGACCTCGGTTCCGATGGTGGCGATACCAGCCCCACTCAGCGCCTGGCGAAGATAGTCCCCGAATGAGCTCGCGGGCGACAGACCGTCGGAAACGACAACCAGGACCCTTTTGCTATGGAACTTCTGAATATACTGGCTCCAGGCGTCAGCCATCGTTGCCACCAGATCAACCGCGGTGAACTTCCTGCCGCCCACCGATACTTTCGAGTCCACGTACAGACCGGTCACCGGGACCTTCCGGTCCTCCAGATACGATGCCGATGCGCCCGCGAGGAAGCTGCTCGTCACCAGACCCGAGACGCCGACATTCTCAACGAGGTCCGCGACGGCGCGCTTGCTGACATCAAGAGACATCTGATCGTCCCGCCACTCGTACACCACCTTGCGCCCGTGTACTCCCCCCTCCTCGTTGGCCAGGCCTATACGTGCGTCGACGCCAGCCCGAGCCATACCGAAGGCCGTAGAGGACGTACCGGTATCGGAGTACATGAGCCCGATTCGAATTTCATCTGGCGCCACACCCGGCGCGTCGCATGCACTGATAGCCTCTTGTCCTCGGGGACCACCGACGGCGCAGCCGACTGCTCCGACCAAGAGTAAACCTACCCCTAGAACCGGCAGCCATTTTCCACGTCGAGCCGAGCTCACGCGTTCCTGGCAACCGCCTCTCCTTCGCCGAAGTACCATTTCCCCCAACCTCGTCATGTCATCGCGGAGACAGCCGCCGCAACGATGTCCTGCTGGTTGTTAAATGCCGCAAATGCATCACGATCGATAACATTGGATAGGAAACAGAAGGAAACCCCGGTCTCCGGATCCGCGAACGCGATCTGCCCACCTCCACCGCCATGCCCGAAGGTCGACGGCGACACCGCGGGACCGAACGGATGCATCTCCAAGTCGATGTGGTGCTCCGGGATACTCAGCCTGGGATTCTCTTCGGTCGCGACGAGAAGTCCTATCGTGCGGTTCGCCGGCGCTCCGAGACGAAGTGGATCCGGCATCCGGTTCCGGATGTTGGCAGTGGCGTCGGCGAGAATCTCCCGGCTCCACAGCCGTTCGGGGTTGTGCAGCAGCGCCTGATAGAAGAGCGCCACGGATGCTGCATCCGAGATCGCACCTCCTCCGGGCGCTCCCGCCCCGATCACGACAGGGTCGTTCGCGAAGGAGCGGATGTCGAACAGCACCTTTTCCTCGGACTCCGCGGTAGATGGCTCGCCCGTCAGGGCCTCGAGGATGTCGAACGGGGCTGACCGGATATACCGGACGGGCCGGATTTCGCCGATCCGATCACCGGAGACACCGAGTTCGAGGCGAGCGATTCCTAGCGGATCGAGAACGAGCTCTCGGAGCGCCGTGCCGTGATCCAGCCCGGTCACCCGGGCCACGACTTCGCCGAGGACCCAGCCTGCCGAGAAAGGGTGGTACTCGTACCGGGTGCCCGGCTCCCACTCAACCTCCCACTGCTCCATGTGCCGAGCACGGCCCTCGCGTGTGCCCACGGCGTCACGCGGAATCATGGGGCTTGGGATGCCTGCGGTGAAGACGAGTAGGTCCTCGATCGTGATCCGGTCCTTCCCGTGAGCACCGAACTCCGGCCAGACTTCTGCGATCTTTGTCTGGAGGTCCAACTTGCCGTTGTCAAGCAGACGCCACACCAACGAGGCAAAGATGGGCTTGGTCGAGGAGAAGATGCAGAAGCGGCTGTCGAGCGTGGCCTCGCCGAACGCCTGGGCGGTGACGATGAGACCATCACGGCCGAACGCGTACTGCCCATCCGCAAGCTGGCCGTCTGACACAAGCCCTGCGATCAGTTGGTCGAGCTCTTCGAAGCTCATCGTCACATTGTCCTTCGCGGTGGAGGGTTGGCGAGGTTACCCGGAGGAGCGCCCCGCTCGGGGCCTGTGGGACATCTGTCTTCGCGACAGCCACTTAGAAGCTATATCGGCCGCTGCCGATCTCATGTCTCTGCCCGTTCCAGAGAACGGTCGCGGTTGTGTTGCACGGCACCGTGATTTCCAACCGATCCCCTGTCCACCGCACAGCAAGTTCCCCGAACTCGGTCAGAAGGGTCCGCGCGCATGAGGTCAGGCGCGTGTCGGTGCGCGGGGCGATAACGGTATGCTTGTATCCTGCGATTGTCGCCTGAATCCCCGCTACCTCTCTGCAGATCCAGTCATCGACGCACCCGAACGCGTAGTGGTCGAAGCTGGAGATTGCCGGCGTGCCATCGAGGGACATCGCGTCCCAGCTCTCCCAGATAGCCGTCGCACCCATGTCGACCTGGTACAGCCACGATGGCTGCCGGGTCTCCCAGAGCAGCTCGACCGCGAGATCGGCCCGACCGATCTCCACAAGGACGTCCAGCAAATACGGCGTGGTGAGAAAGCCCGTGTCGAGGAGGCCGCCGTTCTCCTCGATCAGCTGGACCAGCTTGGCAGCGTAGGGGTCCCTGCGGTCAGCAGGAACGAGGTCGAACGCGAAGGCGAGGACGTAGCCACCCATAAGTTCCGTCGGAAGCTCGTCACCGGTCATGAAAACCTGCTGGATCGCGTCCTTCATCCTGGCCGCCTGCGCAGCATAGAAGTCACGGTCGTCAACGCGGCCAAGCACGTCCGCGACATCGGCGAGGAGGCGAACGGACCGATAGCCGAAGAATGGCGCTACGTACGCACTAGACTCTCTCGTGACCTCGAAGTCGCCCTCCTCCTGCTTCCTACTCGGGATGAGCCATTCGCCGAAGTGAAAACCAGTGTTCCAGAGATAGCGGTCGAGCTCTTCGGGGAGGCCGCCAGGGCCGCGCCGGTTCCGCGCTGTGGCGATTATGCTGTCACACCATGACTTCATCGAGGAAAATGCCTCGCGCAGCACAAGGGTGTTCCCGGTCGCACGATACATCTCCCAGGGAACAATGACCGCTGCGTCGCTCCATCCTGCAATTCCAGTCACGCCCTCGCCGCCGAACTGCTCGCTGGTACGGAGCGAGAGGCGCTCGTAGAGATTCGTGAACGGAACGGTCATCGGTACGACACCGTCCGCGCGCTGCTCAGCCGAGAGATTTCGCAGCCAGGCAGACAGAAACGAAGTCATGTCTTCGTTGACGAAGGCTGCGGGAACATATATCTGGATGTCGCCAGTGAAGCCCGCCTTCTCCCGTGTCGGACAGTCGGTGGGGATCGACATCATGTTGTTCCGCTGTGACCAGAGAATGTTCTCGTGGAGCCGGTTGAGGCGTGGATCCGAGCTCTCGAAGGTGCCGGTACACTCCTTTGGTGTCGTGAGAACGACGGCCGTGAAGTCGTCCTTGCTCACCGACGGAAGACCCGACACGCGGATGTACCGGAAGCCGTGGAACGTAAACAGGGGCTCGTACTCGCGACGGGCGCCGTCCGAGACGTATACATCCTTCTGACCCGCGATCATCGAGTTGAAGTAACCGCCGTCGGCGGTGGTCACCTCGAAGTGCTCGAGGGTGATCTCGGTGCCCGGCGGCGCGTCGATCTTCACACGAGACCGGCCGGCCACGATCTGACCGAAGTCGACGATGAGATCCCCTTCCGGGGACGTATAGGTCACCACAGCGGGAACGAGCGCCACCGGCCGGACCGGATCGATCGGCTGAGCCACGAGATTGCCGTAGCCAAGATCGACTATCTTGACCGGTCGCGGATCATCGAACGAAGCCCTCGCGTCAAACCGCTCGCCCCAGTACAGGTCCGACGACCGCACCGGGCCGGTTCGGCAGATCTCGCTGCCATCCGAGAAGACCGTCTCCGTCAGATTATTCTCGTATTCGAGTTCCAGCTGGAAAAGAACCGCTGGAAGTTCGCGAAGCTCGTACGAGAGCGGACGCGTCACCGGGCAGAAATACCATCCGTCACCGACGTACATCGATAGGGTGTTCGCCCCCTCCCGCAGCTGGGCGGTGACGTCGTAGGTCTGGTAGTAGAGCCTCCTCCGATAGACCGAGAACTCGGGGGCGAGTTCACGGTCATCGGGACGGAGCCCGTTGAGGGTCAAGCGGTAGACGCCGAGTGCCGTGGCGTAGAGGCGGGCGGATCGAATTGGGTGGTGAACCGCGAAGTTCCTGAGGAACTCGACGGCGGGCGGCTGTGTCCCGTGCCCCCAGCTCTCAGCTGCGGGCCGTGGGATCGTGCTCTCCACCCACCTCGCAGTCCAGGCCGTGTCGAGGAAGGCCGTCTCGAAACCCGCGGAGGCCGTATCAGTGTTGCCATGGTTGTCCTCGACCGTGACCGCCCAGCGATAGCGGGTCCGGCTGCGAAGAGGGCTGCCTGAGTATTCGACGAACGACTGTGATTCGCTGGCGACGAGCCCGGTGTCCCACACTGTGCGATCACCGTCCTCGACCGTGATCCGGTACGAGGTCTGCAGGGTGTCACGCTCGGGGCTGGAGATGCACCATGAGAACTCGGGGACCTGGTCGATGCCGACCGGCTCGATCCGGTGGAGTGTGCGGAGACGCTCGACTCGCATCAGCGGGTCACCGTAGGCGCGTGACGATGGGTGGTGATCCATTCACTCATGCGAGTGAGGGTCTCGTCGGCCTCCGGCAGGCCCGGTCGGTTCAGATGTCCATGAAGCACAGCTGGCACGGTTTCTGAGACCACCTCGACACCTGCAGCACGGAGCTGCTCGGCGAACTTCTCTCCGGAGGCGCGTAGCCCGTCGTACTCACAGTTGAAGATGAGTGTCGGTGGCAGCCCGAGGAGATCAGCCGCCAACACTCCGGGCGTCGCGTAGGCCGCCGCCTCGTCGGCCGGCGATCCCAGGTAGTTCTCGAGCACAGGGGTGAAAATCTCGGGAGCGAAGGCCATCGCGGGAGTGAGAGAGGCCAGCTTCTCCGCAAGCTCGGTGGACGGCATCGGAAGCACGGGATGAACTACCGGGTAGGCAAGGATCACGGAGGCGGCTTGGGCCTCACCGGCGTCGCGTAGGCGAAGCGCGGCTCCAGCAGCCAGGCACGCACCGGCGCTCGCGCCGCCGATGCTGACCCGGGCGGGGTCCGCTCCCAACGCTTCCGCGTGCTGAACTGCCCAGCCGAACGCCGTGACCACGTCGTCGTTGGGCGCCGGGTAGTGCACGCCCTCGACACACAGGCGGTAGTCCACTGAGACGACCACGGCGTCTGCCCGAGCAGTCAGCTCACGTGCGACGGCATCTGCCTCGGGCATGTCAAGGTCGCCGCCGAGGAACGCCCCGCCATGGCTCCAGACGAGTAGCGGCCGGTCGGCCCCAGCGGTGTAAGGCCGATAGATCCGGATCCTGAACGCGTCTGAGGCCACCCTTATGGTGACCTCGCTGACCTCCGCGGCCGGCGCCGCATAGCCGGCTTCCGTGGGCCGCGGCCGCATCAGCCGTGCTATCAACTCCGGGTCGCCTGGCTGCTGTGCGTCCGGGCGGACGGCCTCAAGTTCCATGTGAAGAGCCCGGATGCGGTCGAAATACGGGTCACTCATCGTATCTTCCTACTTTTCCGAGTGCACGGTCATCGCCATCAATGACTCGATGGCCCCGGGCGGAATCCCCTCGCCAACGAGATTGACAATCTTCTGCATCGGAAGCGATCCGAGCACACGTAGTGTGCCCGGCTGGGCGAGACCGAACAACAGTTTGGACTCCAGCGTTTCGAGTAGGATCGGCCCCACGACCGGATGATCGAACCACTCCTGCACCGTCGACCGCAGGGTGAGTTCGCGGACAATATGGTCGCCGCCGAGAATCACGGTTTCCTCCGCATCCGAGGTGAGCGCGTCACGGCCAAGAATCACTCGGTACTCACCTGGTGTCACACACCAGTCCGAGAGCTCGGTGTCCCAGTAGGCGAAGGCCCTCCGATCGAGCGCCAGCTCGAGGTCGGCAGACCGACCCGCCGGAATGAAGACCTTCGCGAACGCACGCAGCTCGCGGGCCGGCCGCTGCACAAACCCGCGGGAGGACGCATCCACGTAGATCTGAATGACATGTGCACCGTCGCGGTCACCCACGTTTTCGACTGCGACGGACACCGTGACCCGGTCGGAGCCGGTAACCGAGACCTGGAAGCGTCGGACACGGAAAGTCGTGTAGCTCAGGCCATGACCGAACGGATAGCGAACAGCAACCCCGGTCGTCGCGACGGACCGGTATCCAACAAGAAGTCGTTCACCGTAGACTACATGGCCTTGCTCACCCGGAAAATTGGTGAATGCGGCCGTGTCCTCGAGCCGCATCGGAATAGTTTCCGCAAGCTTGCCGGAAGGGTTCACGACGCCGTAGATAATCTCCGCGAGAGCGCTGCCCCCAGCCTGACCGAGAAGAAACCCGTCGACGATCGCGTCGACATCGTCGTGCCATCCTTCGAGCCCCACTACCCCACCGTGCGACAGCACGACCACCGTCTTCGCGGAAACCGTGCTCACCGCCCGGATGAGCGCAGTCTGCGCTTCCGGAAGGTCGATGGAGGTGCGATCGAAGCCTTCCGACTCATCCGCCTCACCGAGTCCGACGAAAATGACTGCGACCTCGCACGCGGCGGCCGCGGTCACCGCGGCCTCCCGCAGGGGTCGGGGGTCACCATCCCCATCAACGTCATAGCCTGCCGCGAACTCGATCGGACCGCGGGCGTGCTCTTCGGCCGCGCCCAGGAACGAGTCGATCCGGGTGGCGTTGACATGCGAGCTGCCCCCACCCTGGAAGCGCGGAGTTCTGGCGAACTCGCCGATGACCACGATCCGAGCATCGGGAGAAAGGGGCAGGACATCCTCGTTCTTCAGAAGAACGGTGCAGGCCGCAGCCGCTTCCCGTGCGATCGCATGATGAGCATCTGGATCGACAGCATTCGTCTCGCCCAGGCCGTATCTGCCGAGCCGGCGCACTCGCTCGGCACTCTCACTGACCACCGCCTCGTCGAGCTCACCTGCCACGACGGCTGCCATCAGTTCGCGGACGCTTCGTCCCCTGGTCCCAGGCATTTCGAGATCCACCCCGGCGCGCACCGCCGCTGCCGGGTCGTGAACGGCACCCCAGTCCGACACCACGGCACCGGTGAAGCCCCACTGACGGCGGAGGACTTCGGTCAGCAGCCAGCGGTTCTCCGAACCGTAAACCCCGTTTATCTTGTTGTAGGCACACATTACCGTCGCGGGCTCTGCCTCTTTGACCACCCGCTCGAATGCCGGGAGGTAGATCTCACGGAGCGTCCGTTCATCCACATCCGCGCTGACCCGCATGCGGTCGGTTTCCTGGTTGTTGGCAGCGAAATGTTTCACCGACGCACCGACTCCCGTACTCTGGACGCCCTTCACGTAGGCGGCACCGAGAACACCTGAGAGCAAAGGATCTTCCGATAGATACTCGAAGTTTCGCCCACACAAAGGGGACCTCTTGATGTTCACCCCGGGCCCTAGTATGATATCGATGCCAGCAGCCTGAGCCTCCCGTCCGAGGGCCTCACCGACCTTCGCGACGACCCCAGGATCCCAGCTTGATCCAAGCGCAACCGCAGGGGGAAAACAGGTCGCGGGCAGGCTTGGCAGGAATCCCAGGGGGTCGCCGCCCTCTTCCTGAACACGCAAGCCGTGTGGCCCGTCCGAAAGCCGGACTGAGCGGATACCGGCGCTTTCTACTGGCTGCGTCGACCACGTGTCTCGTCCCGACAGAAGCGTCACCATCTGTTCTGTCGTCAGCGTGATTGTATGCTGTTCCTGGTTCTCCGTGGTTTCAGTCACCTCTGTGGGTCCTCTCTGAGCGAGATCTCGTAGGAGCCTCCCTCAAGCATCCGGGCACTTCCGTCAGGTAGGTGTAGCTCCGCAGCGAGGCCCTCGAGAACGGCACAGTGGACCGTGACAGTCTGGTCGCGATTGCGTCGCCAGACGCACTCGACCCGTCCGGACCGTGTCTCAAGTGCACCCTTCGCCCAGTCCAGGCCTCGGCCGGGAAGCGGCGGATCCTGGAGTACCCAACCCGGCGCCAGCACACCTGCGCTCACCGCCTTGCCGTCAGTACGAGCTTCGAAGACGCCGTGGGCGGGTGCCTCGCAGGACGGCTCTCCTGATCGGCTCCGTGGCGTCGAGACGGGTCTCGACACTGAGAACGAAGGCCTGAAACTCGTCCGCCGCGGTGACCATCTGCACATTGTCAAGCATGGGAGTGATCAACTGAGTCCTTACGGTTCTAGACCAGCGTCAAGGGCCACGAGCTCACGCCGCTGGGCACGCCGTTCACGCTGTGCGTCCGGGTCCGATACTGGCGCCGCGAGGAACAACCGCTGCGTGTAGGGATGTGCCGGTCGTGCCGTGACCTGATCTCCGTCGCCGACCTCGACGATCTCGCCGCGATACATCACCGCAACTCGATGGCTGATGTGCCTTACAACAGAAAGGTCGTGCGATACGAAGAGATAGGCAACGCCGGTGCGTTCCTGGATCTCGATAAACAGATCGAGCACACGCGCCTGGGTCGACAGGTCCAGGGCCGACACCGGTTCGTCGCAGACGATGACGCGTGGGTTGAGCGCTAGGGCTCTGGCGATTGCGATCCGTTGTCGCTGGCCTCCGGAGAACTCTCGAGGCAGCCTCGAGCGTGCGCTGCTGGGAAGCCCGACGCGATCGAGCAGATTCGCGATCTTCTCCCGGGCCACCCGCTTCGGCATCCCGGTAGCCGTCAGTGGCTCGGACAGGATGCTCTCGATTGTCATTGACGGGCTGAGCGAGGAATATGGATCCTGGAAGACGGCCTGGATCTCGCGGCCGAGCAAGCGTCGGTCCCGACGGCGCAGATCCGTGATCTCCCTCCCGTCGTAAGTGATGCTTCCGCCTGTCACCGGTGCGAGCCCGAGTATTGCGCGGCCGAGCGTGGTCTTACCCGAGCCGGATTCACCGACAAGGCCGAGGGTCTCGCCAGAACGGAGCTCTATGGACACGCCGCGCAGCGCCAGCAACGACGCTGCGCGGAAGCCCTTGCCGCGATAGGAAACCACTACGTCGCGGGCTTCAAGGATCGAACTCATACTTCGCCGCCTTGGGCATCTTTCCGGGCTGAGCGCGGTGGGGTGTCTTCCAGGAGGGCTTCCAGCAGCGATTTCGTGTACGGCTGCCGTGCGGCCGTCAGTACCTCGCGTACAGGTCCAGACTCAACGAACACGCCGTGCCGCATGACCGTGACACGATTACAGAGGTCGGCAACGACGCCAACATTGTGCGTGACGAGGAGCATCGTCAGGTTACGTTCCTCCTGCAGGTCACGCAGGAGATCCAGCACTTCGGCCTGAACGGTGACGTCGAGCGCGGTGGTGGGCTCATCTGCGATAAGAACGTCCGGATCCATGGAAACCGCGCCAGCTATGAGAATTCGCTGCGCCATGCCGCCCGACAGCTCGAAGGGATAGCTGTCAAAGGTCCGTACCGGGTTGGGAATACCGACGCGCTCCAGCAATCCGAGCGCGCGGTCCCTAGCCTCGCGTCTTCCTATGCCCATCCGGAGCCTGAGCGGGTGCACGAGCTGGCTACCCACGGTGAAGGAAGGGTCCAGATTACTCATCGGCTCCTGTGGGATGTAACCGATCCGCTGGCCGCGAATGCTAGAAAGCGTTCGGTCGTCCGCCCCCTCCAGTTGCACGTCGTCAAAAATTATCTCACCGGAGGTGACGCGCCCGCCACGAGGCAGTAGACCAATGATCGATAGCGCGGTTTGAGTCTTACCGGAACCGGACTCGCCAATCAGTCCGTGGATCTCTCCCTTACGTAGCTCGAGCGAGACACCGTGCACCACTTCGATCTCGGATCCGTCGGGCCGGCTGTAAGCGACCCTGAGGTCGCTCATTCTAAGGACTGCGCTCGCATCCTGAGGTTCTGGCTCCTCGTGAATGACGAGTGCACTGTTCTCGGCCTTCTCATCGAGAGCTGAGTCGAGGTCGTCGGCACTGGCTGGAGTCGGTGTCTCCGCAGCTGTGACGGCCTGTTTGGTGACCGCCATAGTGCGCCGCTTGTTGCGGCGTGGAGACGCCGTGCGCTCGAGCTCATCCCGAAGTCCGTTACCGAGCAGGACGAATGTGATGCCCGTGATCCCCAGCGCGATCGCGGGGCCGACTACAAGCCATGGGGCGGTGTAGACCTGTTGGAAGCCCGCGGAGAGGAGCGATCCCCAGGTGGGCTTGTTCGGGTTTCCGAGCCCGAGAAACTCGAGACCCGCGAGCAATGCGACTGACATCCCGGCGACAAGCGCCGCCTGGACGATGATCGGCGCACGCACTGCCGACAGCACGTGACGGCCGATTATCCGGGCGTCGCTGAGCCCCGAGACGCGCGCAGCGTCGACGTAGAGCTCCACCCGTACAGCACGGACAGCTCCGTAGACAATCCGGAAGAACACCGGGGAGATGAAGAGCCCCAGCAGGAACATCATCGATAGCATCGAGGGCCCGAGGATCGCGCGGGCCGCGACGATCATCACCATGCCAGGCAACGCCATCAGCATGCCTACAACCCAGCACAGCACCGCATCGAGCCAGCCCCCGTAGTACCCGGCGACGAGGCCGGCACCGACACCGAAGACGACGGCAGTCACCAGAGTGAACAGGCCTGACCCGATCGTCAGCGGCGCTCCGGCGATGACCCGGGAGAGCGCGTCACGACCTTGGCCGTCGGTACCCAGCAGGTGCGCTGCACTCGGTGACGCGAGGATGTCATCAATCGACGTCAGCGACGGGTCGTAGGGAGTGATCCACTGCCCTAGCACGACGACGAGGCCTATGAGCGCGAGGAGCCCGATGGCCACCGCGCTCAGCGGGCGCCGAAGAAGCCGACGGAACAATACCGGCTGCGCATCCACTGAGGTGGGAGCGACGATCTCAGTCATCGGCGCGCTCTCGGGTTGAGCGCACCTTGTGCGAGGTCGATGAGCAGGTTGCCAACGACGACGACTACGGCGATGACCACCACCACACCCATTACCACCGGGACATCGGTGGACAGGGTTGCGTTGATAGCCAGCTGACCGATCCCGGGAAGCGCGAATATCTGTTCGACGAAGACGGCGCCGGCAATTAATCCGATGAACTGCAGGCCGAGGATCGTAAGCGCGGGCCCGCTAGCATTTCTGAGCACGTGGCGATAAAGCACGTGGTTCATCGGGAGTCCACGGCTACGCAGGGTCCGTACATAGTCCCGATCGATCGTGTCGAGAATCGAGCCCCGGATCTGCTGGGCGACGCCGGCGATGGCGCCGATCGCGAGCGCTATGACCGGCAGAATCACGGACGCGAGCCAGCCGCTGAAAGACTGGGTCATCGGTGTGTACCCGGTCGCGTGGAACCAGCCAAGACCCACCGCAAAGATTAGCACCAGCCAGAGCGCGATAAGGAAACCCGGGATCGCGAGCGCGACCACGCTGAGGATCTGGATCAGCGAGTCCACCCAACCCCCACGATAGGCCGCGAGCATACCTAAAAAAATCGCGATGATCGCTGTGAGCGCGACCGTTAGAACGACAAGGGACAAAGTGACAGGAAGACGGCTTTCGATGGCATCCGAAACGCGCTGACCATTCACCCACGAGCGGCCAAGATCACCCGTGACCGCAGACGAAACCCATTCCCAGAATTGCTCCCAGAGAGGCCGGTTCAGTCCCAGCTCCTCGGACTTCCGCGCCACCGTCTCAGGAGTTGCGGATTCACCGAGGAGGCGGCGAGCAATATCTCCACTGGAGCCGTAAAGCATCGCAAATGTGCCGAACGCGACGACAGCCACCAGCATGATGCCGGAGAGTGTCCGCCCGGTGATGTATCTGATCATAATGCCGTCCAAGTCCCTGTCGGCCAGGGCCGGCCCAGTACCGGCCCCGGCGGGATGGTACTACTTGGGCTGGATATCAAAGATCGAGGGATACGTCGTCATCGTCGGCGGGGTGACAGATACATCAGGACTTGAGCCGATAAGGGAAAAGCTGCCCTGAATCGGCGCGAACCACGCATGCTCCACGACATACTTGTTGATCTTGCGCCCCGCTTCTGCCTGAGTGGCCTCATCGCCGGCCTGCAGCTGCTGGATGAGTTCATCCAGCGCCGGATCCTTCGTCTTGAACGGATTGAAGGCGGCGTTCGGCGTGATCACCTGCTGGACGGTTCCCCAGTCAGTAGCGTCGCCCAGCGCGAAGTACACCGCCGAGAACTTCTTGGACAGGATGTCCGTGATCGAGTTCTGCAGCTGGCTCTCGCTCCACTCGACCTTGATGTCCGCCTCGCCGAGCATCTGCACAAGGATCGCATAGTTGTCCCGGTTACCGAAGTCCGGAAGGGTGATCGTGACACCGTCGGGGTATCCGGCCTCGCTCAGCAGCTTCTTCGCCTTTGCAGGGTCGTGGGGATAGGCCCTGTCCAGTTCGGCGTCGTAAGCACGGCCGGCCGTCGGAAAGATCTGTGTGGTAGGACTACCGACACCCGCATTGAGGGCCTTTATCAGCGCCGGACGGTCCAACGCATAGTTGATCGCCTGCCGGACCTTCTCCTTCCCAAGCGGCTCCGAGACCTCGCCGTTCCGATCGAAGAACATGAGTCCGGTAAAACCTCCGGAGTGGATCTCGTTGATTGTCCAACCGGCGCTTCTTGCGGGGCTGACCGCTTCCTTGGGAAGCTGCACGATGTCCGCCTCACCCGCAGTGACCGCGTTCGCGATACTGCCAACATTCTGCAACGCCTTCACGGTCAGCTCGTCAAAATGCTGGACATCTGGGTTCCAGTAGTTAGGGTTCTTGGTGTAATGATACGTGGAACCGATTACTGTCCCCGACTTGTCCAGCACGTACGCACCGGATCCGACCGGGTCGGTCGCGAGGTCAGGATCTGCAAGCGCCTTGCCTGAAGCGGTCAGTCCGGCGTCCGATGCCAGGTAGAAGAGAAAGTTGGGCTCGGGCTGCGACAGTGTGATGACTACTGTCTTGTCATCAGCCGCCTCGACAGCCGCGACAACTGCCAGCCGGCCGGCGTTCTGCGCGGTTCCGGCCTTGAACCTCTCAAGATTCGCGACTACGACGTCCGCGGTGAGTACGCTCCCGTCCGTGAAGGTCACGTCATCGCGCAGCGTGAGGGTCAGTTTGGTTCGCTTGTCGTCGTAGGTCCATTTCGTCGCGAGCCACGGCTGCAGCTTTCCCGCCGAGTCCAAACGAAGCAGCGTGTCGTATACCGCCTCGTAGTAGGCCGCCATCGGGCCCATCGAGGCTGCGGCAGGATCAAGCGAGCCCGGAGCGGCGACGGTGATCAGCGTCGCCGCTCCGCCACCTTTCGAGCCGGTCGCTTCTCCTGCCCCGGAGCAGCCGGTCACTGCGAGAGCGAGAACTGCCGCCGCGCCTACTATCGACTTCCATCTGAACATCGTGTCATTCCCCTTAACCCGAACCGTTCCGCGGGCCAGCACCTCATCTGGGCCCGGGGATTCAAGCGAGATCCATCCGACCAAATGCGCCTGTTGGAAAAATTCTTGAACGCCGAAGGTACAAACTTTCCTAGCGGTACCGGGCGAGGATTCATATGGGAACCTCGGCCGGATCAGAGGCCGGATGAGCCCGGGATAAGCCCTGGAACCATGAGGCCTCGCGATCCGTTTCACAGCTCTTGTTGTCGCTCTCGCCGCTGGTTTCTGGCGACTTGCAGCCTGGATGGAGATGGGCGCTGGCAAAAGAGTCGGGTCAAGACTCAAACCGGAGTTCGATCGACGAAGCGGGCCTAGCTCTGACACCGTGCTCGCGCGGCACGGACCCGGTGCACCAGATACTCGGATGCAGAAGTATTGGCCCTTTTTCTCCGGCGTCCACATTGATGGTTTGGAACGACCTGCGGCAACGAAGCCCGGTACACCGGCCGCCCCTTCACGGTCGATACAGCCGGACGTAAAGTGGTGCGGCAGCAGCCAGGAACTGTCCACCAGAAGTACAGACCGGGCCGCTCGACACAGGTGACCTTCTCTGCGACCACCGTGCCGCCGTTCCGGTTGAAATTTACCACTGGTCGAGGAGCAGTATTGATCTCCGCCTAGCTGCAGCCGCACCCGTTCACCTCCCAGCTGATGGCAATCGCATATTTCAGTCAGATCAGCCGAATAGGTTGATTGTCGACGTGGGGTCGCCTACCGCCTTACTCGGCTCTCTATGATTACGTGGGCAGATAGGGGTTCAGATCAGCCGGTAGCTGCGGTAAGCGCCGCTTGATAGCCGTACCGGTATCCGTCCGCGTTGGGGTGCAGCGGAGCAGGGAGACTGAAAACGGGCAAGATCCACGGGTTGACCGAGCAGCGGGCGTGCCCGTTGAACTTCGCCTGGGCGTCGACGAACTGGAAGCCGGCCTGCGTCGCGCGCTGGGCGATGCTGCTGTTGAGCGCGTCGGTACCCTGGTTGATCACCACACGCTTCGGCTGGCTGAGAGCAGGGAACTCGAAGCATGTCCAGGTCGTCTCGAACAAATGCGGGTACCCGAGCACGTAGACCTGCGCGGTAGGAGCCGCCTGGCGGATCGCCGCGTAGGTGGTGTCGAGCTTGGCGTTGAGGGCCGGCAGGCTGGCCTGGAACTGCTGGACCGCCTGGGCACAGCCCTGGTCGGTGGCTAGTAGGCAGTTCGACACCAGTGATCCCAGCCCGACGTCGTTGCCACCGATCGTGATGGTGGCAACGTCAGTCTGCGCACTCAGCCCCGAAACCTGGTTGGCAAGCACGTCCTCAGTCACCGCCCCAGCGCAGGTGACGTCAGTGAAGGTCGTGATGCCGTGAGCGTTGGCCCACAGTGTCGGGTACCCCTGCGGGCTGCGGCCACAGTCAAGGCTTACCCCTGAGCCTCCGAGGCCGGAGGAGTAGGAGTCACCCATCGCCACGTACCGGGTGGCCGAGGAGTATGGAGGCGGCGCCGCGCCGGCGGGAGCGGCAACCACCGTGAGTGCGGACAGTAAGCAGAGAGGGGCCGCAAGTAGGGAGAGTAAGCGGAATCGGCGTCGTTGCACGGTGTCTCCAGAGGAGGTCGTAGGCCCGTCGGAGGTGGTCAGGGTCGCGCGGCCGCAGCGACATGTGTTAACGCCGAGTGAAGCTATCCATGTCTTTACTTGGAGTCAAGGCTCTATCTTCGTAGACTCCTCAAGGTGTCCGCGTACTCAGTCAGCAGTCTCAGCGGTCGCCGATTCGACGAAGATGACCTCCTCGACGCGGCGCGTGCTGTCTTCCATGCAGAGGGTTACTCATCCGCGCAGGTTGCGGACATCGCACGGCGGGCCGGGACGACCAAGCCGACTCTCTACGCTCGGCTCGGTAACAAGGAGCAGATCTACCTGCACGTCGTCCGACGCGAAGCCACGATCTTTTGGGACTGGGTCGCTGACGCCTACGAGCAGGGCAGCAGCCTCCCCCTCACCGAACTGGCAGCAGTGGGCACCGATCCGCTCTTCCGTTTCGCGGCAGAGCGGGCCGAGGGCTTCGATCTGCTCTTCCGGGGCGACCGGACCGGCGATCGGCCGGCTACGCTACGGAAGGAGGTCGTCAACGGCGTGACCCAGCAACTCACCGCCCTCATCACGCGCCGACAAGAGACTTTCGGACCCAGCCTCGGAGCGAACGCTCACACACTTGCCGCTGCCTGTGTCGGCGTCACCCTCCAGGTCTGCGAGCACACCATCGACCACGGCGGCGACCTGAAGGCTGCCCAACATCTCGCAGCCCGCTTCATCGAGAACGCGTTCCGCAATCTGGATTTTGACGCGCTGACCACGTGATCCGGCCCCTCAACGGAGGCTCGGTGTTGCCGTGGCTCCTCGATGCCGGCCCAGAGCCTTTGAACGCCGGTCGCAGGCACGCCGAGGCCATCCGAGACTGACGGGGATCGCGCAGACATTGCGCGGAGGCCCGAGGTCCGCACGTCATGTATGCATTACTCGAATGCCAGGTCGCCCAGAGAACCGAGGCGCCGGCCGCCGCTAAATGACGCGTGAACGACTCTCAGAGACGGATCAGCTGACCCGACTGGCCATTAGAAGACGTCTTAAAAGGCCCTCGGCCAGGGACGACAGGCCCAGAAACAGGCGATATTCATCGCGTTTATGATGATCGACACAGACCACTTCAAGCAGTACAACGACCCGTTCGGACAGGCCGCCGGCTACCGATGTATCAAACAGGTCGCTGCGTGCGTGACCGCAAGGATCTGTACCGCCGATCTGGCCGTTCGTTACGGAGGTGAGGAGTTCACCCTACGAATTCCGGACACCGGACATGACCGAGACCCTCCCGTTCGGCATCAATGGGATCGTTACCGTGAGTATCGACCTCAGGGCAGTGGTCCCGGCACCGAACGATGTGGCGTCACGGATTGCCGATCTGGCTGAAGCGGAGCTGTACCACACGAAACACGAAGGACGGTATCAGCTGAAGATGGCTCCGGTCGGCTCCGCCTGTTAATTCGGGCGGCCTCCATTCGTTCATTGAGGTGGATCCCTTCCTCCGCGCGGGTCGAGTGTTCGGGCCGTTCACGACATACATTAACGAGAGCCGAAACGGCGCCCACTAGGACTTTGTTAGATTTTTGATCGACTGGTTTCGAGGTGCGGATCCGAGTCTGGACCGCTGCTGGGTGAGGCACCGGAGGAGGAGGGGCGTCCACTGGTGGAGGAGCTCACGGCGCGGATGCTGGCGGATCTGCCGCGCAGGGGCCAGCGGGCGAAGCGTGAGTCGTACGTCCGTGGGCTGATGGTCGGCGGGAGGCGGAAGAGCCTGCAGCCGATGGCGCTGCGGCTTGGGGTCGGTCATCGGGGGTTGCAGCAGTTCCTGCGGAACTCGACCTGCGAGTACAACGAGGTCCGCCGCCGCCTGGCCGGTTGGGCGGTCGAGTTCGTCCAGCCCGAGGCGCTGGTCTTCGACGACACCGGCTTCGCCAAGGGCGGCCCGGCGTCCCCGGGGGCGAAGATTGGGGAACTGCCAGGTCAGGGTGTCCATGTACGCGGTCACGGACTGGGCGTCCGCGGCGTTGGACTGGCGACTGTTCCTGCCCGCGAGCTGGGACGACACCGGAGTCGCCGACCCGGCCGAGGCCGCCGCAGTGCGGGCTCGCCGTGCCCGAGCGGGGATCCCCGACGTTGCGCGGCACCGGGAGAAGTGGCGCCTCGCGTTGGACATGCTCGACGAGATCCTTGGCTGGGATGTGCCCGCCCGGCCGGTACTCGCCGACGCCGACTACGGAAACTGCGCGCTGTTCCGCCAAGGCCTGACCGACCGCGGCCTGGTCTAGGTCGTCGGCGTCACGCACACCGCGACCGCGCACCCGGCCACCGCCAAGCCCGCCTGCGCACCGCACTCCGGGAACGGCCGACCACCTGTGCCGGACTACCCGGACCTGCCGCACTCGCATTTCCGGCTCCGACCTTTGCATCCGCGGAGGCTACACACCTTCGATCCTGAACAGTTGAGGGCCACGATCTGAAATTGCATAGATCGGGCGAGCGCTGCCGCATCACCCGAATTCACCCTCGTCAGGGCAGTACAAGACTGAGCGCCTCGACTACGCAGGCGGGTTTGTTGCTGCCTTCACGCTCGACAGTTACCCGGGCAGCTACTCGATACCCACCGTTCCCTGCCTCTACAGAGAGAAGCTCGACACCGGCCCGCACCTTCGAGTTCACGGGGAGCGGCGATGGGAAGCGAAGCTTGTCGGCGCCGTAGTTGACGCTCATCTTCACTCCCTCGACCCGGTAAATCTGCCTGGTTAGCAGGGGTACCAGCGAAAGAGTCAGGAAGCCGTGGGCGACGGTGGCACCGAACGGTCCCTGTGCCGCCTTGCCGGGGTCGACATGGATCCACTGGAAGTCACCGCTGGCCTCGGCGAAGGCGTCGATCTGTTTCTGGGTGACGGTATACCAGTCGGAATGCCCCAGGTAGGTGCCAACCGCCCGCTCCAACTCGCTGATGCCACGGAAGACCATCATCTTCTACTCCTCATGAAATCGACCGTCTGGGTCAGGATTTCGGCCCGCCAGCGACGTACAAAACCTGACCGGAGACGAAGCCGGCGCCTTCACTCACGAAGAAAGAGACAGTGTGCGCAATGTCATCGGGGGTTCCCGTGCGGGCAACCGGGGTCTGCGCGGCTACAGCTTTCTTGAACTGCTCGTAGGGAATACCGATCGACGCGGCGGTGGCGACGGTCATCTCGGTCTCAATGAAACCAGGGGCGACCGCGTTCACGGTAACACCGAACTTTCCGAGCTCCACCGCCAATGTCTTGGTGAAGCCCTGCAGCCCCGCCTTCGCCGCAGAGTAGTTGGCCTGACCACGGTTACCCAGAGCCGAGGTGCTGGACAGGTTGACAATGCGACCCCAGCAGCCCCTGGTCATGTAACCTTGGACCGCACGAGCCATAAGAAAGGAGCCGCGCAGGTGTACGTTCATGACCGCTTCCCAGTCGCTCACGGTCATTTTGAACAGCAGGTTGTCGCGAATGATTCCGGCATTGTTGACCAGCACGGTGGGCTCGCCGAACTCCACCGCGATCCGCTCCACACCAGCCTGGACAGCCTGCTCATCGGTGACGTCGAGTCCAACCGCGAGTGCCCGGCCGCCGGCGGCTTCGATCGCCTCGACGACCGGCTTGCAGGCCGCCTCATCCAGGTCGACGACCACGATCGCGAGGCCATCGGCAGCGAGGCGTTTCGCGACGCCGGCGCCAATACCACGCGCCGCGCCGGTCACTACCGCGGTTCGAAGAGCGGAGCTGGAGGCGATGCTAGTCATGAAGTCACTCCTGTCAGTGCGAAGGTCGACTCTGGGATCAGCGAGCACGGGTGCGACCAGGGCATGGAGTCATTGCATCGGGCTCAGAAACGCGGGCATGCCGATCGGACGGGCACCAGGCACGTCGGGCCCGCTCTCGTCAACGACGACCTGCCGGGCTCGGCGTCAAGGACACTCATGCTCACCCCGAGGTCCTACCGCCCCCCAGCTCAGCCGTTCGAGAACCATCGCGATCCCCTGGCCCCAGCCGACACACATGGTCTCCGGGCCGAACTGCTAGTCGTGGTATTGCAGAGAATTGATCAGCGTGCTGGTGATCGGAGCTTAAGTCATGCCGAACGGGTGGCCGACCGCGATCGCGCCGCCGTTCACGTTCAGCCCCTCCCCCTCCATGCCAAGCTCACAGGCTCACGCAATCACCTGAGCGCAACGGGCTCGTTGAGCTCCACAAGGTAGATGCCGCGGATAGCGAGGCCGGACCGGGCGAGCACCCGCTTCGAGGCTTCGACGCGAACGACGTCGCTTCATGGCATCTCCAGAGTGGTCGCGGCCGATCGGAGGTATCCGACCTCACGGTGCCACGACGAGATATGTTTACTCCAAGTAAAGATAGTCACTTCTTTATTCGACGTCAAGGATGTGTGCTCATGGGCCAACTCAGGCGACCACAGCCTCGACCTGCCGCCCCAGTGGCGCTGCCTTCGCCGATTGACAGGGTGAGCCATCTGAGGACGTTGCGGGGCATCCACCCTCGTGCCAGGCTGCCGGGGAAGGCCGACGTCGCCATCGAGACGGTCGGAAGGCGACCTGGTCGTACTCGCTCCGGTCACTGCGGCCCGGCAGAACCATCGTCGGTCACCAGCGCGACCGCCGGCACCAACCCGCGAGCGGACCTGGCCCGGGTCTTCTACCTGCAGCAGCGCATCCTCGGCTCCACCGGCTGCACCCGTCCCGAACTCGTCGCCATGCTGCGGACGATGGACGCGACCGGCGTGCGTCCAGTCATCGACCGGGCGCGACCCCTCCGGGAGATCGACAAGGGTCTCCAGCTCATGCTGGACGGCCAGCACACCGGAAAGATCGTCGTTCACCCGCCAACTCCGCACGAGCAGGCGCGAGAAGCGAAGGCCTGATGCCGCCGCGCCCGTAGGACTGTCCCACTCCCCACTGATCGGCAGGAACTGCGGCAAGGTTTCGGGCCGGGTTCCGTTGCGGGCTGCTACCGCCCTCGCCGGCGGCCCGGCTGTTCTACAGGCTGGCCACCCGCTGCGGACGGGTCGAGGAGCGCCGCAGCTTCGCCGAGAACGACTACGCCACACTGATCGCAGCCTCTCACCACCAGCTCCACGCCCCGATCATCCTGTGCTGGGACAACCTCAACACCTACCGCAGTCAGGCCATGCAGCGGTTCTGCACCGCCCACGCCGACTGGGCGCCTGTCGTGACGCGCCCGCCTGCGCCCCCGATCTCCACCCGACCGAAGGTGTCTGCGTGCACGTCAAACGCCAGCTCGCCAACCACACCGCTTGGACGCATCGGCCTGCTCACCGCTGCGGTAACAACCATACTCAAACGTATCCAATACCGACCCGACCTAAGCTCGGTGATCCCGGCCGCCTACGGCAGTCGGGTGGCTGGGCAGCGACGCCGTGCCGCAGCCCACCATCGGCGTCGACGTACCTGCTCCGCCGGCATGGGTCGCAGGGACGATGGTTCTCATCACACCTAGCCTTGGACCGGCGTCCGTACAGCGTCCGGGCCCGATCATCTTCCCATCGACCTTCCACGGGTCGATCCCGACTTACGGAATCGACAGGTCACAGCACTCACGGCTCTTTTTCACCAGGCGTTTTCTCTACGATCTCCGAACGGTCCTCCGCTGGAGACGGTCAGCCGTATCCGATGGCTTCCCGCCCGTCGGCACGGTTCTTCATCGAGCCACTGCTGTCAGACCCGCCTACCCGCTATGTCACCTCCCGTCTGCCGGTCCGTGCGCCGAAGCCAGGCTCTGGCGTCGATGCTGCTTGCGGTGCGGATCAATTTTCAGGCGAGAGCCTGCGCTTCCTACAAGGAGAGGTACTCGAAGACATCACGGGTGAGGGTGCGGTCAACGAAGTCAGCGCCGATGACCTCCGGGTTCGCGGTGGACGCCGTGACGACCTGCTCGATCCACACGCGAGCCGCTGACCGCGGATCGCAATCCGGGAACCTCAGGGACAGCGACCTCCGTGATGCCCGGGGGCGGAGCCTCAGGACTTGTAGCTGCCGCCGAACTGTTCGGGAACGAGGTCGGCTTGCTCGGCGCCCGTTCTGATGAGGTCGAGTATTGCGTCGGCGACCTGTCGGGGTGATTGCGGCTTAGGCGCGTGGCTTGATTCCAGTTGCGACGCGGACTCGGTGTCGCCCCGCAGTGATCGGGTGAACTCGGTGCCCGTGATGAACGGAAACATCGTGGATACCACGATGCCGGCGTTGGCAAGTTCGGCTCGTGCCACGGCGGAGAGTTTTGACAGGCCCGCCTTGGACGCGGCATATCCAGCCGAGCCGGGGAGCGCCGAGAAGGTGATTCCGGAGCTCACGTTCACGATGCTTCCTGCGCCCTGCCTGCGCATGACTGGGACCACCGCCTGCATGGTGACCAGGGGTGCGACGAGGTTGAGTTCGAGGACGGCACGGAAGTCGTCGGGATCGATCTTCTCCAGAGGTACGTGCAGCCCTTGACCGGCGATGTTGCACAGCACGTCAATCCTTCCGAAGGTGTCCATGGCAGTACGTACCGCCACCTCGACCTGGCCGGCGTCGGTGACGTCACATCGAACAGCCACCGCGTCGCCGAGTTCGTCGGCGATCTGCCGGATGCGATCCTCTCGACGCGCTGCCAGCACCACACGCGCCCCGGCCTGCGATGCGGCCCGTGCCGTGGCCGCGCCGATGCCTGATGATGCCCCCGTCACGAAGACAACAGCCTCGCCAATATTCACTGAACGTCACCTCTCGCTTACGCGAGTCGAGTTGATCGAATCGCGTCACCAAAGCTATCAGAAGATAGCTATCGTACGGAAGCTATATTGTCAGGCTGTGGATGACAACGAGATCTCCCGGCTCTTCGAGCTCGCGGACCTGATCTTCGCGGTCGGCCGGCAGATCCGCCCCCCGCAGGACCATGCGGCTGAGATGTGCACGCCGGTCGAAAGCGCCGTCATGCGCTTCATCGATCGCCACCCGGGCACCTCCGCCCGAGCGGCAGCCCAGGCGACGCTGCTTCGCTCCAGCAACTTCAGCAGAGTCCTACGCGGCCTCGAGGACAAGGGGCTCGTACGCCGCGACCTTGATCCCCTGGACGCCCGATGCGTACGCCTCTACCCCACGGCGCAGGCACACGAGAACCTCCAGCGGCTGCGCCAGGCATGGAGTCAGACGCTCGCGGGGATAGTGGACGAACCCGAAACAATCGATCTTGTCAACACGACCCTGCGGCGAATCGAGAACGCCTTGGCCGCGCGACGCCCGAGCGGCGACACCAACGACCGATCCTGATCTTCAGCCTGTACCTCTGGTGGCCGGCGCTCGAAGCCACCGCCGACCTACTCGCTCCGGGCTTCCCGTTCGTGTCGACATCCGGCTCGCAACGACCGAGACCGCGCCGGTTATCACAGGAAAGGCGCAAGCTCTCGACTTGAGATCAAAAACCATCAAGATCAATGCGGCTGGCACCACGCGGGGCAGGAGCCGCTGACGGTCATCGGATGACCCGCCGACGCTTCAGGAGATCGCGGCCACCGGCGGAGGACGTCGTCGGGGCGGGAGGGCTGTGCCAGACGAGGCGGAGGCTCCGTCCGGTCACCGCGAAGATCTTCACAGCGTCGTCCGCGTGGGAGCAGACCGTGGAGAACGTCCCGCCGCACGCGACGACGGCGGCGTGGTCGCTGAACTGGAGTCCCCAGCCGAACACGGTGTCCTCCAACATGCCGATGTCCTGTTCGACGAGCGCGAACATGCGAGGCGCGTGTCCGGCGACGAAGGTCTCCAGCATGCCGGGGGTGTCCTGGATGGCGCCCAGCCAGGCCAGATCAGCCCGGAGACGATCGTCGGGCTGGATGCGGGGTTCAACGGTCATGTGGTCTGTGTCCTTTCCGGATAGCACTGGGCAGGCGGTGCGCTCGCGCGACCGCGCATCGCCCTTCGGTACCGGTTTCCACGCGGGCCGGAACCGGGGCCGGTCGGAGTTCCGCCGGGTCCGCGGGAGAGCAGTGGAACACCGGCGTGGCAGGGGCGCGGTCCCCGTCCGCGGGCATCGGTGGTCCTTTCTGGCGGGAGAGGTGGAACGGTCACACCATCGCCTGGACGGAGGTCGGGCGTCATTCCCTCGCTGACGAACAATCTGTTCGGGACGTGCTGCCCTTCCGACCTGCGCGGATATGCCGGCGGTGGGCTCTTGCTTCGGCGATGACCCCCCATTCCCGGGGTGCGACATGGCGCCTGCCGCCCCTGATCGTCACCGTCGCCTGCTCCGCTCGTCGGCGGCGAACACCGCCAGTCGTCGGCGTGTCACCACAGCCTGTGGAAGGTCGATTGCCGATTGATCCATCGCGGTCCGCCCCGTTGCAGGGCGGCTGTGGGCGTCCGGCAGACCCCATGGCGAACAAACCAGGACGGCATCCATGGTCTTCGCAGGTCACGGCGGTCGCGGCGGGGTGAACGAATCGTTCCCGCTTGTGGGAATGACGGCCCGATCGATGACCGTGATGCTCGCTGTGACCGCTGCCCGCCGTCGCCCGAGTGGGTAGCACCACCGACCAGAAGAGTGATTCGTGACGTCCCAGCATCCGACCAAGACCGCACGCGCCGGCCGGACCCAGAGCCGGTCCGGCCGTCCCGCCGGCGAACACGTCGATTCCGATCTGCTGACCGTGCACCGCGCCGACCGGCGCGATCCCCGTCAGCGGCCCTCCGCGCTGGCGGCCGTCGTGTTGGACGGCGCCGCCGCGCGTACCGGACAGGACCTGCTGGACCTGAGCCTGGGCGCCAGATTGACGCCCGCGGCGCTCGCGGCCGTCGTGCCCGGCGGCAGCGTCACGACCTTGGCCCCGACCGGGACGGCACTGAGCCAGATCCGGCCGACCCCGGAGAACGGCCAGACGTGGGGATCGGTATGGGATCTCACGGAGCGGCCCCTGCCGCTGCCCGATGCCAGCTTCGACGCGGTCATCGGCTTCAGTGTCCTGGCACCGCTGGGTCATCCCCGCCGCATGCTGATCGACATCACACGGGTCCTCAGACCAGGGGGACGTCTGTCGGTCTGCGAGCTCGTGCTCGCCCGACGTCAGCCCATCGAGCTGGACGGGCTCAGCACCCACGACGTCAGCCGTGTGGAGAAGGCGATGGCCGCCGTTCGGCCGGCCGCGTACGCGTTCACACCGGCCCATGCGGTCGGCAACGCGCGTCTCGCGGGGCTCACCGAGGTCGAGTACACCGAGGACACGGTCACCGCCCCTTTGGAGAACGTGAGCGACGCCGAAGCCGCGCTGCACGCCCCGGGGCCGGCTGGTGAGTCGACCTATCAGGTGATCGGCCGGACCCTGGGCGCCGCGTTCGCCCGTCGCTACTCGGAAGCGTGGCGCTCGACCGCCCGCCGACGCCCCATCCTCCTGCACACCTCCCTCACCTACATCACCGCGATCAAGCCGGACGTCTCCCCCTGACCCCTCCGGCCGCGCGGTCGCCGCCACCGCTTCCCGAGACCTCACACCTCACGCCCACCGTAGGAAAACGATCACACTCCGGGGAGATAGGGGCTGGCAACGAGCGAAGAGACGGCCGTTCCCCTCGGTGTTTTCCCAGCTCAGGTGGGGTCGGGACGGGTGAACGGCTTCTTCGCGGTGAGGGGGATGACCACCCGACGCCGTTAGGACGATGGTGTAACGGTTCCGTTTTGCCTACCGTCAGCGAGGACCGTTCCCATGATGAGGATCGCCTGGTCTACGCATCGTGACCACCCCACAGGGACGAGAACCGGCCCGGTCACACGGTCGGACCGGCCGCGTCCGCCGCGAAGCGGTGTCGCCACCACGGCGCGCTGGTCACGAGGGCGGCCGTGAGGGGGACGGACGGCGTCGCCGCTGTGGGGGCCGAGGGGCCGAACGTGGCACGGGTCTACGACTACTTTCTCGGTGGCGCGCACAACTTCCCGGCCGACCGGGAAGCGGCGGCGCAGGTCGAGCGGGCGTGGCCGCAGATCCGCGACGCCGCCCGGGTCAACCGGCTGTTCCTGGGTGAGGCGGTCCGCTACCTCGCCGGCGAGGTCGGTATTCGCCAGTTCCTCGACATCGGGTCGGGTATGCCGACGATGGGGAACGTCCACGAGGTCGCCCAGCAGCTGGCCCCGGAGGCCCAAGTCGTCTATGTGGATAGCGACCCGGTCGCGGTCGCGCACAGCCAGATCCTGCTCGCGCCCAACCCGCAGGCCGTGGCCGTGGAGGCGGATCTGCTCCGGCCCGATCAGATCCTGGACCATCCGCAGGTGTCCCGGCTGCTGGAGCGGGGGCAGCCGGTCGCGCTGCTCCTGGTCGCGGTCCTGCACTTCTTCCCCGACGACACCGGCCCCCGGCACCTGGTCGCCGAGCTGCGCGACGTCCTGCCCGCGGGCAGTCATCTGGTCGTGACCCACGCCACCGGCGACGGACAGTCCCGGCAGGTCGCGGAGGCGGCGGAGGTGTATCGGCGCACGACCGCGCCGTTCCAGCTGCGCGACCGCTCCGAGGTGCTGTCGTTCTTCGACGACTGCGATCTGGTCGACCCCGGCGTGGTCCTGCTCCCGGGCTGGGAGCGCGACCGGCAGCGAGGCCGGTCACACCTGGCGGAGGGTCGGCTGCCGGTCTACGCCGGTGTCGGCCGCGTCCGGTGAGCCCACGTTCGGGTTGCTCGACCTGCTGGGGCGACGGCGACGTCCGCGATCTGCTGTCCCACGCCGACGGGTGGATCGCCACCGCGACCGCCCAGCGATGGCCCCACAGCGAGGCGACGTTCGGGCCGATCGCCACGGCGGGCGGGGCGGTGTATCGCCAGGTCCGTGTCGGCGGGGTGGCGCTGTGCGCGACGGTTCTCCCGGCAGGCCGGGCGCTGTCACGCCTCGTCCGCGGCGACCCTGGTGATCTCGCCACCGTGCTCGCCGACGGCGACGGCGACGCGGCGACCGCGATCGCCGGCCAGGCCGAGCAGCTCACGGCGCTGGCGGCCTACACCCGCCTGTGGGTGGCTCCCCCGATCGCCTCCACGGAGGGGGTGATGTTCACCCCCTGGGAGGACGGCGCCACGCTGGCCGCCCTGCTCCGGGCCCGGCCGACGGGACTCACCGGGGTGGTGACGGCGCTGATGGACGACCTGAGCGACCTGCACCGGAATCCACCCGCGCACCTGTCCGAGGCCGCGGCGACGACCCGCGCGCTGCCCCGGGTCGTCGCCGAAGCGTTGAGCCATCCGGTGGACCACCTCCACGTCGGCGACACGACGGCAGGAGAGATCGGGGAGCTTCGGGCGCTCGCCGGCAGCCTGTCGGCGCGGCTCGGCCGGCTGGCCGCCCAGCTGGACCCGATGCTGCTCTGCCGCGGCGGCGTCGCGTTCGGGAACCTCAGCCCACGCGGCGTGCTGTATCCCGACGGATCGTCACGGGCGGTCCTGGTGTCCCCCGTGCTCGAACCCGGCGGGGACCTCGTGGACACCGGAACACTGCTCGGCCATCTGCACCCGCTGATCCTCGGCTGCTCGCCACCGGTCCGGACGGAACTCGTCGACGGTGTCAAGGCGTGGCTGTCCGGCCGGCTGGCCGCCAGCCGGGACCAGTGGCGGGACTGGCTGCACGCCGTCCTGACCATCTGGGCGGCCACCGTCTACGACCAGGCGATCACGTGCTCACCCGGGAGTTGCGCCGACGCGGCGCTGAACGCGCCCTCGCAGCCCTCGCCGACAGCCCGGCCGACCAGCCGGCACGGCAGCTCGACTCCGCTGACCACTGACCTTTACCCGTTCGCAGACCGAAGGTGCACGTCCATGGCTATCAGCCTGAGCCGGCCACCGGGCAGCCGACCACACCCCGCCCCTCCCGCGCCGCCTGTTTCCGCCCCCGCTTCTCCGCCCGGTCAGGGCGTCGCCGTTCGCGGCCGATCCACCGACCCGTTGATCGCTCTCGGTCCAAAGACGACCGCCCAGCCGCCCGAGCGTGCGTTCGAGCTGCTGCGCGGCAGCGCGGTGCGCCTCCTGGACCGGCACGTCCAACGCAACGGTGCGTGCGAGAAGTGTGGATGCGCCTGGCCGTGCCGCGTGGTGGTGCTCGCCGAGAACAACCTCATGCTCGTCCACGACGCCCCACCCGCCTCCGCCAGCCCCGGCCGCGCGGCCGTCACACCACGGGCGGCGGCCAGCCGCATCTCCTCCCACCCGCCCACGCCCCCTCGACGCGACGGCGAGAACAGCCAGGAGAGCCACATGACCACCGCCGTGGTCACCACCACCGCCAGCGCACCCGAACCTGCCGTTCACCTGCTCCCGCACCGCGTCTGGCACTACCCGACCAGACCCCAGTCCGCCAGCGCCGCCCGCCGCGACGTCACCGGGCAACTCCACCAGCGGAACCTCGACCACGTGATCGACACGATCACCCTGCTGACCTCGGAACTGGTCACGAACGCGCTCGCCTCCAGCCTGCGCGGCGACGACGACCTGACGTCCCAGATCGCGATGCGCCTGACCTACAGCGACCACCATGTGATCGTCGAAGTCTGGGACGGAGGACCAGGCCACCCGACCCGCAGGGCCGCCGGCCTCGACGCCGAGGACGGCCGCGGCCTGCACCTGGTCACCGCGCTGGCCCCGCGTACCGGCTACCACACCCCCGACGGCAGCCACCAGAAGCGAGGCAAGGTCGTCTGGGCCGCCCTACCCCACCACACCCCTCGCCCTCACCGCATTCCGACCGCCCCGACCGACGGCCTGCCACGACGAGAACGCTTCGCCGCCCACGCCGCGACCCCGCCCACCCCGGACGTCTTCGACCTCGACCTGCTGCACCGGGTCCGCGACCGGCTGCGCACCCTCGACATCCACCCGGCACGCCCCACACCCACGGGCTCCGGCCATCACGACCCAGCCACCTGACCCGAGAGGCGAACGCCATGCCTGACCCTGCTACCAGCTCTTGCCCGTCGTGGTGCGAGCAGCCCGCCGGCCACCTCGACGTCGTGCCCGCCGGCCCCGGCGACTACCACGCCTCCGAGTTCACCGTGATCGACCTGCCACCCATCCCCGGGGTCCGTGACCAGACAGCGATCCAGGTCGCGATCGAGCAGTACGTCACCGCGACGACCACCTACCAGCCGATGATCTCCCTCGGCGCCGGAGAAGAGGACCCCGACAGCGAAGCCTTCACCCTCGACGAAGCCGCCCTCCTCGCCGCGACCCTCACCCGCGCGGTCGCCGCCGCCCGCAACGCCCAGACACAGCCCTCTCCAGAGCCGGATGACCGCGCGTGACACCCCCCGTCGCGCGCCTGAAGGTCCGCGGGCACTTCCAGCCGGACAGACGATAGCCAGCCAGTAGAGCGGCACGCCGCCACTCAACCCACTGCACTCGACAGGAATCCGATCTCAGTGGACTGCGCCTTGCGATCAGCCCGCCGGCCTCTTCCGGCGAGGCGTCCGCGCGACCGCAGACCCGCGACGGCGAAACGGCCCGCATGTCACCTCACCCCCGCACTGTCCCACCCGCACTCCGCCCGATCGTGCTGCTCGCCAGGATGCGCGAGATACTCCCGCCAGCGCGGCTGGCGGACCTGCTCGCCGCCTTCGACCCGCCTGTCGCCCCGACGGCACCAGAATGGACCGGCCTGTGCTCGGCGCTGGACGCCTACGACCAGGCGGCACAGTTCGGCCTGAGCACCGAGGAGGCCCGGAACCAGGTCGACATCGCCGCCATGATCTTCCACTTGCGCTACGGCGGCGCTGAGCACCAACCGAGCAGTGGCGTCCACGAGCGTCGAGCCGTCCCCCGCCCGATAAACGCCCCGCACACCGCGACATCACCGCGAACCGCACCCCGTGACCTGGCGGCAGCGATGGCGAGCTCGTGCGTGTCCGTATCGGCCGATGTCGCGGGCACCTCGAAGGAGAGGCGACCTGCCGCCAGTCCGGACGCGGGTCGGCGGAGCCCCTGGCCAACGCCGTAGCCGCCCGGCACATGTCGCCAGACCAAGGCCGAAGCGCACACCTAGCCGCCGCAGCCGAGGACAGCGGTACGCCTGCCCTGACGCGGCCGGCACCGGCAGTCGATCAGCTTTGAGGCCGGGGGCCGCCTCCTGCTGCTGCCGGCCGAGCCCGTAGCCGTCCGCTCAGGCTCAGCAGGGAGAGGGTGCGGGTCGAGCGAAGGAGCCGCATCCTCGGTGGAGCCGGACCAGACGCCGTCGGAACGCGGGAACAGGTTCAGGTCGCCGTGGTCCCAGACAGGTGATCGAGGTCGAGGCCGGCGGGCCTGCCGAACGAATCGGCATGATCACGCCGGATAGATGCATCCTAACACCACTGTCTGCGCAGGTCAGGTGTCTCTCGGGAGCCGAAGAGAAGCTTCGTCGTGGTGGGAATGACTTGCCCCCCGGGCTCCAGCCATCGTGGCGTGGCGCCATACGCAGCATCCACCGATCTTGATCGGTGCGCGGGCCGTACCACCCGAGGGGAAGCGAGATGATCATGTCCTTGTGTCGCGTTCGCGCCCAATCCGCGGGCGCGCGTCTCGCCGTCCCCCCGCAGCCCTGGGACGATCGGCGTTCGCCGACGGTCTGCCCTGGCCGACCGGGGAAGCTGCGTCGGGTCAATGGGGCCGGTACCGGCTTCGAGCACATCACCTGTACTACCTACGCACCCGGCGTGGCCGTAGCCGCGAAGCGGATGGCCGACCCGATCCACCGGTGCGGTACGTCTTCCCAATCGAACCATTCGCGAGAGTCGGCGTCCGGAAGGGCTGGCGCTGGACAGACAGGGACCCAGTCGCGTCGTTCTCACCCGGCCGTACTCGACATTGCCGCCGACACATCATCAGAGCATTCCCTTCACCTAGCTCATCGCTACTTCCATATTCTGGGTCAGAGGAGCGACCTAGACTGCCATTTCCCGTCTCATTAAGGTGTCGAAAAATGACTTCAGTCCAAGATTCGAGCGCCACCGACAGTGCGGCCACGTTGCGTGCCGCGATGGTGGACCAGCTTCGCACCACGGGGGACGCGATCAAGACTGGGCAGGTGGCCGCAGCTGTGGGCAGGGTGCCTCGGCACCTTTTCGCACCCGACGAACCGCTGGAGGCGGTCTACGCCGCGAACAAAGCACTTGTGATCAAACGTGATGGGAACGGTGCGGCGCTCAGCTCGCTGTCCGCCGCGCACATTCAGGCGGTCATGTTGGAGCAGGCCGAACTTGAACCGGGAATGCGTGTCCTGGAGGTTGGCTCGGGCGGCTACAACGCCGCCCTCATCCAGGAGATGGTCGGTAACGGCGGCTCGGTGACGTCCGTCGACATCGACCAGGAGATCGTGAGCCGGGCCCGCGCCTGTCTGGGCGCGGCCGGCTATCGAAATGTTGAAGTCGTGGCGGCCGACGCCGAGGCCGGCGTACCCGAAAGAGCACCCTATGACCGGATCATCGTGACCGCCGGGGCCTGGGACATCCCACCAGCCTGGCAGGAGCAGCTCACGAACGACGGCAGGCTCGTCGTGCCGCTCCGCCTGCGGGGGCTGACCCGGTCGATCGCGTTCGACTGGGTCGACGAATACGGTGACGTCGGTCTGGTCAGTCGCAGCTATCGCCTGTGCGGATTCGTCCCGATGCAGGGGCTCGGGACGTTTCGCGAAAGGCTCGTGCCTATTACCGACGAGGTCGTGCTTCAGGTCGACGACCCGTCCCAGGAGTTCGACGTCGAGGGGCTGCGCGACGCGCTGGACACGCCGAAACTGGAACGCTGGTCCGGAGCGGCCTTCGATCTCCCTGACGAGTTGGAACTCTTCCTCGTGACGAATTTCCCTCAGGTCGCACAGCTGCATGTAGACGAGACACAGGTCCAGAACGGCCGATTCGCGCCCTCGGCCGCCAGAGGTGTTCCCACGCTGGTCAACGGTGGCAGTTTCGCTTACCGCACCAAGCGCCCGAACGAGAAGACCGGCGGGTTCGAGAGCGGCGTCGTCGCGCATGGTCCCGACGCTGACCGCGTTGCCGAGCACTACGTGGAACTGCTCCGCCGGTGGGCCAGCGATCACCGCCGTTCCGGTGCCGCCCGCATCCAGTACGTCCCGAAGGCCGCAGGGACGCCGGCGCCGCTCGTGGGGCTGGTGCCGAAACGGCATGGCGCTGTCGCTGTCCGCTGGCCCTGAGTTTCCGCGCTCCCGAACGGATGTCCGGGCGCCGGAATCGCACCACCACCACCACAACCCAGGAGGTCTTCATGCCCATCCAGCTCGATGACCCGGTGTTGACCATGCCCCCGCAGGCGCGGCGGGACCAGGAGGAGGACTTCACCACATGGGACCTGGACGTCTCGATCGTCGAGTCCGGACCGGCCGCTGACCGGCTCATCCGGATGACCGACGACGGCTGCGGCACGACGTGCCAGTCGGCCTGCTCGACCACCTGCCCGTAACCAGCGCCCCGACGACCTGAGAACGCGGCGTCCGTCCGGCCGGCCTCGGCGGCCGGACGGACGCCGCCCGACTGCGGAGCGGCTGGTGTATCAGCATCTCGACTTCCTGGTGGTGCGTGCCGCGGTGAACCCGGCCGTGGACGCGGTCGAGCGATGGCCCGACCTGGTCGGACCGGCGGCCTTACCAGAGTCCTGGCGCCTCTGGTTACGGCAGGTGATGCAGAATCGCGCCTTCGAGACGGCGCTGGAGCAGGCCAGCCCCGTTCTCGCTCGCCGCGTTCGGGAGATCCGCGACGGACGCCAGGTGCCCGAGGCCGGGGTGCGGCGCGCCGTGCTGTCGGTGATGCGCTACCTGCTTCGTGCGTCGGGACGCGCGACGCCGTTCGGCCTGTTCGCAGGGGTCGCGCCAGCGTGTGTCGCTGACCACGCCTCCGTGCGCGCAGGCGCGGCGCACCGTGCCGTCGCGCGGGTCGAGGCTGGCTGGCTCTGCGCGGTGGTCGACCGGTTGGAAGCCGATCCGGCCGTCCGAGCGCGGTTGGATGTGGTGGCGAACAACCTCGTGTTCGAGCGGGACGGCCATCTGGTGCTGGAGCACCGTGCCGGAGAAGGCACCGACGGTGCCCCCACGCGCGTGCAGGTGCGGGCGCACGCACCGGTCCGCGCCGCAATGGGCATCAGCTGCCGCTCGGTGCGGCTCTCCGACCTCGCGGCCAGGCTCGCGTCCGAGTTCGCTCCGGTCCCGGCCGACGTCGTCGACAGACTTCTGGCCGATCTGGTGGCGCAGCGGTTCCTGCTCACGAACCTGCGGCCTCCGATGACGGCGACCGACCCTCTCCATCAGGTCGTGGATGTGCTCCAGGCAACCCTGGACGGCGCGCCGGTCACCGCCGAGGCGGCCCGGGTCGCCGAACGCCTAAACAGGATTGTCGATGGGCTGCGGAACCATGACAGCGCGTCGAGCTGGGCCGTCGCGCGCAGCAGCCGCGAGCGCCTCGGCCAGGACATGGCTGAGGTCCACCCTTCGGCGGAGCCGGCACTCCGGGTTGATCTGCGGATGGACTGGGCGCTTGCTGTGCCCCGCTCGGTCGCGGCCGAGGCCGCCGCGGCGGCGGGCGTGCTGGTGCGCCTGGCGCGGCGCTCGACGCTCAGCTCCGGCTGGGACGCCTGGCATGGCCGGTTCCTCGAACGGTACGGGCCGTGCGCTCTGGTTCCCGTTCTCGACGCGGTCGACCCCGAGATCGGACTGGGTTATCCCGCCGGCTATGCCGGAAGTCCCGCACCACCCGTGGGCGTGACGTTCACCGATCGGGACGCGAAGCTGTTTGCGTTGGCGCAGAACGCCGCGCTGCGCCGCGAACGGGAGATCGTCCTCGACGACAGGATGATCAGCGACCTCACGGTCGTCGATCAGGACGCCCGCGTTCAGCCCACCACGGAACTCACCCTGCGCGTCCACGCCGCGCGCACCCGCTCGCTCGACGAGGGCGCGTTCACGCTCGCGGTCGTCGGGGTGTCGCGCAGAGCCGGCACCACGACCGGACGATTCCTGGACCTCTTTGACGCGCAGGACGGTGCGCGGATGCGCGCGCTGTACGCGGGTCTTCCCACCGCGAGCCGCGACGCGCTGAGCGTGCAGATCTCCGCGCCCGCCCGCTACACGAACACCGACACGGTGGGACGCGCCCCCCAGGTCATGGCGCACCGGCTGTCCCTCGGTGAGTACGACGACAGTGAGGGCGGGGGCTCGCTGTCGCTGGACGACATCGTGGTGACGGCCGATGTGCACCGGATCTATCTGCTCTCGCTCTCCCGTCGCCAGCTGGTGGAACCGGTGGCGCTCAACGCGGTGGAGCCGGTGCGACGCGCGCATCCGCTGGCGCGTTTTCTCGCTGAGGCACCGGCCGCGCTGAGTGTTCCCTGCGCCCCCTTCGACTGGGGGGTCGCGGCTCGGCTGCCGTTCCTGCCGGCGCTGAGGCATGGACGAACGGTCCTCTCGCCGGCGCGCTGGCTGCTGGGGGCCGCGGACCTGCCCGGCTCCGCGGCCGGCTGGACGGAGTGGGATCGTGCCCTGGCCAGCTGGCGGGAGCAGGTCAACCTCCCCTCGGCGGTCTATCTCGGCGACGGTGACCAGCGCATCGGACTGGACCTGTCCGAGCCGGCCCACCGGGTACTGCTGCGCTCCCACCTCGAGCGCTCCGGCGCCGCGCTGCTGCGCGCCGCCCCCGGCACCGACGCGGCCGGCTGGGTCGGCGGGCATGCCCACGAGATCGTCGTACCCCTGGCAGCGGTCGCCGCGCCGGCGGCGTCACCGGGCTGGCTCAGCCGGGCGCAGGTCGTCGGCCGTGATCACGGGCATCTGCCGGGCTGCGACGCACGGTTCTCGGTCAAGCTCTACGCCGGCCTCGGTTGCCAGGACGACATCCTCACCCGCCATCTGCCGCACCTCGTCGACGAGCTGAACGAGCAGGCCACGGGCGAGGCTCGGTGGTGGTTCCTGCGTTACCACGACCCCGACGACCATCTGCGCCTGCGGCTCGCGGTCACCGCCGACGGTGTGGCGCCGACCGCCGACCGGATCGGCGCCTGGACCCAGCGGCTCCGCCGCGCCGGCCTGATCTCCCGCGCGCAGTGGGACACCTACTTCCCCGAGACCTCGCGCTTCGGGGGCACCGCCGCGATGGACGCCGCGGAGGCGTACTTCGCCGCCGACTCGGCGGCGGCCCTCGCCCAGCTCGCCGCCTCCAGGGAGAAGAGTGGGCCCGACCGTCGGGCGTTGACCGCCGCCAGCGTGGTCGACATCGTGACCGGCCTGATCGGCGACACCGCCGAGGCGACACGCTGGCTGATCAGCCACACCCGGACGGAGTCGTCCGCCCCGGCCCGCACGCTGTACCAGCAGGCCGTCGCCCTAGCGAACCCGGCCGACCCACGCGCCTTGGCCGCACAGCCCGGAGGCGAACGCGTCCTCTCCTGCTGGGCGCACCGGCGCGAGGCACTCGCCGCCTACCGACACGTCCTCCAGGAAACCCGCGCGGAGGCTCCCAGCGCCCTACTGCCTGATCTTCTGCATCTTCACCATGTCCGTATGGCCGGAGTCAGCCTGGCCGGGGAACGCGCCTGCCTGCACCTGGCGCGCGCCGCCGCACTGAGCTGGACCGCGCGCACGAGGAACCCATCATGACCAGCTCCGATCCGGACGCGCTCGCCGCCGCTGACGCCGTCGCCGAAGCACTGGCCGACCCGCACACCGCCTGGGCCGCCCAGCGACCGGCCGGGGGAAGGGCGTGGCCGCAGTCGCTCGCCGGCGGCGCGGCGGGCGTCGCCCTGCTCCACATCGAACGTGCCCACTTCGGGCACGGCGACTGGAGCACCGCGCACGCCTGGTTGTCCGCCGCCGCGTCCGACGACCTGACCGCGGCGGCCAATGCGGGCCTGTACCTGGGCGCTCCGGCCCTGGCCTTCACCCTGCACACCGCAGCCGGACCATCGGGCCGGTACCACCGTGCCCTCGCCAACCTGGATCTGGCCGTCGTCGCCATGACCCGCACCCGACTCGCCGCGGCCCACACCCGCATCGAGCAGGGTCGGCGGCCCGCGATGAAGGAGTTCGACCTGATCCGGGGCCTGTCCGGACTCGGCGTCTACCACCTGCGCCGCCACCCCGATCACCCGATCACCGGCGAACTGCTGTCGTACCTGGTCAGACTGACCGAACCACTGACCGGAAGGGACGACCTCCCACCCTGGTGGACGGACTCTGCACCCAACGGCGAACCCAGCCCCGAGTTCCCCCAAGGACACGGCAACGTCGGCCTCGCGCACGGCATCGGCGCCGTCCTCGCCCTGCTCTCCCTGGCCCACCTGCACGGCCTGCCGGTCCGTGGCACCGACGAGGCGATCGCACGGATCTGTGCCTGGACCGACCGCTGGTGCCAGCACGGCGACACCGGCTGCTGGTGGCCCGGATTCATCACCCTCCGCCAGGTCCGCGAAGGCAGGGTCGCCGCGGCCCTGCGGCCCCGCCCCTCCTGGTGCTACGGCGTCAGCGGCACCGCCCGCGCCCAACAGCTCGCCGGCATGGCCCTGCGCGACACCGCACGCCAGCAAGCCGCCGAGAACGCGCTCCTCGCGGCACTTCGCGATCAGGTGCAACTCGACCGGCTCACCGAGATCGGCCTGTGTCACGGCACCGCCGGTCTACTCCAGTCCGCCTGGCGCATGGCGGCCGACTCCCACAATCCCCAGATCACCGCCGAACTCCCCGGCCTGTCAGCCAGGCTGATCGCGCAGATGGGCACAACCGCAGGCGACCCCGAGCTTCTCGACGGCGCCGCCGGCGCCGCCCTCGCCCTGCACACCGCCGGCACCGGCGCCGCCCCGACGTCGGGCTGGGACGCCTTCCTCCTGCTGGCCTGATCAGGAGCCGACATGGACACCCGCACCTGGCAGCAGGTCAACGTCACCTTCCCCGACTGGGCGAACGCCGAGGGCACCGCCGTGGACCACCTCGCCCCTCTGCTGGACACCGCCGAGACTGACGGGCTCATCACCTCCTGGTTCTTCGTGCGCAAGGCGCCGTGCTGGCGCATCCGCTACCTGCCCCACCAGCCGGCAGGAGCGGCCGAGGCGTACGTCCACACACGTCTCGCCGATCTCCGGGAGACACGCCGCATCCAGGACGCCACGTCCACGTTCTACGAACCAGAAAGCCATGCCTTCGGCGGCGCTGAAGGCATGGACACCGCCCACCGGCTCTTCCACCTCGACAGCCGACACCTGCTCACCTACCTGAACGCCACCAGCCACAAATCGGCCGACCGGCGCCGCCGTGAACTGTCGGTTCTGCTGTGCTCGCACCTGATGCGCGCCGCCGGGCTCGACTGGTACGAGGAAGGCGACGTGTGGGCGCGAGTCGCCGAGCACCGGCAACCACCTGAGCGCACCCCCGACCACAGGCTCCGCACCCTGCGTGACGGCTTGCGGCGCCTGATGAGCATCGACACCGACAGCCTGGCCACGGACACCCTGCCGCCGACTTTCACCGACTGGACCAGCGCCTTCGCCGCCGCCGGCACCGAACTGGCCGCCCTGGCCACCGACGGCCGGCTACGCCGCGGCCTGCGCGCCGTCCTCGCCCACCACATCATCTTCGCCTGGAACCGGCACGGCCTTCCCCACGCGGCGCAGGCCGTCCTCGCGCACACCGCCAGGACCGTGGTGTTCGGGCACGACCCCGCCTCCGATCACCAGCCGCACGATCGGGAACCGGCATGACGAACATCGGAACAGACCCGGCCGACGAGAACCTGCTCGCCTGGTTCCCGCTGGTCCAACGCCCCCGACCACCCGGCCTCCCCCTCGAAGACCGAGTCAGACAACTACAAAGTCTGGCCGCACGGACAGCGGACGGCCTCCCACTCGTCCGAGCCGCCGAAATCTGCAACAAGGCGGCGCTGATCGCCTCCGACTCCGGACAACCAGACCTCGCCCAAGACATGTGCTGGCGCCAACACATGGTCTTCGATCAGGCGCGCCCCCTGCCCGCCTCGGCCGCCGAACTCGCCCTCCAACCGGTGCTCAACCTGCCGCGCCAATGGATACGCGACGGTGAGGGCAACCGCGCCTACGCGATCCTCCAGGCCCTGCACGAGGCCGCGCGCACGCAGACCAGCGCACTGGTCGACGGACGGTCCATCAGTCTCCGCAACGTCACCTGCGCCCCCGACGACCATCGGACCATGCGCACCCTGACCTGGACGGCGCTCCTGGCGGACGGAGTCCGGGCGCTGGCACGGGCCGGGCGCTGGCACGAAGCCGCCGAACAAGCCGCGGCCCACAGAGGAGTCGGCCGCCGGCTCCTCGACGGCCGACAAGCAACCGTCCTGGCACTCGCCCAGGCAGGGCACACCGAGCAGGCCGCAGCGCTGGTCGACCAGAGCACCACCCCCGAGCCCTGGGAACAGGCGGTTCAAACGATCCTGCGGGTGTACTGCCTGCGACAGGCCGGCACCGACACCGGCCCGCAGATCGCCCCGCTCCTCACCGCCGCACTCACTCTGATGCGGCAGTCCGACCCCTCGACCATGGTCTTCCGTGCCCGAGCAGGCATGATCGCGCTCGACCTCGCCGACGGCCACGACCATCCGTGCATCGACGCACTACGCCGGGCGCTGATCGCGGGTGCGTTCAAGGACGCGTACACGGCCCGCGACACGCTCGCACACCGCCTCCAGGAGTCGATGACCACGACGCAGCGCCATGCCCTGAGCGATGTCATCCGTGCCGCCGGGCTCGATTCCGGCAGCGTCCCCGAACCGTTGTATGGCGACCTGATGGACACGGTGAACTCCGCCGAAGCCCAGCTACGCGGACATCTGAGCCAGCACGCCAGGCGCTGCGAGTGCACAACAACGCCAAGCTGAACAACGGGCCGACGGAGAGGTTGCACCATCCCCTTACCGCTCGTTCCGTGACAGAAGGATTACCCTGAGATGGTTCCAGTCATCAGGAACGGAAGATCGGTCAGCTGGCTTCGGAGGGGGTCAAACGCGTCGTGACGACCAAGCCAAGTCAGCGGATGGAGCAGGACGAACTGCGGGAGCGGATGCGTGCTGTGGGGATGTCGCACGACGAGATCGCGGTCGAGTTCGCCCGCCGCTACAAGTTGCGGCCCCGCGCCGCCCATCGCCATGCCCGCGGCTGGACCCAGACACAGGCCGCGAACCACATCAACGCCCACGCCGCCCGCACCGGCCTCGACCCGGACGGCGCCGCGCCCATGACCGGCCCGAAATTGTCGGAGCTGGAGAATTGGCCACTGCCGAGCAACCGCCGTCGACCCACACCTCAGCTCCTTGCTTTACTCGCCGCGGTCTACGGCACCAGCATCCACAACCTCATCGACCTCGACGACCGCGAACACCTCACCCCCGCCGACCTGCTCCTGATCAACCGCATCGATCGTACTGGGCCCGACCATGCCCGCGATCTGCCCGCCCCGCCGGCTACGCTTCCGGGCTCCGAGTTCTCCCAGCCAGGCTCCCTGGTGGTGCGCACGGAGCTCCCGGCGGACCTCGGGATGCCGTTGCCGATCTCATCTGTATGGCCGCCAGTGATTGAGACACTCGGGCCGACCGTCGCCGTCGAGTCGTTCCCAGCCCCCAGAACGGTGGAGCAGCTTCTCCAGGGCGCGTCCAAGGAATCCGCCGACGTCCTCTATGCCATCGACGCGGCTCCTGTTAGCGCGCTCACGTTGGAACAGATCGACGCCGATATAAGAAGAATCGTCAACCTCTACTCACAGCGTCCCGCACTACCCACCTTTCTTGAGGTACGCGCCTTGCGGGCCAGAGTCTTTCCGTTGCTGACGGTGAGACAGCGGCCGGACCTATCGCGCGATCTGTGCTATA
Organism: Frankia sp. R43; assembly: GCF_001306465.1. Taxonomy (NCBI): domain Bacteria; kingdom Bacillati; phylum Actinomycetota; class Actinomycetes; order Frankiales; family Frankiaceae; genus Frankia; species Frankia sp. R43. The sequence goes on along the minus strand of NZ_LFCW01000014.1, from coordinate 36,794 downwards.
GGGCGGGGCTTCTGAGTGGCGTCCTCGCCAACGCCGCCTTCGATCTGGGCTCGCTCGATTCCGCGCAGACACATGCTCGTGTTGCCTTCGCCTGCGCAGACCAAGCGGGACATAACGGCCTGCGGGCCTGGATCCGAGGCACCCAGAGCATGCTCGCCTACTGGGACGACCAGCCAGGTGACGCCGTGAAACTGGCTCAGGACGGCTGGCGCTACCAGCCGGAGCGAGGGACCGCCAAGGTGCGCCTTGCGGCGCTGGAAGCGCGGGCATTGGCCCGGATGGGTGACAGTCATGAGACACCCGCGGCCCTCGGCCGCGTCGCAGAGGCCAGGGACCGCGTCACACTCGACGACGATCCTGGTGGCATGCTGGCCTTCCCACTGGCGAAGCAGTTGTACTACGCGAGTTCCGCCAGCCTGTGGCTGACCCCGACGCGCACCAGCCTCCAGACGGCCGAGCGGGACGCGGCCACCGCAGTCGCTCTCCTGGAGGCGCTGCCAGAGGGAGAACGGCGTGTCGGGGAGGAGTCTCTGGCGCACACGGATGTTGCCCTCGCCCGCATCCTGAGCGGTGATCTTGAAGGTGCGGTGTCCGAGGTCCGCGTCGTGATCCAGATGTCGTCAATCCGGCGTGTCGAGAGCGCGATGCGCCGCCTCGCCCAGGTCCTGACCGTTCTGGAACGGCCGACGTACCGGGGGCAGACGCTCGCTGGCGAGTTGCGCGACCAGATCAGATCGCAGACAGTCGTGCGGTCCCAGCCCGCGGCGGCAGACCTTTCCGCCACCACCGGCTACGGAAGACCGGTCTCATGACGCCCCGTCGGATCGGGCTGCTGCATCCGGGAAGCATGGGGGCGCAGCTCGGCAAGATCTTGCGAGCTGGTGGGCATGAGGTGAAGTATTGCCGCGCCGAACGAAGCCCGCGGACTATCCAGCGGGCGCAGGAAGCAGATCTCCGGCCGGTCAATGATCTGGAAGATCTATGCGAAGGAACTGAGATTCTGCTGTCGCTGTGTCCGCCGGAGGCCGCGCTCGACGTGGCACAGAACGTGGTCACAGCGGGATTCACGGGCCTGTACGTGGATGCCAACGCCGTCAACCCCGAACGTATGGGCGTCATTAGCAGCCTCGTGACCAAGGCGGGCGGCAGCATCGTCGATGGCTGCCTCATCGGCCCGGTCCCAACCCGGCCGGGAACCACTCGCCTGTACCTGGCCGGGGCCACGCACCTCACCGATGAAATCTCCGTGCTGTTCGCCAGCTCGGGCTTGGATGTCGTCGTTCTGGACGGCGGAGTGGGCGCGGCGTCCGCTCTGAAGATCGCTCACTCGTCGTTCGCGAAGGCATCGCGGGTTCTCGCCGCGCTCGCGCACGCACTCGCCGCCGAGTACGGAGTTCAGCAGGCGCTCACCGGCGAAGCCCGTAGACGTAGCCGACCAGCTCTCGCCGAACCTGACTTCTTCGCCACCGTCGCAGCCCGTGCGTGGCGCTGGGCGCCCGAACTCGCCCAGGCGGGCGAGGCCTACCGGACCGTCGGACTTCCCGACACGATGCTCCGCGGTGCGGAGGAACTTCTCCGTACGTGGGGCGAGCACAAAGACATCGAGCACGCCCCCCTCGACCAACTCCTCCGCGAACTGCGAACTGACCAGCAGGGTGGCGCCTAGAGAACCCTCCGCTCCCCGGAGGCGGAGGCAAGGCCAGGAGTAGTGCCGAGCTATCTGAGGCGCCACACGACAAAGGCCAAGCTCAGGTGTCGACGGCGTCAGCCGAACGAATCAGCGGGTTCGAGTCGAAGAAATACGCCCGGCCACTGCCGTCGCCGCAGGTCAGCGGCGCTGTACGGGGCCGAAGCGGATGTTCGTTTCCCGGGGAATGACTGGCATGCGGCCGGTTGGGAAGCTGAGGACGTTCAGCGTCGGCGCGTCAGCTTGCCGTCACGATGGCGGTGGTCTGCTGGCTCGGTCGTCGAGGCCCTACATCAAGGAGGACCTGATGATCGCCACTTCTCCGTCCCCGCCAGCCGCGGATACCACGACGAGGCCCGGCCGTGATGAGATCTACACACGGGCGGGCGAGCCTGTCGTCTTCACCGACGGGCACCATTTCCAGCTGCGGGCTCCGATGGATCTGGACGCCGTCGCCACCGCGGCCACAGGGCCGCTGTCAGTGATTCTTCAGGTCACGAAGAAATGTAATTTCGACTGCTCGTTCTGCTCCGAGACGCTCCAGGAACAGGACCCCACGCTGGACGCGCTGGAACGGATGCGGGACAACCTGGCCGGGGTGCCCCGGGTGTTCCTGTCCGGCGGCGAGCCGTTGCTGCGCCGGGACTTCGTCGACATCGTCGACATGTTCGCGGGGACCGTGATCGGTGTGCCGACCAACGCGACCCGCGGCCTCCAGCAGGCCGCACGCCTGTCCGGCAAGGTCACGTTCGTGAACGTCGGGTTGGAAGGGCCGCGGGCGACCACGAACCGCGTCCGCGGCAACTACGACGCGGTGATGGCCGGGATACGGGCGTTCCAGGACGCGGGGCTGCCGCTGTCGCTGTCGGCGGTGGTCTACCGCTCGACGGTGGCCGCGTTGCCGTTCACCTACCAGATCGCCGATCTGCTGGACGCCGGGAAACTCAAGCTGATCATGCCCTTGAGGAAAGGCAACGCGCTCGACCTCGCCGACAACGAGTTCCTCAGCCTGGAGGAGGCCACCGCGACGTTCGACCGGTTGACCGAGTTGCGGACGGTGCACGACTGGCGGCCAGCGCTGCGACTGACGGCGTGGACCCCGGACACCGAAGGCCACATGATCGTCATCGGGCCGTCGGGGCAGGCCAGTGCCTGGCCGGTCTACGACGCCCCCGACCTGCTCGAACCGCTGGGGAACCTGCTCGACGAGCCGATCGACGTGATCTGGGCGCGGTACCGCTTCGGGCGCAACCACTACGCGAAATACCTGGGGCGGTCGATCCGCGCCCTCACCCGCGCCGACCGGCCGCCGGCCGAGCGTCCTGTGCTGCGGATCAGCCATGCGTGAGGCGACGAACCTGGGCTGGGCCGACACGCCGTTCGGCGCGGAACGGCGGCCGTTCGCCGAACGCACCCCGTTGTTGGCCGCGTTCGCCGTCCTGTGCGATGCCGCGGTACCGGCCGCCATGGGGGCGGTGTACCTACGCCTGCCACGCGGCCGCACCGTGACGGTAACCGAGGCGACCTTGCGGTTCGGCTTCCACGCCGTCGCAGCCGAGGAACCGGCCGAGGCTCCCACTGTCGCGGCCCGGCTCGATGCCCTGCTGGTGCAGGCCCGACGTCAGGCGGCGATCCTCGCCGGCCACCGCTTCGCCAGCGACCTGGCGAGGCTCGCCGCCGCCGGCGAATCCACGCGGGGAGTCACCGCGCTCGCCGCCGTCTGGCCGGGTCCGACCGCGCAGCCCGGTCTCGCCCGGCTCCACGACACGGCGCACGGCCACCCACCGGCCGCGTTGCACGAGGTGTGCGCCGCCGTTCACCTCCACGGCCTGCCCACCGACCCGGACCCTGTCCCGGCGGTGCCCATGGCCTCCGCGGGTACCCCACAGACCCTTCAGCGGGTCCTCGTTCGCGCCCTGGGGATCGCACTCGTAGCGGCGCGTAGCAGCGGCTGTTACCAGTGGGACAAGCTCGATCTGGACACGGTCGTCGAGGCCGCTGCCTGGGACCAGACTGCGGCGACTTCCGTGACGACTCCGTCGGCACAACGCTCGTCTCGCCACGCCGTCCCGGCCGGCCGCGACGGCCAGATGTCGGCTGCGGAGGGAGGCCGCTGATGCTGCGTAACTGCCGTGTCATCGCTGTCGAGGGCACCCACGCCTCCGGGAAGACCACCCTCACCCATGCCCTCGCCGCCTACTACCGGGAACGCGGCGTGCACGTCGCCTGCGTCCCCGAGCCCGCGCGCAACAGCCCGTTCATCGAGGAGATCGTCGTACACGGCCGCGGCGAGTTCGACCTGGAGACCGAGGTCGACCTCTTCGCGGCCCAGCTATCCAGCCTGCTGCGCACCGCCCGCCAGCACACGATGGTCATCGCGGACAAGACGATCGCGAACGTCCTCGCCTACGCCTGGCTCGTCCTACCCGGCGGCCCCGAAGGACCCCACGCCCCCGTGCTGCATGCCATGGAGACGTTCTGCCGAGCATGGGCGCCGTTCTACGACGCTGTGTTCTACTGCACCGACAAGTTCGACCAGCACCAGATCGGTGACCCCTACCGGTCCAAAGTCCTCGATATTCAACCCGCTGCCGACAGGGTCGTCCGTAGTATCTGCGCCACCGTCGGACAGCGGATCTACGATATTCCGCCGAACATGTCCACGAGCGCACGGGTCAGCTGGATCGCCGAGCAGCTGACCCTTCTTGGGCTCGACCCGACCAGTCGCTGACCATCTCAGCCCACCCTTGGGAGTGCACTGCCGCCATGCCGTACCGCAGCGTCATCGACGTCATGCTCCTACTCGTCAGAGATGACACGGTTCTGCTTGCTTTGCGCTCCGGTACTGGTTTTGCGGATAACTGGTGGAATGTTCCCTCGGGCAAGCTGGAGGAAGGAGAGGACGTCGCCACCGCCGTGTGTCGTGAGGCCCGCGAAGAGGTCGGCCTTGACATCGATCCTTCATCGCTGATCCTTGCTTCGACAGTGCATTTTCGGAACGCGTTCGGGGAAGGGCGCCTCGGCCTGTTCTTCCGGCCGGACCGCTGGCAGGGTGAACCTGTCAACACCGAGCCACATAAGTGCGCCGAGATCCGCTGGTTTCCCCTCGACAGCCTTCCAGACAACACCTATCATTATACCCGCGCGGGGGTGGACCTTTACCGGAGTGGCGGAAATTTCGCGGCGGCCGGCTGGCAGGCTGGAATCATTCACACACCTCCGGGCTAGGAATATCCAGCTTCCCATCACTGCGGGCACCAGGGTCGACAATGCCCGCGCACCGCTTCCTTTCGCGTAGCCGCTGTCTACTCCTGCCCATTTTCTTTTTTCCTTGCCGATCTATGTCGCGTTGCTCGAAGTGAGAAGGATGAGCATTCATGCCCCTGGCGCAGACGGAACGTTCCGGGAGTTCGTCGGATGTGGACCGGGTGGAGGTGAGGGTCGCGGTTGTCGGTGCGGGTGAGCAGGCGGTGGCGCACCTGCTTCCCGCGTTGGTGCATCTTGACGGTGTCCGGCTGAGCGCTCTGGTCGATGCGGACGACACCGTCGTCGACCGGGTCGGGGACCGTTTCGGGGTGTCATGCCGGTTCGGGTCCGTCGAGGCACTGCTCGGCGAGGTCGCGGTGGACGCCGTGGTCGCGGCCTGCCCGCCGCAGGCCCACGAGGAGATCGCTCAGGTGGCGGTCGAGCACGGTGTTCCGGTGTTTCTGGAGAAGCCGCCCGCGGTCTCCACCGCGCGGCTTGGGCAGCTCGCGGAGGCGGCCGAAGCACGGGAGGTGACGACGGGTGTCGGGATGAACATGCGGTACGCCGGCCCCTACCTGCGGATTCGTGAACTGTTGGCGCGGCCGGAGGTCGGCGTGCCGGTGTCGGTCATGGTGCGGCATGTGGCCAGCAAGCCGCGGGGGGCGCTGTGGGACCTGCCGCCGTTGCGCAGTTTCCTGCTCGCGCAGGCCATCCATCCGGTCGACCTGCTGTTGAGCCTGACCGGCCCGCCGACGGCGGTGGAGCCCGTGTGCCTGCACAACGGGACGGACACCCTGATCTCGGTGCAGACCCAGTCCGCGTCCGGGGCGGTCGGCAACGTCCTGACCGGGACGTACGCGCCGCGGTTCGAGAGCCGGGTGGAGATCCTGACCGATACCGGTGTCGGGATCACGTTGACGGGGCTGGCGGAGCTCACGGTGACGGGGCTGCCGGTCGCGGATGCGGCGGGTGGGTCGCGTGGCTGGTCGCAGCAGTGGCGTCCCAGCCCGTTGGACACCGGCTTCGAGCGGACCGGTTTCCAGCACGAGCTGCGCGCCTTCCTGACCGCCGCCGCCTCCGGGGTGCCGTTCACGCCGGGGTTGGCCGATCTGCTGCCGACCTTCGAACTGCTTGACCTGGTGGAGCGGAGGGCAGCCGCGTGACCACGAGAACGGTCGACACCGCTCATCCTCTGCTCGACGAGACGGATACGGCGGGGGTCCTGGCGGCGTTGTCGAGCGGGGACCTGTCCGGTACGGCGCCGGTCGTCGCCGACTATGAGAGGGCCCTCGCGAAGACGTTCGGTGTGAACCGTGCGGTGGCCTGCTCGTCGGGGACCGCCGCGGTTCACCTGTCATTGCTGGCCCACGGTGTCGGCGCCGGGGATGAGGTGATGGTGCCGGCGACCGCGCCGGTGATGACCGCGATGCCGGTGCTGGCCGTGGGTGCCCGGCCGGTCTTCGTCGATGTCACCGACAGCGCGTCGTTCGCGGTGAGTCTGGCCGATGTCGAGGCCCGTCTCAGTGCTCGTACGCGGGTGGTCATCTCGGTGGCGATGTGGGGGTACCCGGCCGACGGCGACGCGCTGGCGAGGCTGTGTGATCGGTACGGGCTTGTGCTGGTCGAGGACGCCGCGCAGGCCCATGGCACCCGGACCGGCGATCGTCTCGTCGGGACCCGCGGCCGGATCGGCGCCTTCAGTACCCATCTCCGCAAGCTCGTCAACACCGGCGAGGGCGGGTTCCTGCTCGTCGACGACGAGACCACCGCGGACCGGCTGGTCGCGCTGCGCAATGCCGGGAAGGCCGCCTCGGGTGGGCAGTTCGGCCGCGGCTTCGGTCTGAACTTCAAGCTGCCGGCGATGTCGGCGGCTCTCGGGCTGCGCCAGCTCGCCCGGCTCGATCAGCGGGTCATAGCGCGGCGGGCCATCCAGGACCGGCTGGCCACGGCGGTGGGGCCGGTGGACGGGGTGACATCCTTCCCGGTCCGCGACGGCATCCCGAACGGATACGCCATGCTCCTCCTGGCCGATGACGCCCACTTGGCGGTTGTCCTCGCCGAGGCGCTCGCGGCGGCCGGGTTCGTTTCCGATCCGCGCCGGTACGGGTACCGGCCGTTGTACGACTACGACGCGTTCGCAGAGGTCCCCGCTGGCGCCTGCCCGAACGCCGCGGAGCTGTGTTCTCGGCTGGTCAGCCTGCCCTGCCACGAGGGAGTGACCCCGGCCGACGAGCAGCGCATGATCGCCACGGTGTGTCAGGTGGTCGGCGCATGACGGGCCTGCCGGGAGTGCGTCACGCGACGGCCAGCGTGTTTCTTCTTCGCGGGCCCATAGCCGGCGGGCCCTGGGCGCTCGGTCTGATCCGTCATCCCCGCTTCGACCGGTGGATGGTGCCCGGTGGTCATGTCGAGCAAGCCGAGAACCCCGCTCAGGCCGCGCTGCGTGAACTCGTCGAGGAAACCGGCCACACCGCGACCTTGGCCGCCCCGCCGCATCGCCTCCCGACACCGTGGGGGTTCGGCGTGGACGGGGAAGCGGTCATGGCGATGCCGTGGTGGATCGTGGAGGAACCCGTCCCGGCCGATCGGTATCCCGCACCTCACATCCATGTGGATCATCTGTATGTCTGTGTCGCGGGTGCGGAGGCGCCGGACAGCTCCGAACATGGCCGGCCTGTGCTGCGGTGGTTCCTCGCCCAGGACCTCGGCGGTCTGGACATGTTCGACGGGACTCGCCGGCTCGCCGGCGACGTCCTGACCCGGGCCGCAGGCGGCCAGCTCAGCGTGGCCAGTGACACGGTGCCCGGACAGGACGGCCGACGGGGACGCACACGCCGGTTCTGGACGCCGCTCGGGCGGGTGGCGCGATGACCAGGGTCCTCGTAGCCGCGCCGCATCCCGACGACGAGGTGCTCGGCTGCGGCGGCAGCATCGCGCGGCACCGCCAGGCCGGGCGCACCGTCCGCGTGCTCTACCTGACCTCCGGCGAGCACGCGAGCCCGACCGTGCCCCCCGACGAGCTCGGGCCGATCCGGGAACGCGAGGCGGTCGCCGCGACCGCGGCCCTGGGGGTGCCCGCGGACGCGCTGACCTGGCTGCGGTTCCCCGACGGCGGGCTCGACGTCCGCGACCCTGACCAGGTCGGTGCGGTGATGACGGTCCTGCGCCGCCTGCGGCCCACGCTGCTGTACCTGCCGCATCCCGACGACGGCTCGTTCGACCACCGGGAAGCCGCCGCCCTGTGCCTGCGGGCGGCGGGGATGGCGGGCAGCGCGAACTTCCCCGAGTGGGGCGGGCAGCCCTGGTGGGTCCCGACGATCCTGGGCTACGAGGTGTGGAGCCCGATCGTCGACCCGGTCTACACCGAGGACATCACCGACACCCTCGACGCCAAGGTCGCGGCGTTGGGCTGCTACCGGTCCCAGACCCAGGCGGCGAAGGGCGGCGGGCAGGCTGACTACATCGGCGAACCGGCCCATTACCTGGCCGGCTATCGCGGTGCGATGACCGGTGGCGGGTTCCGGGAAGCCTTCACCGTGCACCGCCTCGGAACGGTCCCCCTGTGAGGCCCCCGCCCCGGCCCCGGTGGCGTACGTGGAGGTGGTGGTGCTGGGCCGCCGCAGCGGCCACCGCGGCCCGTGGCGTGCACGGGACAGCGAGCACGGTCTCCTCGTTGCGCTGGCTGCGCACGGCCCCCGACCGCGCGGACCCGGTACCGTCCGGGCAGGCACGGCCCTTCTTCGTCCTGGCCCTCCCGATGCTGCGGGAGCAGAGGCTGATCACCGACACGGTCAGCCTGTTCAGCCGGATGGCAGCCGACTACGGCCGCGCCTGCGTCGTGGTCGTGACCACGGCCCGTGAGGAGGCCGAGCGCGACCGGGCCGCCACCCGCCTGCCGGATCTCGCCGCGGCCCTCGCGGCGGGAACACCGGTCGACCGTCTGAACCGAACCTTCCGTGGCCTGCTGCCCGCCGCGCAGCTGGCGGGCCTGGCCGAGACCTGCCGCGGGTCCACCGCCGCCGACTGCGCCGCCGCCGTGCAGGCCGTGTTCGAGGCGCTGCCGACCACCAGCCAGCTCGCCGCCGACCTGGCCCGCGACTACCCGGTGCTGCGTCACCTGCACTACCCCGGCCCGCGGGGCACGATGGCTGACCAGGTCAACCACGCTGCCCGCGTCGAACTCGACCGGCTCGCCGCCGACGGCGTGGACACGAGTGGGGTGTACCTCGCCCAGTACACCGCCGACTCCCGTCCCGACCCCGACACGCTCACCGTCGCGGCCCGCCGCATCGCCGACCTGCACCAGGCGACCGGGCAGCCGCCGCGGGTACTGCAACAGTCCGCGCTGTTCCTCGCCAACCTGCCCACGTTCCCCACCGGGCCGGCCGGCCGGTACCTCACCGGCGCGGCGTTGCTCCAGTCCCGGTGGAGCCTCGCCCACGAGATCCCCACCTGGCGCCGCCACCGCCGCCCGGCCGCCACCCGCACCGGCCTGCGGTTGCGCTGGCCGCGCTATGCCCACTGCACCGGCCACGGCCTGTTCCTGCACGCCGAGACGTTCCTGCGCTGGGGTGGGCTGCCCACCCGCACGATGAACGAGGACCTCGCGCTGGGATTCCTGGCCTCGGCCGCCGGTGTGCCCATCGACCCCATCCCCGCCGTGGAATGGGCTGACAGCCCGACCACCCCGGCCGAGGTCATCCGGCAGAAACGGCAGTGGTTCTGGTCCTACGTCGACTACCCGACCCTGCTGCGTCTCGCTGCCACGGGTCTGCCCGGCGAACACACCGCGCCGGGCGGGGTACGGGGGCTGCTCGCCGCCCAGGGCCTCGGCCGCGGGGCGATCTGGCTAGCGACCTCACCCACCCTCGCCGCGACCCTCGCCCTTCCGCTGGCCGCGCGCCGCCCGGCCGCCGGCCTGCTCGCCGCGGCAGCGGCGACCGGGATCTATCTCGTGCCCGGCTACCTGATCGTCGAGGAGCTACGCCGCCGCGGCCTGCGCCCCGACCGTCTCCACGCGGGTGAGGTCGCCGGTCTGCTCGCCGTCTACCTCACCCACAGCGCCGGGCCCTGGTGGTGCCTCGCCAACGGCCTGCACCGCGCGGCCACCGGCCACCGCTATGTCCACGACAAGACCGAACGGTGACACCCCCATGACCCTCACCACCACCACGGCGACGCTCGACCGTCTCGTCACCGACCTGACCGCCACCCCACTCGACCTCACCACCGTGGCGGGCAGCCATCGCACCCGGCGCGGCGTGTCCGCCCTGCTCACCACCTACAACCGGTGCCCGTTCGACCCGGCCGCCGGCCGGCTCCGCGACAACCCGCTGACCTGGGCGCTGGACACCCTGCTCGCCCAGGCCGGCGACACTCTCGCCGAGATCGTCGTCGTGGACGACGGCTCCACCGACCACACCGGCGACGTCCTCGACCACTACGCCGCGCTGCCAGGCGACGTGCCTGTCCGCCCCGTGCGGCTGGCCGGGAACGCAGGGATGACCGTCGGGCGCAACATCGCCGTCGAGGCGGCCTCCTGCGACTGGCTGCTGTTCGGCGACGACGACTGCCTGTTCAGCCCGCACTACGCCGCCGGCGCCGCGCACACCCTCACCCGCCTGCGCGACCACGACCGCAAGGCCGGGCTGGTCATGCTGCCGTTCTACTACCGCGCCCTACGCCCCCGCGACGTCGTCGACCAGGACGAGATCGGAAGGCTTCACCTCACCACCGCCCGCTTCTCCACCCGGTTCCACGCCTTCCCCGCCCCCTACCTCCACGGCCCGGCGCCCCGACTCGACACCGCCAGCGGCCTGCTCGCCCCCCTGCCGGTCCAGCTCGTCGGCGGCACCTTTCTCACCGACCGCCGGCTGCTCGCCCGCGCTGGCGGGTTCGCCGACCAGACCCGGTGGCGCAGCGCCTACGCCGAAGCGCTACACCTGTCCGCGGACCTCACCCGCGCCGGCGTCGGCCTGTACTTCACGCCCGACCCGCGGCTGTCCGCCCCCCACCTGAAATTCGGCGCCGTAGGCCGGTTCCCCCTTCACCCCGACGACCTGGACACCGTCGTACCCGTCCTCGACCGGCCCTTCGCCGACCTCGTCGCCCTGTCGAGCGTGCCACGGACGAACACCGGCGCACGGGTCCCCGACCGCCGACTCCTCACCGAGATGGTCGGTTCCTTCTTCGCGTTCTTCGTCGCGCACAGCCCGGCCGGCGGCCACGCCTGGGCAACCCGCATGCACCGCGAACTCGTCATCGACGCGACCGTGCACTCCCTGACCATCACCCGCCCGCCCAACCTGGCAGAACGGCGCGCCGCGTGGCACGACGGCCTGACCGCCGGCGGACGAGCCGCCAACGGCGGCGTGATCGACGTCCAAGCCGTGCTCGACGACGTCACCCGCACCGTCGGCGAGCCCCGCATCCTCCTGTGACCACCCCCGGCCTCTCAGCCCTGGGCCAGCACCTTCAGCACCTGCTCGTAGTACCGGGTCCACCAGACCACCAGCGCCGCCGCACCGGGAAACAGATGGTCACAGGACCGGTCGCCGCGCAGATACCGCCACTCCAACATCCAGAAGTCGTGCAGCCGTTCCCACCACAGCCGCCACACCGCCCCAGCGAGATCCTCTACCGGCAGGGGGGACGCCCGCTGGTAGCCGGCGACGAACCTTCCCGCCCGCTCGAGGTCCAGGCCGCGCTCGTCGCCGAACCCGAACAGCAGCGTCGCCGCGCGGACCACCTCCGCGGCCAGAGGGCCAGCCGTAAGCCGGTCCCAGTCCAGGACCGCCGCGACCGTCCCCGCGTCGTCGTAAAGCAGGTTCAACGCGTGGAAGTCCCCGTGGACGTGACCGCCGGCTCTCGCCCGGCCGTCCGGGGGCCGCCGGTCGGCCAGCTCGGCGAGCATCGTGCGGCGCTCCACCAGCACCCGCGCGGCCCTCTCGTCGAAGGCGTCCCGCGACCGCGGCGGCGGCAACCGCCCGACCAGCGTCTCGATCAGTTCCCCTGTGGACGCCGGGTCCGCCGCTGGCTTCCACGCCGCCTCCGGGACCGGCGGAAGAAGGTCTCCCAGCGCCCGATGCACCCCGCCGAGCAGCCCACCGAGCTCGCCACACTGACCCGCGGTCAGCTCCAGACCCCTCCGATGCCGCCCGGCGATCCAGGGGTAGACCGCGAAACGGCCCTCCGCGGCGCACACCAGCCGGGCGCCGTCCACGGTCGGCATCGCCGCCGGGACCGGCAGGCCACTTGCCGCCAGCTGGCTGGTGACCTCCTGCTGGAAACCGATCTGCTCCTGGTCGATGTCGAGGAACTGCTTGACGAAGAACACCCCCGCCGACATGGTGACCTGCCAGTTGCGGTTCATCAGCCCCTCGGCCAGATACCGCACACCGGTCGGCACCCCGATCGGCCAGAACCGCAACACCGACAGCGGCAGCACCGGACCGCTGTCCTGGCTCACCTCGCTGCGTCCGGTCTCCGCGGTCACCGCCATGGCCGTCCTCACAACTGTCGGTCCCTCCGGCTACGGTCCGCACCGTACACCGGCCCTCACCCCGCCCCGGAGACACCATGACACCGCCACCTCAGCCCCCCGCCGGCCCCCAGCTGGTCGCCCTCGACGGCGGATGCTTCACCGGCAAGACCACCTGGCTTTGAGAGATTCGAGTGGCTCCACCTTCCGGCGAGAGTTGGCCCCACTGGAAGGGTCGGTCGGGCTGGTTCGGTGACTTGTGGCCCCACCTGGAGCGATGACGGTGGGTGACGACCCGTAGGCCGGGTGTGGGCCGTCTTGCCGAGTTCGGCGCGGCGGGTCCGGGACGGCCCGATGATCGGCGTGCACGGCGGTGGAGAAGGGCCGGTCGGTGGCGCCGAAGTCAAAGGTCGAGTTGTTCGCGGCGATCCGTCGGGACTCGCGGGTCGAGGGCCTGTCGGTGCGTGCGTTGGCGGCCAAGTACGGGGTGCATCGGCGGGTGGTGCGGGAGGCGTTGTCGGGAGCGTGGCCGGCGCCGCGGAAGAAGATGGCGCCTCGGGGTTCGCGGTTGGATCCGTTCAAGGCGACGATCGACGAGATCCTGCGGGCGGATCTGGATGCCCCGGTGAAGCAGCGGCATACGATTCGGCGGATCTTCGATCGGTTGGTCGCGGAGTGCGAGATGGAGGGCGTCTCCTATTCGACGGTCGGTGACTACGTCACGAAACGGCGCAGAGAGGTCCGCGTCGAGGCGGGACGGGGGCCTGCCGAAGTGTTTGTCCCGCAGCGCCACGCTCCCGGGATGGACGCGGAGGTCGATTTCGGCGACGTCTGGATCGTGCTTCGTGGGGTATCGACGAAGTGTTTCCTGTTCGTGTTCCGGATGTCGTACTCGGGGAAGGCGGTGCACCGGGTTTTCGCGACCTGCGGTCAGGAGGCGTTCTTCGAGGGGCATGTCCACGCGCTGCGCACGTTGGGCGGGGTTCCGCGGGGCAAAGTGCGTTATGACAACCTGACGGCGGCGGTGTCGCGGGTGACGTTCGGGCGGACCCGAACCGAGACGGATCGGTGGGTTGCGTTCCGGTCGCATTACGGGCTGGACGCGTTCTACTGCCTTCCCGGCCGTGAGGGCGCGCATGAGAAGGGCGGGGTCGAGGGCGAGGTCGGCCGGTTCCGCCGCAACCGGATGGTCCCGGTTCCCGAGGTCGACTCCCTCGACGAGCTCAACGCGATGATCGACGGGTGGGATGTCGAGGACGACGGCCGGCGGATCGGAGCGCGGGCGCGCACGGTCGGGGAGTACTTCGCCGTCGAGGCGCCGCTTCTGGCCCCGCTGTCAGACGACGAGTTCGCGACGGCGCGGCTGTTCACCCCGCGGGTCGACCGCTACGCGCTGGTGACGGTCCGGATGAACCGCTACTCGGTGCCGGTCCGCCTCATCGGCCGGCAGGTGAGGGTCCTTCTTTCAGCGTCCGAGCTGGAGATCTACGACGGCCGGGCCTTGGTGGCTCGTCATCCCCGGCTGATCGCCAAGGGGCAGAACAGCCTCGATCTTGATCATTACCTGGAGGCGCTGGTGCGCAAGCCCGGCGCACTGCCGGGGGCCTCTGCACTTGAGCAGGCCCGCGCGGCAGGCCGGTTCACTCCGGTCCATGACGCCTGGTGGAAGGCCGCCCGCGCCGCCCACGGCGACGCGGCCGGCACCCGCGCCCTGGTCGAGGTGCTCCTGCTGCACCGGACGATGGCCCACGAGCATGTCGTCGCTGGGATCGCCTCAGCGCTGACCGCCGGCGCGCTGACCGCGGACGCGGTCGCCGTCGAGGCCCGCCGGGCGGCCCAAGCCGACACCGACGCCGAGCTGGCCGCGCCGCCGGTCGACAGGACAGCACCGCAGGTGACCTCGCTGACCGCGAAGCGCCTCGCCACCCTGCCCGTCGACAGCCGGCCGCTGCCGTCGGTCGCCGCCTACGACCAGCTGCTTCGTCATCCACGCACCCGCCAGGGAGGCACGTCATGACCGTCCAGCGCACCCGCGGCTTGACCGACCAGGCCGCCGACGCCGCCGTCGACACCGCCTGCCGGGTCCTGCGCCTGCCCACGGTGCGCACCGTGTTCCCCGCCACCGCGGACGCCGCCGAACGTGAGCACCTGTCCTACCGCGGCTTCCTCGCGGAACTACTCATGGCCGAGTGCGACGACCGCGACCGGCGCCGTTCCGAACGGCGCGCCAAGGCCGCCGGTTTTCCCCGCCAGAAGCTGCTCAAGGACTTCGATTTCACCGCGAACCCCGCGATCGAACCCGCCGTCATCCACACGCTGGCGAAGTGCGACTGGATCCGCAAAGGCCTGCCGCTATGCCTCATCGGCGACTCCGGCACCGGCAAGTCCCACCTGCTCATCGGTCTCGGCACCGAAGCCGCCCTCGCCGGTTTCCGTGTCCGCTACACGCTGGCCGCGAAACTCGTCAACGAGCTCGTCGAGGCCGCCGACGACAAACAGCTCAACCGCACCATTGCCCGCTACGGCCGCGTTGACCTGCTCTGCATCGACGAACTCGGATACATGGAACTCGACCGGCGCGGCGCCGAGCTGCTCTTCCAGGTCCTGACCGAACGCGAGGAGAAGAACAGCGTCGCGATCGCCTCCAACGAGTCGTTCTCCGGCTGGACGAAGACCTTCACCGATCCGCGGCTCTGCGCCGCGATCGTTGACCGCCTCACCTTCGGCGGAAACATCATCGAGACCGGGACCGCCTCCTACCGCTGGGCCACCACCCGCGGCGGCAAGCAGACCACCGGCTGAACGCCGTCAGGAGATAATGACCGCGTGGTCGGTCGGGATCTCGAACACCTCGCCGCGGATGATGACGGGAACATCCTGCTCGCGTTCCACCCGGCCGGAGACGATATCGGCGTCCGCGACGCACCGCTGACCGTCTCGCTGGTCGCACTCTGGCACGACGGCCGCCTGCTGCTCGTGTTCAACCGACAGCGCGCCTGCTGGGAACTGCCGGGCGGGATGATCGACCTAGGCGAAAAACCACGCCAGGCAGCCATTCGCGAGCTGCACGAGGAAGCTGGCTGCCAGGTCGATGATCTGACCTTCGCCGGCTACGCGCGGTTCGCGCTTGGCCCCGAGTAACGCGCCGAATACGCCGCGATCTGCGCCGCGCACGCGACCCCGAACAACGCCTTCGCCCCGAACGACGAGATCACCGCGATCACGCTCGCCCGAGCCGCATTGCCCTAGCAACCTGGGCTTCCGCACACCGATCAGAATCACTCTGGCTGCGTGATCTCGTTGCCAACCGGGCAGCGGCAGACAGCGGCGAACACGCACCGTCACGGCCAGGTGGGGCCAAAACTCGTTCCCCAACCAGCCCCGGAAGATCGACAAGTGGGGCCAGGAGCCGCTGGAAGATGGGGCCAGAACTCGCTACCGGAGCCAACCACCCTCGCCACCGTGCTGGCCAGCCAGCTCGGCGCCACCGCCATCCCCGAATACGCCGACCTCGCACCACTGCCGCCCTACCCACCCCGTCCACGCCGGCCTCGACCACCTGTGCCGCCTAGAACAACAACGCGCCGACCTCGCGCGGCGCCTCCGCACCCACCTCGTGCTGTTCGACCGCAGCCCCCTGTCCTGCATCGCCTACCAGCAGGCCATCTCCCGCCTCGACGTCCCCGCCGACCCCCACTACGCCGCCGACATCTTCACCCACGCCGTGCACACGGGCATGACCCTGCCGCCCGACCGCTACCTGTACCTGCGCCTGCCCCGCGAGACCGTCCTCGCCCGGCAACGCCACCGCGGCCCCGTGCAACCCCACCTCGTCGACCCACGCTTCATCGTCGCCAACGACCACGCCAGCCTGCGCTACCTCGCCATGCTGCCCAACGACCGACGCCTCATCCTCGACGCCGACCGGCCCATCAGCCAGCTCGCCGCGACCGCCGCGGCCTTCCTCGCCGCACCGCCGACCTCACCAGCCCCGGCCGCCTGGACCCGCATGCTCGACACCCCCCACGGCCAGCCGCGCACACCGGCTCCGGCTCCACACCCCGCATGAGCCACGTCCCATCGGAACGACGGCCACCCGCACCTCCCGACGCCGTCGTGTTCGACTGCGACGGAACCCTCGTCGACACCGAGATCTGCTGGAACCGCGCCTACACCACCCTGTTCCGCCACCACGGCCGCGCCTTCACCGCCACCGATCACGCCACCCTCATCGGCCAGCCCATGCCCGTCGTCGGCCGCCTGCTCGCCACCATCCTCGGCTTCCCCACCCACCACAGCACCCGCCTCGCCGGCGACATCCTCGACCTCGCCCTCGCCGAACTCGCCGCCGGCGCCCCCGCCCGTCCCGGCGCCATCCACCTCGTCCGCGCCCTCGCTGACCGCGGCTACCGCCTCGCCGTCGCCTCCAGCGCGCCCCGTGCCCTCGTGCACCAGCACCTCGCCACGATCGGGCTCACCGACGCCTTCCCCGTCGTCCTGTGCGCCGAAGACACCGACCAGCCCAAACCCCACCCCGACATCTACCTCCACGCCTGCACCCGACTCGGCGCCACGCCAGCGCGAAGCATCGCCATCGAAGACTCACCCCCCGGCGTCCTCGCCGCCCGCACCGCCGGCATGTACGTCATCGGCGTCCCGGCACACCCGACCATCTCCCTGGCCGCCCACCTGACCGCCACCGACCTCCACGCTCCACACCTGCGCACCGCCCTCGGTGTCCCGACCGGCGAGACCCCTGCCCGTCCTGTTGCAACCCCCGCACCGCGTGGCGCGGGGCGCGACCCTCAGGGGGCCACTCACACCAGGCCAGAGGAAGCCGCAGCGTCCCCTCCAACGGCCGATGTGCTGGACCACCAATGACGGCATCCGATGGGTGCGGCTCGCGCCGTCCGACCCGGGCAACCAGACGAGACGTGTCAGGCGCTCAAAGGGACGACGGCCACGGTGTCCCACTGGTAGGTCCGGCCTTCCCGGTACAGCCGAACCAACCGTAGATCGGCCACGAAGACCTCGGCCGGGGGCAGGTCACGCAGCCCCGCGACCCGGTGGATGATCGATTCCGCGGGCGTGTCGCGGTTGCAGTAGGCGATGCCGACGTGCGGACGGAAACACCGCTTGACGGCGGGCAGGCCGCAGGCGGAGGACACGTCGTCCACGGCGTCCCGCAGTCTGATCAGGGGTTCCCAGGGGGTGACGGTGAAGCGGACCGCGCCGCTCGATCCGGCCAGCGGTCCGACCCGCAGCCCGAACGCCGGCTGGTGATCGCACTGTTCGGCGACCCGGCGGGTGACCGCGGCGAGGGTGGCGGGGTCGATCTCGTCGGTGAACGCGAGCCGGCGCACGGTGAGGTGCAACCCGTCGGCGGGTACCGGGTCGAGACAGTCAAACGTGCGCAGCTGCTGCTGGCAGGTCGCGGCGAGGTCGCGTAGCGCCGCGCTGTCGAAGGTCAGGAACCAGTGGAAGCTGCTCCGACCCGGGGTCCATCCGGGCCGGTCCCAGTGATCGATCATGGAAGGTAGGACCCGGAAGCGTTCCCAGTCGTCGTGGACCGGGTCGTGCTCGCTCACCGCGGCGCGCTCTGGGGCAGTGCCTGGGACACCTCGGCGAGTTCGGCGACGGCGGGCAGGGCCCGCCAAGGCGCGGTGCGGCGGGCCAGTTCCTGGCCGCGCTGGCGGATCGACTCGATCGGGGCGGCACCGGCGCGGGTGAGGGCCTTCACGCCGAGCGCGGCGCTGTGTTCCGGGTCGGGATCGGCGCCGGCCGTCAGCGCGGTGGCGACATCGAGGGTGATCAGGACGTCGCTCCACCGGGAACGGTCCGCGCCCGGCATGCCGCTGGCGGTCTGGGCGTAGCTCTGGACGAGGGCGGTGTCGCCGGTGCCGACGTGGGCGGTCGCGGCGTTCGCCGCGACCCGCGCGAGGCTGTAGGCGCCGAAGGAGATGCACGGCGACATGCCCTCGGGTAGCTCGGCGCGTTCGGCGAGCTCGAACGCGCGGCCGACGGCTTCCCGCACGCCGTCGCGGTCGCCGAGCTGGCCTAGAGCGCGGGCTTCGCCGTTGACCGCCAGCCGGATCGCCTGCGGCCCGCCTGCGGCGTGGGTCTGTCCCTCGCGTGCCCGTTCCAACGCCAGCCGGTGGTCACCGGCGTAGTAGGCGCACAGGCTTTCGGTGCCCCGTACCCAGGCCGCCAGATCGCGGTCCTCGACGGCCACTGCGAGGGTGAACGCCTCCACACAGTGGGCGCGCGCGAGTGGGAAGTCCCCGAGGTTCACCGCCATATAGCCGGCCAGCCCCGACAGCCGCCCCGCGGCCCGCAGCAGCCGGACCCGGTCCCGGGGCAGCTGCCAGCCCTCGACGAGGGTCTGCACGACCTTCCGCTGGCGTACAACAAGAGGCAACAAAAGCGCTGGGCCCCGCGCCTCATAGGAGGCGACACAGTCCTCGACGAAAACGTCGAGATAATCGAGAAATGGGGTTTGCGTGGAGGGTCCTGCGAAATATCGCAGCCGAAGGCCGACGTCGAACATCTCCGCCTGTCGGTCAAATCCTCCACCAAAGGAACCGGTCGCCGTCGCGGTCGTCGCGGTCATCGCCAGGGCGGGCGTTCTGATACCTTTTCCGGCGATCTCGGCCTGGCTTGCGTCCCTGGGTTTCGGCAGCTCTTCGAGGCTGACCCGCAGGGTTCTCGGGGTCTTGCTGATAAGGAGATTGTCGGCAGGGGCGAGGTTTTCGCGGTCGTCGAGATCGATCAGGTTGTGGATGCCGGTGCCGTAGACCTCGGCGAGCAGCGCGAGGATCTGAGGGGTGGGCCGGCGGCGATTGTTCGGCAGCGGCCAGTTCTCCAGCTCCGACAACCGCGGGCCGGTCATAGGGGCGGCGTCACGGGGGTCCAGACCGATACGGGCGGCGTGGGCGTTGATGTGGTTCGCGGCCTGCGTCTGGGTCCAGCCGTGGGCGACGCGGTAGGCAGCGCGGGGGCGCAGCTGATACCGGCGGGCGAACTCGACGGCGATCTCGTCGTGGGACATACCCGCCGTGCGCATCCGCTCCCGTAGCTCCGCCTGCTCCACCCGCAGACTGGGCCTGTTCGTCACGAGGTCTTGGGCTCCTCCCTCGTCCTGCACCACCGCTGGTGGCGGACAGCGAGTCGGAATGCGCCAACAGTAGCCCTCGATCCTCATCGTCCCAAGTGGTCCAGCGCGGCCCACTGTGCCGGGTCGGCGAGCTGTTCTCTGCCTCGGCGGTCCTGAGATGTGTTCGCAGCTGCTGATGGGTGCCTGTGGATGGGGGTGTGCCGTCCGCGGTGCCCATCGCTGGTGGCGTGCTGTCGCCTACCGTCCGCGGCTCAACGAGGACCTGCACGCCTCACAACCTCTGTTCGGGCCATGACAGCGATCTAGTGCAGTAGTCCGATCGGGTGATAGCGACTAGTCCGGATGAGTCATTTCCCGCTGGGATGTCGGTCCCGCTGCGTAGCGGGACCGCTGCGATGCAACACGGCCGGAGTAGTCCTAGATGGAGGGTTTTTCCCTTCCAGGCGAGTTGACCATTCGTTGGGATTTCCTGCGAGGTGGGCACTGTGGCGGTCCGGGCTCGTACATCAGGACGGCGTTGCCGGACGCGGCTGAGCGCCGCCGGCGCCAGCGTCGTGGTCGCTGTCGTGCTGCTCCTCGCTGCCTGTGGTTCGGACGGCGGCTCCACGCCCGACCCGGACGTCAGCGGCGGCACTGTCTCCTCGCCCGCGCCGTCGTCGCCGACGCCGACGTCCCCGGCGGACCTCGCGCGCCGCGACGCAGTCGCGGCGTACGTGGGGATGTGGAAAGCCGACGCGCAGGCTGGTCGCACCGCGGACTGGCAGGCGCCCTCTCTTTCCCGTTATGCCTCCGGTGAGGCTTTGCAGGTCCTCACCGGTGGCCTCTACGCGGATCACGCCAATGGACTTGTCTCTCGGGGCGAGCCCATCAACAGGCCAGAGGTCACATCGGTGGAGCCGCCGGATACGCCGAAAACCGTGATGATCTCGGACTGTAGTGATAGCCGAAACTGGGTGCGGTACAAGGCTGATGGTTCGGCGTTTACGGACACGCCTGGCGGGTTTCACAGAATCATGGCGGAAGTTCGCATCCACACCGACGGCCTCTGGCGCGTGACGCAGTTCGGCGTCGGGGCGGCGGGATCGTGCTGAGGCGAGGCTGTGTCATCGCTTCCGTCGCCCTCGCGATCGGTATCAGCGCCTCACCTGCGTTCGCGAACGGCTACGGCTCGACTGAGTGCGATCAGAATCCCTATCCGGGATGCCGCCTGCTGGCGGGCAGCGACGGGCAGGCCCCGGTCCCAGCACCGGGCGGTGGCCCCTCATCCGCCGGCGACGTTCCTGAAGCGGGGCGTGGTCAACCGAATAGCGCACCTCCAGGCGACCGGTCGTTGAGTGAACCGTCGCTCGACATCGCGGATTGCGCGTATGTCCGCAGCGATTATCAGCCGCCCGCCGGAGGTGCGCGGCCCGCCTCCTATCAGCTACCGGGAGAGGGTGGGCTGGTGGTGCGGCCGGCGACGCTCGGTTCGTCGGGGTTGTCGGTGCGTCCGGTGGCGTCGCAGCCGGGGCAGGGGCCTGGCGCTTGGTACATCTACCAGTGCACATCGAGCGGTGAGCGGGACGCGCTGTACCGGGCGCCGGTGTGGATTCCGGACACGGGCCCGGGGGCTGCGCCCACGCCGGACCCGGAGGCGTTGGCGCAGCAGGCCCGCAACCAGCTGAGGCTGGCCGGCCCGGCGATCGTGATGAGCCCGGTCGCCGACCAGTTGGTGCGGCTGCCGACCTGGCTGTGGCTCGACTCCGCCGGATGGAACGAGGTGGCGGCGACCGCCGCGGCGGGTGGGGTGTCGGTGAGCGCGGTCGCCCGGCCCGTGGAGGTGGTCTGGACGTTGGGGGATGGCGGGACGGTGACCTGCACGGGGCCGGGCACGCCGTTCCCGGCCGGGGCCGATCCGAAGAGCGGGTCGCCGGACTGCGGCCACGTCTACCAGCGCCGGTCACTCGACGAACCGGGCGGGACGTTCGCGGTGACGGCGACGGTCCGCTGGGACGTGACCTGGGCCGGCGCCGGCCAGACAGGCGCGTTCCCGGGGCTGACGACCGTGTCGGCGACGCGGGCCCGGGTGATCGATGTTCCCGCGCTGACGACAGGCGGTGGCTGATGACAACCGTGACCGGCATCACCAGGGCGGGCGGGCCAGACGGCTGTGCCAGGTCCGGACCGGGGAGCATCGGATGGTGACGGCCCAACCCTCGACGCCGCGGGCGGCCGGTCCAGACCGCGCCGGCCGGCGGACCGGCGGCGCCCCTGCGGCCCGGTTGACCGGCGGTCCGCGGCGCCGTCGCCGGGTTCCGTATCTGCTGCTGGGTGTGGTGCTGGTGGTGGGCTGCGCCGTCGCTGGCCTGGTCGCGGGCGCGCGGGTGGGGTCGCGGGAGCCGGTGCTGGTGCTCGCCCGGCCGGTGACGGTGGGCCATGTCCTGGCCGCTGAGGACGTGCGGGAGGTGCGGATCTCCGCCGACGGAGTCGACACCGTCGGCGCCGGCGAACGGGACCGGGTGCTTGGCAAGCCGGTCGCGTACAGCCTGCCCGCCGGCACGGTGCTCAGCCGGGCGGCGGTCGGGGCCGCGCAGGTCCCGCCGGCGGGCGAGGCGATCGCGGCGGTGGCGTTGAAGGCCGGCCAGTTCCCCACCGGTCTGGCACCGGGCTCCCGGGTGACGGTCGTCGTCGCTCCCGCGACCAGTGCGGTGTCGACCGCGGCGGCCGGCGAGGCCCGGTCGTGGCCGGCGACAGTCGTGGCCGTGGTGGCGGCGGACACCGAGCAGACGACGGTGATCTCGCTCCAGCTCGCCGAAGCCGACGCCCACGCGCTGGCGGCGGCACCGGCCGGGCAGATCGGCGTCGTCACGGTCAACCGAACGAATCGGTGACCGCGTGATCATCGCCGTGGGTTCGTTGAAAGCGTCGCCGGGCGCGACGACGCTGGCACTGGCACTGGCGGACCGCTGGCCCACAGACGCCGGAGATCCCCTTCTGGTGGAGGCCGACCCCGCTGGCGGTGATCTAGGCGCCCGGTTTGGACTGCTGGCGGGCGGCCGGGGTTTGGTGACGCTCGCCGCCGCCGGCCGTCGAGGTGGGGGGCAGCGCTCCGCGGAGGAGCACGCCCACCAGCTGCCCGGTGGTCTTGCGGTCATCCCCGCGCCGGCGGGCGCCGAGCAGGCCAGCCACGTGCTCGGCGAGCTCGACGGCGGGGGCTGGTCGCTGCTGTGGTCCGCGGCGCGGGCCGGCGGCCGGACGGTGATCGTGGACTGCGGCCGGCTCGATCCGCGGTCGCCGGCGGGGCCGGCACTGCGGGCGGCGGACGTGCTGTTGCTGGTCGCGCGGGCCCGCGATGACGAGCTGGCGCACCTGGCGGCGCGGATGCACGTGGTGCAGGGCTGGGGCGTGCCGGCCTGGTATGTGGTCGTCGTCGCCCAGCCGTACCGATCACCGGACTACCGGGTCCGGGAGATCGCCCGCGTGCTCGGGTCGCGGGTGCTGGGCCCGGTGCCCTACGACACCACGGCCGCGGAGGTGCTCGTCGGCCGCCGCCAGACCCGCACCGGGATCAGCCGCTCCAAGCTCGGCCGGACGGTGGCAGGCATGGCGGACTATCTCGCCGCCACGGTGCCGGTCGCCGCGGCGACCCCAGCGCTGGGCGCAGGATCAGCCGGGTTCGACGACCGGGCCGCGTTGCCGCCGACGAGGACGGTGCGGCGATGACGGGCCCGTCCTGGCCCGACCCGCACCGCCCGGCGGCGTCTGGTAACGGGGCAGGCTGGCCCGCTCCGCTCACGTCCTGGACCGGCGGCGGTGCGGGCCCCACGCCGACCGATCTTCCGGGCCGGGCCTCGGGGACGGCGGCTGATTCCCTGCGCGGCCGGCTCCGGGACGGGCTGCGGGCCGCGCTCGCCCGCCGGCTGCGTATGGACGAGGACGCCGGCTCCCCGCCGCTGACCGCAGGCGCGCGTGAGGCGTTCGCCCGGTCTGTGCTCGTGGACCTGACCGAGGCGCACACCACCGCCGAGCTGGCCCGCGGCGCGGGGGTCCTGACACCCGAGGACGAGCAGCGTGTCCTCGCGGAGGTCCTCGCCGAGGTCCTCGGGCTCGGCGGCCTCGAACCGCTCCTGGCCGACCCGTCGATCGAGAACATCAACATCAACGGGGACCGGGTGTTCATCCGCCGGGCCGACGGCAGCCGACAACGACTCCCAGCGATCACCGACTCGGACATCCAGCTGATCGACCTGATCCGGGACCTGGCGGCGCACGCCGGGGTAGAAGAACGCCGCTGGGACCGCGGCGCCCCCATGGTCAACTTCCACCTGGCCGACAAGAGCCGCGTCTTCGCGGTCATGGCCGTTACCCAACGGCCGTCCGTCAGTATCCGCCGGCATCGGTTCCGCCACGTCAGCCTCGCGGCGTTGCGCGCGAACGGCACGATCGACTACGGGCTGGAGGCGCTCCTGGCCGCGCTGGTGGCGGCCCGGAAGAACATCGTGGTCGCCGGGGGCACCGCGATCGGGAAGACCACGATGCTGCTCGCGTTGGCCGATCAGATCCCCCCGCACGAGCGGCTGGTGACCGTCGAGGACGTGTACGAGCTCGGGCTCGACGAGGACGAGCGGGCTCATCCGGACGTGGTCGCGATGCAGGTCCGCGAACCCAACACCGAAGGCGAAGGCGCGATCTCCGCCTCCGATCTGGTGCGGGCCGCGCTGCGGATGTCCCCGGACCGGGTGATCGTCGGTGAGGTCCGCGGGCCGGAAGTGATCCCGATGCTCAATGCCATGTCGCAGGGCAACGACGGCTCGATGACCACGCTGCACTCCTCGACGAGCCGAGGGGTGTTCACCCGCCTTGCCAGCTATGCCGTGCAGGGCCCGGAACGGCTTCCTGTCGAGGCGACGAACCTCCTGATCGCCTCGGCGATCCACGTCGTCGTCCACCTGGCCGAGCCGCGCGGGGAACGAGGCCGCCGCGTCGCCTCGTCGGTGCGGGAGGTGGTCGACGCCGACGGAACCCAGGTGATCACCAACGAGCTGTACCGGCCGGGCCCCGACCGGCGCGGCCTGCCGGCCGCCCCTCCGACCGGGGACCTGCTTGATGACCTGGTCGACGTCGGGTTCGACCCGGACGTGCTGTCCCGGGGGTGGTGGGGATGACCGGCGTGTTCGGGCTGCTCGGTCTCGGTGTCGGCGCCGGCCTGCTACTGATCGTCTACGGCTGGCGCGGTGTGCCCGACGACGGCGCGCACCGTCCCACGCGCCGGCCGCAGGCGTGGCCGTGGCGGACCGATCCGCGGTTCGGCCGGTGGGCCGCCGGTTCGGCCGCCGCGGGGATCGTGGCGGGGGCGGTGACTGGCTGGGTCGTCGGCGGGCTGTTGATCGCCATGGCCGTGTATGGGCTGCCACGGATGCTGGGCCCGGACCGCGACCAGACCCGTCAGGTCGCCCGCACCCAGGGCATCGCGGTGTGGGCCGAGCAGCTGCGTGACACCCTCGCGGCTGCGGCCGGTCTGGAGCAGGCGATCCTGGCCACCGCGCAGACCGCGCCGGCCGCGATCCGCGGCGAGATCACGTTGCTGGCCGCGCGGATCGACCGCCGTGAACGGCTCGGCCCGGCGCTGCGCGGCCTCGCCGACGACCTGGACGACCCGCTGGCCGACCTGGTGATCGGCGCGCTGATCCTCGCCAGCGAACATCAGGCCCGCCAGCTGTCCGGGCTGCTCGGCCAGCTCGCCGCCACGGCCAGGGCTCAGGTCGACATGCTGGGCCGCATCGAGGTCGGCCGCGCACGGATGCGCACCACGATGCGAGTCGTTGTCGTGACCTCGCTGGTCTTCGCCGGCGGACTGGTGATCTTCAACCGTGCATTCCTGGAGCCCTACAGCACCGCTGCCGGTCAGCTGGTACTGCTCGCCGTTGGGGCGATCTTCGTCGCCGGGTTCGTGTGGCTGAAGCGCATGGCGAAGATGGACAACCCGGGCCGATTCCTGCAAAAGGACGATCCGATGGCGCCGCAGGCCACGGGGACGGCTCCGGCGACGGTGGGGCGGGAATCCCGATGAGTGTCCTGCTGATGCTGCTCGGCGCCGGGGTCGGGGCCGGCCTGTGGGCGCTGGTCATGTGGCTGTTCCCAGCCCGGCCCTCCTTGGAGGAGGTTATCGCCCGGCTCAATCCCACCCCGGCCCCGGCTTCGCCGACCCCGTCGACGGTGCCGGCGGAGCAGGACGGGTGGGCGGTGCGGATGGGCCGGCCGTTCGTCGGTCTCCTGCGCGCCGCGGGCCTACCGACCGCGGCGCTGAGCCGAGACCTGGCGGCGCTGGGTCGTTCCCCCGAGGCCCATCTCGCGGAGAAGGTGACCGCCGCGGTGGCCGGCCTGCTGCTTCCCTCGATGGTGGGGCTGGCGTTCACGGCGGGGGGCCGGCCGTTTCCATGGACGGTGCCGGTCGCGGTCGCCCTGCTGCTCGGCGTCGTCGGGTTCCTGCTTCCCGACCTCACCGTGCGGGCCGAGGCGGACCGGCAACGCCGCACCTTCCGCCACGCCCTGTCGGCCTATCTGTCACTGATCCAGGTGCTGCTCGCCGGCGGCGCCGGCGTCGAGACCGCGCTCACCGACGCCGCGGCGATCGGGAAGGGCTGGCCGTTCGTGGCAATCCGCCGCGCGCTGCGCACCGCCCGCGAGACCCGGATCAGCCCCTGGACCGCGCTCGGCCAGCTGGGGGCGGAGCTTCAGATCTCCGAACTCGTCGAACTGGCCGACGCGGTCGCGCTCGCCGGCACCGAAGGTGCCCGCGTCCGCCAGTCGTTGGACGCGAAAGCCGCCGCGCTGCGCGTCCGCCAGGCCCAGGACGCCGAGGCCGACGCCAACGCCGCGACCGAACGGATGAGTATCCCCGGCGTCCTGATCGCGATCGGTTTCATCCTGTTCGTCTTCTATCCCGCTCTGACGCAAATCACCCGATCCCTGTAGAAAACACTCATTGACCATCGGAGGAACCGTGTCCCGCCGTCTCCAGACCTGGTGGTCCCGCATCCACAACCGATGCGCTCAGGCGCCGCCCGACAAACCCGACCGGGGCTCCAACACCACCGAGACCGTCATCTGGATCGCGTTCCTGGCGGCGCTCGCGCTGACCGTGATCGGGATCTTCGGCCCGCAGATCCTGGACGCCGCGCGTAGCGTGGTGTTCAAGTAGCAGGCACCCGACGATGACCGCCCGGCTCCGTCCGGTCAGGGACCTGTAGGGACGCCGGTCTAGATGTCCAATGGCCGCGATATATGTCCAGTCGATGTCCAACGACCGGTGTTCTGTCCACAGCGGACTACCGGGGCTACGGCAAGCCGGGGCAAAGGCGACGGAAGCCCTCGACGAGCCCGTGAAACAGGGCAGGGAAGGAGATTTCTATGCGGATTTAGGTTGCGTGATACCGGAGACGTTGTGCACTGGCGTCCTGTTTGTCCGCAGCGTGTCCAGCGACCGGACTGATGTCCAGTGATCTACCGTGCCAGTTGGGATCATGTCTTCTATCTGGGGAGATGGTAGCGATGGTGACTGATGCTCAATTGAGCGTCAGGGATTCCACTGGCGCGGTGTCGACGTACGAGGATCTGTCGCTGGTTGACCTTGCCGCGACGGTGGCTGGGTGTCCGTGGCGGGTTTTTCGATGGCGGCAGGGACAGGCGCACTACTCGGGCTGGTATTGGTCGGTGACGATGGCGGGCCATGTGGTTTATGAAAGCCGGCTGGAGCTTGCCCGGCTCCTGCTCGCCGATTTCGATTGTTCGGTGGTGGGAATCGCGGCGCAGCCTTTCTGCCTGACCGCGGAGGTGGATGGGCGGCTCCGGCGGCATGTTCCGGACTTTCTGCTGGTGGACCCGGGCGGGCTGGTGACCGTGGTCAATGTGAAGCCGGCGGAGCAGCTGGCCAGGGAGAAGGTCGCGGAAGCGTTGGCCTGGGCGGGCCAGGTTTTCACGCGGGCCGGCTGGTGCCATGAGGTCTGGTCGGGGGCGCCGGCGGCGGTGCTGGGAAATGTGCGGTTCCTGGCGGCCTATCGGCGTGCTGATCGGGTCGACGCCGAGGCCGTCGAGGAGATCGATCGGACGGTCACGGGGAGGGTGGCTCTCGGTGAGGTGGAGGCCGGGTTGGCGGGCCGGTTCGCGGTCGAGGTGTGCCGGCCGGCGTTGCTGCATCTGGTGTGGCGGGGCGTGTTCCGCGTCGATCTGGACAGGCCGTTGTCGCCGGTGTCGGTGCTGGAGCGTGTGGTGTGAGCGCGACGGTGACGGTGACGATCGGGACGAGGCTGGTCCACGACGGCGAGATGCGCACGGTCGTCGGTATCGAAGCGCAGCGGCTGCGGCTGCGTGACGGGCAGGGCCGCGAGGAGCTGGTGCACACGGCGACGGTGCTGGCGAATCCCGCGACCTCGGTGCTCGGGGCGGACGGGGAGCCGGTGGCGCCGATGGAGGCGTTGGGGCCGGTACTGGACAGCCTGGACGGGCCGCGACGCGCCGAGGTGCTGGCGCGGCTCGGGCATGTGCGTGAGGTGCTGACCGGCTACGTCTCAGGAACGGTGACGCTGGCGGCTGCCGGTGAGCCGCGGGCGGCCTACGAGATGGCGGTGCCGTTGATGGACCGCTACGCGGCGAAGGCCGCGGAGGTGGGGGTGGACGTCCGGACGGTGCGCCGCTGGGTCCGCGCGGTCCAGACAGCGGGCGCCGCGGGGCTGGTCGATCAGCGCATGGTGCGGCTGGCCGATCCGTTCACCGGGGTCGATGAGCGGTGGTTGGCGATGTGTCGGCTGGTGCTCGACGAACACACCGACGCCAGCCGGCCGACCCGGCAGCTGCTGCTGGAACGGGTGGCGGCACGGCTCGACGCCGAGCACGGCGCCGGATCGGTGCGGGCGCCGGGGCGGCGGCGGGCCCGGCTGGTGCTGGAGGAGTTGTCCCGGGCCACCCACGCGTTCACCGGCGCGACGGCGGCGAAACGGTCGATCGCGAACCGGCCGACACAGCCTTACGGGCGGCTGCGCGCGACCCGGCCGGGTGAGTACGTGCTGGTGGACACCACCGGGTTGGACGTGTTCGCGATGGAACCGCTGACCTTGCGCTGGGTCCGGGTCGAGCTGACCGTCGCGCTCGATCTGTATTCGCGGTGCGTGACCGGCCTGCGGCTCTCCCCGGTGTCGACGAAGTCCGTCGACGCGGCGGTCGTGCTCTACGAGTCGCTGGTGGTGGACACGGCCCGGGGCAGCGGCGGCGGTCTGCTGCCCTACGCGGGGCTGCCGGACACCGTCGTCGTCGAGGCGGAGCCGGGGCTGCCGGGGGTGGCCGCGGAGAGCATCGTCGTCGACCACGGCAAGATCTTCCTGTCGGAGCATCTGCTGTCGGTGTGTCAGCGCCTCGGGGTGTCGGTGCAGCCGGCCCGGCCGCTGACCCCCACTGACAAGGCGCCGGTGGAGCGGTTCTTCCGGACCCTGCGAGAAGGATTGCTGGCGGCGTTGCCCGGCTACAAGGGGCCGGATGTCCACAGCCGTGGGAAGGATCCGCAGGGCTGCGCCTACTTCTTCGTCGACGAGCTGGAGACCGTGATCCGCCAGTGGATCGTCGGGATCTACCACCGGCGTCCGCACGGCGGGCTGGTGGACCCGGCGGTGCCGGGGTTGGATCTGTGTCCGGCGGAGATGTTCGCTCACGGTCTGGTCCGGGCCGGTCGGCTGCGGGTGCCCGCGCGGACGGATCTGGTGTTCGATCTTCTGCCGGTCGCCTGGCGGACCATCCAGCATTACGGGATCGAGGTCAACGGGCTTCGTTACAACGGCCCCGTGCTGGGCGGCTACCGCAACCGGCTCAGCCCGTTCACCGGTCGGCACGCCGGCAAGTGGCCGGTGCGCTACGACACTGACGACATCTCACGGGTCTACTTCCAGGACCCGGCCGACCAGCGCTGGCACACGCTGGTCTGGGAGCACGCCGGCGGTGTCGGGATGCCGTTCTCCGCGGACACGCTCGCCTACGCCCGCCGCCTCGCGCTCGCCGAGGGCCGTCACGTCGATGACCGGCTCGCCCTGGCGGACCTGCTGGACCGGTGGGACGCGGGGCTCGTGCGTCATCCCGCCGAACGTCGGATGGCGATCCGCGCGAGCGAGCAGCGCCAGGCCCGGTTGCAGGCCGCCGTCGGCGGCGACCTCGCGGCGGCCTGCGAGCTGCCGGCGGTCAGCGCCGGGCTGGAACCCGCCGGGACACCGGCGGGTTCGTGGCGGGCCGGTGACGACGACTGCGACGGTGAGCTGGACGGCGCCGCCGCCGACGAACCGGCCAGGATCGCCGACGAGGAGTTCTACGCCGACGCGCTGAGGGTCGTGCCATGAACCGCCCGGACGCGGTGCTGTCCGACCGTGACGAGCGGGACTGGAACCTGTCATGCAAGGACGGCTGGTTCGCGATGGTCGACACCCCGCCGAGGACCCGCCCGCCGCGGCACAGCGCCTGCGAGATCGCGGGGATGTCGCGGACCGTCCGGCTGCGTTACAACGAGACCCGTGCCCGTTGGCACGCCAACCTCGGCCCCGTCGCGACCCCGGGCATGGACACCGTCTTCGAGCAGCTCGACGAGATCTGCGGATCGAACCGGCAGGACGGGGAGAAGGTCAAACCCGCCGCGGTCCTCGACGCGCTTCCCGGGCTGGGCAAGACGACCGCCGCGCTGGCGTTCGCCCGCGCCTTCCACCGCGAACAGGTCGACCTCTACGGGCCGACGGTTCCCGCCACGGGCGGCCAGTGGCAGCGGGTGCCGGTCGTTTACCTCGGGCTGACCTCGAACACGACGATCCGCAGCCTGAACGCGATGCTCTGCCGCTTCTACGCGCTGCCCGCCCCTGACCGCGGCACCGCGACACGCCTGGCGAACCGCGCCGCCGAATGCGTCGCCGGGTGCAAGACCCGTCTCGTCGTCGTCGACGACGTGCACTTCCTCGACGTCCACCGTCGCGATGGCCGGGAGGTCGCCAACCATTTCAAGTGGCTCGCCAACACGTTCCCGGTGACGTTCTTCTTCGTCGGGGTGGGGCTACGCGCCCGCGGGCTGCTCACCGAGGGCCTGACCGGCGCCGACGCCGCGTTCTCCCAGACCGCGCGACGGTGGAACGTCCTCACCCTGACCCCGTTCGAGATCCACAGCGAGGCCGGGCGGCGCACCTGGCGCAACCTGCTCCTCGGTATCGAACGCGACCTGGTTCTCGCCGAACTCGGCCGGGGAACGGTCGCCGAGGACCTGTCGGACTACCTGTTCGCCCGCAGCTCCGGGCACTTCGCCTCGCTGATGTCCCTGATCGCCCGGGGCTGCTACCGGGCCGTCAGGACCGGCGCGGAAACCCTCACCGCCGGTCTGCTCGACGCGGTCCGCATCGACGAGGCCGCGGAGAAAGCCCGCCGTGACCTGCACGCCGCGCTCGGCGCGGGCCGGCTGACCAGCCGGCCCGCCCGCCAGACCACCACGCGCCTGGGCGGGGAGGGCGCGGCATGACCCGCCGGCTCCCGTTCACCCTGACACCGCTGCCCGGGGAATCGTTCGAGAGCTGGACGACCGCCTACGCGCGGCGCCTGCGCGTCACCACCAGCGAACTCACCCGCGCCCTCGGCCTCACCGCCGACCCGCCCCCGGCCGTCACCACGCCGCTCACGGTCGCCGACGCGACCGGTCTGACCCCCCGGACCTTCGCCGCGATGTTCCACCCTCCGCTCCCGGATCTGCCCCCGCGCACCCCCGACGCCCTGCGCACCGCGGCGACCGCGGGACGCACCAGCCGGTTCTGCCCGACTTGCCTGGCCGAACATCCCGGCCGGTTCGCCCTGGCCTGGCAGCTGCGCTGGACGTTCTTCTGCCTCGATCACGGCCAGCCACTCGCGGACCGATGCCCGCGCTGCGGGTCCACCCAACCCGTCCGGCACCCGTCCGGACGGACACCACCCGGTCATTGCACCCGCCACGTCACCGCCGCGGCGACCACCACCCGCTGCGGCTTCGACCTCACCGAGCCCCCCCACCCCACCTGCGCCGATCCCGCCGCCGCCCACACCGCCCAGCAGCTGATCGACCGCAGCCTCGCGCGGCTACGCCTCCCACCCGACGCCACCGCCCGGCACGAAGCCCTCGCCACGCTCACCGACCTGACCATCCTCGCCGCCCACATCGCGACGAACGACCGCCCCCGCCGCCAGCGAACACCCGTCGCGGGCGACCTGCGGGCCGACACCCTGCTCACCGCCTACCAGCTGCTCACCGCCCCCACCGCTGGCCGCCCGGACGACCCCCTCGCGCCCCTGGTCGCCCACCACTCGGCCGGGCCCCGGCCCCTGGCAGTGCCCGAGTCCTGGAAATCCGCCAGCCCCAGCCTGACAACCCGCATCGCGCACAGCCGCGACGGATTCCTGCGTCCCATCGAACGCCTCCGGCACGCCACCACCCTGCCCACCTTGCATCCCCCGACCACCGACCCCACCAGCGGCGAACCGGACCCGGCCGTCCTGCGAGCCGCACGCCTACCCGACCAGCTCTGGCCCGTCTGGACGATCCGTCTCCTCGACGACGACTCCCTCGAACCGGTGACCTTCCGCCCCGCGGCGATCGCGGCGCTTCTGCTTCCCCACAGCGCTCTGCGGCTCAACCAGATCACCGCCCTCGTCAGCGACCAGATCACCGGCGGCACCGTCGCCCACCAGCTCGGCAAACTGACCCGCGGCCCCGCCGGCAGCACCACGCTGCGCATCCTCACCGAACTCGCCCTGGCCTGCGACACCCACCCCATCCCGATCGACTACACGCGCCGCCGTCACCTCGCCGCCACGACCGAGCTGATCGACCGCGCGACCTGGAGAAGCTTCCTCGGCCCCGGGGAGCTGCGCCGCGGGCACCGACGCCGCCTCGATTTCGCCCGCTCCTACCTCTACGAACTCCTCACCGACGGCAACCTCGCCATCGCCTCACCGCCCTACCGGATCGTCGACCCCGCGCGACGCCCCGCCTACCACGAGTTCGTCCTCGGGATGCCCGCGCCGCTCGCCGACGATCTCACCAGCCACGCCCACGCCCTGCTTCTCCACGCCGGCGTCACCGACGAGCCGCTGCGCTGGGCCCCGCCAGCGCACTGGGTCCACACCCACGACTGGCCCGGCGCCGATCTCGAACACACCGACCCCGCCCCCATCCACGACCTGCTCACCCGCCAGCACCGATCCCCGCAGCAGGTCGCCGAAACCCTCCACATGTCGACAGAGCACGTCCGCCAAGCCGTGCGGCTACACCCGCTGCCACGCCCGCTCTATCCCACCCACCGCGCCGGAGCGATCCTCCCGCTCCACCCCGACACCAGCCAGCAGCACAAACCCGGAATCCATTACGTCGACCCCACCTGGCTCCACGAACAATACGTCACCTGGAAACGCACCCTCGCAGACATCGCCGACGAAATCGGCTGCGTTTACAGCACCCTCCGGGCTTTCGCGGAGAAACACGGAATCCCGCTACGTCCATCCGGCGGCTCACACCACATCCACACCCTCACAGGAACCCACCCCTCCCAACTACCCGAACCACTACGCAGCGCCCTCACCGGCCACCAAGCCCATCTCCGCCTCGAACGCTTCACGATGATCGTCCGACATTCCAACCTCACCAGAGCCGCCGAAGAAGCCGGCGTCACCCCCGCCTCCCTCTCCGAACAGCTCACCTACCTCGAACGCGTCTGCGGCGGCACCCTCATGCGCCGCCACCACCCCAGACGCCTCGACAGCCCCACAGAACTCGGACAGGCACTACACCTCCAGATAGAAGCCCACATCCTCCACGACACCACCAGCCACCCATGACGACACGAACAGGCACAGCGAAGAAATGGACAACCACCCCGGCCCCCAAGAAAGCACGGGAAACCCCCAGTGGACACGATCACGGCACCCGAATGGACATCTTCGCCGGCCTCCCTACAGCTGACAACTCCGCAGCGCGCAGAGGTGCCACAAGGCCGCGACGCGCCTTCCGGGGACACCTTCACCGCGCGACGTGCCGTCCGAGCGGACGTCATCCCCGGCCTCCCCACGGCCCGCTGCCACGGCGACTCGCCCGCCGCCGCGCTCGGCAGGCGGCACCCCCCGCCCCGGGCCGAGGCGGGGCGGCGGGGCGCGGCTCGAGGGATGCCGGGGCGGCCAGCGTCGAGCTGGTCATCGCCACCCCGCTGCTGATCACCATGCTCCTGGTCGTGATCCAGTTCGCGTTGTGGGCGCACGCGAGCCATGTGGCGGCCAGCGCCGCCCGTGGCGGTGCGGACGCAGCCCGCGTCTACGGCGCCGCACCCACCGCCGGAGACGACGCCGCGCGGCTCATCCTCGCCCAGCTCGGCGGCACCGTTCTCACCGGCACGGGCGTCCAGCTCGACCGCCGGCCCGAGACGGTCACCGTCACCGTCACGGGAAACGCGGTCAGCCTGCTGCCCGGAATCTCCCTGCCGGTGACCGGCCACGCCACCGGAACCCTCGAACGGCCAACACCATGATCAGCATCATCGGGCTGTCCCGCCGAGGGCGCCAGGGCGCGCCGACCCGGCCGGGCACAGACCGTGACGCGGGGTCGGCCGCGGTCGAACTGACACTGCTCGCACCGCTGATCATCCTGATGCTGCTGCTGATCGTCTACGCGGGGCGGGCGGTAAACGCCCGCGGGCAGGTCGACACCGCCGCGCACACCGCCGCCCGTGCCGCGAGCCTCGCCCGCACACCCACCCTGGCCATCGCCGCCGCCCAGGCGGCCGTCGCCCCGGACCTCACCGGGAACACAGGTCCCTGCACCGCCCTGACGGTGGAGGTGGACACCAGCCAGTTCCGGCCCGGAGGTGTGGTCCGCGCGACAGTGGCCTGCCGGCTGGACCAGTCCGACCTCGCCGCCGGCCTTCCCGTCCCCGGCGGGCGCACGGTCACCGCCGCCGCAGCCGTGCCAATCGACCTCTACCGCGGTGTCACCGCGACCGCGGCGGCCTGGCCGCCGGCCGGCACAGACTCTTCCTCACGGGAGCAGGTGTGAGACGACCGCCGCACACCGCCGACCGGCGGCACCCGGGCCTGACCGTCGCACCGCGGCCCTGTGTGGCCGCACTGCTCCTCCTCGCTGTCCTCGCGGCCTGCACGGCTCCCACCCGGGCCGGCCAGGAGCAGCCGCGCACCCCGACCTCGACGCCGGCACTCAGTGATGACCCAGAGGCAGCATTGCCTGTCCTGCCGCCAGGGAACACGATCACCGACAACGGTGTCCCGCTGGGATTCCCGCACAGCACCTCCGGAGCGGTCTCGGCGGCGGTCCGCTGGACCTCGCTGCTCCTGCCACGCACAGAAGCCGACCAGGCCGAGATTCTCACCACCATCGCGACCCCGAGCTACCTGCTGCAACGCACCGCGGGAACCCTCCTCGATCATGTCTACGCCCCACCCGATCTCGCTCCGGGAAGCGCGTTGTTCTTCCGCCCGCTCGGCACCCACCTCCTGGCCACCGACCCCGACCAGCCGGTCATTGCCGTCCTGCACGCCAGCCGCGTCTCGGGCACCAGACGGCCCACGGTGCTCGTCGGCTCCGTGACCTGGGAACTGGTCTGGGACGGGGACGACTGGCGCCTCGCCGACCTCCACCCCACCCTGCCCTCCGCCGGGCTACGGGTACCGGAGACGGACAGCCCGGCCGCGGTGACCGCGGCCGGGTGGGATCGGTTCCGCCGTGCCTGACCCCACCCGGAAGGACGCGGGGACGGTGACCGCGTTCTTCGTCGTCCTCACCGTGGCGCTACTCGCGGTGACCGGTCTCGTCGTGGACGGCGGGCTCGCGTTGGACCGGAAGTCCGCCGCGGTCAGCCTCGCCGCCGAGGCCGCCCGCGCCGGCGCGCAGGGCCTGGACCTGGCCACCTACCGGGCCAGCGGCGTCATCCAGCTCGACCCGACCGCCGCAGAGCGGCGGGCCGAGCAGTACCTGGCCACCGCCGGCACGGAAGGGACCGTCACCGCGACCGCCGCCACGGTGACGGTGACGGTGACAGTACGTGTCCCCACCCAGCTCCTCGGGATAGTCGGGATCGACACGCTCACCGTCACCGGACAGGCCAGCGCCGCCCCCGTCCACGGCGTCACCGCCCCGGCCGGTGCCCCATGAGCCGCCGACACAGACCCCGCCGTGTCGGGCCGCTGCACCGTCTCGCCGGGCTGGCACGTGCCCTCGGCGCCCTCACCGCCTCCGGGGTGCTGCTGATCGCCGCGCCCGCCGTGATGTGGCGGCTGGTCGGCTGGCCGCTGCCCGACCGCGTCCCCGCCTGGGATGACGTCGTGGCCGGCCTGACCGGACCGCTGACGCAGGACCTGATCCTCGGTCTGATCGGCGCCCTGTTCTGGTACACCTACGCGCTGCTCGTGCTGTCGGTGGCTGTGGAGGTCGTGGCCACGGCCGGTGGCTGGACCCGGCCCCGGTTGCCTACCGCCGGCCCCGCGCAGGCGTTGGCCGCGGTCCTCGTCGGCACGGTCCTCGCCGGCCTTCTCACCGCCACCGCCCGTGCCAGCACCGGCCCGCCGACGGCCGCGGTCCTCACCGCCTACGCGCGGCCCGCGGCCGTCACCGCCCCGGCCGATCCCACCGCTGACGCCGCGCGGCCCCCTGCGGCGGCGAACGCCATGGTGCCGGCCGGGCTGGAGTGCACCGTCGCCCCCTACGACACCCTGTGGTCACTGGCCGAGGACTGGCTGCACGGCGACGGGCTGCGCTGGCGCGAGATCTGGACCCTGAACCAGGGCCGCGTCCAGGCCGACGGGACCGCGCTCACCAACCCCGACCTGCTGCGCCCCGGCTGGATCCTGCGCCTTCCGCCCGACGCCCAACCCCCGACGCCCCCGATGGCTCCGGAGGGGCCCGACACCACCGCCGCGCCCCACGCCTCCGGTCCCGCCACCCCACCCACGACCACCCCGGCACCGCTGCCACCGACGGCACCCGGGACTGCCGCACCTGCCGCACCTGCCGCACCGGGCACCTTCTCGCCCGCCCCTTCCGCTCCCGGGTGGACCCCGACCATCCCCGCGGACCCGGCCCCCTCCACTCCCGGCCCGGCCCCGCACACCAGCCCGGCCCCACGCACCGACACGCCCGCACCGCACCCGGCCCCACCGGGTCAGGATCGGCCGGTCCGACTGCCCTCGGGCGCGGTCCTCCCGCTCAGCCTCATCGCCGCACTCGCCGCCGCCGTGGTCGCCGCCCGGCT
>NZ_LFCW01000013.1:0-181386 GCF_001306465.1 Frankia sp. R43 | reverse complement strand
CCAACCTCACCTTCGAAGACAACGAATACAACTTCGTCAAAGTCCGCGCCCAACACGGCGTCAAACGCGCCTTCGAACTCCGCGACGAACACTTCGAAATCCCCGAACCGTGAGGACCCGGCCCGGCTCGGCTCGGCTCGGCTCGGACTGGGCTGGGCTGGGCTGGGCCGCCAGGGTGTTCTCCCGCGGTGCCCGTGGTCAGCCCTTCCGGTAGAAGGTCATCCCTTCCGGTAGAACCACAGCGCCGCGGTCTGGCTGCCGACACCGGCGAGGGAGCCGTCGGGCGACCACAGACGTACCGAGCCGTGTCCGTAGCCGTCGGCCGCCTGATCGGGGATGCCGTCGACCAGCACCCACTCGCTGTCCGGGGCGGAACCGACCCGGATCGTGTTGTCCAGACTCGACCCGGACCCCGGATTACCGAGGGCGCCCATCACCATCGTCGGCACCGAGTCGGCGACCAGCGCCAGCATCGCCGGACGGGTCGCCGGCCGGCCACCGAAGCGCATCCAGAACCGTAGCCGAGGTTCTGCCGCACCGGCGGGCTGGCGTATCTCGACGAGGCCGAAGAAACCGGGTGGGGTGGACGGCGGAAACCGCAGCCTGACCGGTTCGCAGTCCTCGGGCGGGGGGAAGGCGGGCATCACCGGGAGTGTCCCGCCCGGGATCTCCGGGTTGGCCTCGGCCGCCGCACCGAGACCGGTGAGCACGACCCGCCCGGCGACAGTGCCGGTCACTCGCACCTGCGAGGTCCGGCGGCCCGCCGCGAGGACCTCCGCGACGAGATCGAGACGCTCGCCGTACCTGGGCGAACCCACGAACTGGGCCGTCGCCCACCGCAGCGGCCGTGCGGCCGTCTCCTCGACGAGCGCGCCGACGAGAGCGAGGCCCATCCCGCCGTACATGCGCTGAAGCTGCGTGAGGTGACGCTCCTCCATCGTGACCTCGGCCCGCGTCGTGAGGAACGCCGCCGGGTCATCAGCCGCCGCCGGACCGGCGTCGGCCACGTCGAGAAGCTCGAGGCCGAGCCAGCGCCGGTCGGCGCGACGTCGCGCCGCCTCGGTGCCGAGACGTCGTCGCCCACCGGAACGGCCCCCGCGGGACGGAGCGCGTCAGTATTCGTCGTCAGATCGGCCACGAATCGACCTTAACACCAATCATTTAGATCTTTTGTGGCGCAAGCTCGCTTCGGACCTACGCCCGCGTACACCGGCCAACACCGGCCTCGCGGCGGCGACTCCTGCGCCCGCGCCGAGCCCGTCCCGGCCACCGTGAACCACCCCCACCCCGAGTCGCCAGCCCGCCACCGCGCGCGAAGTGCACCCGACACGGAAGTCGGCCCGGAATCCGCCACGCCTGCTTCGCGCACAGCATCGGACGGCGCGAGCATGGTACACACCCCGGATAGGAAGCCGACAGAAATGACAATCAGCGAAAACCCCTTCCCCGGCCAGGGCGCTGAGATTAATGTCTCAGCGCACACACCGGGAAAGCTCCTGCCGACGCCGCCGGAGATCCAGCACCGACACCCGGGGGCCGCAGTGGCCACGGCAGCGGACATTCATCCACACGGGCGGTCCACCGACCAGGGCAGGCGCCGTGTCGATCACCGGGCACCCGCCACCGACGACAGCGGAGCGGCTAACACCGTCCGGACCCGCCGTCAAGAAAGAGTCGCGTATCCGCAGCCGGTAACTTCCTTATTCTTTGGCAGTATCGACGGTGTTCCTGCGGTAGGGTCAGAACGTTATGTCGTAATTTGCGTGAGATCGCCCGCGAAGGCGAACTCCGCATGTCTCGTAGGTAAAGGGCTCGACCGGACCGAAGTCACCCGCGGAACGCGCACTGATGCAGGAGGACGACCGAGCTGTGCCCCGACCGGACGCCCCCCACCACGACCTGGCAACCGGATACACACTGGTCGAAAGAGACCGCGAGAACACCAGACTCAGCGCACTGCTCACGTTCGACCGGTACTCGCCGATCAGGGTCGCGGTCATCGAGGGCGCGGCCGGCCACGGAAAATCCGTTCTGGCCGCGGGCCTCGCCCGCCAGGCCGAGGCCCGCGGCTTCCGCGTCCTCACGGCCGACGGGGCACACCGTGAGCGCGCTCTTCCCTTCGGAATAGTCAGTCAGCTGCTTCCCGGTGACAGTGAACCGCCCGGCGCCGCGCTGGGCGCGGCCATCACGGCCACCCTGGCCGACCGGGAGCCCGACGCCAGGGACGTCGACCGTGCGCTGTGGTACGTCACCCACACCTGGTGCGCGCACCTGGTCCGCGCCAGCGCCTCGGCGCCGATACTCCTCATCGTCGACGACGCGCACCATGCCGACCGGGAGTCACTCACGATCCTGGTCCACCTGCTCCGCAGGTCGCGAGCGGCCCGGATAGCGATGCTGTTTACGGTCTGCGCGGATGCCACCCCCGCCGACCCCGCCGCGCTGGACGAGGTACGGCGCCGCCAGGACGGTGACGTGCTCCGGCTCGCACCGCTGACCGAGCACGGCGTCGCCACCGTGGTGGGCCGCCGGCTCGGTCCGATCGCCGGCATCCGTCTCGCGCCCACCTGGCATCAGGTGACCGGTGGGAGTCCGTTACTCGTCCACGCGCTCATCGAGGACCAGAAGGGCAACGGCCGATCGGCTGACGACAGCCAGGCCGGCGGCCCTGGATCTGACAACCCGCGGACCGGTGAGCGCGCGGCGCCCGCGGCTGGCGAGCGTTTCCGGCTCGCCGTGCTCACCACGCTCGATCGGATCGGCGGTCTCACCACCCCACTCGCCCGCTCGGTCGCGGTGCTGGGCCGGTCAGCCACCCCCCGCCTGCTCGACCAGCTGACCGGCCTGGGCCAGCCCGGGGTGGTCCGGGCGCTCCGCGCGCTGCACACCGCCGGCATACTGACCGCCCGCGGCCTGTTCCGGCATCCGGCGGCGCAGGACGCGGTGCTCGCCAGCACGGACGCCGCCGAACGGCGCCGGTTGAACTCGCGGGCGGCCGTCCTGCTGAACGCGGAGGGCTGCTCCGCCACCGTCGTCGCCCAGCATCTGCTCGACGCCGACAGCGAGCTGGAACCGTGGGCCGTGCCGGTGCTGGAGAACGCGGCCCGCGAGGCCTGCAACGACGGCGACCCGGCGCTCGCGGCGGCCTTCCTGCGCCTGGCCCTGCGGGCAGCGGACGGACCACAGCGCGATTCGCTGACCGCCGAGCTCGCGGCGCTCGACTGGTGGCAGAGCCCGCGGGACTCCGTCCGGCATCTGTCCTTCCTGGTCAACGCCGCGCGCGTGGGGCGGTTGTCCGCCGCCGAGGCCACCACGGCAGCGCAGTTCCTGCTCTGGCACGGCCGGTTCGACGAGGCGACCACGTTACTCGCCGATCTCGTCGGGCAGGACGAGCACCCGGACACCTCGACGCGGATCGAGATCCGCTTCATGGACCTGTGGCTGCGGTCCCTCTACCCGGAGGTCGCCCGGCAGCTGGTGCGCAGGTCACCGCGTTGGGTCGACGAGCGGTCCCGGGACCTGCCGGCGATCTTCCATCCTCGGCTGGAGGCGGCGACCCAGCTGGCCCGGGTCCTGAGCGGCCGGCCGGATCCCGCGCTGCCGCTGCGGGCCGAGCAGATCATCCGGCGTACGGTGCAGACCGGGTCCCCACCCGAGACGATCTCCGCGGCGTCCGTCGCCGCCCTCGCGCTGCTGTACGCGGGCCACGCCGAGGGCGCCCGGCGGTGGTTCGAGAACCTGCTGCGCAACGACTCCGTCCAGTCGTCG
This sequence comes from Frankia sp. R43, assembly GCF_001306465.1. Lineage (NCBI taxonomy): Bacteria > Bacillati > Actinomycetota > Actinomycetes > Frankiales > Frankiaceae > Frankia > Frankia sp. R43. The sequence goes on along the minus strand of NZ_LFCW01000013.1, from coordinate 177,618 downwards.
CCGACCTGGGGGGCGAAGCTGCTGGCGCTGCGGGCCGAGGCCGCGATGCGCCTCGGCCAGGCCGACACCGCCGGGCAGCTCGCCCGGGGCGCGCTGTCCGCGTTCACGGTGGCTGACTGGGGCGTCGGCATCGGGCTGCCCCTCGGCGTCCTGGTACGGGCGATGACCGTGCTGGGCCGGCACGACGAGGCTTCCGAGCTGCTTGATCACCCGATCCCGGCGAACATGTTCCAGACCGGCTTCGGGCTGCACTATCTGGAGGCTCGTGGCCGGCACCGGATCGCGATCGGGTTGCACCGCGCGGCGCTCGACGATTTCCGGCTGTGCGGCGACCTGATGCGCAGTTGGGGGACGGACGTCCCCACGATGGTGCCGTGGCGCGACCACGCGGCGGAGGCGCTGCTCGGGCTCGGCGAGCCGGCCCATGCCCGGCGGCTGCTCGCCGACAACGTGCCGCCCGCAGGCCGGCGGGCCACCAGCACCCGGGACGCCGGTGCGACCGCGGGCGCCGCGGCCAGCGACGCTGCCGCCAGCAGGCATCCCGCCGGAAGACGGCGTCGTGACACCGAGCTGGGCCCTGGCACCGGACGCGGTCACGCCGGTGCCGGGGCGTCATCGAGGGTCCTGACCTCAGTGGACCGAATGGCCTCCCTGAGCGAGGCCGAGCAGAAGGTCGCCGCGCGAGCGGCCCGTGGGCAGACGAACCGGGAGATCGCGGCGGGGTTGTTCATCACGGTCAGCACGGTGGAGCAGCACCTCACCCGGACCTACCGGAAACTGCGGGTGGCAGGGCGCAAGGACCTGGCGAACCTGTTCACGACCGCCCGCATGCCGATCGCCTGATGCCGATCGGCTGGTGCCGCTCAGCTAGTGCCGCTCGGCGACGGTCGCGGCGACCCGCAGCAGCGCCGCGATGGCGTTGGAACGACTCTGCTCCGACCGGGCGATGAGTACGTGCACCGGCGGTGCGTCCGCTACCGGCACGCAGGCGATGTCGTGGCGGATGTGGCCGCGGACCGACTCGGGCACCACCGCGACCACCCGGCCCAGCGCGACCAGTTGCATCAGCTGGATGCCGTCGCTCACCACCGGCCCGGCCAGCGGCACCGGCGGATCGCTGGAGGTGGTGAGGCCGGTCCGCGCGGACGGATCGGACCCGCCCGGCAGGCCCGCCGGATCCGTGCGGTCCGAGGGCCACCGGGGCTGGACCTCGCCGGCCAGGTCGGCGACCCGAAGGGTCTCCCGGGCGGCGAGGGGATGGCTGGCGGGCAGCAGCGCCACCTGCCCCTCGACCGTCAGTTCCTCACAGTCGAGGCCGGTCGTGTCATCAGGCGGGCAGTGCAGGATGGCGACGTCGGCCCGCCCGTCACGGACCATGGCCGCGCGCTGGCCGCTCGTGAACACGACGTCGACGGCGACGGCGGCGGGATCCTCGGCGTAGGCGGCCAGGATGCCGGGCAGCAGCCCCCCGTCACCGCCGGACTTCATCGCCAGCACGATCGCCGGTTCCGGGCTGGCCGCGCGCCGGGTGCGCCGCTCGGCGGCGGCGACCGCGTCCAGCACGTGGCGGCCCTCCTCCAACAGGACCCGGCCGGCCGGGGTCAGCGACACCCGACGGCTGGTCCGGTCCAGCAGGGTGACCCCGATCCGCCGCTCAAGCTGGCGGATCGCTCGCGACAGCGGTGGCTGCGCCATCCTGAGGCGCTGCGCGGCCCGCCCGAAGTGCAGCTCCTCGGCCACCGTGACGAAATACGAGAGCTCCCGCGTCTCGAGTCGTTCCATACCCGCAGGGTATCGGTTCTTACCTGGACGGTATTTGAAACCGTCGACAGGCTGATGGTGAGCTTGGTCCATGGCCGAAGAGACAACAAAGTCAGGCATAGCACTCGTCACCGGCGCCAACAAGGGCATCGGCCGGGAGGTCGCCGCGCAGCTCGCCCAGCAAGGCTTCACCGTGCTCGTGGGCGCGCGCGACGCCGCGCTCGGCGCCGCCGCCGCCGCCGAGATCTCCGCCGCCGGCGGGGACGCCCAATTCGTGCGACTCGACGTCACCGACGACGATTCGGTCCGTATCGCCGCCGATTTCATCGGCGAGCGGTTCGGCCGACTCGACGTCCTGGTGAACAATGCCGGAATCTCAGGTGGCATCGACACCCTCATCCCGAGCACGGCGAATCCGGACGCGGTTCGCGCGGTCTTCGACACGAATGTCTTCGGCGTGATCAGGGTGACGAACGCGGTACTCCCGTGGTTGCTCCGCTCGACGGCGCCGCGGATCGTCAACCTTTCCAGCAGCGTGGGTTCGTTGTCCATCATGGGCGATCCCGCCGGCCCCTTCGCCAACGTTCCCGCCTCGGCCGGGTACGCGCCGTCCAAAACCGCGCTGAACGCCATCACGGTCCAGTACGCGAAAGAGCTCCGCAAGGACAACGTACTGGTCAATGCCGCGGACCCCGGCCGCTGCGACACCGACCTGATCCGCGGTGTCGGCTTCCCCTCGCCGCGCACGGCGGCCGAGGGCGCGACGGTCGCCGTCCGGCTCGCCACCCTGGGCCCGGACGGACCCACCGGTGGGATCTTCAGCGAGACGGGGTCCGTGCCCTGGTAGCCCGCGCCCGCTGTCGGCAGCGCTGTCACCCCGGCGGCCACGGCGTCACCGCCGTGGCCGCCGGCACCACCGGGGCCGTCAGGACGGCAGGGCGATGGACAGCGCGTGCCGGAAGACGTTCCGCGGGTCCCAGCGCGCCTTGACCTGCTGCAGCCGGCGATAGCTGCCCTTGTAGTACAGCTCCGTCCACGGGATGCCGGAGGTGTTCCAGGCCGGATCCGCCAGGTCGACGTCGGCGTAGTTGATGTAGGAACCGTCGGTGATACCGCCGAGGGCCGGGACACCACCGGTGTCGGCGTGCACGTCGCGGTAGAACTCGCGCAGCCAGGAGAGGTTCCGGTCGTCGTCGGTCGCCGCGTCCCAGTGCACGGTGTGCAGCACCTTCAGGACCGAGTCACGCTGCGGGGTCGCCGTGGCGTCCGGCGCGACCGCGTTGGCCCGGCCGCCGTAGGACGCGAACAGGACGCCGGCCAGGGGTGCGGTGATGCCGGGTGCGGTCAGATAGCGGTGGGTCGTGGCGAGCTGGGCGTCCGTGTAGCTCGCACGCAGGTAGGAGCCCTTGGACTTGTTGCGGCGTCCGACCACCGCCCCGGTGTCGGGATAGCCGGTGTAGTTGGTGGCCTGCAGCCAGGGAAGGGTCCGCTCACGGACCGTCAGGGCCGCCCGCACCGGGTCGACGACCGCGGCGCGGAAGCCCGCGAGCAGCGCGTCGGAGTCCGCCTCGTCCGGGTTCACCAGGACCTGTATCCCGACGACGGGGCTGGAGCTGACATGGGCGCAGGTCAGATTGGCGCTCAGCCGGGCGGCTGCGGCGTCCGGTGCGCTGTTCTCCGCGTGCCAGGTGAGGTAGCCCCGGACCAGCTGGCTGAACGTGGCGACGTCCAGGCCGGTCCACGGCCAGGCGAAGTCGATGAGCCGCGCCCGTGCCGGCGGTGTCGGCAGCAGCTTCGACGGGTTGGTGCCGGTCGCGGCGGTGCTGCGCATCCAGTACTTCGTGACCACGCCGAAGTTGCCACCGCCGCCGCCCGTGTGAGCCCACCACAGCTCCCGGTTGGGATCACCCGGTTCGCGGGTGGCGACCACCGTGCGCGGCGTTCCCGAACGGTCGACGGTGACGACCTCGACCGCGTACAGGTGGTCGGGGACGATTCCCGCCCGGCGGGCGAGGGCGCCGTAGCCACCACCGGCGAAGTGCCCACCGACCCCGACCGCCGGGCACGTTCCGCCGGGGAGGGTGACTCCCCAGCCGGTGAACAGCGTCTTGTAGACCTCCCGCAGCGTCGCGCCGGGCTCGATCGCGAACGCGGTGCGGGCCGGGTCGTAGTAGATGGCGTTCATCTGGGCCATGTCGATCTGGACCTGCACGCTCGAGTTCGCGACGAAGTTCTCGATGCAGTGCCCGCCGCTGCGCACCGCGATGCGCTTCCCGGCCCGGACGGCCTCGGCCACGGCCTGTTCCACCTGCGCCGTTGTGCCGACCATCCGCACGTACTCCGGACTGCCGGCGAAACGGCCGTTCCAGCTGCGGACCAGGTCCTGATAACGCGCATCGCCCGACCTGACGGTCGCGCCGCCGTAGGCCGGTTCCGTGGCGGGAGCGGCGACCGCCGCCTGGTCGGCGGCGAGAACCTCCGCGGACACACCCGCCGCGCCGAGAATTCCGGCGGAGGCGAGAAGTTTTCGACGAGAGACATCGGCTGGCATCGGATCTCCTGGTTGCGCACGACGGGCGGCTGAGAACCGTCTACTTTTTCTCGGCCCCGGAGCGAATGGCGCCGAACCTACGGAAGTCCGCCGCGATGCTCCAACCCCTAGCGACCCCAGACATCGTTCGCCCGACGGTCCGGCCATGTCACCGATTTCGACCGGCGCCCCAGCTCAGCGGACCGGTGTCGGGGACAACCCCGACACCGGCGGTTAGGGGTTTTCAGCAGCCGTCGCGGGTCGCGAAGATCGATAACGGCGACGACCGGCACCGGAAGCAGGAGGCGCGTCATGATCAGCGCGGAGTTGGACGCCGTGCGCACGTCTGCGCGGGCGGACGTCGGCGAGGCGTTCGGCAGCCTCACCGCGGCGCTGCTGGACCAGTCGACGGACCGTACGGCGCTCGGCGAGCTGGTTGACACGGCGTTGGACGCCACACCACCCGATCGGGTCCCCTACATCCTGATCTTTCTCGGGCTCGCGGCGGAGACCACGGAAGGTGCCGCGGCGACGGCCGTCCGGTCGGCGCTGGGTCGCCGCATCGAGGGCTACCTGCGGATCCTGGCCGACTCGGCACCGGGCAGTCCCGCCCGCCTCGCCTCGCTCTACCTCGTCGCGCATCTGACCGAAGCCCGCGACGCCGTCCTGGACGCCGCCGCCGGACTCGGCCTGGATGCCGCCGAGCACAGCCGGCTCGACCGCTGCCTGCAGCGCGAGATCCCGGCGGACCCACGGATCACCCGGTGCTGGCCCGCGCCGTCGGTCTGGGCGGATCTCGGCGCGGACGCCGACGCTCGCGATCAGATCTGGATGGGCCGGCTTTCCCCGGAGCTGACAGCCGCGGCGTGGGGCCACGAGACCCGGTCGATGCTCGCCTACCTCGGCGCGCGGGCGCTGTGGGCCGCCGGGCACCCGCCCCCCTTCGAGGTTCCGATGCCGGCCGTCGCGCTGCCCACCGCCGAGCGACACGTCGACGTGGCCGCGGCCGCCAACGGGCACGGGAGCATCCTGCGCTGCCCGGTGTGCCGCGGCCGGCTCACCATCACCACCGCCTCGGCGCGTTGCCAGTCCTGCGCCGCCGACTTCCCCGTCACGAAGCACTACGTCGACCTCTCGCAGGGCATCGGCGATGAGCTGGACCTGATGGCCGAGAACGTGGTCCTGCGCTACGGCGAGCTGCGTTCCAGCTTCTTCAGGCTGATGGGCGGCAACTGGGCCGGCCCGATGTCCCCCCTGGACGAGGACGCCTACCTGCGCGACCACGTCCGGCCGGCCGACGGGCCCGTCCTCGACCTGGCGGCCGGCACCGGTCGCTGGACCGCGGTGCTGGCCGCGACGTTCGGCACCGGCCGGGTGATCGCGCTCGACCTGGCCGGCGCGATGAACCGTGAGATCGCCCGGACCCTGCCCGACATCGCCAACCTTCGGGCCAGCGCGCTGGCGCTGCCCTTCGCCGACGGCAGCCTGGGCGCGGTCAACTGCTGGAACGCGCTGCAGATGCTGCCGGACCCGGCCGCGGTCTTCGCCGAGGTCGGCCGGGTCCTGCGGCGGGGAGGGACCTTCACGGTTCTCACCTTCCGGAAGGCGGCCGATCCCGCGGACCGCTACTTCCAGAGCCGCCAGTTCGGGGTGCACGGCGTACGGCAGTTCGACCATGCCGAGATGACCGGATGGCTGGCCGACGCCGGCATGTCGGTGCGGGACCTGAGCGGGCCGAACAACCTGCTGCTCCTCACCGCCGTCCGCACCTGAAGGCCGGCCGGATCTGGCCGATGAGCCGAGCCCGGCCGGCACCGCGAGGCCGACGGGAGCTGACGGGAGCTGTCCGCCGATCCCGAACAGCCCGCCCGGTCCCGTCAGCCCCGCCCGGTCCCGTCAGCCGCGGCCGGCGAGCACCTCGGCGGCGCCACGCATCAGGAACCCGGCGAGCTCATCCACATGCCGGTCACGCCAGCCCGCCAGTCGGGTGCCGCGGACGACGTCGTTGAACGCACCGAGCGCCGGCCCGCCACGGACCTGGAAGTTCAACGTCTCGGCGGGATCGCCGGCCCGGGCCCGACGCGTGCTCTCCGCGAGATACCAGCGCACGACCAGCACCATGCGCTGGCGGACGTCCTCACGGGCGCCGGCGAGCACGGCGGCCGACCAGCGGTCCGGATCGGCCGACAGCTCCCGCCACACGTCGTCCAGGTTGCGGCGGAACAGATCCTTCTCCAGCCGCTGGCGGTCCTCGGCGCACAGCGCCGCCAGTTCGCCATGCCGGCGATACAGCTCGTCGAGCCGGTCGGCACGCGCCGCGAACAGGCCGCCGCGCCGCAGCACCGGCACCCGGCCACCCAGCTCGAAGGAGTCGACGTCGGGAGCGGTGGTGAAGTCGGCGACTCCCGCACTCGCCAGGAGGTCCTTCACAAGGTCGCTGGTGTCCGCCTCGACCGTGCACTGGTTGACCGATCCGGTCAGGACGAACTCGGCGCCGAGCGCGAAGGCCGCGGCGACGGCCCGCGGGGAGCCCAGACCACCGGCGGCACCCACCCGTACCCGCCCGGCGGCCTGGTGCGCGTCCACCCCGCCACCCGCGGCGGCGCCCGCGCCGGCGCCTGCCCGGTCGCGCACCGCGCGAACAGCCGGCAGCAGCTCCAGCAGCCCCGGACCACCGCCTGCCCAGGGCTCGACGCACAGGTCGTCGGCCATCGGGAGGTCCGCGCCCAGCCGCACCTCCTCGGCGGTGAGCAGTCCGCGTGCCCGCAGGTCCGCGGCGACGGCAGGTGGGGGCGGGGCCAGGAAGCGGGTCGCCGCGTCCGGATGTGCCACCTTGACCAGCATCAGCCGCGCCGGGCGGGGACGTCCGTCCGGGCCGGGCCGCAGGCCGGCGAGGCGCAGCCGCACCAGCGCCGCCGTGGGCTCGGTGAAGCCGGCAACCTCCACATCCGGCACCTCGCCGCGCACCAGCAGGTCGGCGAGGTCCTCGTCGCGCCGAGGATGCCAGGGTGCCCGGGTGATGTTCGCCCCCCACGGCGCGTGCGCGGGCAGGGCCGCCCGCAGCCGTGCCAACTCGGCCGCGACCCGCTCCAGGGGAACGTCGGAGGTTCCGAGATAGCCGAGCAGCCCGGTGCCGGCCATCCGCAGCACGAGGCGGGCCGACCCGACGCCGGCCCCCATGCCCCCTGCCGCATAGGCGATCCGGGCCCGGTGCGCGCGGCACCAGGCCGCCGAGCCCGGAAACTCCGGATCGTGCGCCGCCGGGGCCGCCATGGCCACCGGGGCAGGTGGGAGCGCCTGGACCACCGGGCCGGGCTGAGCCCTCGGGCCGGGCTGGGCCACCGGAGCGGGCTGGGCCACCGGGGCCGCCGGCTCGCCGCGCGGGACCGGGTCGGAGCCGAGCCCGAAGGCCTCGTCGACCGTGGTGATCGTCCTGGTCTCGACGCCCAGGGCACGGAAGAACGAGGCCAACGCCGCGCGCGGGCCGACCTCGACGATGTGGCCGGCTGGTCCGGCCGCGGCGGCCAGCGTGCGCATGTCGTCCAGCCATCGCACCGGGCTCGTGATCTGGCGGGCGAGGTCGGCGGCGAACCGCCGGGGGTCGTGGAACTCGCCGGTCGCGTTGGAGACCACCGACGCCGCCCGCAGCGGATCGAGGTCGCCGGCCACCTCGGCCAGTCGCGCCGAGAACCGCTCCCCCGCCGGACGCATCAGCTGGGAGTGCGCCGGCACGCTGATCCGCAGCGGGATGAAGGTGAGGTCCGGGTGCGCGTCCGCGAGCACCGGGCGCAGGCCCGCCACCCGGCCGGCCAGCCCGCTGATCACCACCTGCTTCGGCGAGTTGTGGTTGGCGACCTCCACCCCGGCCGCCGTCACCAGGTCGAGCGCGCCCGACTCGGCGATGTCGTCGAGGATCAGCGCGGCCATCGCGCCCTGGTCCGCGGGCACCGCCTCCTGCATGGCGCCACCCCGGGCACGTACCAGCCGCACGGTGGGCGCGAACGGCAGCGCCCCGGCGGCCACCAGCGCGGTGAGCTCGCCGAGACTGTGTCCGCCGAAGAACCGCGGGGCCAGACCGAACTCGGCCGCCAGCACCCGGAAGACGGCGATCTCCATGGTGAGCAGGCAGGGCTGCGTGAACTCGGTGACATGCAGGCGCGGGTCGTCGGTGAAGCAGATCGCGCGGATGTCGATCCCGATGGCGTCCGAGGCCTCCTCGAACGCCGCCCGGGCGGCGGGAAACCGCTGGTGGAAGTCCTGGCCCATGCCCTGGCGCTGCGAGCCCTGCCCGGGAAAGACGACGACGTCCGCCCGCGACAGGGGTGGCCAGGTCTGGGCGGTCAACGCCCCTCCTCCGCCAGGGCGGGGCGACGGGCCGGGGCGGGATGATTCGGCGGCGGGATGTAGCCGACGTCCGCGCAGTGCTCCAGATAGCGGGTGACCAGGTCACCGATCGTGGGGCAGTTGATGCCCGCCGCACCCAGCAGGTTCCGGGTGTAGGTGGAGTCGGCGTAGGTGCTGCGGTCGTAGTGCTCGGGCCCCCAGGTCTCGACGCCGTACTTCACCATCTCGATCATCTGGCTGGCATAGGGTTCGGCGGTCCCGTTCGCGGAACCGATCGCGGTCCCGTTCGCGGAACCGTTCGCGGAACCGTTCGTGCTGGCACCCGGTCGGAAGAGCGCCTCGACGGCATGCCGGTGGTACTCGTCCACGCTCAGCGGCGCGATGTAGTACCCGTGCTCGCGGATCATCCGGTAGACCTCGCCCAGACTGCAGATGTCCGGGTTCGTCAGATGGTAGGTCTCGCGGTAGCTGGGCCGGCGCAGCGCCAGGTGCAGCAGGCCGGTGCTGACGTAGTCCACCGGCGAGATGTCCCAGTATGTCGACGCGTCCAGGTAGTAGCCGGTGTCGACGGCCGTCCTGATCAGGTCGTAGTAGACGCCCTTGACCGTCACCTCGCTGAACGGATAGCGCCCGGTGTCGCCGGTGCCCATGATGTTGCCCGGACGGAAGATGTTCCATACCAGGCCCCGCTCCGAGGCAGCCCGGATCAGTTTCTCCGCGTGGTACTTCGTCTCCTGGTACGGCAGATGGTCGTAGCCCTGGCCGAGTTCCAGGTCATCCTCGGTGAACGGCCGGTTCGCGTCGAGCTGCCAGTCGCCCAGCGCACTGAAGCTGGACACGTGGACGAGATAGCGGTGCCGGGTCCGCAGGCTGAAGTCGATGATCCGCTGGACACCGTCGACGTTCACCGCGCTCAGGGAGTCGTAGAAGGTGACCAGTGTGGTCCGCGCCGCCACGTGGATGGTGACGTCCACGTGCGCGGCGAGCTCGTCGAGGGCCGCCGCGCTCAGGCCAAGGTCGTCCTGGCTGACGTCCCCCAGGACGACCGAGACGCGCTGCGCGAACTCGTCGACCAGCAGCTGCTCCTGGTCGTAGACCTGCAGGAAGTACTGGACGCGCTCCCGCGCGGCCTGTTCGTCGCGGCCGCGCACCAGGCAGGTGATCCGCGCCGAGGTCTCGGTGAGCAGGTCGTACAGCAGCCGTCCGCCGAGCACCCCGGTGACCCCGGTGACGAAGACCGACTCGACGGGAAACGGCTCCGCCCGAACGACCTTCGCCGGGCTCAGCGCCGGTGCGGTGAGGATCCTGGTCATCTCGTCGGCAGCCGCCCCGCCCGCGTCGTTGCCCCCGATGTAGCCGCCGGCGACGACGTGGTCCACGAAGGAGCCGATGGTCGTGCACTCCTCGATCAGTGTTCCGGGTATGCGCACGCCGTAGTGCTTCATCACCCGGTTGAGCATCCGGACCACCACCACCGAGTCGAAGCCGTAGTCGAGGAAGTTCGTGTCCTCGGTGAGCTCGTCGACCGGATAGCGCGTCAGGTCCGCGAAGATCGCCTTGACCTGGACGACCAGGTCCTGCCGGACCTCGTCGTCGCCACGCCCGACGTTCGGCGTCGATGTAGGCGTCGGTGTCGGTGTCGGCGCCTCGGTCAGGGGCGGGACCGGGTTCCGCATCGGGCTCTGGGCCTGAGGCTGGGAGTGGGGCTGGGCCGGGATCCGGGCCGGAGCCGGGATCTGGCCCGGGGCCGCAGGCCGGGCCGGGGCTGAGGCCTGGCCCGGGGTTCCGGAGCGGCGGAACTCGTCGCCCTCGACCCAGTGCCGGTCGGCCGCGAACGGGTAGGTCGGCAGGCTGACGACGCGTCCTCGCAGCGGCGCCCAGACCTGCTCCCAGTCGATGGCCCAGCCCTGCGTCCACAGGTCGGCCAGCCGGTGGGTGTGCCCCGCCTCCCGCAGCGACCGCAGGTAGGCCCGGTCGGGCTCGCTGTCGCCGCCGTGGTCGACGTGCGCCGCGACGACTCCGGTACGCACCCGGCCGTCCGGCGTGCCGGCCAGGAAGGCCTCGATCGCCTCGGCCGCCTCCTGGTGCGTGCCCGCGACGATCGCCAGCCGGTGCTCGAAGGATTCCCGACCGACCATCAGTGTCCAGGCGATGTCGACGAGAGGAAGCCGCCGGCCCTCCGGGGAGCCGAGGAACGCGGCCAGCCTCGTCGCCTGTTCACGCAGCCGTTGCGGGTCTCGCGCGGACAGCAGCACCGGCGTCGGCCCCGTCCACGGCGAGCCGGTGGCGGCCGGGTGCTGGCCGCGCCCGAGGCCGTCGGGGCCGGTCACGGGATCGCCGAGGATGACATGCGCGTTGGAGCCGCCGGCCCCGAACGAGCTGACCGCGGCGAGGCGCGGCTGCCCGGTGGCGGCACGCGGCCACGGCCGTGCGTCCCGCGCCACGGTGAAGGGGCTGCCGGCGAAGTCGATGTGGGGATTCGGCGGGTCGGCGTGCAGCGTCGGCGCGATGGTCTCGTGGTGCAGCTGCAGCAGCGTCTTCGCCACCCCGGCCAGACCGGCGGCCGCCTCCAGGTGACCGATCGCGGACTTGACGGAGCCGATCGCGCAGTAGCCGCGGTCGTCGGTTCCGTCCCGGAAGGCCGCGGTCAGGGCGCTGACCTCGATCGGATCGCCGAGTGCCGTGCCGGTGCCGTGTGCCTCCACGTAGCTGAGCGCCCGCGGGTCGACGTCCGCCTTCGCCAGCGCGTCGCGGACGAGGGCCGCCTGGGCGACCGGGTTGGGCACGGTGAACCCGTTGGTCCGGCCGTCCTGGTTGACCGCCGTGGCGCGGATCACGCCGTAGACACGGTCCCCGTCCTCGCGGGCGTCGGCGAGCGGACGAAGCAGCAGTGCCACCACGCCCTCCCCGGGCACGTAGCCGTCTCCGCCGGCGCCGAAGGTGCGGCACCGGCCGTCGGTCGACGCCCATCGCCCGGACCCCAGCAGCAGGTACTTGCCCGGATGGATCGTGACGTTCACCCCGCCGGCCAGCGCGTAGGCGCTCTCGCCCCGGCGCAGGCTCTCGCACGCCAGGTGCAGCGCGGTGAGCGAGGACGAGCAGGCGGTATCGACGGCCATCGACGGCCCGTCGAATCCGCAGTGGTAGGAGACCCGGTTCGCCACCGCCCAGTACGGGGCGACGGGTGCTCCCGCGACCGCCTGGTACTCCCCGTAGGTGACGCCGACGAAGACGGCCGCGTCGCGCTGGCCGCGGCGGCGGGCCGCACGGCGGATCCGCTCGGGCGGGCTGCCGGCGTCCTCCATCGCGGCCCAGGCGACTTCGAGAAACAGCCGTTGCTGGGGATCCATCAGGTCGGCATCGCGGGGAGCGATGCCGAAGAACCTGGCGTCGAAGCGGTCGACGTCGTCGAGGAACCCGCCCCAGCGGGCGTAGGTCGCGCCAGGTTCATCCTGGTTGGTACTGAGATAACGGGAATGGTCCCAGCGCTGCGGTGGAACCTCGGTGATGCAGTCGCGCCCGGCCAGCAGGTTCGCCCAGAACGCCTGGTTGTCGGCGGCGCCGGGGTAACGCCCGGCCATGCCGACGACGGCGATGTCATCCGGCCGGTCCACCATCGCCGGCCGTGCGGGGTGCACCGCCACGGCCGACCCCACCGGCTCCGGGCGCCGCGCCACCGTCGCGACGGGCGTCGGCATGACCGGGGCCGCCATGGCGATCCCGGTCGGCACAGCGATCCCGGTCGGCACAGCGGCCCCGGTCTGCCCGGCACCCCCGGCCAGCACAGCGCTGCTGGTCGGCGCGGCGCCCGCTCGGGCGTCGGGGCCCGGCAGGTCCGGCTCCGGTGGGACGAACGCCGCGACGAGCTGGTCGGCGCGAGTGGTCGCGAGATGGGCGGCGAGGGCGCTGATGGTCTGGTGCTCGAAGAACAGGGTGGACGGCAGCGGTCCGAGCACCGCCTCCAGCCGGGACATCAGCCGCGCGATGAGAACCGACTCGATGCCGTAGTCCTGCAGGGGAGCCTTCGGCCGGATTCGATCGGCGGGAATGCGGGCCTCGGCTGCCAGCGTGTCGAGCAGGAAGCGCTCGGCGAGCGCGGTGAGGTCCCGCGGCGGCGCAGGCCCGCGGGTGGGCACCGGAACGTCGGCGCCCGCCACGACAGCGGCTGCGGGAGCAGGCGCAGGAGCGGATGCGGATGCGGATGCGGATGCGGGAAGAGGAACGGGAACGGTAGCGGTACGGTTCCACTCGCCGGACGCGACGGTGTCCACCAGCTGGCGCAGCGACGTCCGCACGGTGAGCACACCGGGCGGGAGATCCAGCCCCAGTGCCTCGCCGAGGCGGCCGGCGAGCCGGGCCCGGCCGGGGCCGTCGAACCCGAGATCCGTCGACGAGGCCTCCCGGTCGAGCTGGTCACCGGCAAGCCCCAGCTCGGTCCCGGCCAGATCCAGCACAACCGGCCAGACCAGCTCGGACGGCACCCCGCCCACCGGCACCGATGCCGCTGCCGGTACCGGCCCGGGTACCGGCTCCGCCGGCTGGGGCCGCAGGCCCGGTGCCGGATGGTTCGGGTCGTCGGCGGACGGGATCCAGCACCGTTCGCGGGCGAAGGCGTACCCCGGCAGGTGCGTCCGACGCGGCGGTGTTCCCTGGTACAGCCCGGCGAAGTCGTACTCGGCGCCGTCGGCCCAGGCCGCGGCGACGACAGCCGGATCAGCCCCCGAGGTCAGCCGCTCGGCCGGCGGTACCGGGCGGTCGGGGTCGACCCGGCCCCGCACACTGTCCGGGCCGGTGCTCCCACGCGCCGCCTGCTCGAGCTCCGCCCGCAGCCGGGCGACGGACCCGGCCCGGACGGCGAGGCGGTGCTCGTGCGAGGCCCGCCCGAGCTGGGTGGTCGCGGCCAGGTCCGCGAGGGCGACCGAGGGCGTTCCGTCCAGGAACCGCAGCAGCTGCCGAGCACCGTCCCGGAGGCTGTCCTCGGTTGCCGCCGAGAGCAGGACCAGGGCCGGGTCGGACGGCCGCGCGAACGGCGCGCGGGTCGGCGGCCGGGTCTCGCGATGCTCCTCCAGGACGACGTGGGCGTTCGTCCCGCTGAAGCCGAAGGAGCTGACGACCCCCCGGCGCGGCTGCGGCGCCTCCCACGGCAGCAGCTCCGTGTTGACGAAGAACGGCGTCGCCGAGAAGTCGATCAGCTCGTTGGCCTGGTCGAAATGCAGCGAGGGCGGAACACGCCGCTCGCTGAGCGCCAGCAGGACCTTGATCACTCCAGCCACACCGGCCGCGTGGGACGTGTGGCCGATGTTCGACTTGACGGATCCGATCGGCACCGTCGCGACACCTGGCCGGGGCTCGGAGGTGCCACCGAGCCGGCCGCCCCCGGCGGTCCTGAAGGCGGCGTTGAGCGCCTCGATCTCGATCGGGTCGCCGAGGCGGGTACCGGTGCCGTGCGTCTCGACGTAGCCGATGGTCGCCGGATCGATCCCGAACCGGCGGTACACCTCGACCAACAGCTCGGTCTGGGACCGCGCGCTCGGCGCGGTGATGCCGTTGGTGCGGCCGTCCTGGTTGACCCCCGTGCCCTTGATCACGCCGTGGATCGGATCGCCGTCGGCGAGCGCCCGGGCCAGCGGCTTGAGCACCATCACACCGACGCCCTCGCTCATCACGATGCCGTCGGCGGCGGTGTCGAACGGTCGGCAGCGGCCGGTCGGCGACAGCATGCCGATCGACGAGGTGAGCAGGTGGTGCTCGATCGTGGCGAAGACCGTCACCCCGCCGGCCAGGGCGAGCTCGCACTCACCGGCCGCCAGGCTCTGGCAGGCCTGGTGCAGGGCCACCAGCGAGGACGAACAGGCGGTGTCGACGCCGACGGTCGGGCCGGTGAGATCGAGGTGGTAGGCGACCCGGGCCGGCAGGATCGCCGGCGAGTTCCCGGTGAACACGTGGGGCGAGCCGAAGTAGCCGCGGTCGCGGATGAGCTGCAGGTAGTCGGACGGCGGAGCTCCGACGAACACCCCGGTCCGCGACCGGCGAAGCTGACGGGCGTCCAGGCCGGCGTCCTCGATCGCGTTCCAGCTCTCCTGCAGGAACACCCGCTGCTGCGGGTCCATGAGCTCGGCCTCGGCGGGGACGATCCCGAAGAACAGCGGGTCGAACCGGTCGACGTCGGCTATCTGGCCGCCCCAGCGCGAGTAGGTCCGGCCCGGCGCCGGCGGCCACGGCTGGAAATGGTCGGCGAGGTTCCAGCGGCCCGGTGGGATCTCGGTGATCGCGTCGTGGCCGGTGACCAGGTTCCGCCAGAACTCGCGGTAGTCGGCCGCGCCCGGGTACCGCGCCGACAGGCCGATCACCGCGATGTCGACGACGTCCGTGTCACCACCGCGGCCCGCCGCCACCGACGTGCCGGACGCCGCCACCGACGCGCGCGGGCGGGACGCCGTTGCCTGCGATGGCGCGGGAACCGCGGTGGTCGGGTGCGTTGGAACCGGCGGGGGCGCTGGAACCGGCAGGTGCGTTGGAACCGGCTGGATCGCCGGAACGGGCGGGGGCGCGGGACGAGCCGTGACGGGCTCGGCGGCCGCGGGCTCGGGACGTCCCCCCTGGGCGAGCGCGAACGCCGCCAGGGCACGCACCGACGGATGGTCGAAGATGACCGTGGCGTTGATGTCGACGGCCAGGCTGGAGTTGATCCGCTCGACGATCCGCACCGCGAGGATCGAGTCCACCCCGTACTCGGCGAACGACGCGGTCGGGCGCACCTCGGTCACCGGCACGCCGAGCTCGTCCGCGACGATCTCGGCGACCGCCCGCTCCACGGCGTCGGAGTCCGGCTGTGCCTGGACGTCCTGCGCCCCGCGCCCCGGCGACGGGGCCCGCCCGGTCACCTCGCCGGCCGGGATGACGAGAAGACGATGGCTGCTGGACGGATCGGCGGTGAGCCCCTCGCCGTAGGCACGGAGCTCGCCGAACCCGGTGCGCAGCGCGCTCGCCCGCCAGCCGTCGACGGAGAGCAGCGGCGAGTCGGGCAGCCGGTGCTGCGGGTCGCGGTACAGATGCCAGCCGTCCAACAGGCCGATGGTGCAGGCCATGATGTCGTGGTTCTCGACCGCCTCACCGAGAACGAGCAGGCCGTCGTCGGCGAGCAGCGCACGGACCCGGCGCATCGCCGCGTCGATGTCGGCGACCGCGTGCAGGGCTCCGACCGCCAGCACGACGTCGAAGCCACCGAGCTCGAAGCCCTGGGCGGCCGGGTCGTTCTCGATGTCCAGGACGCGGAACCGGGCGAAGGGGTGCTCAGCGCCGAAGGTTCGCCGGCCGTGCGCGACGAAGCTGCCACCGATGTCGGTGTAGTGGTACTCCAGCTCCACGCCGGCGGCGGCGAGCGGCGCCAGCGCGGCCAGCACCTGATGCGAGGTTCCGCCGGTGCCCGCGCCGATCTCCAGGATGCGTACGGGTCGACGGCCCCCGGAACCGGAACCGGCCGCTGGCCCGGCATCCGCCGTCCTGGCGCGGGCCGCCGCGGCGACGAACCGGGCCACCAGGGAGCTGTAGAAGTCGTAGACCCGGTTGCCGCGGTAGATCCCCGCCATCAGATCCATGCTGGCGCCGGGGAACAGCACCTCGGTGGCCGGCCGGACCCCGCGCAGGACGTCGGGGTAGGCGTCGAGGCAGACGTCGAGCAGCCGGAGGAACGGGGCTACCTGGGGATGGCGCGCCATCAGCTCGGCTCGCCGGAGGTCGACGTCGTCGGCCAGCCCGGCGGGATGAAGCAGACCGTCACGCTCGTACAGCAGGCCGTGCCGGCGCAGCACCCGCAGGCAGACGTCCAGGAACCGCTCGAACCGGTCCGTGACGCCGAGCAGCCGGCGCAGCTCAGGCGCGGTCGCGCCGTCGGCGGGCAGGCCCATGCCCCGCAGCCGACGGAGTACGGCGCCGGCCGCGTGGGCACCGAGCATCGGATAGGCCGCTTCCAGCTCCTCCGCCACGGGCACGAGGCCGGCCTCGAACGGCTCACAGGCGGCGTCGAGGAACGTCATCACCGCGGGTCTCCTCCTTTGCTCGGGCGCGTGCTCCGGCACGCTGTTCTCCGGGGTGCTGTTCTCCGGGGTGCTGTGCTCCGGGGCGCTGTGCTCCAGCACGGGCGAGTCAGGGGGTCCGGTGCGCGCATCGAGGTCGATCCAGAACCGAGAGGTCTCGAACGGGTAGCCGGGCAGCGCGCGGCGCCGACCCGGCCCGCCGTTGACCGCCGCCCAGTCGACGGCGCCCCCGCCGGCCCAGCGCCGCGCGACGTCCGTCAGGTTGCCGCGGCGGTAGCTGTCGGCGATCACGTCCGTCTCGCCGCCATCGGCGGTGGGCTCACCCGCCCGGCCGGTGAACACCTCGCCCCCATCGCCCGTGCCACCCGCACCATCCGCGCCCGCGAGGAAGGCGGACAGCCGCTCGGCCGCCTCGGCCGGCCCGGACGCGACAAGGGCCAGCCGGGCGGGCAGCGCGGGACGTCCGACCTGCAGGGTGCGGGCGAGATCAGCGAAGGGCACGGATCCCGCCGCCGCCACCTGCCGGAGATGATCGGCGATACGGGCGGCGTGCACCCGCAGCCGCTCCTCGGTGGCGGCGGAAAGCACGACGACCTCCGGGCCCGCCGGCCCGGCCACACCAGGCCCCGCCACATCAGATGCGGCCGCATCAGGCGCGGCGCCACCGGGCAGCACGGTCGGAGCACCGGGATCCGGTTGCTCCGGGTACTCCTCCAGCACGGCGTGCGCGTTCGTGCCACCGGCTCCGAAGGAGCTCACCCCGGCCCGGCGGGGCAGCTCGCCGTCCGCGTCACGAAGGCGCGGCCAGGCCAGCCGCTGTTGGGGGACCTCCAGCACCGTGCCGAGGTCCATGTCCGGGTTCGGCACGTCCGAGTGCAACGACGGCACGATCACGCCGTGCCGCAGCTGCAGGAGGGTCTTCGTCAGGGCCGCCATCCCGGCAGCGGGCTCAAGGTGGCCGATGTTCGACTTCACCGAGCCGAGAGCGCACGGTGCCGCCCGGGGACCGGCCGCGTCGAGCACCAGGCGCAGGCCGGCGACCTCGACCGGGTCACCCAGCGCGGTGCCGGTACCGTGCGCCTCGACGTACCCGGCGGTGGCCGGATCCACCTCGGCCCGCTCCCACGCCCGGCGGATGACGTCGGCCTGCGCGGCCGGCTGCGGCACGAGGTAGCCGGCGCCGGTGCCGCCGTGGCCGACCGCGGTTCCGCGGATGATCCCGTAGACGGTGTCGCGGTCCGCGAGCGCCGCGGACAGCGGACGCAGCAGCAGCGCGCCGACCCCCTCACCAGGCTGGTAGCCGTCGCCACCGGCGCCGAACGAGCGGCACCTGCCGTCCGAGGAGGGCAGGTTCATCCGGTCGAGCAGGGCGAACTTGTCCGGGTGCAGCACCAGGTTCACCCCGCCGACCAGGGCGGCGTCGCACTCCCCGAGCAGGAGTGCCTGGCAGGCCAGGTGCAGCGCGGCCAGCGAGGACGAGCAGGCCGTGTCGACCGTCAGGCTCGGCCCGGTGAGGCCGAGGGCGTAGGAGACACGGTTGGCGATGGACGACAGTCCCGAGGTGACCGTCTGGGGAGCGCCGCGCAGGGTCGCCTCGACGCCGCGCAGCCGGTAGTCCGTCCAGCTCGCGCCGACGAACACCCCGGTGGTACCGCTCGCGGCGGCGAGGTCGGCGGGCACGTGCCCGGCGTGCTCCACGGCGGCGTAGGCGGTCTGCAGGAACAGGCGTTCCTGCGGGTCCATGGCGGTCGCCGTGCTCGGGGGGATGCGGAAGAACCGCGGGTCGAAGGCCTCGGCGTCGGTGAGGAAGGCCCCGGCGCCGTGTGGTGACGATCCGGCCGTCGGGTAGTCGCCGACGCGCCATCGGGATGGTGGCACCGCACCGCTGGCATGGTGGCCGCGTTCGAGGTTGCGCCAGAACTCGTCCAGGTCAGCCGCGTCCGGGTAGCGGCCGCTCATTCCGACGACGGCGATCTCGAACCCGCCCGCGCGCGCCCGCCCGGGCCGCTCGGACGGGGCCTGCTGCCAGCCCGGCCCGGTCGGGCCGGGCTGACGGGGCTGGTTGGACTGGCTGCGCTGACTCGGCTGGCTGGGCCACCGCGGCGGCTGAGCACGCCACGCCCCGCCCTGATCGGACGGATCACGCCGGGGCGCCGTCCCGTTGCGCTCCGGTGCCCCGGCCAGGTGGGCGGAACCGCCCGGGGAGCCGAACGCGAGGCCTTCCACACTCGCGACGGGTGTCCCGGCCGTGTCGTAGAGGGTCAGCCGGGCCTGCCCACCACGGCCTCCGGCGGGACGGGCGTCGACGTACAGCGTGGTGAGGGCGTCCGGGCGGTCCGCCCCGGCCGCCACCCAGATCCGCACCCGGTCGATGCCGGCGAGCGGTGTCAGACCGGGCTGGACGCCGCCGCCAGCGGCGGTCGCAGCGGGCTCGCCGAACCCGGCAGAACCGGCGAACCCGGCGGAACCGGCGGAGGTGACCGCGATGGCCGCCTCCAGCAGGGCCGGATGCAGCAGGAACCCGTCCGAACGGCCCAGCGCGGCCGCGCCGAGCCGGACCTCGGCCAGCACCCGTTCACCGACCCGCGCACAGGCCCCGCCCGCCCGCATGAAGCCCTCGTAGTCGACGCCGGCGCCCGCGAGCCGGTCGTAGACCGTGTCGAGGGCGACGCTGTCGGCGCCGGCCAGCACCCGGCGGACCTCGTCGAGCGCCAGCGGCCCCGGCCGCGCGCCGGAATCGGCCGGGAGCACGGCGCAGACCACCCGCAGCGTCTCGGCTCCGCCCGGCACCGCACCGCCCGGCACCGCACCGCCTGGCGCGGCATCAGCCCGGCTCGTGATCCGCATCCGCTGCCCGCCGCCGTCCGGGCGGCAGCGCAGCAGCAGCCGGTGGTCCGCGTCATCCGTCCCGGACAGCGGTTCGGCGAACCGGACGTCCCGCAGCTCGACCTGCGCCGTCCGCCGCCCGCTGGCAAGCGCCGAGCGGTAGATCGCGTCCAGGTAGGCGGCGGCGGGCAGCGTCGGGACACCGTGGCGCCGATGGTCACGCAGCACCGGGTCGCCCGCCCGGAGCAGCGTCTGGACGTCGGCGATCCCCGGCGTCACGGCGGAGGGGCCCGCCACCGCGCCGGTATCCGTCCCGGCTGGCGCGTCCGTCCGGGCTGGTGCTTCTGGCATCACAGCGGCTCCAGCTGAAGTTGGGGCGACTCCCCCGCGACAGCGGGAGGATCGACGGTCGGAAGGTCCGCGATCAGGCGGCGGGCCAGTGCGTCGGCGGTGGGGCACTCGAAGACGAGCGTCGCGGGCAGCCGAAGCCCGGTGACGGCGGTGAGGTGGTTGCGCAGCTCCACCGCCATCAGGGAGGTGAGGCCCAGTTCCAGCAGCGGTGCGTCGGGGTCGACCGCGCCGCTGGAGTCATGTCCGAGAACGGTGGCGACCGCGCCGCGCACCAGGTCGGTCGCGGCGGCGAGGCGCTGCGCCGGCGAGAGCGTGGCAAGGCGCCCGAACCCGGCCGCGGCCGGTCCGCCGCCCACCCCCGCCGAGCCGTCGGTCCTGGCACCGCCCATGGGGCCCGCCCCGGTGTCGGACGGCACGCCCGACACCGGGCGGGGCGCCGCGCCGGACCGCGGGGAGGGCACGGTGTGGGAGGTCGGGCCGGGGCCGTCGCCCACCCGCGCGGGTACCGGCGTGACCGCGCTGGACGGCCGGCCCCGTAGCACCGCCGGCCGGCCGAGCGGGCCGGTGAGCGCCGTGTCGTCGAGGCGGATCGGCACCATCACGGCCCGGTCGACCCTCCGGGCCAGGTCGTACAGGGCCAGTCCTTCGTCCGTGCGCAGCGGTGCCGCCCCCAGGCGCCGCATCCGCCTCAGGTCGCTCTCGGCGAGGGCGCTCGCCATCCCGGCCGCCGCCCAGGGACCCCAGGCCAGGGACCGGGCCGGTCGGCCCGCGGCCCGGCGCCGCGCGGCCAGGGCGTCGAGGAACGCGTTGGCCGCGCCGTAGGCCGCCTGACCGGGGCTGCCGATGGTCGCCGCCGCCGACGAGAACAGGGTGAACTCGGCCAGCTCGACGCCGCGGGTCAGCTCGTCGAGGTGGACGGCCGCGTCGGCCTTGACCGCCAGCACCCTGCGCAGCTGGTCGGCGGTGAGGCCGGTGAGCAGCGCGTCGTCCACGACTCCGGCGGCGTGCACGACGCCGGTGAGCGGGTGCGCCGGGTCGACGGTGGCGAGCGCGGCCGCGAGCTGCTGGCGGTCCGTGACATCACAGCCGACCAGCCGTGCCGTGGCGCCCAGGCCGGCCAGCTCGGCCCGCAGGGCCTCGACGCCTGGCGCGCGGTCCGCCCGCCGGCTGACCAGCAGCAGATGCCGGACCCCGTGGCGGATGACCAGGTGCCGTGCCAGCGCGGCCCCGAGCGCACCGGTACCCCCGGTGATCAGGACCGTGCCCTGGGGGGCCAGCGCCGGCGCCGGGCCCGCCTCGGTACCGGGGACGGGCGCCAGCCGAGGTGCCAGCATCCGGCCCGCACGGACCGCGAGCTGCGGCTCGTCCGAGGCCAGGGCATCCGGCAGCAGCGCCCGGCTGGCCGGCTCGCCATCGAGATCGACGAGGACGAACCGGTCGGGATGCTCCAGCTGGACGGCGCGCAGGAAACCCCAGATCACGGCCTGGGCGGGGTCGGGAGGATCATCGCCGGCGGCGACGGCGCACGCCCGTGAGGTCACGATCGCCAGCCGGGACCCCTCGTGCCGCTCGTCGTCCAACCACCGGCGGGCCCTGTCCCACGCCCAGCCGGCGAGCCGATGGCCCGCCGCCCGCAGCAGTTCCGGATCGTCGGCGAACGTGCCCGTGTCGGGGGCGAACGCCACGGCGGGCGCCACCACCGCGCCCGGCGTGGGCGCCCCGCCGACGGGATCCCAGTCGAGTGCGTGCAGCGGACCGGCCGCGCCGCGCAGGGCGTCCGGGTTGATCGCCCGGACCGTCAGGGACGTCACGAGCGCGGCCGGGCGCCCGGCGCTGTCGGCCAGCTCCATGCGGATGCCGTCGGCGCCGGCCGCGGTAAGCCGGGCCCGCAGGAACGGCACACCGACGGTTCGCACCCGCACGCCGGCCACCGCGAACAGGACCGGGACCGCGTCGCCCGACGCTCCGCCGGCGGAACCGCCGCCGGCGCCATCACCGGCACCGAACGCCTCGAGCTGGACATGGCCCGAGGAGTCCAGCAGAGCCGGGTGGATGTCGTAGCGGTCCGCCGTCGGGCCGTGCTCGTCGGGCAGCCGTACCTCGGTGAACCACTCGTCGCCGCGCTGCCAGGCCGCGCGCATGCTGCGGAAGGCCGGGCCGAAGGTGTACCCGCGCTCACGCAGCCGGCCGTACAGCTGGTCCGCGTCGACGGGCCTGGCCCCCGGCGGCGGCCAGGACGCCTCCCCGGAGGCCTCCCCGTCGTCTCGCCCGGCCGGCCAGCCGTCCACGCCCGCCGCGGAGGCCAGGACGCCGACCGCGTTGGGTGTCCAGATCTCGGCCTCGGCGCCCGCCGGGTCGGGGCGGGTGTGCACCCGCACCCCGCGCCGGCCGTGGGCGTCCGGCGGATCGATCCAGACCTGGACCCGCACCGCCTGGACGTCCCCGAGCACCACCGGGTTCTGGAAGGTCAGCTCCTCGACCCCGCCGGCGCCGACCTCCCGGCCGGCCCGCAGTACCAGCTCGACGAACGCGAGTCCGGGCACCACGATGGTGCCCCGCACGGCGTGGTCAGCCAGCCACGGATGCTCGGCCAGCGAGTACCGGCCGGTGAACAGCCAGCCGCCGGACGCGCCGATGAGGGTCGCGGTCTCGAGCACGGGATGGTCGAGCCGCCGCGCGCCGCCGGCATCCGACCCCACGGTCACGGCACTCTCCCGCCCACCGGCGTGCCGCCCGCGAGGGCCGGGCCGACCACCGGCGGGCAGCCAGTGACGCTGGCGCTGGAACGGGTAGGTGGGCAGCTCCACCGGCCGCCGCCCGGCAGCCGGGACGTCGCTCAGCTCGACCGGTACCCCGTGCACATGCAGCGCGGCGAGGGTCGCCGCCAGCGCCCGAGGCTCGGGCCAGGGCGGGCGCAGCGCCGAGAGGCGCAACGGTGCCGCGGCACCGAGCGGCCCGTCGCCGCGGCCCGGCGCACCGGTGCTGCCGCCGGGATCACTCCCGAGGGCATCCAGACACGAGTCGACCATCGAGGTGAGAATGCCGTCCGGCCCCAGCTCGACATAGGCGGTGACACCGCGCTCGGCGAGCCATCGGACGCCGTCACCGAAACGGACCGCCGCCCGGGCGTGCCGCGCCCAGTACTCGGGCGGCGGAACAGCCTCCAGCGGGGCGCCGGTCACCCCCGAGACGATCGGCACCCGCGGCGGGGACCAGGTGCATTCCGCGGCGACGCGGGTGAACGCGGTGAGCATCCCGTCCATGTGCGGGGAGTGGAAGGCGTGGCTGACCGCGAGCCGGCGGGTTCGGCGCCCGCGGGCCGCCCATCCGGCCACGATCTCGCCGACGGCGTCCGCGTCACCCGAGACCACGACGGCCGACGGCCCGTTCACCGCGGCGAGGGCCACCTGCGACTCCCGGCCCGCCAGCTCCAGGCCGATCTCGTCCTCCGACGCCTCGATCGCGGCCATCGCGCCCGTCGCCGGCAGCGCCTGCATGAGCCGTCCCCGCGCCGCGACCAGGCGGGCCGCGTCCGGCAGCGACAGCATTCCGGCCACATGGGCGGCCGTCAGCTCGCCGACGGAGTGGCCGATGAGGTGGCGGGGCCGCACGCCGCGGGACGTCATCAGGTCGTGCAGCGCCACCTCCAGCGCGAACAGCGCCGGCTGCGCGTACTCGGTGCGCTCCAGCGCGGCAGCCGCGGCCGAACCCGGCGCCGCGAGCAGGACGTCGTGCAGGGGATGGTCCAGGTGCGGGGCGAAGGCCGCACAGACCCGGTCCAGCGCCTGGGCGAAGACGGGCTCGGTGGCGTACAGGCCACCGCCCGCGCCGGCACGCTGGCTGCCCTGGCCGGTGAACAGGAAGGCGACCACCGGCTCGGTGCGGGCGACTCCGGCCGCACCGACCGCCGGTGGTCCGCCGGCCGCCACGGCGGCGAGCCCGGCCAGCAGCCGCTCGTGGTTCTCGGCCACCACGGCGGCCCGGTGGGACAGCTGGGCGCGGCCCGCCGCCAGGGTGTGCGCCACGTCGGCGAGCGCCGGGCCGTCGACCCGGTCGGCCAGGTGCGCACCCAGCCTCTCGGCCTGGGCACGGAGCGCGGCGGCTCCCCGGCCGGACAGCGGGACGACCACCGGCCGGCCCGGTCCGGCCGGCGCCTGTTCCGGGAGCGGCGGCGCCTGTTCCGGGGGCGAGGGCGCGTCTTCCGCGATCGCCGGGGCCTGTTCGAGGATGACGTGGGCGTTCGTGCCGCTGATCCCGAACGCGGAGACACCCGCGCGGCGGGGCCGGTCGTGGGCCGGCCAGGGCACCGGGCCCGTGAGCAGCCGCACGTCGCCGGCCGACCAGTCGACGTGGGGGGTCTCGGCATCCACGTGCCGGGTCGCCGGCAGCACGTCCCGCCCCAGCGAGAGCACCATTTTGATCACCCCGGCCACACCGGCCGCGGCCTGGGTGTGCCCGATGTTCGACTTGAGCGTTCCCAGCCACAGCGGATGCCCGGGCGGTCGGCCCTGGCCGTAGGTGGCCAGCAGGGCGTGCGCCTCGATCGGGTCCCCGAGGGTGGTGGCGGTCCCGTGTGCCTCGACCACGTCCACATCGGCCGGGCCGAGCCGGGCGTCGTCCAGTGCGGCTCGGATCACCGCCTCCTGCGACGGTCCGTGCGGCGCGGTCAGGCCGTTGCTGGCGCCGTCCTGGTTGACCGCCGAGCCGCGGATGACCGCGAGCACCGGATGCCCATGCGCCACCGCGTCGGACAGCCGTTCGAGCAGCACCATGCCGACGCCCTCACCCCAGCCGGTGCCGTCCGCGGAGGCGGCGAACGCGTGACAGCGCCCGTCGGAGGACAGCCCGCCCTGCCGGGCGAACTCGACGAACGGGGTCGGCGTGGCCATGACGGTCGCCCCGCCGGCCAGCGCCAGCGTGCACTCGGCGCGGCGCAGCGACTGACAGGCCAGATGCAGTGCGACCAGCGAGGACGAACACGCGGTGTCGATCGTCATCGCCGGGCCGGAAAGGCCCAGGCAGTAGGCCACCCGCCCGGCGGCGACCGCCGGTGAGCCGCTGGTCAGCCGATATCCCTGGTACTCCTCGGCGGCGTCGGCCAGCCGCTCGCCGTAGTCCTGGGAGACCAGTCCGACGAACACGCCGGTGGGGGTTCCGCGCAGCGAGGACGGATCGACACCGGCACGTTCGACCGCCTCCCACGACGTCTCCAGCAGAAGGCGCTGCTGGGGGTCGATGGTCGCGGCCTCGCGCGGGCTGATCCCGAAGAAGGCCGCGTCGAAGTCGCCCGCCCCCGCGAGGAAGCCGCCCACCACGGCATCCGCGTCCGGCCGGAGCGCCCGGAGCTCCGCCAGCGCCGAGTCCCAGCCACGGTCGGCCGGCACCTCCGTCATCGGGTCCCGACCCGACGTGATCAGCTCCCACAGGGCGTCCGGGGTTTCCACCTCGCCCGGGAAGCGGCACCCCATGGCCACGATGGCGATCGGCTCATCCCCGGCGTCCCCGCCGTCCCCGCCGCGACCGGGCGGGACGTCCACCGATGACCCGGTCGCGCCGCCCACGGACGGGCCGCCGGACACGGACGGGCCGCCGGACACGAGCGCGGTCAGGTGCGCCGCGAGTGCTCGTGGCGTGGGGTGATCGAAGACGAGCGTCGTCGGCAGGCGCAGCCCGGTCGCCGCCGCCAGCCGGTTGCGGATCTCCACGGCGGTCAGCGAGTCGACGCCTGTCTCCCGCAGCGCTCTCGCCGCCGGCACGGCCTCCGTGCCGCGATGCCCGAGCACGTCGGCCACCAGGGCACGGACGAGATCGAGGACCTCCGGCTCCCGCTCACCGACCGGCAGGGCCGCCAGCCGCGCTGCCAGCGCGCCGGCACCGGCGCCCGTGCCGCCGCCGTCCCGGCCACTGACGCCGTGCCCGCTGACGCCACCGCCGTGACCGTTGGCGATGTGGAGGACATCCTGCTCGCCGGTCGCCAGCTCGGCCTCGATCGCGGCCAGCAGGGTGCTCTGCCGGGTGGCGGTGAAGCCGGCGGTGAAGGCGCTCCAGTCGATGTCGGCGACGACGAGGTCCGGGCGCGTGTCGTTCAGGGCCGCGTCCAGCGCCAGCAGGGCCCGCGCCGGGTCCATCGCGACCATGCCGTGCCGGCGCAGCCAGCGGCCCGTCTCGCCGCCGCCCATGCCCTCCTCGTCCCACAGCCCCCAGGCGACGGAGGTGGCGGGCAGCCCGCGGGCCCGGCGATTCGCGGCGAGCGCGTCAAGGCCCGCGTTCGCCGCCGCGTAGGCGGCCTGGCCCCCGGACCCCCACACGCCGGCACCCGAGGAGAACAGGACGAACTCCGTCACGCCGCTGTCGGATCCGAACAGGTCGTCCAGTGCCACCGCGCCGCCCAGCTTGGCCGCGCCGGCGTGCGCCAGGTCGTGCGGTCCCAGCTGCCCGACCTCGGTGGCCGCCGCCGCACCGGCGGTGTGGTAGACCGCGTCGACGGGTCCGGCCTGTTCCAGCAGGCGGGTGACCGCGGCGCGGTCCCGCAGGTCCACGGCCACGACACGCGCCTCGGCGCCCAGCCCCCGCAGCCGCTCGACCAGGTCGCCTGTGCCGGCCGCCGCCGTTCCGGCCCGGCTGGCCAGCACCAGGCGCCGCACCCCGCGCCGGGCCAGGTGCTCGGCGACCCGGCGGCCGAGCGCACCGGTGCCGCCGGTGACGAGGGCGCATTCCGGCGGCGGGCCCGGGCGCCACCCGCCCCGTGCCGGGTGGCGCACCAGGCGACGCACCAGCACGCCGGACGGACGCAGCGCCACCTGGTCCTCGTACCGCCCGCCGGCACCGTCGGCGTCGCCGTCGGCACCATCGCCGGCACGAACAGCGGCGGCGGCCGCCAGGACGGCGCGCAGCTGGGCCGCGGTGCGCTCGTCCGGCACCTCGGGCAGGTCGACCAGGCCACCCCAGCGGCGCGGCTGCTCAAGGGCCACCACACGTCCGAAGCCCCAGATCGTCGCCTGGGCCGGGTCCGCGGGACGGTCCAGGCGCCCGGTGGTGACCGCTCCCCGGGTCAGGCACCACAGCGGTGCCGCCCAGCCCAGCTCGCCGAGCGCCCGGACGAGCGACGACGTGGCGCCGAGACCGTCGGGCACCCCGTTGACCGGCACCGGCGCCGGGTCGGCCGCCAGCAGTGACACGACCCCGACCGGCGCGGCGGCGCAGGCCGCCCCCAGCGCCCTGACCAGGTCACGCTGGTCGGCGGATCGGATTGCCACCGGCAGCCTCACCACCTCGGCGCCCGCGCCGGCCAGCGCGCGTTCGCACCAGCCGGCCAGCGAGCCGCCGTCCGCACCGTCGCCGCCGTCCGCACCGTCGCCGCCGTCCGCACCGTCGCCGCCGTCCGCACTGTCCAGGCCAGCCACGCCGGTCGTGTCGGCCGTGTCGGTCACCAGCAGCCAGGTTCCGCCGCCCGTCCGACGGCCCGCGCGAAGCGGGGCGGTGGGCGGCGGGGCGGTGGGCGGCGGGGCGGTGGGAACGGTGTGCGATTCCCAGACGACGCGGTAGCGCCAGCCGTCGACGACGGCGCGATCGTCGGCGCGCCGCCGCCAGCCGGCGATCGCGGCAAGCGTCTCCGCGAGCCGCTGCGACCCGGCCTCGTCGACCGCACCGGCACCGCCGGGCAGCTCGAGCGCGCCCGGTTCCTCCTCGCCGAGCAGCGCGGCGAAGGCCTCGGCGTCGCCGGACTCGACCACCGACCAGAACACGTCGTCCCGCCGGGACCGAGGTGCCCGCGACGGCCCGGCCGGGTCGGGAACCGTCCGGCGCGCCTGCGGCGCAGGCCAGTAGCGGCGGTGTTGGAAGGCGTAGGTCGGCAGCTCGACCGGCGGCTCGGCACCCGCGGGGACGAACGGCGGCCAGCTCACCGGGACGCCGCTGACATGCGCCTCGGCCAGGGAGCGCGCCAGGCGATGCGGCCCGCCGTCGTCCCGCCACAGGGTGGCCAGCACCACCTGGTCCTGGTAGCCCTCGGCCTCGCCCGTCGCCGCGAGCCCGGCGGTGAGCACCGGATGCGGGCTCACCTCGACGAACACGTCGTGGCCGTCGGTAAGCAGCCGCCTGGTCGCGCCGTGCAGGTCGACCAGGCCGCGCAGGTTGCGGAACCAGTACCCGGCGTCCAGCTCCGTCCCGTCGCACGGCTGGCCCGTGACCGTGGAGTAGACGGGGATCTCGCCGGACCGCGGGCGAAGCCCCGCCAGGTCGGTGAGCAGCCGCGCGCGGATCCGCTCGACCTGCGGCGAATGCGAGGCGTAGTCCACGGGTAGCAGGCGGTTGCGGACGTCCCGCCCGTCGCAGGCGGCGGCCAGCCGTGCGAGCGCCTCGGACCCGCCCGACACGACGGTCGCCACGGGCCCGTTGACGGCCGCCACCGCCAGCTCGTCCGCCCAGGGCGCGAGGAGGCGTTCGACATCCTCGCGCGGCGCGGCGATAGAGAGCATGCCGCCCCGCCCGGACAGTGCCGACAACGCGCGGGCCCGGCACGCCACCACCCGCGCCGCGTCCTCCAGGCTGAGGACCCCCGCGACACAGGCGGCGGCGATCTCGCCCTGGCTGTGGCCGACGACGGCGTCCGGTGTGACCCCGTGGGCCCGCCACACCTCGGCGAGGGCGACCATGACCGCGAACAGGGCGGGCTGGACGACGTCCACCCGGTTCAGGTCGGGCGCCTGCGGCCGGCCACGCAGGACGTCGAGCAGCTCCCATCCGGTGTGCGGCGCGAGAGCGGCGGCGCACTGCTCGATCCGCCGGGTGAACGGTTTCGAGACGCCGAGCAGCCCGCCGGCCATGCCGGCCCACTGCGTCCCCTGCCCGGGGAAGACGAACACCGTGCCGGCCCGGGACGTCACCACACCCGCCGCCCCGCCGGAGCCGGCCGGGCTGGTCGCCCCCGTACCCGTTCCCGTCCCCGTCGCCGGCCCCGCCGGGCCCGTCACGAGGCCGGGTGCGGGGTGACCCGCGGCGAGCGCGTCGAGGCCCTCGCGGAGCTCGGTCGCGTCCCGGCCGAGCACGACCGCGCGATGCTCCAGCGAAGCGCGGCTGACGGCCAGTGCGTGCGCGATCGCGCCCGGGCTGGCCGACGCCCCCGCACCGGTGTCCAGGTGGTCGGCGAGCCGGGCGGCCTGGTCACGCAGGGCCGCCGGCGAGCGTGCCGACAGCAGCCAGGGAACGACCCCGGGAGCGGGCGTGCCGCCGGGCACGGCTGCGTCGCCGGGCACGGCTGCGTCGCCGGGCACGGCTGCGTCGCCGGGCACGGCTGCGTCGCCGGGCACGGCTGCGTCGCCGGGCACGGCTGCGTCGCCGGGCACGGCTGCGTCGCCGGGCACGGGTGCGTCGCCGGTGATCACCGGCTCGGACTCGGGCGCCTGTTCCAGAATCAGGTGGGCGTTGGTGCCGCTGATCCCGAACGAGGACACTCCGGCCCGCCTCGGCTGGTCGGGGCGCCGCGGCCAGGGCGTGCTGTCCGTGAGCAGGGCCAGCGGACCGCCGGCCCAGTCGATGTGCGGGCTCGGCGGGTCGGCGTGCAGGGTCGGCGCCAACACCCCCGACCGCATCGACATGATCATCTTTATGACACCGGCGACCCCCGCGGCCGCCTGCGCGTGCCCGATGTTCGACTTGAGTGAGCCGAGCCAGAGCGGCTGGCTGGCCGGCCGGTCCCGGCCGTAGGCGGCCAGCAGCGCCTGTGCCTCGATCGGATCGCCGAGCGCCGTGCCGGTTCCGTGCGCCTCGACGGCGTCGACGTCACCGGGGCTCAGCCCGGCGTCCGCCAGGGCCTGGCGGATCACCCGTTCCTGGGCCGGGGCGCTCGGCGCGGTCAGGCCGTTGCTCGCGCCGTCCTGGTTTACCGCGCTGCCCCGGATGAGCGCCAGCACCTGATGGTTGTTGCGGCGTGCGTCCGACAGCCGCTCCAGCACCAGGACGCCGACACCCTCACCGAGACCGAACCCGTCGGCCGCGGCGCCGAACGCGCGGCAGCGGCCGTCGGGCGACAGTGCCTGCTGCCGGCTGAACTCCACGAACGAGGTCGGGGTCGCCATCACCAGCGCCCCACCGGCCAGCATCAGGTCGCTCTCACCGCGCCGCAGTGACTGGCAGGCCAGGTGCAAAGCCACCAGCGAGGACGAGCACGCCGTGTCCACGGTGATCGCCGGCCCCTCGAGACCGAGGGTGTAGGCGACCCGGCCGGAGGCGACGCTCAGCGTGCTGCCGGTGAGCACGTATCCCGCCAGCTCGCCGCCGGCTCCGGCGTCGGTGACCCGGCTGTCGAAGCCCTGGTGGATGACGCCGAGAACGACCCCGGTGGACGTGCCGCGCAGCGAGGTCGGGTCCGTTCCGGCACGTTCCACCGCCTCCCACACGGTCTCCAGCACCAGCCGCTGCTGGGGATCCATGGCGGCCGCCTCACGCGGGCTGATGCCGAAGAACTCCGCGTCGAAGTCGGCGACTCCGTCGAGGAATCCACCCGTCTCCGGACAGCTCCCGCCCGGCTGCGCGGAACCGAGCCGAGCCAGGTCCCAGCCGCGGTCGGCGGGGATCTCGGAGACGACGTCGCGCCCCTGCGCCGCGATCCGCCACAGGTCCTGCGGGGAACGGACGCCGCCGGGGTAGCGGCAGCCGATTCCGACCACGGCGACCGGCTCCCGCAGGCCGGACTCGGCCCGCTCCAGCCGGGCGCGGGTGTTGTGCAGCTCCGTCGTCACCCGACGGAGGTAGTCCAGCAGTCGTGTGCGCTCCTGCGTTTCCATACCGGGGCCTCACCGCACTGTGCTCGACGGATTCGAAGGTCTCGAGGGCGTGCGACGTCCGGCGATCCGGACGTCTCGACGGGGAACGTGGGGGGCGGCGACAGGCCGCGGGCGTGGGCGTCACCCTCCGGGCACACGCAGTTCCTGGTCGATGATGGAGAACAGCTCCTCGGCGGAGGCGAGTGCCAGGCGCCGCTCGACGTCCTCCGCGTCCGGTGCCGTGGGGTCGACGTCGCTGATGTCCGGGTCCACGGGGACTGCCGGGTCGACCTGGTCTGCCAGATCTGCCAGGTCTGCCAGGTCGACCTGGTCTGCTCGGTCTACCGGGAGGGCCGGGTCGGCCTGGTCAGGGGCCGGGTCGGCGGGTCGCGGGGACCGGTCCGACGGGGGGAACAGGTCCGCGAGCAGGCGGTCCGCCAGCGCGGCCGGCGTCGGATGGTCGAAGACGAGCGTCGCCGGCAGCGGCAGCCCGATGGCTTCCGACATCCGGTTTCGCAGCTCCACCGCCGTGAGCGAGTCCACGCCGAGCTCCCGGAAGGTGCGGTCGGACCCGATCGCACCGGGACCAGGCAGGCTGAGAATCGCGGCTCCGTGGGTACGCACCAGGTCAAGCAGCTGCCGCCGGCGCAGTGGTTCGGGCAGGCCGGCCAGCCGCCCGCGGATCGAGTCCCGGGAGTTGCCCAGGCTGCCGGGCCCATCGGGCCCACCGCGGGCGTCGGCACCACCAGCCGCGGCCTGGTCTGCCAGGACGCGCGGCGGCTCCGTCGCGCGGGCGAGGTCGCGCAGCACCGCGGGCAGGGCCGCGGCGGTGGTGCGGCGCAGGGCCGCCTGGTCCAGCCGTGCCGGGACGACGACGGCGCGGTCGGTGCTCAGGGCCTCGTCGAACAGGCGCAGTGCCTGGTCCGTCGGCAGGGGAACCAGGCCGGTGCGCGCCATCCGGTCCAGGTCGGCCTGGCGCAGCTGCCCGGTCATGCCGCTGGACGCCTCCCACAGCCCCCAGGCGAGGGAGACAGCCGGCAGGCCCGCGTGTCGCCGGTTCCCGGCCAGCGCGTCGAGCGCGGCGTTGGCCGCGGCGTAGTTGCCCTGGCCGGCGTTGCCGAGCAGGCCGGCGATCGAGGAGAAGAGCACGAAGGCCGCCGGGTCACGGTCGCGGGTGAGTTCGTGCAGGTGCCAGGCGGCGTCGATCTTCGGGCGCAGCACCGCTTCGAGCTGCTCCGCGGTGAGTGCCGACACAGGTGCGTCCGACAGCACGCCCGCGGCGTGCACCACGGCCGTGAGTGGCCGCTCGGGCGGGATCGCCGACAGGACAGCGGCCACGCCGGCCCGGTCGGAGACGTCCGCGGCGACCACCGTCACCTGGGCGCCCAACCCGCGCAGCTCGTCGACCAGACCACCCGTCCCGGCCGCACCGTCGGCACCCGCCACGCCGTCAGCACCCGCCGCGCCGTCGTCACCCGTCACGCCGTCGTCACCCGTCACGCCGCGGCGGCTCGCCAGCAGCAGGTGCCGCGCGCCGTGCCCGGTGACGAGGCGACGCGCGACCAGGCCGCCCAGCCGCCCGGTGCCACCCGTGATCAGCACGGTGCCGTCGGGGTCCAGCCGGCGGGGCGGGACGAGGACGAGCTTGCCGACATGCCGGGCCAGGGAGAGCGTTCGGAAGGCCTCGCCGGCACGCGACATCGGATAGGCGGTCAGCGCCAGCGGCCGCGACGATCCGTCCGCGAACGAGGCCGCCAGCGCGGCGAGCATGCGCGCCGTATGGTCCGGGCCCGGGTCGGTGGTGACGTCGAAGGCCTGGTAGGAGACACCGGGGTACTCCCGCGCGACCTGGGCGGGATCCCGCAGGTCGGTCTTGCCGAGCTCCACGAACCAGCCACCGCGCGGCAGCAGGCGCAGGCCCGCGTCGACCCGCTGCCGGGCCAGCGAGTTCAGTACGACGTCGACGCCCTGCCCGTCGGTCGCCGCGAGCACCTGCTGGTCGAAGTCGGTACCGCGGGAGTCCGCCACATGCCGTTCGTCGAGGCCCGCCGCGTGCAGGACATCCCACTTCGCCCGGCTCGCCGTGGCGAAGACCTCGGCGCCGGCCAGGCGTGCCAGCTGCATCGCCGCCAGGCCGACCCCGCCGGTGGCGGCGTGGATGAGCACCCGCTGCCCGGCGCGCAGCCCGGCGAGTTCCCGCAGCCCGTAGTAGGCGGTGAGGAAGGCGGCCGGCACGGTGGCCGCCTCGGTGAAGGTCCACGAGTCCGGCACCGCCGTCAGCAGCCGGTGATCCGCCACCGCCACCGGCCCGAACGCGTCCGGGAAGAGGCCCATCACGCGGTCACCCGGGCGGATTCCCGGCACGCCGGGGCCGACCTCCGTCACGACACCGGCGCCTTCCAGCCCGATTCCGCCCGGGTCGTCCACCATGGCCAGCGCGAGGACCAGGTCGTGGAAGTTGACACCGGCGGCGCGCACCGCGATGCGCACCTCCCCGGCCGCGAGCGGCCGACGGTCCGCGTCGCCGGCGACCACGGCCAGGTTGTCCAGGCTTCCCCGGCTGGTCAGATCCACCCGCCAGCCGTCCCCGGGCGGCAGCACGAGCCCGCCCCCCGCAGACCGGCCGTCAGCAGGCCCGCCACCCGCCGGCCCGCCGCCGGCGGAACCGTTGCCGGCGGAACCATTGCCGACGGAACCGTTGCCGGTCGGCCCGGCCAGGCGGGGGACGACCATCTCGCCGGCCCGGACGGCCAGCTGTGGTTCGGCGCCGCCACCAGCTGCGGTCAACGCCTCCGCGGGCGCAGGCCCGTCACCGACGTCCAGGTCGAGCAGAGCGAGCCGGCGCGGGTTCTCCGTCTGCGCTGACCGGACGAGCCCCCACACCGCCGCGCCGGCCAGGCTGGCGGGCCGGTCGGCGTCACCGGCCTGGACTGCGCCGCGGGTGACCAGAACCAGCCGGTTGTCCGCGAAGGTCTCGTCCAGCAACCACTGCTGGAGCAGATCGACGGCGGCGCCGGTGGCACGGTGGACCGCTTCCACCGGCGCCGCCGGATCCGATAGGCGGTCCGGCTCCGCGACCGGCGCGGGGTGGAACACCACGCTCGGCGCACCGGCGCCGGCCGCCACAGCCGCGCGCAGCTCGGTCAGGTCTCGATAGTGGGGGACGGCGCCGCCGTCGCCCGCGCCCGCGTGCCCGGCGCCACGCACGATGCTGCCCGCCCGCTCGACGATGGACGGCGGCAGGTCGCCGACCAGAGCCCAGCCCGTGGCCGCGGCCGGCGAGCCGGGCCGCTCCAGGCCGCGGACCCAGCCGAGCCGGTAGGAGCCCGGGCCCGCGGATCCGGGCTGGGTGGGTGCGGGGCGCAGGCTGAGTTCGCCGACCTGCAGCACCAGCCGGCCGTCTGCATCCTGCAGCCGCAGCTCGGCTCGATGGGGGCCGGTTCGAGTCAGCCGCACCCGCAGCCTGGTCGCGCCGACGGCGTGCAGGCTCACGCCTCGCCAGGAGAACGGGAGCAGCGGGCCGTCAGCCACCGTCGTCGGCGCGGCCGACGGCACCGCGGAACCAGGGCCGGGATCCGCGGAACCAGGACCCGCTGGCGCGTCGCCGGGGCCGGGTGTGGCGCCGAACGCCGCGAGCAGCAACGGGTGCAGGGCGGCGTCCAGCAGCGCCGGGTGCAGCGCGAACCCCGCTCCCGGTGGTTCAGGTGTGCCCCGCTCATCCCCCGGGGACAGCTCCACCTCGGCGTACAGCTCGTCGCCGTCCGCCCACAGCGCGGTGAGCCCCCGAAAGGACGGGCCGTAGCCGTGGCCGCGGTCAGCCAGCAGTTCGTACCCGTCGGCGATGTCGACCGGCACCGCCCCGGCCGGCGGCCAGTCCCCCGCGACGTCCACCGACAGCGCGGCGGCCGGCGGCCAGTCCCCCGCGACGTCTGCCGACAGCGCGTCGGCGGGTTCGCGGGCCAGCCAGCCGGTGGCGTGGCACACCCACCCGCCCTCGCCGTCCGGCTCGTCACCCGCGCCGTTCGCCGGGGCGCTCCCGGTGGCGCCGAGCCCGCCGGCCGCGGCAGCATCAGCGCCGCCCGGGTGGGAAGCGCCGCCCGGGTGGGAGTAGAAGGCGAAGCCGCGCCGCCCGGACTCGTCCGCCGCCGCCAGATGCAGCTGGACGGCGACGCCGGATCCACCGGGCGCCGGCGCTGGCAGGGTCAGGGGTGCGGTCAGCGTCAGTTCGTCCAGCCACGGTGTGCCGGCGGCTCGCCCCGCGTGCAGGGCGAGGTCGAGGACCGCGGCCGCGGGCAGCACCACCGTGCCGTGCACCTGGTGCTCCCCGAGCCAGGGCTGGGCGGCCGGCGAGAGGCGGCCGGTCAGGATCCGCTGACCGTCGGGGAGGCGCACCACCGCGGTGAGCAGCCCATGCCCGGCCGCGTCGAGCCCGCTGTCGGCCACGGCCACCGCGGCGGGAGCGACCGGCGGCAGCCAGTAGGACGTCCGGGCGAACGCGTAGGTCGGCAGCGGCGTCGCGCGCCCGGACGGCCGGGGCAGCACCGCCGACCAGTCGGGCCTGACACCGTGGGTGTGGGCCTCGGCGAGGGAGACCATGAACCGGTCGAGGTCGCCCTCGCCCCGGCGCAGGGTTCCGACGGCCGCCGCGGTGACCCCGTGCGCCTCGGACGTCTGCATGCTGCTGACAGTCAGGACCGGGTGCGGGCTGATCTCGATGAGCACCCGGTGCCCGGCGTCGAGCAGCGCGCGGCAGGCCTGCTCGTACCGCACCGGTTCGCGCAGGTTGCGGTACCAGTACTCGGCGTCGAGCCCGCGGCCGTCCGCACGCGCCCCGGTCAGCGTGGAGTAGAAGGGAACCGAACCGGTGGACGGCGTGAGGCCTTCCAGCGCGGCGAGCAGCTCGGCGCGGACCTCCGCCACGTACGGGCTGTGCGAAGGGTAGTCGACCGGCACCCGGCGCGCGTGCACCTTCGCCCGCTCGCAGGCGGCGAGCAGCGCGCCGAGCGCCTCGTCGGCACCGGAGACGACGGTGCTGTCCGGGCCGTTGACCGCGGCGATCGACAGCCGGTCCGGCCAGTCCGCGAGCAGTTCGGTGGTTCGTGCCGCCCCGACCTGCAGAGCGACCATGCCGCCCCGGCCGCGCAGCCGGCCCAGCACCCGGGCCCGCAGCGCGACGACGCGCGCGGCGTCGGCGAGGCTCAGCACGTCGGCGACGGCCGCGGCGGCGATCTCGCCCTGGGAGTGCCCCACCACCGCGTCCGGCTCGACCCCGTGCGCCCGCCACAGGGCTGCGAGCGACGTCATCACCGCGAACAGCGCGGGCTGCAGCACCTCGGCCCGGTCCAGCGGTGGCGCGTCCGCCGAACCGGTGATCACGTCGAGCAGGTTCCAGCCCACATGCGGCCGCAGCGCGTCGTCACAGGCCCGCATCCGGTCGCGGAAGACCGCCGAGGAGTCGAGCAGCCCCGCGGCCATGCCCTCCCACTGTGCACCCTGCCCGGGGAAGACGAACGCGATCCGGCCCGCCAGCGCCTGGCCTCGCACGACCCGCGGCAGCCGGCCGGAGATCGCGGTGACCGCATCGCTCGAGCCAGCACTCGATCGATCACTCGATCGATCGCCAGACGCCCCGCCCGACGCGTCCGCCACGTCCGCGGGCAGGAGCCCCGCCAGCCCGGTGAGGAGCTCCTCCCGGGTGCGGGCGACGACCGCGGCCCTGCTGGGGTGCGCCGTGCGGGTCGTGACCAGCGCCTGAGCGAGCGCCGCCAGCGGCGTCTGCTCCTCCCGGCGCAGCTGGTCGACGAGGCGGGCGGCCTGGCCGGCCAGATCATCCGGACGGGCCGCGGAGAGCACGAACGGCATCGCCGTGGTCACGGCGGACGGACCGACAGCCCCGGCGCCGGCCGCTCCGGCGCCGGCCGCTCCGGCGCCGGCTGGCTGCGCGGCCACGTCCGGGAGCGGATCGCCCTGCTCCACGATGACATGCGCGTTCGTGCCGCTGATGCCGAACGACGACACACCGGCGCGCCGGGGGCGACCGGCCCGCACCGGCCAGGCGACCGGTTCCGTCAGCAGCCGGACCGTGCCGGCGGACCAGTCGACATGCGGGGTCGGCTCGTCCACGCCCAGCGTTGCCGGCAGCAGCTCATGGCGCAGCGCCTGCACCATCTTGATGACCCCGCCGACACCCGCCGCGGCCTGCGGGTGGCCGAGGTTCGACTTGAGCGACCCCAGCCACAGCGGACGTCCACCGTCTCGCGCACCGTAGGTCGCGATGATCGCGTCGGCCTCGATCGGGTCCCCGAGCGTGGTCCCCGTGCCGTGCGCCTCCACCGCGTCGACATCCGCCGGGGCGAGCCCGGCGTCGCCCAGGGCACGACGGATCACCCGCTCCTGCGACGGGCCGTTCGGGGCGGTCAGCCCGTTGCTCGCGCCGTCCTGGTTCATCGCGCTGCCCCGCAGGACGGCCAGCACCGTGCGACCGTTGCGGCGGGCATCGCTCAGCCGCTCCAGCAGCAGCAGGCCCGCGCCTTCCGCCCAGGCCGTGCCGTCGGCGGCGGCCGCGAACGGCCGGACGCGGCCGGCGGGCGACAGCCCACGGTGCCGGCTGAACTCGATGAGCAGGCCCGGGGTGGCCAGGACGGCCACCCCGCCGGCCAGCGCCAGATCGCACTCGCCGGCCCGCAGCGCCGCGCAGGCCTGGTGCATCGCGACCAGCGACGACGAGCAGGCGGTGTCCACGGTCACCGCCGGCCCCTCGAGGCCCAGCACGTAGGCCAGCCGGCCGGACACGACACTGCCCGTCGTCCCGGTCAGGACATAGCCGGCGACGTCCCCGCGGGCCTCATGCAGACGTGGGCCGTAGTCGGCCGCCATGGCACCGACGAACACCCCGGTCGCCGAGCCACGCAGACTGGCGGGAACGATCGCCGCGCGTTCCAGGGTCTCCCAGGCGACCTCCAGCAGCACCCGCTGCTGCGGGTCGAGCGCCAGCGCCTCCCGTGGACTGATGCCGAAGAACTCGGGGTCGAACATGTCCGCGTCGGCGAGGAACCCGCCGCGCCGGGTGTAGGATCTGCCCGGCCGCGGCTCGGGCCCGGGGTGATACCAGTCGAGCCGGTCCCAGCCGCGGACCCGCGGGACCTCTCCGGTGGCGTCCGCGCGGTCGACGACCAGGCGCCACAGGTCCTCGGGCGAGCGGACACCCCCGGGGTAGCGGCAACCCATCGACACGATGGCGATCGGATCCCGCGACAGCGTCTCGTTCTCGTCCCGGCGCCGGTCCTCGTCGCGACCCGCCGTCTCGTCCCGGTACGTGATCTCAGGTCGGCGGGCCCCGCCGCCCGCCGCGCCCGGTGCCCGACGCGATGTCGGCTCAGGACGCAGCGTCAACCTCAGGTGGCGGGCGAGCCGGCGCGCCGTG
Organism: Frankia sp. R43; assembly: GCF_001306465.1. Lineage (NCBI taxonomy): Bacteria > Bacillati > Actinomycetota > Actinomycetes > Frankiales > Frankiaceae > Frankia > Frankia sp. R43. The sequence goes on along the minus strand of NZ_LFCW01000013.1, from coordinate 139,584 downwards.
GGCTGGTTGAACAGCAGTCCGCTCGGCAGCCGCAGGCCGGTGGCCGCGGCCAGCCGATCACGCAGGCGGACGGCCGTCAGCGAGTCGAGGCCCAGGTCGTCGAACGGGCGGTCCGGGTCGACGGTGGACAGGTCGGCGTGCCCGAGGACCCGCGCCGTCTGCTCCCGCACCAGGTCGAGGAGGGCCGCGTCCGCCGCCGAGGGCGTGAGGCCGCCCAGCCGGTCGCGAAGCGCCTCGGCTCCCGTCCCCGGCCCGGCACCCCGCGCACCTGGAGCAGCCGGGACACCCAGGACAGCCGAAACAGCCGGGACAGCCGGGACAGCCGGGACAGCCGGCGACCCGGAGACTTCCGGTGCGTCCGCGGCATCCGGCAGGACCGGGCCGGCGGAAAGATCCTGGACGCCCTCCGAATCCGTGAGGTCCGCTGCCCCCGGCACATTCGCCGAGGCGGGGACGGCCACGCCGGGCCAGTGACGCGTGCGCTGGAACGGATAGGTCGGCAGGGCGACCCGCCGCGCGGTGCCCGGGCCGAAGCAGCCTCGCAGATCGACATCCACCCCCGCGACCAGCGCCTCGGCCACCGAGGTCAGCATCCGCCGGGGGCCACCGTCGTCCCGGCGGAGCGACCCGATGACCGTCACCGGACCGATCTCGGAGCGCTCCGCCTCGTCGTCGGCGGTGTCCCGCACGCTGGCGGCCAGCACCGGATGCGGGCTGACCTCGATGAACACGCGATGCCCCGCGGCGAGCAACGCCCGGGTGGCGGCCTCGAAGCGAACGGGCTCGCGCAGGTTGCGGTACCAGTAGGCGGTCGTGATGCCGGCGGCGTCGAGCCGGCCGCCGCTCACCGACGAGTAGAACGCGACGCGCCCCGCACGCCCGGTGGGACGGGCCGCGCCGAGATCGCCGAGATCGGCGAGGAGGCGGTCCCGCAGCTGCTCCACCTGCGGAGAGTGCGAGGCGTAGGTCACCGGCAGCCGCTGCGCGCGGATGCCGTCGGCCTCGCAGGCCGCGACGAGCCGGGTGAGCGCCACGGGCTCCCCCGCGACCACGCTTGACGCGGCACCGTTCGCGGCGGCGACGTGCAGGCCGTCGAACTCTCCGGCCAGGCCGCCGGACCGCGCTTCGGCCAGCCAGGTCTCGACGGCCTCGGAGCCCAAGGCTACCGCGACCATCCCGCCCCGGCCGGTCAGCGCACGCAGGGCACGGGCACGCACCGCCACGATCCGCGCGGCCTGCCGCAGGGAGAGCACGCCGGCGACACAGGCCGCGGCGATCTCGCCCTGGGAGTGCCCGACGACAGCGGCGGGGCGCACCCCGTAGGACCGCCACACCTGGGCCAGGGAAACCATCACGGCGAACAGCAGCGGCTGGACGACATCGACCCGCTCCAGGTCGGGGAGCTCGTCCCGGCCGCGGAGGACCCGCGCGGGCCGCCAGTCGAGATGCGGTTCGAGCGCGTCGCCGCACGCCACCAGCTGACGGCGGAAGACCTCGGACGTGTCCAGCAGGCCGGCGAGCATCCCGGCCCACTGCGAGCCCTGCCCGGGAAAGACGAACACGGTCCCGCCGGACCTCCCGGACGGCTCCGCACCGGCGTCCCCGCCCGCCCACGCGACGTCGTCCGAGTGCCGGGCCTCGCCCGGCTGCCGGACGGCGGTCGCCCGCCCGACGACGGCCGCGGGCCCAGGGGCGTGTCGTGCCAGCGCGTCGAGCTCGCCCAGCAGCTGGGCCCGGCCGCCACCGAGCAGGACCGCCCGGTACTCGAACAACGACCGAGTGGTGGCCAGGGAATGACCGACATCCCGCATGGACCAGTCCGGCCGGCCCGCGAGGTGCTCCCGCAGCCGGGTGGCCTGCGCCGCCAGCGCCGCCTCATCCCGGGCCGACAGCACCCAGGGCATCGGACAGGCCGCGGCGCCCTCCACGTCTTCCGACCCGTCCGCGTACTCCGTACCCTCCGCGAGTTCCGCGCCGGCCGCGGCCGCGTCGAGCGCGTCGCGGGCGTCGCGGGCGCTCCCCAGCTCGATGATCTCGGAGTCGTCCTCGAGCCCGCCACACCGATCGGGCGGGGCCATGGGCGCCTCGCCCACCACGACGTGGCAGTTCGTGCCACCCACCCCGAACGAGCTCACCCCGGCCAGCAGCGGTTCCTGGGGGCGGGGCCACCGTCCGAGCTCGGTCTGCACCCGCAGGTTCAGCTCGTCGAGCGGGATCCGCGGATGGGCGCTGTGGTGGTTCAGGCTCGGCGGCAGCTGCCGCGCTTCGATACTCAGGATCACCTTCAGCAGGCCGACGAGACCGGCCGCGCCCTCCAGGTGGCCGACGTTGGTCTTGGCCGAACCGACGAGCAGCGGTCGGCCGGGACGCGGCGACGATCCGAACGCGGCGCCGAGCGCTGCGGCCTCCACCGGGTCGCCCGCCGGTGTGCCCGTCCCGTGCAACTCGACGTACTGGACGTCCGCCGGGTCCACCGCCGCCTGCCGGTAGGCCCCGCGCAGCAGCTCCGCCTGCGCCGCGGCGCTCGGGTGCGCCAGCGACGGCCCGCCACCGTCGTTGTTGACGGCACTGCCCAGGATCACGCCGCGGATCGGATCGCCGTCGGCCATCGCCTGGGCCAGGGGCTTGAGCAGGATGGCCACCCCGCCCTCGCCGCGCACGAAGCCGTCGGCGCCGGCGTCGAAGACCCGGCAGCGACCGGTCGGCGACAGGCCGCCGAACGCGGCGGTGGCCAGCGCACGCTCCCGCGCGAGGTTGAGATGCACCCCGAGGACGAGCGCACAGGTGGACTCGCCACGGCGCAGGTTCTCGGCAGCCATGTGCACGGCCACCAGGGACGATGCCTGCGCCGCGTCCACGGTGAGGCTCGGCCCGCGCAGGCCCAGCAGGTAGGAGACCCGGTTGGCGATGACGGCCGGCTGCACGCCGGTGAAGGTGTGTGGGGTGATCCCCTCCGGTCCGTGGGCGGCCAGTGTCCAGGCGAAGTCGGCGCCGACCGCTCCGGCGAGCACGCAGGTCGCGCTTCCGCGCAGCGTGGCGGGCACGATGGCGGCGTCCTCGATGGCCTCCCACGCCAGCTCCAGGGCGAGCCGCTGTTGCGGATCCAGCACCGCGGCCTCGCGCGGGGAGATCCCGAAGAAGGACGCGTCGAAGCGGTCGACATCGGTCAGGAACGCCCCGTGACGCAGCGGGCTGCCCGCGGGCGGCAGGAACTGCCCGTCGGAGCCGGCCCCGACCCCAGCCCCAGCCCCAGCGCGATCGTCAGGACTGGTTCCGGCCCAACGCCAGGCCGGCATCTCACCGACGCCGCTGACACCGTCGCGCAGCAGTCGCCAGAAGGCGTCCGGCGTCGCCGCGCCAGGAAGCCGGCAGGCCACGCCGATCACGGCGATGCCGTCCGGCGACAGCGCACCATCGCGGGTCCCGTTTCTCCTGGGCGAGCCGAACCTTCCCATGGACGAACCGGGTATTCCCCTGGACGAACTGGACACCACCGTCACTCCCACCTGCCGGCCAGGCGCTCGGCCACTGCGGCGAGCAGTGCCGGCCGGTCAGCATTCAGGTAAAAATGGTCACCGGGAAAGGTACGGACCTCGACGGTCGTGGGCAGCAGAGCCCGCCACGCCCGCAGCTGCGTGGTATTAACGCTGGTGTCCGTCCGACCGCCGTAGATATGGACGGGGCATCCCGGAGGATCTCCCGGGCGATGTCGATACGTCTCGAAAAGCTCGAAATCGGCCCGCAGCGCCGGCAGAAAGAGGCGCATTGTCTCGCGGTCGGCCAGCAGGAGCTCCGGCGTACCGCCGTGGCCCCGCAGCTCGTCGATGAACTCGGTGTCGGGCAGGGCCGCGATCTCCCTGCGCCGACGGGGCAGGTGCGGCGCGGCGGCGGCGCTGAGGAAGAGCAGGGCCGGTTCGGGCCCGCCGTCGGCTCGCAGCCGACGGGCGACCTCGTAGGCGACGAGCGCCCCCAGGCTGTGGCCGAAGAAGGCGAACGGCTCGTCCAGGCCGGGCCGCAGGCCGGCGACAACCGCGTCCACCATGGCGTCCATCCGGCGGATCGCCGGCTCCCGGCGGCGCTGCCGACGGCCGGGCGGTTCCACCGCGCAGACCTGCACCTGCGCACCGAGCTCCGCCTGCCAGCCGAGGTAGGACGCGGCGCTGCCACCCGCGAAGGGAAAGCAGTACAGCCGTATCCGCGCACCCGTGACGCGGCCGCGATGAATCCATGGGTTCCTCGGGAGCGCCCGGTCCGCCGGCACGCCCGAACCGGGCGTCGCCCCCGCGCCGCCGCCGACATCCGCGCCATCGACACCGGGACGATCAGGGACGGCGGCAGCGACAGCGGAGCCGTCGGCGGGTGGGCGACGGGGCCCTGCCAAGGGATTCTCCGATCCCGATATCCCGCCCCGGCCGGGCACGCGTGTCGTCACCCGGCAGACGATAGGAATCGTCGTTGACCGCTCGGAACCCCTAAACCGACGTACCCCTGCGGCGACTGACGACCCCTAATCAGAGGGCCGAGATCGACATCCGGACCATCCTGCCCGGAAACCCCCCGCCCACCTGGCCAATCCGACACCCACCGGGCCGGCCGGCGGGCCCGGTGCCCCTACCGGGACCTTATAGGGGTCCGCATACCTCGCCGCCCGACCGATATGGACCACCTACCCGACCAGAAATTCGGAGTTCTCCCGGTCCATCTTCTCCTCGCCGGCCAGATCCCCTTGTCCGGGTCACCATGCGATGCTTTCGCATATTCCTGTGCAGATGCGCTGGCGGATTCCGGCGGACCCGGCGGTACACCGAGCCGGCCCGAGCAGACGGTGCGCGGGCCTGAGCAGGACGCGAGGCCATCCGGCAGGTGACGAGCCGTGATCTCCGCCCCGGCGCGGAGCGCGGTCCGTCGGGCGGGCCCTGGGAGATCAGTCCCGGGAATGGGGGCCGATGTCCTCGGCTGACGCGGCCCTGTTCCATGCACTCTGGCTCCATGGGGCAGAAGACGATCGACGGCAACGAGGCGGCCACGTCCGTTGCCTACCGGGCGAGCGAGGTCATCGCCATCTACCCGATCACTCCGGCCTCGGGGATGGGCGAGCTCGCCGACGTGTGGGCCGCGGCGGGACGCCCGAACCTGTGGGGCGGGGTGCCCGAGGTGGTGCAGCTGCAGAGTGAGGGTGGCGCTGCAGGCGCCGTGCACGGTGCGCTGCAGGCGGGTGCGCTGTCCACCACCTTCACCGCGTCGCAGGGGCTCCTGCTGATGCTGCCGAACATGTTCAAGATCGCCGGCGAGCTGACGCCGATGGTTCTGCATGTCGCCGCCCGGACGCTGGCCACACAGGCACTGTCGATCTTCGGCGACCACAGCGACGTGATGGCGGCCCGGTCGACCGGCTTCGCCATGCTGTCGTCGGCCTCCCCGCAGGAGGCGCACGACCTCGCCGCGGTCGCACATGCCGCGACCATGCAGACCCGTGTTCCGTTCCTGCACTTCTTCGACGGCTTCCGTACCTCGCACGAGCTGAACGAGGTCACGCTGATCGACGACCCGACACTGGCCGGGCTGCTGGCCGACGGGCACGTCGAGGCACACCGGCGCCGGGCGCTGTCCCCGGACCGCCCGGTGATCCGCGGCACCACCCAGGACCCGGACACGTTCTTCCAGTCCCGGGAGGCGGCGAACGCGTACTACGCCGCGGTCCCGGGCGCTGTCCAGCAGGCGATGGACCAGCTGGCCGCGGCGACGGGACGGGCCTACCGGCTGTTCGAGTACCACGGGCACCCGCAGGCCGAGCGGGTCGTGGTGATCATGGGTTCGGGCCGGTCGGCGGTGCGGGACGCGGTCAGCCGGCTGGTCGACCGCGGTGAGCGGGTCGGGTTCGTCCAGGTCCGGCTGTACCGGCCGTTCGACACCGGGGCGTTCCTCGCCTGCCTGCCGACGACGGTGCGCACGATCGCCGTCCTCGACCGGACGAAGGAGCCGGGGGCCGCCGGCGAGCCGCTGCGCCTCGACGTCATCGCGGCCCTCGCGGAACGGCCGGAGCGGATGCCGCGGGTCATCGGCGCCCGCTACGGGCTCGCCTCCAAGGAGTTCACGCCCGCGATGGCGGCGGCCGTGTTCGACGAGCTGACCCGGGAGAACCCGCGGCGCGAGGCGACGGTCGGCATCGACGACGACGTCACCCACCTTTCGCTGCCGGTGGACGAGGCCGGTTTCCCGGCGGAGGCCGACGACGTCCTGCGGGCCGTCTTCTACGGGCTGGGCAGCGACGGCACCGTCGGTGCGACCCGGACCACGGCCGGCATCGTCGGTGAGCACACTCCGCTGCACGCGCAGGCGTACTTCGTCTTCGACTCGAAGAAGTCCGGTTCGATGACGGTGTCGCACCTGCGGCTGGCGCCGCGGCCTGTGGACGCGCCCTGGCTGATCCGCGACGCCCAGTACGTGGCCTGCCATCAGTCGTCGTTGCTGGAGCGGGTCGACGTCCTGGCAGTGGCCGGGCGCGGTGCCACGGTGCTGCTCAACACCGCGTACCCGCCGGACCGGGTGTGGGACCGGCTGCCCGCCGAGGCGCAGCGCCATCTGCTGGAGAAGGAGGCGCGGCTGTTCGTCGTCGACGCCGACCAGGTGGCGGCGGCAGCGGGCATTCCCGGCATCGTCAGCCCGGTGCTGCAGACCTGCTACCTGCGGCTGTCCGGGCTGTTCGAGGCCGAGGCTGCGGTCGCGGCGGTCAAGGAGGGCGTGCGCGCCGCGCAGTACAAGCGGGGTGAGGACGTCCTGCGGCGCAACATGGCGGCCATCGACGGCGCGCTGGGCGCGCTGCACGAGGTGGATCTGCGCGGCCGCGTGGTCAGCGGTCAGCCGCGCCCGCGGCTGACCGGGAACGTGCCCGAGTTCGTCCGGACGGTCACCGCGCGGATCATGGCCGGTGAGGGTGACCAGCTGCCGGTCAGCGCGCTGCCCGCCGACGGCACCTTCCCGGTGGGGACGGCCCGGTACGAGAAGCGCGGCATCGCCCGGGAGCTGCCGGTGTGGGACGCCGAGCTGTGCGTCAGCTGCGGCAAGTGCGCGATCGTCTGCCCGCACGCGGCCATCCGGATGACGCTGTTCGACCCGGCCAGGCTCGCCGACGCGCCGGCGACGTTCCGCCACACCCGGCCGAAGGACCCGCGACTGGGCGACTACCGCCTCACCATCCAGGTCGCGCCGGACGACTGCACCGGCTGCGGGGTCTGCGTCGAGGCGTGCCCGGCGAAGAGCCGCGAGATGCCGGACCACCGCGCCCTCGACATGGTCGACGCGGCGTCACGCTTCGTCGAGGAGCGGGCCAGCTGGGCGTTCCACGAGACATTGCCCGCGGTGGAGCCGGCGCTGGCGTCGGCGACGACCGTGCGCGGGTCGCAGCTGCGGGAGCCGCTGTTCGAGTTCTCCGGGGCCTGCGCCGGCTGCGGCGAGTCGCCCTACCTGAAGCTGCTCACCCAGCTGTTCGGTGACCGCATCGTGGTCGCGAACGCCACCGGCTGCTCGTCGATCTACGGCGGCAACCTGCCGACGACACCATGGACGACGAATGCCGAGGGGCGCGGGCCGGCGTGGGCCAACTCGCTGTTCGAGGACAACGCGGAGTTCGGGCTTGGGATGCGGCTCGCGCTCGACGCCCGGGCCCGGGAGGCCCGCCGGCTGCTGCGTGCCGAGGGCGCCCTGGTCGGCGACCAGCTCATCGGGGCGATCCTGGACGCCGATCAGTCGACCGAGGCCGGCATCGCCGACCAGCGCGCCCGGGTGGCCGAGCTGCGGCGCCGGCTGGCGGGCATGGAGCACGCCGGGCGGCTGGACGCCCTGCTCGACGACCTGGTCGAGAAGAGCGTGTGGATCGTCGGCGGCGACGGGTGGGCGTACGACATCGGCTTCGGCGGCCTCGACCACGTGCTCGCCTCCGGGCGTGACGTCAACGTGCTCGTCCTCGACACCGAGGGGTATTCGAACACCGGCGGGCAGGCGTCGAAGTCGACGCCGCGGGCGGCGGTCGCGAAGTTCGCGGTCGGCGGCAAGCGGACCCGCAAGAAGGACCTCGGCCTGGTCGCGGCGGCCTACGGCGACGTGTACGTCGCGCAGGTGGCCCTCGGCGCCAACGACGCGCACACCGTGAAGGCGTTCAACGAGGCGGCGAGCTGGAACGGGCCGTCGCTGATCATCGCCTACAGCCACTGCATCGCCCACGGCATCAACATGACCGCCGGGATGGAGCACCAGAAGCGGGCGGTGCGGTCCGGGTACTGGCCGCTGTACCGGTTCGACCCGCGCGAGGAGGAGCAGCCGTTCTCGCTGGACTCCCGGGCGCCGTCGATCCCGTTCAGCGAGTTCGCGGCGGCCGAGTCCCGGTTCACCCGGCTCAGCCGGGCCAACCCGGCGGAGGCCGGCCGGCTGGAGGAGCTCGCGCAGAGCGACATCCTCGGCCGGTGGCGCAACTACGAGCGCGAGGCCGCGCAGGGCCGCGGGCCCGCCGCGGACAGCTGATCCGGCCCGCGGGTCCCCGGTCCGCGGGGACCCGCGGGTTCGCGGTGCCGCCAGGCAGCCAGGCAGCCGGTCAGCCGGTCAGCCGGTCAGCTTGTTGAGGCTGGCACCTGGCGGGCGAGGCGGGCGAAGTAGGACGCCAGCGCGTCGGTGTGGGTCGGGAACACCAGCGGCTGCGGCTGGGTGACGACCAGCCATTCCGTCGTCTCGTCCGTCGCCGTCACCGGCGGCAGGTCGGCCCAGGGCCGCTCGGGCAGGAGGCCGAAGACCAGCAGCACCGAGCCGTCGGTGCTGCTGTGCAGGTCGAACAGGCTGACCTCGGCGGCGTCCGAGAGGATTCCCGTCTCCTCACGGAGCTCCCGGACGACGGCCTCCTGCCAGCTCTCGCCGACGTCCATGAAGCCGCCGGGCAGCGCCAGCTCGCCACGACCCGGGTCGATGTCGCGGCGGATCACCACCAGGCCGTGCCCGCCGTCCGGCTCGACGACGGGCACCAGCGCCACCCCCACCGGAGACGGGTTGCGCCAGGTGGTCTCACCGCAGTCGGCGCACAGCCGTGGCCAGCCCGCGTCGGCCTGGTATTTCGTACCGCAGTGGGAGCAATACGCGTTCCGCATGATCCTCGACCATAGTGCGAGTCAGGCTGGATGTCGCCGCGTCAGCTCGAGTCGGCGGCGAGCACGTTCCCGCTGCCGACGCTGGCCCCGATGGCCGTGGCGCCGGTGAGGCCGCTCCTGTGCCGCGTGTCGCAGGTGCCGGCGCACTCGCAGGACCCTCATCCGCCGGGCCGCGGCGGGATGGGTCAGGCCGCGCCGGATCAGAATGCCCTCGCCACGGGCAGATGCCCCGCGGCACTGGGCCGCGGGGCATCTGCCGTGAATCGGTGCCTGAGGTCAGGAGGTCGGGCGGTTCATGTCGGGGATCTCGATCGGAGTGGTCTGGGTCGAGGTGCCCCCGTTGAGGAACGCCATGGCGATGGCGCGGATGAGCTGGTCGAACAGGTAGAAGTTGGCCGGCATGAGCGGCAGCAGCCCCTCACGGAAGGCGATGTACGACGGCCAGCCGATCTTGATGATGCCGGCCGAGATGTAGTCGCGGGGCAGGCTGAGCCAGTTGGCGATCTGGTCGCCGAGCACGTAGCGGGTGAACTCGTTGAGGAAGCCCCGGGTGAGGCCCAGGTCGACCTCGGAGACGAGACCGAGCAGAACCTCGGCGAGCTCCTGGCCCTCGAAGGTGTGCGTGAGGATCGGCGTGAGCACCTGCGCAGCCTGGGCGTGCGCGTCGTTCCACGTCGCCGGGATGAACTCGTCCCGCACACCGAGCAGCGAGATCGCGACCTGCCACGAGTGGAGGAAGGCCTCCTCGTCGGCGGCCGACATCGGGACCTTCCACTCCTTCAGCTTGGAGTGCACGAAGGTACCCAGGCTGTGGAAGGTGACGAGGATGTCCGCGTTGCTGATCGGGATCTTGTTGGGCTCGTCCGCCACCGCCAGCCAGTTCGGCAGCGTCGGCAGGATGTGACGGACGGTGGCGTGCACCAGCCGCGTCTTGTTCGCGGTGACGATGAACTGGCCGCTCGGTTCGAACGCGGCCAGCTGGCTCAGGTCGTAGCCGAAGGTGAAGGTCTTCGCCGCGCGGTCCTTCATGTCGGCGCCGCCCTTGGACCAGTACACCGACTTGGCCTCGCGCGGGATGACCGTGCTCATGATGCCGCTGCCGAGCCCGTACAGCATGAACAGGTAGGTGTCCTTGCGCCGGTTGAAGTCGGCGGCCCGCTTCAGCTTGGTCATGTCGGCCCACGCCGGCAGCTTGTTGTGGTTCTGCAGCCAGGTGGCGAGGGGCGCCGGCAGACCGGTCGGCAGTGGGTCGTTGTTGTCCACCCACGGACGGATGGCCGTGTTGACCGCGGCCACCTGGCCGTTGTCGAACACGTTGGCCATGATCTGGTCGATCTCGGGGTCCCAGACCCAGTTGGCAGGAGTGCCGGAACTGGTCGCGCCGCCGACGGCGCTCCAGGCCGGAAGCACGTCCGCGACGCCGACCAGACCGAGCGCGGCGCCTAAGGTCAGGACACCTCGCCGATGGAGATTGCTCATTTTTTACCTGCTTCCCGAGAGCGACAGCACGAGGGAATCCTGCTGCATCACAGCGACGCAGCACGCCAACAAATGGGGAGGGCCACTCGTTCGACGAGCGGCGACTGCCAGTACGTTATTCGACGTTCCGGGCATTGCGCAAGGCTTGTTTCTGGACGGGTTCTCCGCGCGCGACAGAACTTACCAATGACGGCGGCGGGCATGGTCGATGAATCGAATCCGAACAGCGCGTTCCCGCCCGACCAGACAGAAGAACACACTGGCCAGGTGAGGATGAGCGCTTCCGAGACCGGTCAGCAGGCGGCCTTTCGTACCGCGGTACCGCGGTACGACGGTCGATTTCCATTGGGATGGCCGGTCAGAGCTGGTTCTGGGATCCCAGGCGAATCTAGTACGCCACCACGGCACACGCCAGAGGTTTGGGCCCATTTTCAACGAAGGCGAACACCACCTAACGCATTCCATCACCTTCCATGGCAATCAGTGAACACCGAGCCCTTTCCACCGTCGCCTCAGGATCGCGACATCCCCTACCTGGCAGCGCAGGACAGAAAAGGCTCATCGCATCCACCTGAAAAGGTCACCCGAATCAGCCCTCACCGGTCTGCCGACACCCGGCCCCCTCTCGGTTCGCGACGTGTGCGCGGCCGAGCGGGTCGGCCCGACCGATCCCGCCGGCCCGGCCGACTCAGACGGCTTGGTCGACGCAGAGATCCTGGTTCTCCCGAGTGGCTTGGCCAGCACCCGCGGCCGAGCTCGGCCCTCGTGGGGGCAGCGGTGATCGCGCCGCGCGGCAGGTGGGCACCCAGTTCCACCACAACCCGTCTCATATCTCATATGTTTGATAGGCAGCGCTGCGACCGGCCGCTCACACATCCCGCGGCGGGCGACCAGGAAGGGCGGCACATGACCAGGCCAGCCGGAACACCACGCACCCGCCGCGGCACTCCGCTGCCGCGAGCACCCCAACTCGCCGACGAGGTCGCCGCGCACCTGCGCGACCTCATCATGTCCGGCGAGATCTGGCCCGGCCAGTACATCCGCCTCGACGACGTCGCCCGCGAACTCGGCGTCAGCGTCACCCCCGTCCGCGAAGCCCTCGTCCGCCTGCGCAGCGAGGACATGGTCGAACTCGAACCCCGCCGCGGCTACGTCGTCACCCCCCTGTCCCAACAGGACGTCCGCGACCTGTTCAACCTCCAGGGCCACATCGCCGGCGAACTCGCCGCCCGCGCGGCCACCACCATCGACCCCCCACACCTCACCCAGCTCCACGACATCCAACAAGCACTCCGCAACGCCGTGGAAACCGAGAACGTCGACCAGATCGAACAACTCGAGTTCGAGTTCCACCGGGTCATCAACCGGCTCGCCCACGCCCGCAAACTCTCCTGGTTCCTCCACACCGCCAACCGCTACACACCCGCCCGCTTCTACTCCACCGACCAGGCCTGGCGCGCCGACATGCTCCAACGCCACGACGCCCTGCTCACCGCACTCGAAAACAAGAACACCGAAGAAGCCCGCGCCATCACCGTCCGCCACTTCACCGACGGCGCCGACCGCCTCATCAACCACCTCGCCAAACTCGGCATGTGGTGACGGCCGTAACCGCACGGGCGCTCGGCCACGTGCCCGGGCCCGGGCCCGGGCCCGGGCCCGAAACCGTGCCCGCTCGCAGAAGCGGGCCCGCTGCCCGTTCACCGGCGCCCGTGCCGCAGCCGGAACATCCGCAGCGCGCTCGGCACCGCCTTCGGTGAGCGCTCCAGTGTCATCAGATCCACGGGGCTGGCGAAGCGAACGCTTGTGATCGCCTTCGGCCGGCTGAACTCCCGCAGGCCGTCGGCACCGTGGATGCGGCCGAACCCGGAGTCGCCGACACCACCGAAGGGCAGCGCCGGGATCGAGGCGAACCCGAGCACGCTGTTGACGGAGGCGGCCCCGGTGCGCAGCCGGCGCGCCACATCGAGCCCACTGCGTCGGTTGCGGGTGAACACCGAGGCGGCGAGCCCGAAGCGGGAGTCGTTCGCCCGGCGGACGGCCTCGTCGAGGTCCGCGACCTTGTCGATGACCAGGGTCGGCCCGAACGTCTCCTCCCGCGCGGCGAGGCTGTCGGACGGCACGTCGACAAGCACCACCGGCGCCACGAACGGCGCGTTCACCGCGTCCAGCCCGCCGACCAGGGCCCGCCCCCCGCGCCCCAGCGCGTCGGAGATGTGGGACCGGATGATGTCGACCTGGGCGGGCATCGTGATCGGCCCGTAGTGGTCGCCCTCGCCGTCGCCGGGGCGCAGCCGGGCCGCGAGGGTGGTGACCCGGGAGACGAAGTCGTCGTACACGGTTTCGACGACGAAGACCCGCTCGACTCCGGCGCAGGTCTGGCCGGAGTTGCCCATCCCGCCGAAGATCGCCGCCTTCGCCGCGGCGTCGAGGTCGGCGTCGGCCGCGACGATCAGCGCGTCCTTGCCACCCGCCTCGATCACCACCGGGGTGAGGGTGCGCGCGCAGGCGGCCATGACCCGCTTGCCGGTGGCCGTCGAGCCGGTGAAGGCGATCTTGTCGACGCCGGCCTCGCACAGCGCGGCGCCCGTCTCGCCGAACCCGGTGACGACCTGCAGCACCGGCTGCGCGGGCAGCAGCTTCGCCCACGTGTCGGCGAGCCAGCGCCCGACACCCGGGGTGTACTCGCTGGGCTTGAAGACCACCGCGTTACCCGCCGCCAGGGCGTAGGAGATCGAGCCCATCGGCGTGTAGAGCGGGTAGTTCCAGGGACCGATGACCCCGACGACCCCGAACGGCGCGTATTCGAGGATGGCCTTCTGGTTGGCGGCCAGCAGCCCCGTGCGCACCTTGCGCGGACGCAGCACCGCACGGGCGTTGCGGGCGGCCCAGTCCAGGTGCTCGACGGCCAGCATGATCTCGAGCACCGCGTCGTCGAACGGCTTGCCGGTCTCGGCGCGGATGATCCCGGCCAGGGTGTCGACCTCACGGACCATCGCCAGGCGCAGCGCCGCCAGGTGTGCGCGGCGGCGCTTCCAGCCGATGGAACGCCACCATTCGCCCGCGCCGCGGGCGGCCTCCACCGCGGCGCGCACGTCGGCGGGCGCCGAGACCGGATAGGACGCGGCATCCGCACCGGTGGCCGGATGATGCGTCACTAAGACAGCAGGCTGATCGGCCATGGTGGTCATCGTCAACACCCCTGGGCAGACATCCAATATATTTGGTATCCGGCACGATACAGGCCATGAGGCCAACGCGGGAGACGGCAGCACGCACTGATCCCACGAATTCGCGCGGCCGGGAGACGTCGACAGTCACAGCCACCGTGCCGGGAGAATGAGATGAAACTGACGAGCAGTGCGGCAGCCATCCTGGAGCTCATCAGGACAGGCGCGAACGAGTCGGCGGAACCGCTGCTGGCGTTGTTCGACGAACTCGATCCGGTACCAGCGACGTTCATGTATGGCCGCTGGCGCGGCGGCCTGCTCACCGCGGATCGCGAGCTGGGCGTACTGCTTACCCGGATGAAGTGGTACGGCCGACATTTCACTGACGCGGAGCACGCCGACCCGCTGTTATGCCGCCGCAGCGACGGCACCCTCTACTCGTTCGCCGGGCTGGGCCTGGCCCGCCTGCGGGAACTGAGCTTCCGCGGCAAGGTCTCCGCGGCGATGATCTACGACGACCAGCCGATGATCGATGTCTTCCGGAAGATCTCCGAGAACGTGGTGCTCGGCGTCACGGACACCAAGGGCCGCCCCACCGACTTCTTCTTCCATCTCACCCGCGACTGACCCACCCGCGACCGACCCACCCGTGACCGACGCGGTAACGACTGAGGGGAACCACCGGGCCCGCACGGCTCGGTGGTTCCCCTCAGCAGGTGACGTCGGCTGCCGGCAGCCGTGGGCTCAGAAGCCCATCCCGCCCATCTGGCCCATGGCGGCCGCGTCGACGGCGGCCGCGTCGGCGGCGGCGTCCTCCGGGGTGATCGCCACGACGACCTCGACGGTGAGGAAAAGGCCCGTGATCGACGCGGCGTTCTGCAGCGCCGAGCGGGTGACCTTGACCGGGTCGATGATGCCGGCGGCGACCATGTCGACGTAGTCGCCGGTGGCCGCGTTCAGGCCGTGGCCGGTCGGGAGGTTGCGCACCTTCTCGACCACGACGCCGCCCTCGAAGCCGCTGTTGAACGCGATCTGCTTGATCGGCGCCTCCAGCCCGAGCCGGACGATGCCCGCCCCGGTCGCCTCGTCGCCGGTGAGCTCGAGCTTCTCGAAGGCGCTGGTGGACGCCTGCAGGAGAGCGACGCCACCGCCGGCGACGATGCCCTCCTCGACCGCGGCCTTCGCGTTCGAGACGGCGTCCTCGATGCGGTGCTTCTTCTCCTTGAGCTCGACCTCGGTGGCCGCGCCGACCTTGATGACCGCGACACCGCCGGCGAGCTTCGCCAGCCGCTCCTGCAGCTTCTCCCGGTCGAAGTCGCGGTCGGCCAGCTCGATCTCGCTGCGGATCTGGTTGACCCGCCCCGCGATCTGGTCCGGGTCGCCGGCTCCGTCCACGATGGTGGTCTCGTCGGCGGTGACGACGACCCGGCGGGCCCGGCCCAGCACGTCCAGCGTGGCGCTCTCCAGCTTCAGCCCGAGGTCCTCGGTGACGACCTGACCGCCGGTGAGGATCGCGATGTCCGCCACCTGGGCCTTGCGGCGCTCGGCGAAGCCCGGCGCCTTCACCGCGACGCTCTTGAAGGTGCCGCGGATCTTGTTCACGACCAGGGTCGCCAGCGCCTCGCCCTCGACGTCGTCGGCGATGATGACCAGCGGCCGGCCGGCCTGTGAGACCTTCTCCAGGATCGGCAGCAGCTCCTTGACCGCCGCGATCCGGGCGCTGGTGAGCAGGATGTACGGGTCGTCGTAGACGGTCTCCATGCGGTCGGTGTCCGTGACGAAGTACGGCGAGATGTAGCCCTTGTCGAAGCGCATGCCCTCGGTGAGCTCGAGCTCCAGGCCGAAGGTGTTGCTCTCCTCGACGGTGATGACGCCTTCCTTGCCGACCTTGTCCATCGCCTCGGCGATCATGGCGCCGATGGCCGGGTCACCGGCGGAGATGGAGGCGGTGGAGGCGATCTGCTCCTTGGTCTCGACGTCCTTCGCCATCCGCCCGAGCTCCTGGGCCACGCACTCGGCGGCGGCCTCGATGCCCTTCTTCAGCGCGAGCGGGTTCGCGCCGGCCGCGACGTTGCGCAGGCCCTCGCGCACCAGCGCCTGCGCCAGGATCGTCGCGGTGGTGGTGCCGTCACCCGCGACGTCGTTGGTCTTCTTCGCGACTTCCTTGACGAGCTCCGCGCCGATCTTCTCGTACGGGTTCTCGAGCTCGATCTCCCGCGCGATACTCACACCGTCGTTCGTGACGGTGGGAACACCGAACTTGTTGTCCAGGACGACGTTGCGCCCCTTGGGGCCGAGCGTGACCTTCACCGCGTCGGCCAGCTGGTTCATCCCGCGCTCCAGGCCGCGCCGCGCCGCCTCGTCAAACGCGATCATCTTCGACATGCGTGGTGAATCCTCCTGGGGCGAAGCCTGCACGGAGGAGTGCCAGGCGCTGGCGGGTGCCTGACGAGAAAAGACGAAGGAGCCCCGGACCGAAGGCCCCCGCCGCGCCACACGTTGGCACTCTCCCTAGCTGAGTGCCAGCAACTGTACAAGTCACGGCGTGGCACTCGGCGTCCCCGAAAATGAGGTGACCACCACGGTGCGCGATCGGACCGATGGGCTCGCGCGGCACGTCGGATCCACTCGCCGGGGCGCGGCCCCCTCCGGCGCGGCTGGCCGGGGGGAAAGGAACGGATGCCGGCGTCCGACCAGCGAGCGGCCCCCTGCGCTGGCTCCGCCATCCAGGCCAGGCACCGGCAGGACAGCACCGAAGTGCCCCCGCCACCTGGGCGCCCGCCCTGCCCTAAGGCGGTGAGAAGCGCACCGGGAGCCGCTCGACACCACCGAGGAGAACCCCCGGCCGCCGGGCAAGTTCCCGGGGGTCGAGGGCGAGCATCAGGCCTGGCCGCTTCTCGAAAAGCGTCCGGATCGCGATCTGGGCCTCCATGCGCGCCAGCGGGGCGCCGAGACAGTAGTGGATCCCGTGGCCGAAGGCCAGATGGCGGCCGCGCGCTCTGCCGATGTCGAAGGCCGCGGGATCCGGGAAGCGGCGCTCGTCCCGGTCGCACGACGCGAGCGCGACGAGGACCAGGCTGCCGCCACCGGGAACGGCGGTTCCACCCAGCTCCACGTCCTCGGTGGTGAACCGCCAGGTCGTGGCCTCCAGCGGTCCGTCGTACCGGAGCACCTCCTCAACGGCGTCGTCGAGGAGAGACCAGTCCGCACGCAGCGCCGCGAGCTGTCCGGGATGCCGGAGCAGCGCGAGGACGGAATTGCCGATCAGGCTCGCCGTGGTCTCGTGACCGGCGGAGACAAGCAGGAAGACGGTCCCCTGGAGCTCGTCCTCGGAGAGGCGGCCCGCATCCGCCGCGCGGACGAGGTCGCCGAGCAGATCCGGCGTCGGCCGGCGGCGGCGTTCCGCCACCAGACGTGCCAGATAGCCGCGCATCTCGCCCACCGCGCAGCGGGTCTCCTCCGAATCGCTGTCGGAGCCCAGAATCACCGCGGACCAGCGGTGCAGATCGGTGCCGTGCTCAGGAGGGACGCCCAGCAGCTCGCAGATGACGGTGATCGGGAGCGGAAAGGCCAGGCTCTCCATGAGATCCGCCTCGCCGCGCATCGGCATTCCGTCGATCAGCTCGTCGGCGATCTCCTGGATCCGTGGCCGCAGCGCACCCAGCCGCCGGGGACCGAAGGCGCCGGAGACCACCCCCCGCAGGCGGCCGTGATCCGGCGGGTCGGAGTTCAGCATGTGCCGCCCCAGCCGCGCCGTCCGTCTGCGGCCGTCCCCCATCTTCGCCTGCCGCAGGTCCGGTGCGGCGGCCGACCAGTCCTTGCGCAGCCGGGGGTCGGTGAGGGCGACGACCGCCTCGGTGTATCGCAGGACGAGCCATGCCTCGACGCCGCCCGCGAGCGTCACCTTCTGGACGGCCCGCTCCGCCCGCAGCGCCGCGTAGAACGGATGCGGGTCGGTCGTGGAACACGGCCCCGGCGAGGCCAGGTCGATGGCTCCGGCTCCGGCCGCGAGACGGCCTGCGTCCCGTTCACCCCCGACGGCGTCCATGGTCATCGGCTCCCGCAGGCGAGCTCGACGATCCGAGCCTGCGTCGAACGCAGCAGCCACTCGGCGCGCTGCGGCTCCATGAGGTCGTCCCGCCAGGTCAGGCGCAGGTGAACGCAGTCGGTGTCGTGGACGACCATCAGCATGAGCGCGGCCGCGAGGCGGCGCACGGGCTCGGTGTGGATGGTCTCGTCCGCGCCGTCCGGGGCCAGACCGCTGGCACCGCGGCCGAGCCCGGTCGGAATGTAGTTGAAGGTCGCTCGGGCGACCGCCGGCGAACCGGCGTCCGGGATGAGGGCGTCGCGAAGCTTGTTGACCCTTCGGCGGTCGACGCGCGCGAACCGCCGGCCCGCCTGGGTCTGCCGCTGGCACGACGCCATGATCTCGGCTGGGCCGTACCCGTCGGCCGGCCGGCGGATCACGATCGGGGCCTTCATGAACATCTTGCTCACCGAGCGGAGATCCGCGTCCGAGTTCCTGTTCGCGTAGAGGTTGAGAACACCGATGGCGGGCGCGTCGAAGAGCTCGCAGAGCGCCATCCCGAAGACGGCCAGGAAGATCGTCGCGGGGCTCGCTCCCAGCACCCGCGACGCCGTGGTGGCGGCCCGGTTGAGGTCCGACGAACTCAACGTGAGCGTGTGGTGGGGCAGGTCCCCCGGGGTGCCTCCCGCCGGCCGCACCGTGGCCGGATCCGCCGGCACAGCGAACTCGGCCAGTTCCGCGAACCGTTCCAGCCAGTACACCAGGGCATTCTCAGCATGCCGCCGGCCTGCCGGGGAACGCTCCCATTCCGTGACGTCGAGCGGTTGCGTCACCGGCCCGGCGGGATCCGGGCGACGAAATGCTCCGCCGGGGGCGGCATTTCCGCCCAGCAGGCGGGTGATGTCGTCCCGAGTCACCACCATGCCCCACATGTCGACGGCGCTGTGGTCGCATATCACAGCCAGCTCACGGACCGACGAGGAGGAGGCAGCGGTCTCCAGGACGACTCGGATCGGCCACTCACGGGACACCTGGAATGGAGTCCGCAGCGCCTCCTGGCATTCCTGGGCCATCTTTCCGGGCCTGGCGGTCCGCACGATGTGCTCGATCGCTCCGATCTCGCGCGGAGGCGGGGCGACCCGCTGCCGGGAGGCCGCCGCTCCGACTGCGTCGAACACGGTGCGCAGCGCCTCGTGACGGCAGACGAACGCACGCACCGCGTCGAGCGCCGACGAGATCGAGGCGCCGTCGGCGGGCACACCGATGATCGTGTTGTACTCGTGGCTGAGGCTCGTCGGGTACTGCGGCTGGGTGAGCAGCCAGTCGATCTGCATACAGTTCAGATCGCCCTCCCGCCAGCTGCCGTCACCAACGGGCATGCCGGACATCCAACGCCCTCCAATCCCTGGCCCTCTGGAATCACGCAGCACTGAAAGGTTCCACCGGCCCGCGGATGGAGCATTGTCCCGAGAAGGCGATGAGTGGCCTCCCGTTCCGATACGGAAATCGCCTGCCATCCACCCGGCCTGACCAGATCCGGCCAGACCACACCGCCACGTCGACCACGAAATTGCCGGCGGATTTCTTACTCGGTTCCACGGAATGGTTGAAAGCCGTGTCAACGGTAGCTCGGCGCACCAACCAGAACCGACCTAATAGCGCCCTGCAATCATTCGATCAAGCCACCCTATTACCATTCTCCGGCGCTTTTCAGGGTGGTAGGGCGGGATGGTTTCACGCCGGGTCACCGCGGCCGGGGCGCGTCCTTCCAGCTCGCCGGCCCGCGGTGACGGCTCACTGCCGAGCAGGCACCGGCCGACCGCCGACACCCAGGTGTTCGCGCAGGGTGGTGCCCTCGTAGTCGGCCCGGAACACGCCGCGCTCCTGCAGCAGCGGGACGACCGTGTCGGCGAACTCGTCCAGGCCGGCTGGGGTGATGTGCGGGGCGAGGATGAACCCGTCCGCCGCCTGCTCCTGCACGAAGCGGTTGATCGTCTCGGCGACCGTCGCCGGGCTGCCGACGAAGGTCTGCCGTGCGGTCACCTCGATGATGACCTCCCGGGTGGTGAGCTTGTGCTGCTCGGCCAGCTCCCGCCACCGCCGGGCGGTGGCCAGCCGGTCGTCGAACATCCGCACGCTGGCCCGCCCCTGGGCGATCGTGTGCTCCCCGGGCAGCGGGTCCTCGGTGGGCAGCGGCCCGTCCGGGTCGTGGCCGCTCAGGTCCCGGTTCCACAGCTGCTCGAGCAACAGGATGGCGGTGGCACCGCTGACCTGCTGGCGGCGGACCTCCGCCGCCCGCTCCCGGGCCTGCGCGTCGGTGTCCCCGAGGACGAACGTCGCCGCCGGGAGCACGAGCAGGTCCTGCGGCGCCCGGCCGTACCGGGCGAGGCGGCGTTTGACGTCCGCGTAGAACGCCCGCCCGGCGTGGAACTCGCCGTGCCGGCTGAAGATGGCGTCCGCGGACGAGGCGGCGAACTCCCGGCCCGCGTCCGAGTCACCCGCCTGGAAGATCACCGGCCGGCCCTGCGGCGAGCGGGGCACGGTGAAACGCCCGCGGATGTCGAAGTGGGCGTCGGTGTGCCTGAACGAGCCCGCGGCGGGATCCCGCAGGAAGACACCCGACTCCTTGTCCGCCAGGATATCGCCGGGCGCCCAGGAGTCGAACAGCTCCAGGGCCGTCCGCAGGAACGTCTCGGCACGTTCGTAGCGCTGTGCCTGGGGCAGGAACCCGCCGCGGCGGAAGTTCTCCCCGGTGAACGCGTCCCAGGACGTCACCACGTTCCACGCGGCTCGGCCGTCCGAGAGATGGTCGAGGCTCGCGAACTGGCGGGCGACCTCGAACGGCTCGTTGAACGTCGAGTTGATCGTGCCGGCCAGCCCCAGCCGGTCGGTCGCCGCGGCCAGGGCGGCCAGCACGGTGAAGGTGTCGGGGCGCCCGACCACGTCGAGGTCGTGGATCCGTCCCCGCTGCTCGCGCAGCCGCAGGCCCTCGGCGAGGAAGAGGAAGTCGAACCGGGCACGCTCCGCGGTGCGCGCGAAGTGGACGAACGACGCGAAGTCGATATGACTGCCCGATCTGGGATCGGACCAGACGGTGGTGTTGTTGACCCCCGGGAAGTGCGCCGCGAGATGGACCTGCCTGGGCTGGCCGCGCGCTGGACCGCTCGGCTGGGCGCTCACGTGGCCCGTCACGTGGCCCGTCACGTGGCCGCCTCCGCGTAGCGGTTGGCCGGCAGGCCCAGGCCCAGCGTCCCGCGCAGCGTGCCGGCGCCGTACTCGGCCCGGAACAGGCCGCGGCGGCGCAGCTCCGGAGCCAGCCCACGGGTGATCGTGACGAGGTCGGTGGGCAGCACCGCCGGGCGCAGCTGGAAACCGTCGATACCGAGGGCGCTCCACTGCTCGATGAGGTCGGCCAGGCCCGCCGGCGAGCCGACGAAGATCCGCGCGTCCGAACGGTAGGGCCGCCCCCGGCCGGAACGCTCGTCGAGGCGCTCCCGGCGCGCCACGGCCTGGCCGGGGGCGTCGTCGAGGAACACCACGAGATCGGCGAACACCCTGACGTCGGCGGCCGGGCGCCCGGCGGCCTGCCAGGCGGCCCGCACCTCGGCGACGATCCGTGCGGCGTCCGCGGCGTCGCGCGGGGTCACATGGACGAGGTCGGCCGACCGGGCGGCGAACCGGTACGGCAGGTCCGCATGCGCCAGCGCGGTGACCAGCGGCTGCCCCTGCGGCGGTCGCGGGACGATCGACGGGCCGCGCACGCTGAACCAGCGGCCGGCGAAGTCGATGTAGTGCAGCTTCTCCCGGTCGATGAACCGGCCGGTGGCCACGTCGCGGATCTCCGCGTCGTCCTCCCAGCTGTCCCACAGCCGGCGCACCACCTCCACGTAGTCGCCGGCCTCGTCGAACAGGTCGGCGACGAACTCCGCCGGCCACGCCCCCGGGGAAGCCGGCGGGGCGGGGACGTCACGCCGGCCGAAATGGGCGGCGTCGGCCGGTGACCCGGCGACCCGTACCCGAACCCCGGCCCGCCCGGAGCTGACATGGTCGAGGGTGGCGATGGCCTTCGAGAGGTGGAACGGCTCGGTGTGGGTGACCACCGCCGTCGGCACGATGCCGATCCCGCGGGTGCGCGGGGCGACCCGCGCCGCGACGAGAACCGCGTCGAGCCGGCCCCGCACCTCGTCGACGCGCTCGTCCGGCCCGTCGAACCGGGACGACTGCAGCGCGAGGGTGTCCTCGATCGTCACGAAGTCGAGCCGGCCGTGCTCGGCCTCCTGGACGAGGTCCGTCCAGTAGCGGCCGGAGAACAGCTCCCCCGGCCGGGCCTCGGCCTCACGCCAGGCCGCGGGATGCCATCCGCAGCCGTCCAGCGCCACGGCCAGGCCCAGCCCGCGCCCGCCGGGTACCGGCTCCCGCTGTTCCACCAGCTGTTCGGTCGGCTGTTCGGTCGGCTGTTCGGTCGGCTCCGCCTCCGGACGCGGCGTCGTCCCAGGCGCGGTCACTGGTTGTTCCAGGCGTCGGCGAGCAGCTGGTAGGAGCGCACCCGGTCGGCGTGGGAGTGGGTGATGGTGGTGATGAGCAGCTCGTCGGCTCCGGTGACGTCCCGCAGCACCTGCAGGCCGCGCACCACGGTCTGCGGCGAGCCGACGAACTGGGTGTCCGTGCGGTCCGCGATCAGCGCACGCTGCTCGTCACTCAGGGCCGCCGCGGCCTGCGCCGCCTCCGGTGGGCTCGGGTACGGGATCGCTCCCCCGCCCGCCCGGATGCTCGCCACCCACGGCCCGTAGCCGCTGGCGAGGTGCCGTGCGGTCTCGTCGTCGGGGGCCACGACGACATCCGCGGAGACCATCACCCGGGGCCGCGTGAGCACGCCCGGGCGGAACGACGCCCGGTACGCGTCGATCGTGTCGAGCACCCCCGCCGGGGTGATGTGGTAGTTCGCCGCCAGCGGCAGCCCGAGCTCCCCCGCCGTCCGGGCGCTCTCGCCCGCGGTCGACGCCAGGATCCAGATCTGGGCGTCCGCCCCCTGCGCGGCGGGCGCGGACAGTTCGGTGCCGTCCTCGGCCCGCAGCGTTCCGGCGAACAGCGCCTGGATGTCGCGGACGAGCCCGGCGTAGTCGTCGTCGGGATCGTCCCGGAAGCCGACGAGCCGAAGCAGCCGGCCGAGCCGCTGCAGGTCGAAGCTGAGCGCCGGCTGCGCCGGGACCAGCAGGCCGCCGACCACCCGCGAGGACGACGCCGACGACGACGCCCGTGCCGGTTCCGGTGCGGGTGCCACGGCTGCAACGGGTGCCGGGGATGCGGGGGGTGCGGGTGCCTGCCCAGCCCGCTCGAGCAGTCGCCCGACGCTGGACCGGCCGAGACCGAGGTCGATCCGGTCGGGGTGCAGGTGGGCGAGCGTGCCGAACTCCTCGGCGATGACGACCGCGGTGTGGTGACCGGTCTGCACCGCTCCCGAGCCGACCCTGATCCGTTCCGTCGCGGAGGCCACCAGCCCGATCAGCACCGCCGGCGCGGCGGAGGCGACCCCCGGGGTCAGATGGTGCTCGGCGAGCCAGTACCGGCTGTAGCCGAAGCTCTCGGCCCGGCGGGCCAGGTCGATCGTGTTGCGCAGCGCGTCGGCCGCGGACGACCCGGCCGTGACCGGCGCAAGGTCCAGCACGGAAAGTGGAACAGCTCCAGGTGAGGACAACGGGCCACCGCCCCTTCGATCACCACGAATGACAAGGCATGCAACGCCACTTTGTTCATCTGATTAGTGAAGATTAGGAGCGTAGCGCCGGCTCGTCCAGTGGAACCGCGCATCGCGTTCGGGCGGGCTCCCTCCGAACGCCTGTCAGTCCAGGCAGAACTCGTTGCCTTCGGGATCCGCCATCACGATGAAGCCGTTCTCCATCGGAGGTGCCGGCTCGTGGCGACGCACCCGCGTCGCACCCAGCACAACCAACCGATCACACTCGGCCTCCAGCGCCGCCATCCGCTCCTCGCCCGACAGCCCGGGAGCGGCCCGGACGTCGAGGTGCACACGGTTCTTGGCGACCTTGTCCTCCGGCACCCGCTGGAAGAACAGCCGCGGGCCGTGCCCGGCCGGGTCCTCGATGGCCGACCGGGAGTTGCGCTGCTCCGGAGGTACGCCGATCCGCGCGAGGAACTCGTCCCACGCGGCCAGCGGATCCGCGCCCGCCGGCAGGTCGGCCCCCGGCGGGCCCGGGTGCACGTAGCCCAGCACCTCGCGCCAGAAGATCGACAACGCCCGCGGATCGTGCGCGTCGAACGTGACCTGGACGTGACGGCTCATCAGCTCGCTCCGTTCGCGGTGGTGGCTTCTCGGCGCTGACCCCCCGGATCATAGAGATTCCGATCTCGGCCGCGGATCCGCCCGGATGCGCGGCCGTTTCCGTCGAGCTGGTGCGGAATGGGCCGGGCCCGCGATTTATCGGTACCGGGGCGGGCAGCGAACTGGTGCGGCGAAGACGGTGAGGGCACAGGCTCTCCCGCTGCGGAATGCTTCCAGCGCCGCGATGTCCGGCGTGCTGCCGTGATGTCGGGCGCGCCGCCGTGATGCCTGGCGCGCGGAGCCTGAGACGACCCGGCCGGAGCATCGTCCAGTCAGTCTTTCGGGAGGTTTCATGCTGGTACGTGAGATTGCGCTTGTGCCTTACGACCCGGACGGCGAGAGCGGGGAGAACGTCGAGTTCGACAACCTGAGGCATCACCAGGTGATGGAGGTCACGGCGGCGCTGCAGAAGCAGGTGACGCGCGACTTCGCCCCGATCTGGGGTGTTTCGGCAACCGTAGACGCCTTCGCCAAGCTCTCCGATGTCCCACTGGGCTACTGGCCGGTGCTGCTGGTGGAGGACGTACGCGGGGCCGCCGGCGTTCACCTTGACGAGGACGGCCAGCCGTTCTCACTGGTCGAGGTCGGCAGCAGTTGGTCGCTGACCGCCAGCCACGAGGTGCTGGAGATGCTCGCGGACCCCTTCGGGAACCGCCTCGTCGCGGGCCAGTCGCCGGTGGCCAGCCAGGGCCGGGTCCAGTTCCTGGTCGAGATCGCTGATCCGTCCGAGGACATTCGGTGGTCCTACACCGTGAACGACATCGTGGTGTCGGACTTCTACACGCCGAGATACTTCGACCCGGTCGCGGCCAGCGGCGTCCAGTACAGCTTCACCGGCGCGATCACCGAGCCGCGCCAGGTACGCGAGGGCGGCTATCTGAGCTGGCACAACCCCGAGGACGACCACTGGTACCAGCACACGTTCTTCGGCCCGAAGCTGGAGCTCCGAGATCTCGGGAAGTTCACCCGGGACGGCCGGAGCATCCGCGAGGCGATCGACGCCAACACCCGCCGCGAGTACGCCGAGATCCAGCGCCAGTCGAATCTCGATGCCGGCACACCGAGGCTGCAGGAAGCGGTCACGACCAAACAGTCCAGCGACCAGATCTCGGCGAAGCGCGCGAAGTTCCTCGACGAGTACATCAGCCGGAAGCTGATGGAGCGGTAACGAGCAGGGAAGAAATGGCAACGGACGACGAAGCGAAAGCTGACAAGGGCGACCGCCGTGCGGGCGAGCAACGCGCACGGCGGTTGGCGGGCCAGGTCAACCGGCTCCTGTCGGGCGAGGCGTGTTCCTCGCCCGACGAGGCGGACCCCGGCGCGCGTACCCCTCGGGAGCTCACCGATCAGGCGGCGAGCGACGCCGCTGGGGCGCGCGACGCCGCTGGTGAGTGGCGCGACAAGCCTGACCAGCGGTCAGGGCCGGCCGCCGGCCGAGGGGGGAACAGAGCCGGTGGGGATGGTCGTGGTCGCGGCGACCATGACGACCGACTGGGCAGCCGGGACCAGTAGGCGGGGTGTGCCGGTGCCGTCCGCCGGGACGGTCCAGGTGTCGGCCAGCGCCGGACCCGTGCCGCCCGCCGCCACCGCGTAGCTCACATGGTCGCCGTCGAGCCAGGCCACCTGGTCGTCGACGTCGCGGGTCTCGGCGAGCGGGTGGTCCACCCCGGTCGAGAGATCGAGAACGTGCAGGCGCCACGTCGCCGGGTCGAACCCGTGGCGGTTCCGGGACTTGTAGGCGACGCGGGTGCCGTCCGGGGACAGCGACGGACATTCCACCCCATCCCGCAGGATCTCCGCCCGGCGGCCGCGGACATGGCCGCGAATCAGGTAGTAGTGGTCTGCGGTGCCCATCGTCGCGTAGAACGTGTCCGAATCGGCGGCGAAGGTGACGCCCCAGAAGTTCCCGTCGGCGGCGTGGAACCGGTGCCCGTCCCGGTACACGGCGAACTGCTCCAGGTCGGCGACGACGCGGCCGCGGCTCAGGTCGACGAGCACGGTCCTGGTGGAGTAGCTGTCGGTGTTGTAGGCGTCGCCGGCCACGAAGGTGGTGGCCGCGCCGAGCCGTCCGTCCGGGGCGACCCGGGCCCGGCTGGGCAGCCCCTCGGCGGGCAGCCGGGACAGCGCGGCCAGGTTCTCGTCGAAGACCGTGATGCCGCCCTGTGTGTGCACGCGGTCGTAGGTCAGGCAGATGCCGCGGCCCGCCCGTTCGTCCACCCGGTCGCAGACCAGTGCGGCCGGTGCCCGCGGACCGGCGGGCCGGCTCGGGTCGACCGCTTCGAGCCGGCCGAAGTCCGGCCCTTCGGCCGCGTCGAGGACGAGCAGGTGCCGCCCGGACAGCAACGCCGCCGTCAGCGGAACGGTCGGGGTGTCGCGATGCCCGCCGGCCCGCGCGGATCGGCTCACCGCCGTCCGTGCCGCGGCGCCCTCCAGCCGGGCTGCCCGCACCGTCACGCCCACCGCAGCGGTCAGGCAGACCAGCACGACGACGGAGAAGATCACAATCCGGCCACGGACAGGTCGGCGTCGCGATCCGGTCGACGTGGCAGATCCGGTCGATATGGCAGCGGTGACGGCGGTGCCCGCGGTGACGGCAAGGCCCGCGGTGACAACAGTGACAGCGGGGGCCGCAGTGATCTCACGGACGACGGGGGCGGCCGGGCCGACGACGGGGGTGGCCGGGCCGGCGTCGAGGAGCGCGCTACCGGAAAGGAACGGGCGCAGCAGCATCGCCGCGAACAGCGCGCTCACCAGCGTCGCCAGCAGCCCGGCGGTGACGGCGCCGGCCGGCCCGGATCGGGTCCAGACCGCGCCGAAACCGATCGTGGCGACCGCGCGCCCGACGGCCAGCACCAGGCCGACCAGGGCGAGCCCGGTGGTACGGGCCGGGCCGGGGACGAGCCGGCTGGCCAGCGAGGCCAGCACCCCGTCGGTGGCGGCGAAGTACAACCCGAGAAGCACAGGCAGGGCGAGCACCGGCAGCGGGCCGCCGTGCTGGCCAGCCAGCACGGCGAAGCAGCCGGCGAGCACCGCCTGACCGCCGAGCAGAACCCGGCCGGCGCCGACCCGGTCGGCGAGCCGCCCGAACGGCACGGCGAACCCGAGAAAGCACACCGACTCGACGACGAACAGGGAGGGGAACAACCCCGACGACAGGCCCGCCTCGTGCCGCAGGGTCAGGAACAGCATCGAGTCGCCGACGGCGGGCAGGCTCAGCAGCAGGGTCGCCGCCAGCAACCGGCGCAGCGGTCGTTGCGCCCACAGCACCGTCACCGGAGTCCACCATCGGCGCGGCGGCGACGCGGGTGCCGGGACCGAGGCGGCTGCGCGCCCGTCCTGGGCCGGGACGAGCCCCGCCTCCGGGATCGACCCCGGAGGCGGGAACAGGATCGGAACCGGCGGCGGGGGCGGGGGGTTTTCGACGAAGAGGGCGAGCACGGCCAACCCGATGATGGCGATCAGGAAACCCGCCGCGAACACCGTCGGATAAGAGCCGGGTGCGGCCTGCAGCAGCACCAGGGCCAGCAGTGGGCCGGCCAGCGCGCCCCCGGTGTCCATGGCCCGGTGCAGACCGAACGCCTCGGCGAGCCGCCCTGGCGGCGCGGACAGGGAGATGATCGCGTCCCGGGGCCCGGTCCGGATGCCCTTGCCGACCCGGTCGGCGCCCAGCAAGGTCAGTACCGGTAGCCAGCCGGGTGCGGCCAGCAGCCCGAGTCGGGACGCGGCCGACAGCGCGTATCCGCCACCGGCGGTCTCCCGGTAGCGCCGCCACCGGTCGGCGAACAGCGCCCCGACCAGCGCGGTGGCCGCGGCGACGATCTGCAGCAGCCCGTCGGTGGCGCCGAACCGCAGGGCACTGAATCCGAGCCGCATGGTCAGGTACAGCGGCAGCACGGACGCGACCATCTCGCTCGCGATGTCCGTGATCAGGCTGGTCAGGCCGAGGAAGAGCACGTTGGGCGCGGCGATCAGCAGGGCGGTGGCCGACCGTGTGGACGGGGTGTTCCCGGCGGTGCGCCGACGCCGCCCAGGTGGCGTGAGCCGACGCCGTCCAGATGGCGTGCGCCGGTCGCCCTCGCCGCCGGGTAGCGGTGGCCGGCCTGCCACGTACACGACGGCCCCCGCTACCCGTTCCGCCGAGGTCCGCTCACCGCGCTCAGTTCGTCTCGCCCGGGGCGGTGGCCGCACGATCGTCGGCGGGTATCGAATCCGTGGCCGGGTGGGTGCGGCCGGCCGGACCGGCGGCGAAGGCGGTCAGCAGGTTCGTGGTGATCTGGGTGATCGGGACCTGGATGGCCGGCCCGTGTGCGCCCGGCCCGCAGACGTCGGCCAGGGCGCACACCCAGGCGCTGGTTCCGCTGTCGAACACAGCCGCCCCGGACGCCGCGGAGTAGTACGAGACGTCGGAGTAGTCCTGCGCGCCGCGGCAGGTGATCGGAGAGTGGGCGATCACCTCGATCGGCCGCGGGGTGGGATAGGCGAGGTTGACGCGGTCGTATTCGGAGCCGATCAGACCGGGCAGCCGGGCCCCGGCCGTCAGGCCCGTCCCGGCCAGCAGCCACGACTGCGGCCGGACGATGACCATGTCGCCGTGGACGGGGTTGCACTGGTACATCCCGCCGGTCAGCGAGCTCTCCGGATCGGCGCGCGGCGGTGACGGCCAGTTGGCGGTGATCTGCGCGTCGTCGCGACCGTAGACGGGATCCTCCTGGGCCACCTTGTACGCGGTCTCCAGCCGGTCGGGGCCGACCGGCGACGGGTCGAGCCGGATCCGCCGGTACACGGCGTTCGCACCCAGGAAGGCCAGGTTCGTACCGCGGTCGCGGGCCGTGGTCAGCGCGGCACGCATGGCCGGCGAGTAGTACTCGTCGTGGCCCAGGGAGATCACCGCGCGGGCGCCGTCGAGCAGGTGTGGATCGTTGTGCAGGTCGACGTCGGTCGCATAGTCGACCGGCAGGTTCAGCCGTTCGGCGAGGGCGACCAGCGGCATCTCGTTGCCGGTGAAGTCGGCCGCGCCGTCGCCGTAGTCATAGGGCCGGTCGAACGACACCACCCGAGCCCGGTCGGCGAAGCCGCGCGGACCGTGGTACAGGCTGTAGCCACCCCAGGCGTTGTACGCCTGCCAGGTGGTGACCGCGTTGAGGATGACGACCCGACCGGCCGCGCCCGGCCCGCGCACGGTCAGCGGCACGTATCGGTGGTTGCCGTCCGCGGCGTCCAGGCGGAACAGGTAGTTCCCGGGCGGCCAGGAACCGGTGCTGAAGGTCGCGGTGGGCTGCCACGCCGCCGCGGAGATCGTGTTCACCCCGGCGGCATGGGTCGGATCGGCCTGCCGGACGCCGGGGATCGGGTCGGTCGTCGTGATCAGCCGACACGTTCGGCCGCCGTACCAGCCGATGCGGAACACCGAGATCGTGAGCGAGGGCGCCGTCGTCGAGGCGAACAGCCGCACCGGTTCACCCGGCGTGATGCTGACGCGGTCGGTCCAGCCTTCTACGGCGTGCTGCGGGCCCAGCTGGATCAGCCCGCAGTCGGCGCCGGGTCGGCTGTTCTCCGCCCGGACATCGAAACCGGCCGGCGTGGCGGTGGCTCCGGGAGTGGTGCTGGGGGTGGTGCCAGAAGACGGGCCCGCGGTCCGGTGGGCCGGTGACGCACCGCCCAGCGCGCAGCCGGCCACGGTGAACACGGAGACGATCAGGCCGATGCAAGCCGCCACGCGGGGGGACCAACGCCAGGACACGGCTCATCCTCGCAGGGCCTGACCGCGCCAGCTGACCGAGGCCGCCGAACTGCACCCGCTTCTCACGTCCGTACACGAAGGCACCTGGACCCCCTGGGGCCGAGCATGAGAACAAGGAGATCCCGCGGTCGCCTCGAACAGTGCGAAAGTCCAGCACCACGCGGCGGACGGTCGAACCGGCCGCCCATCACTCGAAACGAAGTCCCGCCGGCGCGGCCGGCGTCCACAGCGGACGCGGGAGCGCCAGCCGCGGTAGACGGAAGGGGAAGGCCGAGTGCATCCGGAGACCAGATCCGTTCGGCCATCGCCTGGTGAAGCTGGCCACGCGACTGGACATACGCCTCAACTGGGTCGCCGGCCTCGTACGCACGAAACCTGCTGTCCAGCCCATGCGGTTTCTTGATCCGCGACCGAGCCGGTCGGTTCACCGCGTGACTCCGACGCCGTCCTCACCGACACCGGCCGCTCTGCTGCCGAGACCCTATCCCAGGCTCAGCGAACGAATGGCCCCACGCGGAACGGTTCGTCCGAGCCGTTCGAACCGAAGTCACCGAACCGGATGTCGATCTTCTGTGAGCGGGCACCTGCGCGTTGTTCTGAACGAGTGCGAACGGCACACGACATACGACGACCCCGCCGTAGCTGCAGTCTTCAGCCACCATGGCCTGACCACGGATCCGACCCAGAGACAGATCAAGCGCCAGCCCGCCCCCCGGCGGCCTGATCAACAAATACGGCCAAGTCACTCAAAGCCCAGGTCAACACCGGTGGCCTAGTTCTGACACCCCATGTTCTACGAGACCATGCTCCGACTTACCTACTTGGGAGACTCCAACGTGGGAGCATATGAGACATGACGGACGGGGGACAGGGGTCTACGGAGGCTCCGACATCAGACTTCTTTGTTTCTTATGCACAGGAAGACGTATCCTGGGCAGAATGGATTGCCTGGCAAGTGGAATTAGAAGGATTTTCCGTAATATTGCAGTCCTGGGATTTCCTGGTGGGCCAGAATCGTGTGGCGCGCCTCGACGAGGCACTTGCCGCCTCCACACGAGTCATAGCAGTTGTATCAACGTCATACCTGAACTCTGAATGGGATCTTCTGCAGAGCTACGCAACCCTGGGCAGGGATCCAGGCGGGCGCTTGAGGATGCTTTTCCCTGTTGCAGTCGAGGACTGTAGGATCGAGGGAATCCTCAGCTCTGTAGTCGGTATCGAGATCTGGGGGATCGGCGAAAATGCCGCACGCGAACGTTTACAGCAAGCCGTGCGGTCCCTAGCGACGGATACCCGAGGGAAGCCTGATCGACTGCCTCCGTATCCACTATTGCAGTCGAGGAGCGCCAGATTTCCAGCGAAGAGTCCGATTATCTGGGGAGTTGATTGGCCGCGCAACCCGAACTTTGTGGGTAGAAGCCAAGAGATTTCCTTGCTACGCGAAAGGCTTCTTGAAGATCGCGGGACGGTTTCGGTCCTCCCGCAGGCACTTCACGGCATGGGCGGCGTGGGAAAGACTCAGCTAACAGTCGAGTACGTTTACCGACACGCCCGCTCGTATGACCTGGTCTGGTGGATCAACGCCGAGTTTCCAACCCTCTTTGTCGCCGGCCTGGCCGAGTTAGCCGAGCGCATCTCTGTTCATGTTCCAGGTCAGGCGGAGGAATCTGCAACGAGGGCCATAGAGACACTTCGACGGGGGTTTGACTACCCGTCCTGGCTGATCATCGTTGACAACGTATCCGGGCCAGACGACCTCCAGTCTCTGGATCAGGCCCGTCGCCTCCTTTCGGCGGCGTCGGCAAGCCAGGGCGGACATGTAGTCCTGACCTCGCGCGATAGTAGATGGTCGACCTTCGCTCAGCCTATCGAAATAGACGTGCTCCCACATTCTGAAGCAATTGAATTGCTGAGGGCGCGCGCCCATGAAATCGGGGCCGTAGACGCAGGCACCGTAGCAACCGCCGTGGACGGTCTTCCCCTTGCGCTGGAGCAGGCGGGTGCGTGGCTGGCAGAAACCGGCATGCCTGTCGCCGAGTATATTGGTTACCTGCAGCGACAGACAAAGGAGATCATGTCCCATGGGGCGCCGCCCGGACAGAAACCGATTTCGATGACGTGGTCCGTAGCCTTGAATAAGTTGGATGATCCCGTTGCGGCATCCTTGGCAAAACTTTGGGCCCATTTCGGTCCGGAAGCGATTCCAATAGACCTACTGAAGCCGGAGGCTGCAGAATTTCTTCCCGAGGAGCTTGGCCGGGCCGTGGAAAGTCCATTAAGGCTAAGATCTGCGATCTCGGTTCTAGTCAGGCTCGCCCTAGTGCGACGCATCGGAGATGCCGTGGTAATGCATCGCCTGGTCCAGGCGGTGCTTCGGGAGGAATCGGGCGCCTCCGAGAGGACATTACTGCGCACTGCGGCACATAAGCTACTCGCGGCCGGTCACCCTGCAGAGCGAACGACACCTGAGGGGTGGCGAAGATATGCACGGCTCTACCCTCACGTCATTGCCACAGATCTTGTCAGTGCGGACGATCCAGCATGCCGCGAACTGGTCCTGTGGGTGATCCGGTATCTGAGATCCGCCGGAGACTATACAAGTAGCATTGCGTTTGCCCGGGAAGTACATAATCGCTGGTCGGAATCCATTGGATCGGATCACCTGGATACACTGAGCGCCGAACTCGGACTCGCCCACACAATATGGTCAACAGGCGACTACAGGACTGCCAGAAAGATGGAGGAGCACGTCCTGGAGCGTCGAGTCGAGATTCTTGGAGAGAATCATCCGGACACGGTCAAGGCAGCGGCAAACCTGGGTGCAACCATACGCGATATGGGCGATTACGAAGCCGCCCGAGGCATATTTCAATGGACCCTGGAGCGTCGACGGGAAATCTTTGGAGAAGACCACCCAGACACTCTGACCTCAGCTTCTAATCTTGCTCATGCGCACAGAGTTGGGCGCGACTACGTGGCCGCTCGCGATCTGTACTCGTGGGTCTTCGAGAGACGCTCCGCTGTTTTGGGGGACCTGCACCCCCGCACCCTGAGCGCACAGAACGGACTTGCCGAGTCGCTCTACCTACTCGGAGATTTTACCGCGGCCCGCGAAAGCTATGGAGATTCTCTCGAAAAAAGTAGTGATGTTCTCGGCGAGAATCATCCGGACACGCTGAGAGCGATGGCCGGATTGGCGGAATCGCTGCGTGGCCTGGAGGACCTCACGGCTGCGCGAGCACTGTACGAACGAGTCGTCGAGCGTCGCACCTCCACTCTCGGAAATGATCACCCTGACACCTTGAAGGCAATGGTTGGCCTGGCGGAAACGCTGCGCGGCTTGGAGGACCTCGCGGCTGCGCGAGCACTGTACGAACGAGTCGTCGAGCGTCGCACCTCCACTCTCGGTGCCGATCACCCAGACACGCTGTCGGTGCACCAAAAGCTGATTGAGATAAGTTCCTAGGTTAATGATCGAACCTTCCAGGTTTGGCGGGCCGATAGGCCATATCAACAGACCCTGAAAGGCGCCGCCGGGGAGAGCACGCCGCAAACCGCCCGCCGGCACAGCGGAACGTCGCCTGCCACAATTCTGCTCCTCCGCCCAGGATGGATGTACCCAGACTTCACTACCATGAGCCGGCGTCCCACTGGGCGTGCTGCAGCGACGATCGTAGCACCGACCCCCAAGGCGGACGGTTAGATTCAGAGCACTAACGCAGCTCAGCGGGGGTACGCGGTAGACGTCCGGAGTTTCGCGTTGCTACATCCATTGCCACGCAAAGGATCTTCAATCTGTTCGACAGAGAACAAAAAAACCGGCCGAAGATGGTCGACCAGGACGGGGTCGAACCGCCGGCCTTCCACTTTTCAGGGCGCCGCTCAGAAGGTGATCACAGCTCGGCCAGGTTCGACGCCGAGCTCGGCCATCGCCTGGCCGATGTCCGCCAGGGGGTAGCGGCGGGTGACGAGGCGGTCGAGAGGCAGCCGGCCGGCCCGGTAGAGGTCGAGGATCCGCGGGATGTCGACCTGGGGGCGGATGCTTCCGTTCGTGCTTCCGGTGAGCACCCGCTGGTCGATCAGGTGGTACAGCGGGACGGACACCGTCGCCCGGGGGTCCGCGACGCCGACGACCACCGCGCGCCCGCCCCGGCGCAGCGCGTTGAACGCCGCCGCGGCGGTGCCCCCGGTGCCAACGGCGTCGATCGCGACGTCGACGCCACCACTGCCGACGCCACCGCCGGCGCGGGTCAGCGCGCGGACCCGGGAGACCAGGTTGGTGTCCTCGTCCACCACGATGCTGTCCGTGGCGCCGAGGGCCTCGGCGAGCTGGCAGGCCGCCGCGCTGCGGTCGGCCACGATCACCCGGCCGGCGCCGGCGGTGACCGCGCCGAGCACGGTCGCCAGGCCGACCCCGCCGGCGCCGATGACCAGCACCGTCTCGCCGGCCTCGACGCCGGCCCGGACCACCGCCGCGCCGAAGCCGGTGGAGACGCCGCAGGCGGTGAGGCAGGCGATGTCGAACGGCACGTCGTCGGGCACCTTCACCGCGGACCGGCGGTCGACGACCGCGTACTCCGCGAACGACGACTGCAGCGCGAAGTGGTTGATCCGCTCGGCGCCCTTGGTGAGCCGTTGCTGGCCGTGCGACAGCCGGCCGTCGATCATGTGCGGGGCGGCGACCTCGCACAGGCCGAGCGCGCCGAGCTGGCACTGCCGGCACACCCCGCACCCGGGCGTGATCGTCAGGACGACGTGGTCACCGACGCTGAGGTCGGCGACGCCCGCGCCGACGGCGTCGACCACCCCGGCGCCCTCGTGGCCGAGCACGACCGGCCGCGGGATGGGCATCTTCCCCTCGACGACCGTGAGGTCGGTGTGGCAGACCCCGGTGGCCCGGACCTGGACCCGGACCTCGCCCGGCCCGGGCTCGGGGACGTCGAGATCCTCGATCGCCAGCCGGCCCGCTTCGCGAAGCACCGCCGCTCGCATCGGCAGGTTCCCTTCTGCGCTGGGTGAGCGCCCGTCTCTGTGCTGGATGAGCGCCCGTCCGCGCTGGATGGGCGCCCGCCGATCCGTCCGTCCCGGCTGCGCTCCACGGTGCCGCGCGGATGGCAGAGTCCCGAGGGTGCGGGGCTCCGCGGGTGGCGGATCCCCGCGGAGCCCCGCGGTTCGCGGGCAGCCGGTGACGGGCCGGTCAGGCGCGGAACTTCGCCAGGTTCGCGTGGAGGGCCTCGTACGCCTCACGGACGATGCGGGTGACGATCTCCCCCGCCGGCGGCACGTCGTGGATGAGGCCCTGGACGAGGCCGGCGGTCCAGATGCCGGCCTCCAGGTCCCCGTCGTCGAACACCCGGCGGCCACGGGAGCCCGCGACGAGCCCCTGGACATCCGGGAACGTCCCGCCGTCGGCGAGGATCCGCACGACCTCGACGCTGACCGAGTTGCGGGCGACCCGCGCGGTGTTGCGCAGCGAGCGGAAGATCAGCTCGGTGTCGAGCTCGGTCGCCTCGACGATGCGGCG
Source organism: Frankia sp. R43 (assembly GCF_001306465.1). Taxonomy (NCBI): domain Bacteria; kingdom Bacillati; phylum Actinomycetota; class Actinomycetes; order Frankiales; family Frankiaceae; genus Frankia; species Frankia sp. R43. The sequence continues at coordinate 104,173 of NZ_LFCW01000013.1, read as the reverse complement.
CTTGACCGCCTCGGCGATCGGCGACTCCTCGCTGCACATGAACCTGGTGCCCATGTTGATGCCGTCGGCGCCGAGGGCCAGCGCGGCGGCGAGCCCCCGCCCGTCGGCGAATCCGCCGGAGGCGAGGAACGGGATGGTCAGCGCGTCGGCGGCGGCCGGCACCAGGATGAGGCCGGGGATGTCGTCCTCGCCCGGGTGACCGGCGCATTCGAAGCCGTCGATCGACACCGCGGCGACACCGACCCGCTCGGCCTTCACCGCGTGCCGCACGCTGGTGCACTTGTGGATCACCCGGACGCCGTGCTCGTGGAAGAAGTCCATGTGCGGCTCGGGGCTGGACCCCGCCGTCTCGACGATCGTGACGCCGGAGTCGACGATCGCGCGCCGGTACTCGTCGTAGGGCGGCGGGTTGATCGACGGCAGGATCGTCAGGTTGACGCCGAACGGCTTGTCGGTGAGCCTGCGGGTCCGCGCGATCTCGGCGGCGAGATCGGCCGGCGTCGGCTGGGTGAGCGCGGTGACGATGCCGAGGCCACCGGCCTCGGAGACCGCCGCGGCGAGCTCGGCCCGGCCGACCCACATCATCCCGCCCTGCACCACGGGATGCTCGATGCAGAGCATCTCCGTGATGCGGGTGCGCAGCCGGGGCGTCGGGGCCACCGACTCCGGCGTTCCGGGCACCGGCAGCGGCATCGCCTTCACCGGTGCGGGCACCGCGGTCACCGGTACTCGTCCCCGCGCTCGGCCCGCTCGACCAGCGACGCCGGCGGCAGGAAACGGTCGCCGTAGGCGGCGGCGAGCTCACGGGCCCGGGCGACGAAGCCGGCGAGCCCGCCGTCGTACTGGTTGACGTACTGCAGCACTCCGCCGGTCCAGGCGGGGAACCCGATGCCGTAGAGGGAGCCGATGTTGGCGTCGGGGACGCTGGTGAGCACGCCGTTGTCGAGGCAGTCGATCGTGTCGAGCGCCTCGGCGAACAGCATCCGCTCCTGCAGGTCCTTCAACGGCAGGACGGTCCGGCCGGAGCCGAACTGCTGGCGCACGCCGGCCCAGATGCCCAGGCGCCGGCCGGAGTCGTCGTAGTCGTACCAGCCGGAGCCCTGGCGGCGCCCGGCCCGCCCCTGCTCGACCATCCAGTCGATGACCGGCTCGGAGGGGTGCAGGTCCCAGGCGCGGCCGGCGGCCTCCTGGGCCTCGCGGGTCTCGATGCGGATCTTCTGGGTGAGGGTGAGGGTCAGCTCGTCCTGCAGCTGCAGCGCGCCGACCGGGTAGCCGGCCTGGGTGGCCGCCTGCTCGACGCTCGCCGGGTCGACGCCCTCGCCGACGGCGGCGATGGCCTCGGCGATGAACTTCCCGATCACCCGGGAGGTGAAGAAGCCGCGGGAGTCGTTGACGACGATGGGCGTCTTGCGGATCTGCCGCACGTAGTCGAAGACCCGGGCAAGCGTCTCGTCGCTGGTCTGCTCACCGCGGACGATCTCGACGAGCGGCATCTTGTCGACGGGGCTGAAGAAGTGGATGCCGATGAACGCGTTCTCGCGCTTGACCCCGCCGGCGATGAGGGTGATCGGCAGGGTGGAGGTGTTCGAGCCGAGGACCGCGTCGGGCTCCACGATCTCCTGGATCTCGCGGAACACCTCCTGCTTGAGCGGCATCGACTCGAAGACCGCCTCGATGACGAGGTCGACGCCGGCGAAGTCGGCCGGGCTGTCGGTGGTCATGATCCTTGCCAGCAGCGCGTCCGACTTCTCCTGGCTGGTCCGCCCGCGGGCGAGTGCCTTGGCCTCCAGGCCGCGGGCGTAGTCCTTGCCCTTCTCGGCCGCGTCCACGGTGACGTCCTTGAGGACGACCTCGATGCCGGCCTTGGCGCTCACGTACGCGATGCCGGCGCCCATCATGCCGGCGCCGACGACGCCGACCTTGCGGGTCGTGTACTTCGGGTGACCCGCGGGCCGGCTGCCCCCGGAGTTGATGTGCTGCAGATCGAAGAAGAACGCCTTGATCATGTTCTTGGCGATCTGACCGGTGGTGAGGTGGACCAGGTAACGCGTCTCGATGAGCGAGGAGGTGTCGAAGTCGACGTAGGCGCCCTCGACCGCCGCCGCCAGCGCTGCCCGCGGCGCCGGGGCCGGCGCTCCCCGCGACTGCTTGCGCAGCAGGGAGGCCAGCGTCTGCAGCGTCGTCGCGACCTGCGGGCTGCGGACGTCGCCGCCGGGCAGGGTGAAGCCCTTGACGTCCCACGGCTTGACCGGCGCCGGGTTCGCCGCGATCCAGGCACGGGCGCGGGGCTCCAGCTCCGACGGGTCGGCGACGACCTCGTCGACGAGCCCGACCTCGGCGGCCGCGATCGGGCCGAACTTCGTGGCCGGCAGGATCACCTTCTGCAGCGCCTTGAGCAGGCCCATCATCCGCACGGTGCGGGAGATCCCGCCGCCGCCGGGGAGCAGCCCGAGGGAGACCTCGGGCAGGCCGATCAGGGTGGCGGGGACGTCCGCGGCGATCCGGTGGTGGGCGCAGAGCGCGACCTCGAGCCCGCCGCCGAGCGCGGCGCCGCCGATGAGCGCGACGACCGGCCTGCCGAGCTTCTCCAGCCGGCGCATGTCGGCCTTCATGCTGTTGATGTAGTCGGTCTCCTCGGCGGCCTGCTCGGCGGAGCCCGCGCGCAGCCGGTTGAGGTCACCGCCCGCGAAGAAGCTCTTCTTCGCCGAGGTGAGGAGCACGCCGACGACGTCCTCGCGGGTGGACTCGAGGCGGTCGACCGCCTCACGCAGCCCGAGCATGAAGTTGTCGTTCATGGTGTTCACCGGCGCGTCGGGATCGTCCATCGTCAGGGTCACGATGCCGTCCGCGCCATGGCTGTACCTGATGCCTGAGCTGACCATCTGTGTCTCTCCTAGACCCGCTGATCCGCGCTGGGACGCGCTGGGACGCGCTCGATGACGGTGGCGATGCCCATGCCCGCGCCGACGCACAGCGTCGCCAGGCCCCGGCGGCCGCCGGTGCGTTCGAGCTCGTCGAGCACGGTGCCGAGGATCATGGCGCCGGTGGCGCCGAGGGGATGGCCGAGCGCGATGGCGCCGCCGTTGACGTTGACCTTCTCGGCCGGGATCTTGAGGTCCCGCTGCCACTTCAGGACGACGGCGGCGAACGCCTCGTTGAGCTCGAACAGGTCGATGTCGTCGACGGTGAGGCCGGCCTTCGCGAGCACCTTCTCGGTCGCCGGGGTCGGCCCGGTGAGCATGATCGTCGGCTCGGAGCCGACGACGGCCGTCGCGACGATGCGGGCGCGCGGGGTCAGGCCCAGGCGCTCACCGACCGCCGCGTCGCCGATGACGACCAGCGACGCGCCGTCGACGATGCCGGAGCTGTTGCCCGCGTGGTGCACATGCTCGATCCGCTCGAGCTGGTGGTACTTCTGCAGCGCGACCGCGTCGAAACCGGCCTGGTCACCGAGGGCGGCGAAGGACGGCTTGAGCTTCCCGAGGCTCTCGACCGTCGTGCCGGCCCGGCGGTGCTCGTCGGTGTCGAGCAGGAGCACGCCGTTGAGGTCGGTGACGGGGACGATCGACCGGGCGAAACGCCCCTCACGCCAGGCGGTGTCGGCGCGTTCCTGGGAGCGGACGGCGAACGCGTCGACGTCCTCGCGGGTGAAGCCCTCCAGAGTCGCGATCAGGTCGGCGCTCACACCCTGCGGGACGAAGTACGAGTCGTACGCCGTGGTGGGGTCCTGCACGTAGGCACCGCCGTCGGAGCCCAGCGGCACCCGCGACATCGACTCGACGCCGCCGGCGAGCACCAGGCTCTCGAAGCCGGAGCCGACCTTCTGCGCCGCCAGGTTGACCGCCTCCAGGCCGGACGCGCAGAAGCGGTTGACCTGCACACCGGCGACGACGTCGGGCAGCCCCGCGACGAGCGCCGCGGTGCGGGCGATGTCGCCGCCCTGCTCGCCGACCGGGGAGACGACGCCGAGGACGATGTCGTCGATCTGGGTGGGGTCCAGGCCGGGGTTGCGCTCAAGCAGCGCCTGGATCAGGCCCACCACGAGGTCGACCGGCTTGGTGCCGTGCAGCGCCCCGCCGCGGTTCTTTCCGCGGGGGGTGCGCACGGCATCGTAGATGAACGCCTCGGACACGAGGTTTCCTTTCTCAGCAGGTCTTTTCGCGTCACAGACCGAGGTCGCGGCCGACGATCTCCTTCATGATCTCCGTCGTGCCGCCGTAGATGGTGGTGATGCGCGAGTCGAGGTAGTCCTGCGCGATGCGGTACTCGAGCATGTAGCCGTAGCCGCCGTGCAGCTGCAGGCAGCGCCCGACGATGTCGACGAGCTGCTCGGTGGTCCAGAACTTCGCGGCGGCGGCCTCCACCGCGGTCACCTCGCCGGCCGTGTGCCGGGTGATCAGGTCGTCGATGTAGATGCGGCTGACCCGGGCCGCGGTCACCATCTCCGCGAGCTGGAACCGGGTGTTCTGGAAGGTGCCGATGGGCTGGCCGAACGCCTTGCGGTCGGTGACGTAGGACAGCGTGCGCTCGAGCACGCCCTCGGTCGCCGCGATGGCGCCGGCCGCGATCGAGAGGCGTTCCTGCGGCAGGTTCCTCATCAGCCCGAGGAAACCGCTGCCCTGGGCGCCGAGCAGGTTCTCCACCGGCACCCGCACGTCGCTGAAGAACAGCTCGCTGGTGTCCTGCGCGTGCAGGCCGATCTTCTCCAGGTTGCGGCCCCGCCCGAAGCCGGGGCTGTCCGCCTCGATGACCATCAGGCTCAGGCCCTTGTGCGGGTCCTCGCTGGTACGCACCGCCGTGACGACCAGGTCCGCGTTCTGCCCGTTCGAGATGAACGTCTTGCTGCCGTTGACGATGTAGTGGTCGCCGTCGCGCACCGCGCTGGTGCGGATGCCGGCGAGGTCGCTGCCGGTGCCCGGCTCGGTCATGGCGACGGCGACGATCAGGTCGCCCTTCGCGATGCCGGGCAGCCAGCGGGCCTTCTGCTCGTCGTTGGTCAGGTCGATGAAGTACGGGATGACGATGTCGTTGGACAGGCCGACACCGGCCATGCCGTCGGAGACCGGGTTGCGGCCGAGCTCCTCGGCGACGATCGCGTTGAAGCGGAAGTCCTTTGTCCCGCCGCCGCCGTACTCCTCCGGGATGTTGAACCCGAGGACGCCCGCGTTCCCGGCCTCCTGGAACAGCCAGCGGTCGACCTTGCCCTCCGCCTGCCAGCGCTCGGCGTTCGGCCTGGCGTACTTGTCGACAAAAGCACGGACAGTGGAGCGGAACTCCTCGTGCTCGTCCTCGTACAGGGGGCGACGGGTCGCGTAGACGCCACTCATCGAATTCTCCGTTCAGCGATGTCGTCTCGTGGTCCGGGCCGCGGACGACTCAGTCCCGTTCCAACCCGAAATAGAAATGCCGGCCGTTGTCCAGCACCAGGCCTGGCCTGCCGTTCATGATGCCCATCAGGGTACGGTCGTCGACCTTCTTGAAATGGTCGAGAACGGCCATTCCGTCGTAGACCATCGTCGCTGTCACCTCGCCGCGGAACTCCACGTTCCACAGGCTCGCCAGGCCCTTGCCGGACTCGACGTCGGAGAACAGCTCGCCGTCCGGGCCGACGCACAGCAGCGGCACCGCGTCGTCCAGGGCGACGAACCGCTTGCCGTACCAGCGGCTGCGGACCAGCAGCCGGCCCATCCGATGCCCGGTGGGGAAGGCGAAGCCGCGCCACTGGCCCAGGATGTCGCCCGCGTCGACAGGGGCGAGCGCGGCCCACAGGTCGTCCAGCTCGGTGGGCTCGATCGGCCCGGCGGACTCCCGCAGCGCCGTCCAGCGCCGGACCAGATCAGTCTGCGCGGCAAGGTCGGCCTGCGCGGCAAGGTCGGTCTGCGCAGCGAGGTCGGTCTGCTCCGGCTGGTCGGTCTGCTCCGCCGGGTCGGTCTGGGAAGGATCGGTCATGCCATGCGCCCTCTCTGGTAGAGGTCGGCGATGACGTCCTCGTATCGGCTGATCACGACCTTGCGCTTCAGCTTCAGCGTGGGTGTGAGCTGCTCGCCGCCGATGGTCCACTCCTCGGTGAGCAGCTCGTAGGCCTTGATCTGCTCGGGCCGTGACAGCCGCGCGTTCGTCGCCGCGACGACCGCGGCGACCGCGTCCAGGATCGCCGGGTCGACCGCGAGCTCGGCCACCGTCGTGCCCTCGACGCCGAGCCGCCGCGCGATGATCGGCGCCGTCTCGCCGTCGAGGGTCAGGATCGCCACGAGGTACGGGCGGCCTTCACCGATCACCAGCGCCTGCCCGATCAGCGGGCTCTCCTTGAGCGCGTTCTCGATGTTCGACGGGGCGATGTTCTTGCCCGATGAGGTGATGATGATGTCCTTCTTGCGGTCGACCACCCGCAGGAAGCCGTCCTCGTCGAGCTCGCCCACGTCCCCGGTGTGCACCCAGCCGTCGGGGTCGATCAGCTCGGCGGTCGCCGTGGGCTCCCGGTGGTAGCCGGGTGTCGTGATCGGCCCGCGTACCAGGATCTCGCCGTCGTCGGCGATGCGTACCTCGATGCCGTCCTGGGCGGTGCCGACAGTGCCGAGCCGGAACGCGTCCGGGCCGCCGGCCGTCGCCGAGGCGGTCGTCTCGGTCATGCCGTACACGTCGTAGACGCTCAGGCCCAGGCCGGCCAGGAACCGGGCGATCTCCACCGGCATCGGCGCGGCGGCGCTGGACGCCCACTCGATCCGGTCGAGGCCGAGGGCGGCACGCAGCGGCCGCAGGATCGGCCCGTCGACCGCCTCGAACCGCGCCCGCAGCTCCGGCGGCGTCGTCCGGCCCGTCTGCGTGGACTCGACATAGGCCTGCCCGATGGCGAGGGCCTGCGCGACGGCCTCGCGCTTCGCCGCGTTCGGCTCGGCCGCGAGCTTCGCCCCGATCCCCGCGCGGATCTTCTCCCAGACCCGCGGAACCCCGAAGAAACGGGTGGGACGGATCTCGGCGAGCGCGGGGGCGAGCGCCGCCGGATCGTCGATGAGGTGGACGTGGCCGCCCTGTAGCTGCGGGATGTACAGGCCGAGGATCCGCTCGGCGATGTGTGCGAAAGGCAGGTAGGACACCGAGATGCCCGGCCCGTCCAGGTGCGCCTTGCGGGCCGAGACGGCCGCCTCGAACCAGATGTTGCGATGGGTGAGGACGACGCCCTTGGGCCGGCCCGTCGTACCCGACGTGTAGAGGATCGTGATCGGGTCGTCCGGCTTGATGGCCTCGCCTCGGATCGCCAGCTCCGCGTCGCGGTGTGCCAGCGCCCTCGCGCCGTCGGCCGCCGCCTGGTCCCAGGTGACGACCCGCACGTCGGCGGCCACCGCCACCGCCACGGACCCGGCGGCAGCGGCAGCGGCAGCGGCGTCGGCGTCGGCGTCGGCGCTCGCGGTCAGCGCGTCGAAGGCGGTGCCGAACGCGATGACCTGGCTCACCGTGGACTTCTCCGCGAGCACCGCGGACCAGCGAGCGGCGTGGTCGGCGGTCTCGAGCACGACGATCCGCGGCTCGACATGCCCGGCGACGTAGCCGACCTGTTCGGGCGAGAGCGTGTTGTAGACCGACACGGGGATGCCGCCGGCGAGCACGGTGGCGATGTCCGCCACGACGTGCTCGATCCGGTTGGAGGCCATGATGGCCACCGCCTCGCCGGGTGCGAGGCCCGCGTCCAGGAAGCCGGCGGCCAGCTCACGGGCACGGTCGACCAGCTCGGCCCAGGTGACGGTCCGCCAGCCGCGGCCGTCATCCGCCCCGTCGGCGAGGCGCCGGTCGGAGTAGGCGGGCTCGGTGCCGCGCTCGCGCACCGTGCGTTCGAGGACCCCGACGAGGGTCAGGCCTTCGATCTCGGCGTCGATCGCTGCGCGCTGTAACGCGATGTCGGTCATCTCTTCGCTCCTCCTGGGATCCATCGGCCGCCGGTAAGGCCACCAATCACGGACTCGTTCCGGCCCCTTGCCCTTACCCAGCACCGATGATCTGAGATGAAGACGGGGGTCCGTCAGGCAGTGCCGCCCGTCACGCAAGCCTGGCGGCCAGTCGTCGGGCATTCATGTAGGCGATCGCCTCGATGGAGACCATGGGATTAACTCCAGGCGAGGTGGGAAAACAGGACGCATCCGCCACCACGACATTCGGCAGCTCCCAGATGCTGCCATCCGGGTTGGTCGCGCTCATGTCCGGGGCGTCACCCATTCGCGCCGTACCCATGATGTGCAACGCCGCGATCGAGCATTCACCCGGACCATAACCCGCATTGTGGCAGGCGGCAACGAATTCACCGTGTGACCCGCGCCGGCCCGGTTCATAGGATGGGCCGGCCTGATGAGCCGAGTATATCCGGTGTGCTCCCGCAGCCTCCAGAATGCGGGCGGCGCCCTCGATTCCCGTCTTCACGTGCGCGGTGTCGTGGGCCGAAAGCCGATAGTGCGGCACGGGTTCACCGTCCCGCCCGACCCGGACCTCACCGGGATCGCGGTCACGGGTGATGATGCCGACTCCCGCGGTGTGCGCGAGATCCTTCATCGCGGCGAGGTGTGCCCCGCCGCCCCGCCAGTTCATGAAGCCCTGCAGGGCGCCCGGGTTGCCCGGGCCCGTCTCGTAGATCACGCCGTACCCGTCGCCGTCGAGGTCGCCGTGCTCCAGGGAGTAGCGCGTCTGCATACCGCCCTCCCAGGGGCGGATCGGCTCGTCGAACACGCCCCAGACGGCGGTCGCCGGGTGCAGCCGCAGGTACCGGCCGATGTTCGGGTTGGACAGGCCCGACCGGCGCAGCAGCGCCGGTGTCTGGATGGCGCCGGCGGCGGCGACGACCGCCCGGGCACGCACCTTCACCGCGTGGCCGTCCGGGGTGACACCCTCCACGCCGACGGCGCGGCCGCCCTGCACGTCGATGCGGCGGACGTCGACGTTGACGACCAGCCGGGCACCGTGCGCCTGCGCGTCCGCGAGCCAGGTCTTCGTGACCGACTGCTTGGCACCGAGGCGACAGCCGAGACCACACCGCCCGCATTCAACGGCCATGTCACAGCCGGTGACGTTGCGCGGCAGCGCGTCGACGTGCCAGCCGAGCGCGGTGAGCCCGCGTTCGAGCACCGCGTCCCGCGCCGAGGGGAGGCTGTGGTCGGTGTTGACCGACAGCCGCTGGTTCACCGCGTCCAGCGCCTGCGTGAACTCGTCGTCGTCGAACTGCTTGGCGCCCAGCCCCGCCCACTCGGCCCGGATCCGCGGCGGGGTCGGCAGCGACGTGGACCAGTTGACGACCGTCCCCCCGCCCAGGCAGGAACCCGCGACCAGGGCGACCTGGCCCTCCGCCGTCGTCGCCGGCCCCGCCGCGTACATCCGGCTCAGGCCCGACAGCTCACCGCCGTCGAAGTCCGCGTCGTCGTAGTACCCGCCGCGTTCGAGGACGACGACGTCGAGGCCGGCACCGGCGAGCACCCCGGCCGCGGTGCCGCCGCCCGCACCCGACCCGACGACCACCACGTCACAGTCGAGGGTGGTGTCCGCGGTGGGCGTCAGCGGCGCCAGCGGGGGGCGCGGGGCACCGTCGCGCGGGCCCAGCGGGCCGGGGTAGCCGATCGCCTCCCACGCCGGCGACGAACCGGTCGGACCCGGGGCGAAGTAGTACGACGAGGTGGCGAGCATCCGCAGGGCCTGGAACAGCACCCGCTTCCGCTCCGCCGGCGACTCCCCCAGCCGCAGCAGGACGTCCTGCCGGGCGGCGGGGTCGAGGGTGGAGAACCGCCTCGGCCCCGCGCCGAGCAGGAGGCCACCGAGGCGGGTGTCCCACACCGACAGCAGCGTCGCGAGCTGCCGACGGTCCGCGGCCCGGGGCAGGCCTGCCGCCACCGCCTCGGCGATGTCGACCGCACCGAGGGCGCTGGCCGGCGGGAGGCCCGCGCCGTCGCCGGGCGCGAACGTGTCGCAGATGGCGGCGAGCGCTGCGCGCTGTCTGGGTCTGAGTGTCATGCCCCGGTCCCGGAGGTGTGGTGGGTGTCGTCGGCCGGCGGCATCAGCGGCCGAAGTAGGCGCGCTGGATCTGTTGACGGTCCTCGCGCAGCGCCGCCGCCGGGCCGCTCAGGGCGACCGAGCCGTGGTGGAGGACCACCGCGCTGTCCGCGATCGACAGCGCCTGGTCGATGTGCTGCTCGACCAGCACGATCGCCAGGTTCGTCTCGTCGGCGAGCTGGCGCAGCGTGGGCAGGATCGCCTGGATCGCGATCGGGGAGAGCCCCATGCTCAGCTCGTCGATGAGCAGCACCCGGGGCTTGCGCATGAGCGTGCGCGCGATCGCGAGGCTCTGCTGCTCACCGCCCGACAGCAGGCCGCACCGGCGCCTGAGCAGCGGCCGCAGCTGCGGGAACCGCTCGAGCGCCTGGTCCAGCTCGTCGCGGCCGCCGGCGAGACGGAGGTTCTCGGTCACGGTCAGGCGGTGGAACAGGCCCCGGTCGTCGGGGATCAGGCTGACGCCGGCCCGCGCGGTCCGTTCGACCCGGCCGCTGACGGGGGCCCCGAGCGCGGTGACGGTGCCGCTCAGCGGGGTCAGCAGGCCGGCGGCGGCGAGCAGGGTGGTCGTCTTGCCGGCACCGTTCGGGCCGAGCAGCGCCAGGATGTCGCCCGGGTCGACCCGCAGGTTCACCCCGCGGATGGCGGGCACGCCGCGGTAGCCGGCGCTGAGGTTCTCGATCACCAGTGCCGGCTCGACCGCCGGGTCCGTGGCCGTGGCGGCGGCGGTCGCGGTCGTGCTGGCGGTCGCGGTCGTGCTGGCGGTCGCGGTCTCCACCGAGGTCTCGGTGTCGGCCGGGGTAGGTGTGGTCATGCCACCGCGCTCCCGAGGTAGGCGGCCACGACACGCTCGTCGGCACTGACCTCGGCGGGGGTCCCCGCCGCGATGATCCGGCCGAAGTCCATGACGTAGACGCGGTCGCAGACGTCCAGAACGAGGGTCATGTCGTGGTCGATGAGCAGCACGCCGAGGCCGCTCGCGGACAGCCGGCGCAGCTCGCCGCCGAACGCCACGCTCTCCTCGGTGTCCAGGCCCGCCGCCGGTTCGTCCAGCAGCAGCACCTGGGTGGTGCCGACGATCGCGCGGGCCACCCCGACCAGCTTCTGCTGGCCCAGCGTGAGCTGGTCGGGCCGGTGCTCCGCCAGCTCCGAGAGCCCGACCAGCTCCAGCGCGTTCCACACCGCCTGGTCGGTGCGCCGGCGGCGGCCGAACACGTCGGTGAGCGCGCCGCGGACACCGCCGCCCTCGACCGCGACGATCAGGTTCTCGGCGACGGTGAGATCACCGAAGAGCTCGCCGGCCTGCCAGGTACGGGCCAGGCCGGCGCGGCGGCGCCGGTGCGGGCCGGCGTCATCCAGGCCGGTGCCGCCCAGCTCGATGGTGCCCGTGTACCGGGTGAACCCGGTGATGGCGTCGACGAACGTCGTCTTGCCGGCGCCGTTCGGCCCGATGAGGCCGACGATCTCCCCGGCGTCGACGGCGAGTGTGATCTCGTCGTTGGCCCGCACGCCGCCGTAGTGGACCGAGACGCCGGTGGCGGTGAGCAGGCGCTGCTTCGATTCGGGTTCAGCGGGCATCGGCGGACCTCGCTGCTATGGACGGCGCCGCGTCGCCCGCCGTCACGGTGTCGGAGGTGGAGCTGGTGGAGTCGGTGGAGCTGGTGACGGTCGCGGCGCTGGTCGCGGCGGTTTCGGCCGAGGAGGCGGCGGGGGCAGCCGAAACAGAGCCCGCTGAAACAGAGCCGGCGGTGACGGAGCCGGCGCCGGTGGCCAGGGCGGGCGTTCGGCGTGGGAGCCTGGCGGCGAGCCATTCCTGGAGGGGGCCGCCGTCCGGCGGGAACACCACCGCGCGCAGCAACATGCCGAGCGCGGCGATGAGTGTGTAGTACTTGCTGAGGTCGAGACTCTGGTTCAGGAAGAGATAGAGGACGCCGAGCGGCCCGGCGAGTCCCGCGATGACGGCGCCGGTGATGGTCGTGATCCCGCCGACGTACGTCATCGCCAGCACGGTGAGCCCGACCAGCACGGTGAACGACGCCGCGGACAGCTGACCGCTGCTGTAGCCGATCAGCCCACCGCCGATACCGGCGAGGAACGACGCGATCGCGAACCCGAGCAGCTTCGTCGCGGCCACGTCGACGCCGGCGCTCGAAGCCGCCCGTTCGTTGGAGCGCACGGCCAGGAAGGCCCGCCCGGTGGCTCCGCCGAACAGGCGTGCCACCGCGATCAGCAGCAGGACCACGACCGCGAGCACCAGGTAGGAGAAGCGCAGCGTGATGATGTTCGTCCCCTCGCGCACCGCCAGCGAGTAGCCGAACAGGGACGGATCCTTGATCAGCGCGCCCGAGTACGGGGTCAGCGACGGGTTGTTGAAGACGAAGGCCTCGATGGCCAGCGCCGCCGCGACGGTGGCGACGGCGAGCTGCGCGCCACGGATCCGCAGCGCGGGAACACCGACGACGATCCCCAGCAGGGTCGACACGACCGCGGCGAGGAACAGCGAGAACGGGAACGGCACGCCCGCGTTCGTCGTCAGCTTCGACAGCGCGAACCCGGCGGCACCGGCGAAGGCCATGGTTGCCAGTGAGATCTGGCCGAGGTACCCGGTCAGCAGCACCACGGAGACCGCGATCAGCGCGAAGATCGCCGACATCACCAGGCTGAACCGCCAGGTGCCGGACGTCAGCGTTATGACCAGCCCGGCGACCGCAACGGCCCCCGCCACCGGCAGCGGCCGCAGCCGCGGCACCGACACCCGCGGGAGCCGCCCCACCCCGGCGCTCCCGCGTTCGGGGATGCCACGGCCGAGCGCGAAGAGGGCGACGACGACGATGACGAACGGAATGGCGTCACCGACCCCGGCCTGCGCCCAGGACGGCCACCAGTCCTTGGTGGTGCCGAACAGCAGGATCTGCTGGAGCGCGCCGAGGCCCAGGCCCGCCGCGCACACGATGCCGACGGAGGTGAGGCGGCCCACGAGGGCGACGGACAGCGCCGGGACGACGTAGAACATGTAGCTCGTCGGGTCCAGACCGCCGATGGCCGGCGCCGCGAGCACCACGATCAGTCCGGAGACGAACCCGGTCGCGCCCCACACCAGCGCCGCGAGTCGGTCCGGTGAGTAGCCCAGCAGGCGCAGCGCGCGCTCGTCCTCGGCACCGGCCCGGGTGGCCGTCCCCATCCTCGTGAACCGCAGGTAGGCCCACATGCCCGCGGCGATCGCGATGGCGATGCCGGCGAGAATCAGGTTGCTCACCGCGATGGTGGCACCGGCGAGGGTGAAGGTGTCGGACGGCAGGATCGGCATCGGGATCAGGACGGTCGGGTCGAGCCCCAGGGTGTCGGCGTCGAACCGCAGGGTCACCAGTGCCTGCAGGAGCAGCATCATGCCCACCGACGCGACCACCTGCCCGAGGACAGGCGCCCGGCGCAGCGGGCGGAACACCAGGAAGTGCGCGAGAACCGCCCAGACCAGGCAGCTGGCTGCGCCGATCAGGAGGGCGGGCACCGTGTCCGTCGGGCCGTCGGTGAGCTTGAAGCTCCCGACGGGCAGGACCAGCGTCCCGTTGGCCTGCAGGGCCGCGGTCTGCCAGACGCCCCACAGCGCGAGCGAGCCCTGCGCGAAGTTGATGATGCCGGTCGCGACGTAGATGCTGACCAGCGAGGACCCGAGCACCGCGTAGACGGCGCCGGTCGAGAACCCGAGAACGGCGAACTGCAGGATGTCGCTCATGAATGCGGCGTCACAATGGTCATCGGCCGAACCGACGTCCGCACCGCGCTTTCCGGTGCGGTGCGGACGTCTTGCTCCTTCCGTTCAGCTTCAGCTCGCGCCCGGAATCGCGGAGAGGATCTGCGGGGACGGAACGATCCAGGTGTCGCCCACCGGCTTCAGCGTCAGGTCGTCCTGAACGCTGAACAGCAGCATCTGGGTGGTGCAGTTCGGGCTGGTCGGCTTGCCGCAGGTGGCCGGCGAACCGAGGAAGGTCGGGAAGTCCTTCAGGCCCTTGAGCGTGGTCAGCACGGTCTCACCGGTGAGCCCGTCAGCTGACGGCGCGGTCGCGAGGCCGGTGGCGAAGTCCACCACGGTGGCGAACTGGCCGTAGGCGAAGAAGTCCTTCGACCCACCGGCCGCCTTGATTTCCTTCGCCGCCGTCTCGAGCTGCTTGCCGGCCTCCGCCGGGGCGTACTTCTCCGAGCCCGGCAGCCAGCCGGGGGCGTACATCATCGCGCCCGGGGCGTCCTTGGGTGCCGCGTCGATGAAGCCGGTGCAGGCCGCGAGGAAGACGCCGCCCTTGTACCCGAGCGACCGCAGGTTCCTGACCAGCTGGGTGCAGACCGACTCGTTGGGCGAGGCGACGAGCCCGGCGACGTCAGGCTTGGTGGAGACGATCGTCGAGGCCAGCGCGCTGAAGTTCGGGTTGGTGGCCGAGAAGTAGACCCCCTCCGCCTTCAGCCCCAGGGCGGTCGCGAGCGGCTTGAGCTGGTTGTCCACGGTGTTGTGACCGGACGGCGTGTCCACCAGGGTCATGGTCACCGCGGTCATGCCCTGGGCCTTGAAGCCCTGCAGCGCGCCCACGAGGAACGAGGCCTGCGGCGCGCCGAAGAAGACCCGGCCGTCGGCCTTGCTGCCCGTGATCTGGTCGAACGCGATCTGGCCGACCAGCGGAATCTTCGCGTCGACGAGAATGTCGACACCTGCGCTCGAGCTGTAGTTGAAGCCGTCGAACGCCGCGACGACCTTGTCCTGCACGAACTTGTTGGCACACGAGATCGTCTTCTCGGGCGTGCCGTCGATCGGGCAGCTGACGACCTCGAGCGGGTGACCGTCGACCCCGCCGAGCTCGGTGTTGACGTACGAGACACCGGCCTTCATGCCGGCGACGGCGCCGGGGAGTGTGTTAACCCCGCCTTCGGGGCTGAAGAAGCCCACCTTGATCGGTGTGCCGGTCGCGGTGTTCTGGCCCGTCGACGCGTCGTCCGAATCCTTCGAATCGCCGCCGCAGGCCGCTGTCACCGTGAGCACGAGGCCCAGTGCCAGACCGACGGCAACCCTTGATCGCTTCCGCGCGATTAATCGCATGAAGTGCCCCGCTTCTCGATGCCAGCTCGTGTGACGCGGCGCCCCCGCACCCGGCCCCACCCTCGGCCCCTCGGTGTGAAGCGCGTCACCGGCCAGGAAGTTAGACCAAAACTGAGGATGACGTCAACCTCTTGATTGGAAGCGGCCGAACACGCTTGACTGGGCGGGCTGCCCCGCCGCGACATCCGGGCTCGTACCATCGCTGCAGCTTGCGGAGGCGTCCAGACCCGCCCGCGCCAGATCAAACGACGACGAACGAGGAGTGGTTGTGCCGACGCCTACCGCTGGCCGGAAACGCGGGAACACTCCGGAGAGCCCCCGGCGAACCCGCAACGACCCTCGGCGCGAGACCACGCCTCGGCGGCTCGCCGAGGCGGCCCGGGTCGTCTTCGAGCGGGACGGGTTCTACAACGCCCGGCTCTCCGACATCAGCGCCGAGGCGAAGGTGGCCTCCGGAACGCTGTACAACTACTACCGGTCCAAGCACGACCTGCTGCACGAGGTCATGAAGGACGTCTCCGCCGAGCTGACCACCCTGGCGCCCGATCACGTCAGCACCCAGCTCGACCCGGCCGGCAGCGTCGAGGAGGTCAACCGGGCCTACATTGACGCCTTCCAGCGCAACGTCCACGTGCTCCGCGCCGTGTACCAGGCCCGTGACGACGACGATCGCCTCAAGGCCCAGTGGCACGAGGTCGCCGAGCACTTCCAGGGCAGGGTGACCAGGGCGATCAGCAGATGGCAGGCGGCCGGGCTGGCCTATCCCGACCTGGATCCGCGGCACACCGCGCACGCGCTGACCCTCATGGTCGAGCGGATGGTCATGGCCTGGACCTACGAGGGCGCCGACTACGACCGGGAGATCCTGCTCGACACGATCAACAAGATCTGGGAGCGGTCGCTCGGGCTCCCCGAGCGCGGGACATCACCGGCCTCGACCCGGGCCACCTCGGCATGAGCTGAGCCCAGCGCGCCGCCTGGGCGAGGATCCGGCGGGAGATCCCCACCAGGCCCGCATCACCTGCGCTCGAAGCGACACACGCCCCGAGCCACACCCCCCGGCGCTCGCCGGCGACCGCGCCCGTTGGTTCCGTTGTGTTTGCGGGCAGATTAGACAGGTGAGCTGGTCGTGGTGCGGCGTAAGGGCGAACACATGGCTGCCAGGCGGATGACCCCGGGCCGGGATCCGCCGACGGTGACGGCGCGATCAGTGCTGTTGCACGCCTCGGACCGGACCCGGGTCAGCCGGGTCGTGCTGCCGAAGGGACCAGTGATCCAGAAGGAGCCGCTGGGCCCGGATGCACAGCAGCGGTTGCGTCACGAAACAGAGATCCTCGAACGGCTGGCGGGAGTCGAGGGTGTCGTTCAGCTCGCCTCCGGGCCGGCGGGGTGCACGGGATCGATCCTGCTGGCCGATGTCGACGGCACCGCGCTGTGCCCACAGGACACCCCGCTGGAGCCGGACCCGCTGATCGCTCTCGCCGAATCGCTGGCCCACGCGGTCGCGGGGATGCACCACCGGGGTGTGATCCATCGGGATATCTGCCCGGCGAACATCGTGGTGGCCGCGGAAAGCGGGGCGCCCTACCTGATCGACTTCGCGCTCGCCACGACGTGCCCGGTGGTCCGCCCGGAGCCCGGATACCACGGCGCGACCGTCGGGACCCTGCCCTACCTGGCACCGGAGCTGATCGGGCGGACCGGCCGCCCGGTCGACCAGCGAGCCGACCTGTACGCGCTCGGGGCCACCCTGTACGAGCTGGCCACCGGGGCGCCGCCGTTCGGCACCGGGAACCCGTTCCGGATCATTCATGATCATCTCACTCGGGTCCCGACGCGGCCGGGAACAGTCAATCCGTCCGTGCCCGCCGGCCTTTCCGTCATCATCATGCACCTGCTGGAGAAGGAACCCGACGACCGCTACCAGTCGGCCGACGGGCTGGCGCACGATCTCGCGCTGGTGCGTCGCGGCGCGATGGCGGTGCGCCCCGGCGAGCACGATCTCCCGATGCGCCCGCTGGCGCCCTCCCGGCTGGTCGGCCGCGACCGGGAGGTCGACGAGCTGGACGCGGCATTCGCCAAAGCCATCACCGGGGGCTCGCACGGGGTCCTCGTCACGGGTGCGCCGGGCGTCGGCAAGACGTCCCTGGTCAATGCGCTGCGACCGATCGTGGCCGGCGACAACGGCTGGTTCGTGGCGGGCAAGTTCGACCAGTACCGCCGTGGCCAGGACTATGACGGGGTCCGACAGGGGCTGCGCGCACTGGGCCGGCTGTTGCTGGCCGAGCCCGAGGACTACCTGGCGCAGGTGCGGGAGCGGATGCTGCGGAGGTTGGGTTCCAACGCCGGCCTGGTCACGGCCACCGTGCCGGAGCTGGCAGCGCTGCTGAGGGTTCCCCCCGAGCCCGGAGACCCGATGACGGCGCAGGTGCGGCTGTCCCGTACGCCGGTCGAGGTGCTGCGCGCCGTCGTCTCAGCCACGCGGCCGGTGGTGTTCTTCATCGACGACCTGCAGTGGGCCGAGCGTACGCCGCTGAGCTTCATCGACCTGGTGTTCAGCGGTGAGGAGCGGATCGCCGGGCTGTTGCTGGTCGCCGCGTACCGGGAGAGTGACATCGACGCCGCTCATCCCCTGGCGCCGATGCTCGCCCGCTGGTGCGGCCAGCGGACCGGCCCGCAGCGCCTGCGGCTGCGCGCCCTGTCGCCCGCGGACCAGACGTCCATGGTCGCCGACATGCTGCACCTGGCTCCGGAACCCGCCGCGCGGCTTGCCCGGGCGGTCGCGCCGTCGACCGGCGGCAATCCGTACGACGTCGTGGAGCTGCTCAACTCGTTGCGGCGCGACGGCATCGTGGCTCCGGGTCCGGGCGGATGGCGATGGGATGCGGCGGTACTGCGCCGCCGGCTCGACCGGGTGGAGGTGACCGCGCTGCTGGCCGCCCGGGTGGCGACGCTGCCACCGGACACCGCCGAGCTCCTGGCGGCGATGGCGTGCCTGGGGGGCCAGGTGGAACTGGATGTCCTGGCAGCCGCGACGGGGCTGCCGGCGGAGGAGGTCGAGCGGCTGCTCACGCCCGCGCTGGCCGACGGTCTGCTGGTGCGGGAGTCCGACGGCCATCCGAGCGTCCGTTTCCACCATGACCGGACGCGGGAGTCCGTGCTGGGCGGTCGTCCCGCGAGGGAACAGGCCACCCGGCGGCTGCGCCTGGCGCGTCGGCTGGCGGCCCGGCCGGAGCTCTTCGCCGCGGCAGCCGAGCAGTACCTGCCGGTGGTCGACGCCGTACAGGGAACCGAGGAACGACGGGCGGTGGGCGCGCTCTTTCTCCGCGCCGCGGAGCAGGCGAAGCTGCTGAGCAACTACCCGCTGGTGGAGCGGTTCCTGGCGGCGGCGGTCGAACTCGTCGACCCCGCCGACACCGACCACCTGATCGCGGTCCTCACCGAGCGGCAGGCCGCGCTGTACAGCCTCGGCCGGCTGGAGGACGCAGACGACACCTACCGGACCATCTGTCGGCTGTGCACCCGGCCGACGCAGCTCACCTCCGCCACGGTGGTGCAGGTCATCAGTCTCACCAACCGGGGACGCGCCATCGAGGCGACGCGGCTCGGCCTCGGCCAGCTGCGGCGCCTCGGCGTCTCCGTCCCGGGCGAGGACGCGGTCAGCGCCGAGACCGACCGTGGCCTTGACGAGCTTCCGCGGTGGCTCGACACGACCAGCGAGGCAGATGACCTTCGCAAGCCCGGTGTCACCGACCAGAACGAGCTCGCTGTCATCCGGCTCGTCAACCGGCTCATGGTCGCGACGTTCTTCTGCGACCAGACGCTGATGGCCTGGCTGAGCATCAAGATGCTCGAGATCTGGGCGCAGCGCGGCCCGGATCGCACCCTGATCGGCCCGGTCAGCCACCTCTCCATCGTGTCCATTGTCCGCAGGGGTGACTACCGCACCGGGCACCGCATCCTGCAACGGATACTTGCTGTCGGGAAAACCCTGGGCTACAAGCCCGAGATCTGGCAGGCACAGTTCATCTATGTGATCACCAGCAGCCACTGGTTCGCGCCGCTGGAGGACATTCCGCCCCAGGGCCGTCAGGCGCTGGAGGGCCTCGTGCGGGGCGGCGACCTGCAGAACGCCTGCTGGGTCCACCAGGCCCTGCTCGGTGCGCTGTTGGACAGCGCGCCATCACTGGATGTCGTCGCCGCGGCGGTCGACGAGGCGCTGGCGTTCGCCGCGCGCACCGGCAACAGACACGCCGAGGGAGCGTTCCGGGAATACCTGCGGCTGATACAGGCGCTGCGCGGCGAGGCCACCGAATCGGCCGGTGACGAGGCGGCCGAGCTGAGCCTGTTGGCCGGCGACCCGTTCTCCGTGGCCAACCTGCATGCGGCCCGGGCACTCCTGGCCACGATTCTGGACCGCCCGGCCGACGCGGCACGCCACGCCGCGGCCGTGGTGCCCTGCAGGTTCGCGATCGAGACGAACTACTCCGCGGCGGTGGCGCGGCTGACGCTCGCGATCGCCCTGGCGGCCCAGGTACGGGCCGCGGGTGCGCAGGATGCGGGTGCGCAGGATGCGGAGCAGCACGACACCCCCCTGCGCGAGCTCGACACGTCGATCGAATGGCTGGCCGCGCGCGCGGCCGACGCACCATCCAACTTCCTGCCTCTGCTGCGCCTGGTGGAGGCGGAGCGGGCGTGGGCCGTCGGGAACTTCCATGAGGCGGCGTACGCGTTTGACGTGGCGCTCAGGGAGGTCTCCGTCCGGATCCGCCCGTGGCACCGGGCCCTCGTCCTGGAGCGCGCCGCACGCTTCTACCTGGCACATGCCATGGAGGAGGCCGGCCATGCGCTCCTGGCGACCGCCCGGCGCCAGTACCTCGAGTGGGGCGCGACCGCGAAGGTCAGCCAGCTCGACTGGGCCTACCCGGGGCTGCGGAGCAGCACCCTGGCCGAGATCACGCCCGCGACCCAGGAGCCGACCGTCGCCTCGGCGGCGGAGCGGCCCGGCCGCCGCTCGGCGGTGGCGATCGGCACCGTGGACCTGCTCGCCGTCGTCGCCGCCTCGCAGGCTCTCAGCTCCGAGACCAGCGTCGCCGGTCTCCAGACGAAGGTCGCGGGCATTCTCTCCGAGATGACCGGAGCCACCAGCGTCCATCTGCTGCTGTACGACCAGGAGCAGGACACATGGCTGGTGCCGACCGACTCCGGCGACACCATCACGCTCTGCGAGGCCGGCCGGCGTCGCGTGCTGCCGTCCTCCGTCGTCCGCTACGCGGCCCGTACCCACGAGCCCGTCGTCGTCGCCAACGCCGCGCGGGACGACCGCTTTGCGCGTGACGCCTATTTCGCCGGCCTCGAGCACTGCTCGCTGCTCACCATTCCGATCACCATCCGACGCACCCTGCGGGCGATGCTGCTGCTGGAGAACCGGATGATCCGTGGTGCGTTCTCCACCGAGCGCCTCGAGGGCATCATGCTCATCGCCGGGCAGCTCGCGGTCTCGCTCGACAACGCCCGGGTCTACGCGTCGATGGAACGCAAGGTGGCCGACCGGACCAAGGAGCTTGCCGCGACGAACAGGCAGCTCGCCGCCGCGAACCGCCAGCTGGAACGGCTGTCGGTCACCGACCCGCTGACCGGGCTCGCCAACCGGCGGCGCCTCGGGGAGGTCCTGAAGGCCGAATGGCAGCGCGCCCGGCAACACGGCACACCCATCGCGCTCGCGATGATCGACATCGACCACTTCAAGCTCTACAACGACCACTTCGGGCACGCCGCCGGTGACCGATGCCTGCAGCGCGTCGCCGCCTGCATCGAGAGGAACGTCGGCGACGCGCTGCTCACCGCGCGCTACGGCGGGGAGGAGTTCACCGTCGTGATGCCCGACACCGACCTGGTCACCGCGGCCCGTCTCGGCCGGCGCCTCTGCCGCGCGGTGGAGGACCTCGCCGAACCACACCCGCTGACGGCCGAGTCGATCATCACCGTCAGCATCGGGGTCACCGCGGCAACCCCCGCCGACGACGATGGCGAGACACCAGGCGACGGCGTGGCCACCCTGACCAACGCCGCGGATGCCGCCCTGTACCGGGCGAAGAACGGCGGGCGTAACCAGGTGAAGGCGGCCTGACCCGGGACCTGCCGGGGAGCCGCGGCACGCCGCCGATCAGGTGCAGATCGGGTGCCGATCGGGTGCTGTGGGCCTGGGCTCACGGCAACAGCAGCGCGGCGGCCGTCCCCTCGAACCACGCGGCGACCGAGGCCTCGTCGCGGTCGGGTTCCGCCTCGTACAGCAGCCAGGCCGTGTACCAGTTGCACGCGGCCCACAGGTGAGTGGCCGCGCACTCGACCGTGAGCCCGGGGCGTAGATCACCGCGCGCGGCCACCGCCTCGACGAACAGGCGCATGTCCTGCAGCCGGCGCCGCTCCTGCTCGTGCCAGGCCGCCGCGATGGCCTCGTCCTGGGCCGCGGCCTGGACGTAGGCGCGGCTGATGGCGGCGTAGCTCCTCGCCCGGCGCCCGGCCATGACGCCGAACAGTCGCACCTGATCACGCTGGTCCTCGGCGTCGAGCGCGGCGCGGAAGGACTCCTCCTGGGCGAGTGGGGTGTTCTCACCCGCGACGACGGTCCGCTCCAGCGCCAGCTCCAGCAGCCTGGCCTTGGGCGCCAGCCCGTAGACGGACTCGACGGCCACCCCGGCCTTCGTGGCGATCGCCTGCATCGTCGTGCGGGCATAGCCGTCCGCGCAGAAGAGCTCGACGGCGGCGTCGAGGATCGCGGCGCGGGTGGCCTGGGCCTGCGCGGCGCGGTGCGGCGAGCGGTAGGCGCGGGTCGGCTTCACGACCAATTTCACTCCAGTCGACCTGGGTTCAATACCGTCACCCTACAACGATCTCAGGGAGGACGTTCCCATGGCCAATCCGAACGCCTATCTTCTGATGCACGACGGCATCCGCCTGGAGCTGCGTCGCATCGCCGACTTCGCTGCGTCGCTCGCCGCCGGCCGCCGCGTCGCCGGCCCGGCGCAGCTCACCGCGCTGCGAGTGCACGTGAGCGAGGCCCTCGACGCCCTCCACCACCATCACGTCGCCGAGGACGACCATCTGTGGCCCCTGCTGCGCCAGCGCGGCCTCGGCTCCGGCGACCTCGACACCCTCGACGCCCTCAGCGCCGACCACGACCGGCTCGATCTGCTGATCCAGCGCCTGCGCACGACGCTGGCCGACCTCGCCGGGCCGGCCGAGAGCTCCGGACGTGCCAGACCCAACCGACCCGCCGGCCCCACCGGCCTCACCGGGAACAACCGGAACGACGGGAACGACGGGAACGACGGTTCGAGCGTGGCGGCGCTCGCCGCGATAACCGCCAGCCTGCACAGCCTCATGGCCGAGCACCTCACCACCGAGGAGGCACTGGTCGTGCCGGCCATCGAGGACCGGATCTCCGACGACGAACTGACCCAGCTCGAGAAGCGGATGAGCCGGGGCGCGAAGATGCGGCTGTCGTTCGTGCTGCCGTGGCTCGCCGCGGCGAACCCCGAGCGCGCGGCGGACGTCGCCGCCGGTCTCGGGCCCGTCCTGCCGCTCCTGCTCTCCGCGAGCCGTTCCGGCTACCAGCGTCGCCTGGCCACCGCCTACGGAGACCTCGTGGTCGACCCGGGCCCGGTGCTCCTGCGCGGCTCCGCCGAGATCTTCGTGCCCGCGCCGGCCGACCAGGTGTACGCGGCGGTGGCCGACGTCGTGGGCATGGCCCACCACAGCCCCGAGTGCTACCGGTGCGTCTGGCTCGACGGCGCGTCCGGGCCCGCCGTGGGCGCCCGCTTCCGCGGCTGGAACCGTTCGCGCGGGATGCGCTGGTCACGCGAATGCGAGGTGGTGACCGCCGAACCGGGGCGGGAGTTCGCCTACCGCACCCGGCGGACCAGGAGCAAGCCCGACAGCACGCTCTGGCGCTTCCAGCTCCGCGCGCATGACGGCGGCACCCACCTCACCCAGACCTTCGAGCTGTCGCCCTCCGCGCTGGTGCTGCGTTTCGAACGGCTCAGCGGCCGGGACGTCAGCACGCCCGTCGCCATGCGCCAGACGCTGGAGCGGCTGCGTGACGAGCTGACCCGCCGGCCCGCCGACGTCGACGCGGCCCGCCCGATGATCGGCGTCTGACGGGGGGACCGGCGTGCGCATCCGACCATCGCCCGGGATGATCAGGAGCGATCGAGGCGGGGTGAATCCGGAACTCGCCCCTCCTCGCCGACCCGTGCGGACGGCAGACTGTCGCACCGGCCACCGGGACCGGGCCCGTTGGCGCAACGAGTTCCGCCGGTGAGGAGAGACGTGACCCTGTCTGGACGCGCGCGAAGGACCATCGTCGTGGTGATGGGGGTGAGTGGCAGTGGCAAGACCACGGTCGGCCAGCTGCTCGCGGACCGGCTCGGTGTCGACTACGCGGAGGCGGACGTGTTCCATCCAGCGGAGAACATCGCCAAGATGAGCTCGGGGCAGCCGCTGAACGACGAGGACCGGCTGCCCTGGCTCGTCTCCATCGCCGTGTGGATCACCGACCGGCTGGCCGCCGGCGACGGCGGCGTCGCGTCCTGCTCGGCGCTGCGGGCCCGCTACCGCGACGTTCTCGGCCAGGGCGGCCCGGGCACGTGGTTCCTGCACCTGGACGCACCCCGCGAGCTGATCGTCGAGCGCGTCTCCGGCCGGCGGGACCACTTCATGCCGGTGTCCCTCGTCGACTCCCAGTTCGCCGCGCTGGAACCGCTGCGCCCCGGCGAGGCGGGCATGGCCGTCGACGCGTCTCTCCCGGTGGACGAGATCGTGAACCGCGCCGTCGACGGGCTCACCGCCTACTGGGCGTCGACGCGGCCCGAACCTCCGCCAGGCTCGTTGCCGCATCTCCCCGTCCCGTCGCACCGCGCGCCTCGGTGACTCCGCCGCGCGGGGACCAGGTCGGCTGCGGTCAGGTGGCCCGGGCGAAGTAGAGGATCGCCAGCATGATCGCCAGGGCGCCGAGGAGCAGCCGCAGGGCGGCGTTGGGAAGCCGCGGCTGCAGCCGGGCCCCGAGGTAGCCGCCGAGCAGGCCGCCGAGGCCGCAGGCGAACCCGAGCGCCCAGTGCGGGGCGATGCTGCCGGGCGCGGCCAGGGCGAGCAGCGCGTACGTCACCGCGCCGGCGATCGAGGTGACGAGCGTGGAAGCGAGCGTGGCGGGCGCGACCTGCGCGATCGGCAGGCCGCGCCCGACGAGGATCGGGCCGAGGATGGAGCCGCCGCCGATGCCGTAGAGGCCGCCGACGAAACCGACAACGGTCGCGAGTGGCCTGACCGCGCGCAGTCCCGGCGCGGCGGCGTGCGCGCCGCGGGGTCGGGGCGGGCGCAGGGTGCGCACGCACAGCCAGGTCCCGAGCGGCAGCAGCAGGCAGGCGAGCAGCAGGCGGAACACCCCCGCTCCCGGGGCGAACACGACCCGCACGACAGCCCCGAGCACCACCCCGGGCAGGGTGCCCACGACGAGCCGGCGGGTCAGCGGGCCGGCGAGCTGTTTCTGCTGCCGGTAGCGGAGCAGCGATCCCGGCGTCGCGATGACGTTGAACAGCAGGTTCGTCGGTGTGACGGACGGGTTCGGCACGGACAGCAGATCAAGCTGCACCGGCAGGAGGAACATCGCGCCCGAGACACCGACCGGAGCGGTGAGCGTCGCCAGCACAAGCCCGGCGACGAACCCGGCGAGGAGCACGCTCACCCCGGCCGCCCCTCCCGCGCATCCCGACCCGCCACATCCTTCATGCGTCATTACCTGGGCGTTCACGGGTCTCCCGCGCAGCTGTGAGGTATCCCCCGCCTTCACATCGGCCCCCGAGGGCTGCTGCCTGCCAGCGGCTGACAGGACGATGAGGCGGCGAGGCTGTCCGGCCGGCACATCCAGCCACCCCGGATGCCGGCCGCGCACCGCCCCACGCTCCGACCGGAGGGCTGAAATCCCGGCCACCTCTTGTCAGGCGTTACCACCGGAATTTCCAGTAATTCCCGCGGTGAATGGTTGACGCGGCGCACTCCTCCGGTCATGCTGATCAAACTAAGCAAGCGCTTGCCAACCAGCGCGACGGCCGCCCCTGCCCCAGGGCGGCCACCACCATCACGCCGGCTTCTCGGGCACGCACGTCCAGCGCCGCACGAATACCCCGGCGCCCCTTCCTAATTTCAGGAGCCGCAGGTCCACCAGGACGCCCAACCGGCGTTCGCGCACACCTGAGCATGTTCACGGATTTCCGCCGAAACGTCGCGTCATCACCGACTGCCCGCGTATCGGCGTCTTTGTGCTGGCCGCGACCAGGTCCGGTCGCGGTTCGGAGAACCCACGACGAGAGGATTTCTCATGCGCACCGGGAAAATTCTGGGGAAAGCCCGTAGAATGCTACGGCTCGCTCTTGCGAGCACCGTCGCGGCGGCTTTATGCGCCGGCGTCGTGGCCGCGGCGCCGGCCGCGCAGGCCGACGTCAACCCCTATGCGAAGGGGCCCAACCCGACGGAGGCGAGCGTCACCGCGACCACCGGCCCGTTCGCGGTGACGACCTACAACATCTCGTCCCTGGTCGCCGGCTTCGGCGGAGGCACCCTCTACTACCCGACCGACACCAGCCAGGGCACCTTCGGCGCGATCGCGCTCTCGCCCGGCTATACCGCCAGCTGGTCCAGCATCTCCTGGCTCGGCCCGCGGCTGGCCTCGCAGGGGTTCGTCGTCATCGGTATCGAGACGAACACGGTTCTCGACTATCCACCGTCGCGGGGTGACCAGCTGCTCGCCGCGCTCGACTGGGCGGTGGAGGACAGCCCGGCCGCCAGCCGGATCGACCCGAACCGGCTCGCCGTCGGCGGCCATTCCATGGGCGGCGGCGGTTCACTGGAAGCGGCGTCCGACCGGCCTTCGCTGAAGGCCGTGCTGCCGCTGGCCCCCTGGAACACGGACAAGACCTGGAACGAGGTCAGCGTCCCGACGCTCATCATCGGCGGCGAGGCCGACACCGTCGCCCCGATGAGCACCCATTCGACACCCTTCTACAACTCGCTCAGCGGCGAGAAGAGCCTGCTCGAACTCAACAACGCGAGTCATTTCTTTCCGCAGGCGGCGAACAGCCTGGTCGCCAGGATGATGATTTCCTGGGCGAAGCGGTGGGTGGACAACGACACCCGCTACACCCAGTTCCTCTGCCCCGGCCCGACCGCGAGCGCCCTCGGGGACGTCGAGGAGTACCAGGCCACCTGCCCCTTCTGAGAGAATCCGCCCACATATCCAGGAAACCACGTCTCCCGACCATGGCCGTGACCTGAGAAAAAAGACGTCACGCGTGTTGGCCGGACAGCGGGAACGGCGTCTGGCCAACACGCATTCCGGTCGCCCAGAAACTCACTCATGACGGCAGGGCGCCGACCTCCGGCGTGGCCGCGCCGAACATCGCCCGCTGGTTTCGGCGCGCGAATCGGCGACTGGCCCGTTCGAGGTACCGCCGCCCGGCGGCGGTGCGCACCAGCAGACCGGAGCGCACCAGGTTCGCGGCGACGATCGGCGGCACCGCCCAGGGCACGGCCGAGGGCAGGCCGAGATCACGCAGCCCCTGCGCGCCGAGGAAATACCGCAGCATGCTGAGCAGGCGGGCCCGCTCATAGCGGTTACGCAGCACCGTCAGTCTGCCCCGGTCGCGGGTGAGCTGGCCTTCGACGAGCGCACGGGCCAGCGCCGGGCCTGCCGAGGTGGGCTCGGCCTGCACCAGCACAAGGTGATAGTTGTGCCGGTTCTGCTCCTGTTCGGTGTCGAACAGCCAGTCCTCGTCGACGCCCATCAACCAGCCCACGTACTTCCACAGGTGCATGACCGCACGCGACTGGTCCGCGGTCACGATCCAGCCGAGCGCCCGGATTCCGAGCAGCAGTGTGCTGTTGAACAGCCCGAGAGTCGCCGACGCGTCGGTCTGGTTGATGGGCAGGCCCCAGCGGTCGGCGTCCCAGCGGCCGTTCGTCTCGAACTCGTGGTTCACCAGCGCATGCATGACCCGTACGTGGACGGTGGCCACGAAGCCCGCCCCCGTGCGGCGCATCCCGTTCGGCTCCAGCACCGACAGCGCCCACTTCTGGGTCTCCCCGAGCCGGCGCATGGCCGTGGCGCCGACCAGTCCGCCGGTGGCGACCAACAGGTCGGGGGGCCCGCCGAACCGGTAGCCGCCGATCAGCGCCAGCTGCAGCATCACGTCGTCGACCGAGCGCCCCATCTCCCGCATGATCCGCGCACCGCGCTCGACCCGGTCGAAGTCGACCCACTCCGGTACCGCGTCGACCACGGCGAAGAAGCGGGCCAGCGCGGGCGGCGGGTCGTCGACGGCCCCGATCCCGTGGTGCAGCGCCTGGCGCAGCTGGGCGAAGGTCACCCGCTCGGGATCGTCCCGATCCCGGATACGCATCGCCCGGGCGAGCTGCGCCCCCAGCTCGTCCCGGGTGCGCAGGCGCCGGCCGATCTCGTGCAGGAGCTCCTCGTCGTCCGTCTTCACCCGGGCCACCCTCCGCAGCGGGCGCGCGATTCGGTGCGACCGCTCGGGTGCGGACCGGAAGCGTGCCGGGTAGTCGCCCGGCACGCTGCCCGATGGCGACATCTCGGTCGCGGTCGTGATCTGGATGGGTGTCCGCGCTGTCGTGGCCGGCGCCGCGACGACGACAGCCTGCGGTGCGGTGGCCTGCGCCGCGGGCGGGACGGCGGTGTTGCACGCGGTCACGCGAAGGATCATGGACGGATGTTGACACGACTAACCATTCGTGTTCAATTCGCGTCCGTGCCCTCCCCCTCACCGCCACAGACCGGCCCGCGGGCCGGCGTCACCCAGTGACCGGCAAGCCGTGGGTGCCCACCCGCAAGGAGCCGATGCGCCGGGCACCACGCCAGGACCGGTCCCGCGCCATGGTCGAGCGCATCGTCACCGCCGGGCGCGAGATCCTGCTGGAACGCGGCTACGAGCGCACCAGCACGAGCCGCATCGCCGCCCGCGCCGGCATCAGCCCCGGATCGCTCTACCAGTACTTCCCGAACAAGGAGTCGATTCTCGACCGGGTCGTCGAGGTCTACGCCGAGCAGCTGCGTGCTCGCATTTCACACGCCTTCGTCGCGAACCTCGGCACCTCGGTGCCCGAGATGGTCCGCGCGAACGTCGTCGCACTGCTCGACGCCTTCGAGGAGGACTCCGGGCTGCTCCGGGTCCTGTACCAGCTGCCCGAGACGGTCGACGTCCAGCGGGCCGGCTTCGAGCGGCACATCGACGAGCTGGTGACGGCGACGCTGGCGACGCTGCTGCCGCGCCTGCCCGGCGAGGGTGCCGCCCCGGAACCCACCCGCGGGACAGCCTGGACATCCGAGGTAGCCGGGACGCCCGAGCCTGCCGGGACGTCCGAGACAGACAGAGATGTCGGAGCGGCCGGGAGTGCCCGCGCGGTGGGAACCGTCGCCTGGATCCTGGTGCGCACGGTCGAGCACGTCACGATTCGCTACGTCCTCGACCAGCCGCCCATCCCGCGGGCGGAAATCGTCGACGAACTCACCGCAATGATCGTCATCTACCTGCGGCAACGGGTCTGAAAGCGAGATGTTCCTCGGCTGGGGAGGACTGGAGCGCGCCGGTGCCCGTCCGGGTGATGTCACCATGGGACGGACCCGCGGCCGATGAGGGTGGACGGGTTGGGCGAGCCGGCCAACCCGGTCGGCGACGAGCGGAGCCGTGCGGCGGCGAGGGGACATAGGTGCAGGCGACGTCGACAGCTCGGACCACGCCGCAGCGGCCGCGACCGAGAAACCGCAAGGCGCAGATCGCCCTCGCCGCGGCGGAGCTGTTCTGCGAGCGCGGCTACCACGGGGTCGGCATCGACGAGATCGCCGCCGCGGTCGGCATCAGCGGCCCGGCCGTCTACCGGCACTTTCCGAACAAGTACGCGATCCTCCTGCACGCTTCCCGGGAGCTGATCGACGCGCTGGTCACCGCGGCCGACGAGGCACTGGCCGAGCGGGACGAGCCCGCCGAACGCGCCGAAGCCGCCGAGCGGATGGCCCGCCTGCTCACGGCGACGGCGCGGGTGAGCGTCCAGCGTCGCCGGGTGGGTGCGCTCTACCAGTGGCAGGCCCGCTACCTGGAACCGGCGCACCAGGGCGAGGTCCGGGCCGCGCTGACAGCCCTGGTGCACCAGATCACCGACCTGCTCCTGGAGCTCCGCCCCGATCTGCCGCGGCCGTCCGCCGAGCTGCTCGGCCGAGCGGCGCTCAGCGCGATCGGCAGCATCTCGACGCACCGCGCCGCGATCGCCGACAGCCGTGCCGAGCAGATCCTGCGCACCGCCGCGTGGACTCTGCTGACGACGGACCTGCCCACGGCGGTGCGGCACGCGACGGCCGGTGGCAGCGAACCCGCCGGCGGTGGTTCCGCGTCGATGCGGCCTGGCTCCCGGCGGGAGGCGCTGCTGACCGAGGCCGTCCGGCTGTTCGACCGCCTCGGGTACCACGCTGTCAGCATCGACGACATCGGGCGGGCCGCGGGCATCAACGCCTCCGGGGTCTACCGGTACTTTCCCGGCAAGGCCGATCTGCTCGCGGCGGTGTACTACCGTGCCGCCGAGCGCCTGAGCGCGAGCACGACGAGTGCGCTGGCCACCGCGAGCAGCCCGGCGGACGCGCTGCGGCGGCTGATCGACGCCTATGTGGACCTGACGTTCGCACACAACGATCTGGTCTCGGTCTACCTGGCCGAGAACAACAACCTGCCGACCCCGGACCGGCACGAGCTGCGCCGCCTCCAGCGGGAGCATGTCGAGGAGTGGGTCCGGCTGCTGGTCACGATCCGGCCGGAGCTCGCCGCGAGCGAGGCCCGGCTGCTGGCACATGCCGCGTTGAACCTGGTCATGGATCTGGGGCGGACCACCAGCTTCGACCGGTCCGACGGGTCGGAACAGCTGGTGCGGTTCCTCGCCCTGCGCATGCTCGTGCCCTGACCCACCCCGGGGCCGGCATCACCTGCACACACGACCGGGCCGCACGACCGGGCCGGAGACTTCCCATGTGACCCCGGTCACGACACACTGAGGCCACCGGACGGAACATGCGGCCGAGACGCCCGCGGGCCCTCGGGTCGACCAGCCCGACGTCCCTGCCGGCCGCGCTCTCAAGTTAACGGACATTCACAGTTACCAGGGCCTGCCGCAAACGCATCGACTAACCCGATTTGAGTTGCAGGGAAGGCTATTCAAGCCAGGGGACCCTTGCACATAAGTTAACGATGGTTCTACAGTTCCGGCCATGAGCGAGGGACTGTTCGACGAGCCAGCCGTGATCCGTCGTGTGGGACGGGAGGCAGCCCTCTTAGCCGGCGACGGGTGTGCCAGCCAGCAGAAGGCCGGCTCCCGCGTCCCCGCAGCGGCCTGAGGGGAATCGGCGCGCATCATGACCGGCCCCGCCACCACAGTCATCTCCGGCGACAGCTCCGACGCCGTCGCGGCCGACCATCCGCTCACCGAGCTTGAGGCCGAGTGCGCTCGCCGCGCCGCCGACCTGACGGTGCCCGCGCTGCTGGAGCGCAACGCGCTCGAGTTCGGCGATCTTCCCGCCATCAGCGTGATCGGTTCCGAGGAAGCTCCACTGACCTGGGCATCGGTACGCACGCGCTCCCTCGCCCTCGCCCGGGGTCTGTACGAGCTGGGCCTGCGGCCAGGCGAACGGATGCTGATCGCGATGTCGAGCCGGCCTGAGCACTGGCTGGTCGACCTCGGCGCCGTGCACCTCGGCGCGATCCCCTCCACCGTCTACGCCACGCTCAGCACCCCACAGCTGCAGTACGCGGCCGAGCACAGCCAGGCACAGGTGCTGATCCTGGAGGGCGCCGAGCAACTGGAACGGTGGGCACCGGTCCTCGCCGGGCAGACGTCCATCCACTCGGTCGTCCTCGTGGACGCCGACGCGCTCCCAGCCGACGCGCTCCCAGCCGACCCGCTCTCCGCCGACGAGGCCCGCCTCCGCCCCCGCTTCCACACCCTCGCCGAGGTCGAGCGTGACGGCGCCGCCCGGCACATCGCGGACCCGGGCGTCGTCGACCGGCTGTGGCGCGCGGTGCATCCCCACCAGCCCGTCGCCCTCCTCTACACCTCCGGCACCACCGGCACCCCCAAGGGTGTGGTGCTCAGCCATCACAACGTCCTGCACCAGTCCGTCGCGCTGGAGGCGCAGGTCGACCTTCCCGCGCATCCGGTGACGGTCGCCTACCTTCCGCTCGCCCACATCGCCGAGCGGGTCCTGGGCATCTACGCGCCGATCTACCGCGCCGGCCATGTGCATATCTGCGCGGACACCGCCGCGGTCGTCAGCGCGCTCGCCGCGATCCACCCCCTGTCGTTCTTCGGCGTGCCGCGGGTGTGGGAGAAGCTCGCCGCCGGCCTGCAGACCATGATCGCCCTGGCGGACGACGAACGCCGCGGCGCCCTTGCCGCCGCGCAGGCCGTCGCGTTGGAGGTGCACAACCTGACGGAGGCCCGCGCCCCGGTTCCCGAGGACCTTGCCCGGCACTTCGACGACGCGCAGCTGTCGGTGCTGCGGCCGCTGCTCGGCACGCTCGGGCTGGACAGGATGATCTGGGCGTGCAGCGGCGCCGCCCCGATCCCGGTGGCGGTGCTGCGCACGCTGGCCGGTCTGGGCATCGAGGTTCGCGAGGTCTGGGGCCTGAGCGAGACCACCGGCACCGCGACGATCAACACCCTGGACGTCTTCCGCACCGGCACGGTGGGCCGACCGCACCTCGGCATGCGGCTGCGCCTGGCCGACGACGGGGAGATCCTCATCCGCGGGCCACTGGTGTGCCTGGGCTATCTGCGGGCCGACGGAACGATCGAGACGATCACCGATGCCGACGGCTGGCTCGCCACCGGCGACATCGGCACCCTGGACGACGCCGGGTACCTCACGATCACCGACCGCAAGAAGGAACTCATCATCACCTCGACCGGCAAGAACGTCGCGCCGGCACAGATCGAGAACCTGCTGCGGGCGCATCCACTGATCGGTCAGGCCGTCGCGATCGGCGACCGGCGCCCGTATGTGACGGCGCTGCTCGTGCTCGACGACGAGGTCGCACCGGCCTGGGCCAAGGCCGCCGGCCTCGACGCGGCCGGCCCGGACGCCTCGGCTCGGCTCGCCGCGCACCCCGCTGTCCTGGCGGAGCTGCAGAGCGCGGTCGACGCGGCGAACAGCCAGCTCGCCCGGGCGGAGCAGGTGAAGAAGTTCCGGGTGCTACCCGTCGGCTGGACACCGGAGAGCGGCGAGCTCACCCCGACGCTCAAGCTGCGCCGCCGGATCATCAACGAGAAGTACGCCGCCGAGATCGACGACCTCTACTCCTGACATCTCCCGTCCGAAGGCGGAGGCTCACCGAGCCTTCTCCGTCGTCGGCTCCGGCCTGCGGTTACAGCGCTCGACGAACGCGAGACGGAAAATGCTCACCGGTCACCGGCGAGCCCCACGCCGGTGACCAGGGGTGCGAGAAAACAGCGCGCGAAGCTACGGACCTGCTCCGGGTCGTCGAGATCCAGCTGACTTTCGGGAGTCAGGCAGAAGGACAGCGTCATGCGGGCGAGCACCTCGGCGACGATGTTTATATCGACCTCCCCCGATATCTCCCCGGCCTCCTGCTCACGGCGAAGCTGCATCGCGATGAAGTCGGACACAGCCCGCAGGAAAGCACCCCCATCCGTCGTGAGGAAGGGCAGGATGACCTCGGGCTCGACCTCGATGAGGCCGCCGAAGAGCGGGTTCACGCGAGCCGTCCGCAGCGCCAGGCAGAATCCCTCGACCAGCCTTTCAGCGGCGGACTCGGCTCTGCCCACGACAGCCCGGAAGCTGACGAGGAAGGCGCGCAGGTCACGTAGCAGAACCTCCTCGACGAGCACGTTCTTCGTCGGGAACCGGCGATACACGGTGATGCGGGAGACGCCGGCACGGCGCGCCACGTCCTCAATGCTCGTGCGCCGGATTCCGGACCGCCCGAAAAGCTCGGCCGCGGCGTCGAGCACACGGTCACGTATCTCGTCACCGGAGCCGACACCGGCGAGGGAGGCCCCGAGCGCGCGTTCCAACAATGGTTCCCCGCTGGACCGCGGGCCTTCGGCCGGCAGTGTTTCTCCGGGAGAGCGGCCCCCTGTCTGAGGGCGGGGATCTCCAGCAAAGATCATGAGGCCTCTACCGTACCGCAGCGTTCAACGGGCACCGTCTCGCCGGGCGGACGCCGGGCGGGCGGCCTCCAGCTGCCGCACGTTCCAGGTCGCGGCGACGATACCGCCGACGATCCGCAGCGGCGGGATCAGGAACATCATCAGCACGCGCACCAGCCGGGCGAACCGCCCCAGCCAGCGCTGCTGGCGTTTCGACCAGGTCAGGCCCAGCCGCTCACGCAGCACCGGGGGCAGTGTCCCCACGGTGACGAGGTAGAAGAGCCGGCCCAGGCCGGCTCCGGCGGGCCGCCACAGCCGGCCGGGGATGAGCCGAAACGGCTTCTTCGGCACGCGCATGCTCTCGAGGACATCCCAGACCGCCTGGTTGGCCTCGAGCCTGGCAGCGATCTTCTCCTCGTAGTAGGTCCGAAAGCTCGGATAGTCCACGGGCAGGTGCTGCTCGGGTATTCCGAGCATCCGGCCGACGTCACGCATCCCCTGGTAGTAGCCGTCCAGCTCGGCGGCCGGCAGGCCCGGGCCGAAGACACGATGGCCGTCGAGAGCGCCCTGGACGAGGGTGGCATGCACCCAGGCATATGCCTCGGGGTTCAGCGCGTGATAACGCCGCCCTTTTTCGTCGACCCCACCGATGGCCTTGTGAAGCTCGAACAGACGCTCGCCTTCCAGCGCGGCGCCGCGCTCGCCGCCGTAGATCACGGTGGACAACGAGAGCAGGGTACGCAACAGGCGGCCCCAGGGATCCTCCCGGAAGCTCGAATGCTCCAGAACACCCGCCCCGACAACCGGGTGCGCCACCTGGAGCACGAGCAGCTGCGGACCCATAAGCGAGTTTCTCGCATCGCCGAAGTAACGCCACACCGCGGAACCCCGCACCGGAGCCAACCGAATGCGCGGAGTGCCCGATGGGTCACGCAGGCCATCACCCACGCCCTCCGCGGGGCCCGGATGGACATTGAGAACCGATGACGAGCCCACGACCCACACCTCCCGCACACGCTGGGCGACACCAGGTTGCCGAGACACGACTATACGCCAGCCATTCCAATGCGCCAAAGCAGGTATTCGCATGCATTTTCCCGGCCGCACGCAAGGTCTTCCGAGGGGCTATTGATGTTCGTCGATGTGTCAGCGGGAGGAGCGAAAACCGATGTGGAGCAGGAACTCGGTGGCGGCGATTCACATTGATATTCGTGCTGCCGGCGGCCGGCCACCGGATCCCCCCCGACCCGTCCGGCCCGTCCGGCCCGTCCGGCGTGTCCGAGCTGACCGGCCTGACCGGCCTGACCGGCCTGACCGGCCCGGAGGCTGTGGCGTGCTACGCGCGCGTGCCAGAGGGGTTCCGCCACCTCTCGTCGAGGTTCTCCGGCGGCGGCGGGGCGCCCAGGTCCCGCGGCTGGTAGCCCTCGGGATAGCCGGGATAGGTCCGGACCCTGGGATTCCAGGCGAACTTGACCTTCTTCCGCGGCGGCAGTTGACGCACCACAGCCGAGCGGGCACGCAGCGAGCCAGCCGCGGCCCGGCTCATCCACGCCGGTGCCGGATCGAAGCCGAAGGCCGTCAGCATCGTCTCGTCGAGCAGCGCACGCACCCCTAGCCGGACCGCCGGCCGCAGCGGCCCGGGGAACCAGTTGGCGAACATCTCCGTCGTGTACGTACCGATCTTGCGGTTGCTCTCGGCGAAGCGGAAGGTCTCGCGCTCGTAGGCCCGCTTGAAGCTCAGGAACTCGTCGAAGCCGGCAGGAATGTCGCGAATTCCCATCCGGATCCCGACCTCGCGGTAGAAGTGGAAAGCGGCGAGGGTCTCGTGCTCGGTCAGCCGGCGCCAGCCGTGCGCGTTGATCCAGTCGATCGGCTCGTAGATGAACGTGGTCAGCACGTAGCGCATGTCGTCGTTGTCGATCGCGTAACGACCGTGCATCCGGTTGATCACCCGCAGGGCCTCACGGCCTCGCGGCGAGTCGTAGCCGACGGCGGTGAGCTCCCCCATCAACACGGCGGTGTCGTCATAGCGCTTCTGCGGCCGGTCCCGGAACTCGCCCGTCGCCTCGAGCAGGGCCGAGATCGTGGGGACGCAGTAGGTCCGGAACAAAGCGAACTCGAGCGCCCGGCGATAGTCCCACGGAAACTCGTGGCCAGAGGAGATCACGTAGATCTCGTGATGGTCGGCCACCGGATCGAGCTCGAGAATCCGGCGCTTCCACCTGTCGCGGTCGGTAAACATTCAGCCCACCTCATGCCGTCCTTCGGATCGCCATGGTCATCCGGCGACTTCCCTTCGACTGGTCCCGTCCCGGTTCACGCCACCCCCGAGAACCTGCGAACCTGCGGGACCGCGGGCCCGGGTCAGCGCGTCCGTGCCGCCCGCCTCCCATCCGTCCCGTCACCTACGCCGCCCGGCTGGCCTCACTGCACGGGCTGCCGCGCCTGGGGCGCCGCCCGCCACCGCCGCGCGGGCCGGGCATCCGCGAGATCCCACGCCCACCGCCATCCATTTCATATATTTGATAGGCGACTTTGGCCATGACCAACCCGCCAGAGCTACGGTCAGCCTGACCGGCCGCTTGGGCACCTCACGGCAGACACCCGGAAAGGCGGCACATGACCAGGCCAGCCGGAACACGACGCGCCCGTGGTACCCCGCTGACCCGGGCGCCCCAGCTCGCCGACGAGGTCGCCGCGCATCTGCGCGACCTCATCATGTCCGGCGAGATCTGGCCCGGCCAGTACATC
Source organism: Frankia sp. R43 (assembly GCF_001306465.1). Taxonomy (NCBI): domain Bacteria; kingdom Bacillati; phylum Actinomycetota; class Actinomycetes; order Frankiales; family Frankiaceae; genus Frankia; species Frankia sp. R43. The sequence goes on along the minus strand of NZ_LFCW01000013.1, from coordinate 68,103 downwards.
CGCCTCGACGACGTCGCCCGCGAACTCGGCGTCAGCGTCACCCCCGTCCGCGAGGCCCTCGTCCGCCTGCGCAGCGAGGACATGGTCGAACTCGAACCCCGCCGCGGCTACGTCGTCACCCCCCTGTCCCAACAGGACGTCCGCGACCTGTTCAACCTCCAGGGCCACATCGCCGGCGAACTCGCCGCCCGCGCGGCCACCACCATCGACCCCCCACACCTCACCCAGCTCCACGACATCCAACAAGCACTCCGCAACGCCGTGGAAACCGAGAACGTCGACCAGATCGAACAACTCGAGTTCGAGTTCCACCGGGTCATCAACCGGCTCGCCCACGCCCGCAAACTCTCCTGGTTCCTCCACACCGCCAACCGCTACACACCCGCCCGCTTCTACTCCACCGACCAGGCCTGGCGCGCCGACATGCTCCAACGCCACGACGCCCTGCTCACCGCACTCGAAAACAAGAACACCGAAGAAGCCCGCGCCATCACCGTCCGCCACTTCACCGACGGCGCCGACCGCCTCATCAACCACCTCGCCAAACTCGGCATGTGGCGACCACATCCGGTCACACCCCCACACCCACGCCCGCCGGTCTGAGCCGGAGAACCGGGCACCTGTAGCCACGGCCGTCATCACCAGCCCCTCGGAAGGCATCCAATATATTTGGTATCCGGTACGATACAGACTTCGCGGTGGACGTGGGAGCCTGTGTCGAGAGCGAGATCTGAACCCGCGTCGGATCCACGTGTTCGCCAGCGCTCTCGCCGTGCGTTTCGTACGAGGCGGACTCCGACCGCAGCCGCGGCGGTGGCAACTGGCCGCACGTGACCGGCCGGTCAGCGCGGACGTCGGCTCCGCGATGCCGCCGATCAGACCGCGAGCTGTCGCGGCGCTACCGGGTTCGTGGTGGCAGATGCCGAGGTCGGCTCCGGATCGGCGGGAGGCCGGGTCTCCACGGGCGCCGGGGCGGGGCGAACAGCCCGGCCATCGCGGCCTACGTCACCTTGGCGCTGTACGGGCAACAGGGCCTGCGCTCCCATCCTGGGCTCGACCCACTCCGAGCGACGGCGCCGCTCCCAGGCTGAAGCCCGTTCGGCGGGACGGGGATCGCGTCGCGGATCTCCTTGGCCTCCGCCGGGGTCAGCGCGGCACCGTCGGTACGCTGCCGCTCCCAGCCCGATTCCCAGCCGGCACACTTCCCCATGCTTCACCTCCACGGCATCCCGCGACAACCTGCCATCCCAGCCCAGCAACCCGGGCCGACACCTTCGGACGAATACCGGTCACGCAGGAGACCTGCCCATTTCCCTCCACCACTGCCGACCGGCCTCCGGCAAGGTGTTTATCGGATCATAGTAACTATGCGGGTCTGTAAGGCTTTCCGAATCGTCGCGGTCGAGCGGAGTCCTATGGTTCTTACGCCATGAGGAGATTCCTTTTTCTCGGTCATATGCCACCGCCTGATGGACCCAGCGCTTTCCGACGAACGGGACGTCACATACGATCCGGGGTGTTGCAAATCCCGGCAGATAGCCCATGATGGAATCCTGAAGAGTCTGGGCTCGCCCGAGCGGAATCCGCCAGTGCTCAACCCCCGGCACCATATCGCAGAGATAAAAATAATACGGCAGTATACTTGCCTCATCGCGCAGCGCAAAACAGAGATCGAGAATATCATTCACCGTCGCGTTCACCCCCTCCAGTAGCACACTCTGGTTGCGTATCTCGCCAACCCCGGCCTCCAACAGTCCCCGGGAGGCCTCGGCGACCAGCGGAGTCAGTTGTTGAACCGCGTTCACGTGCGTGTGCACCGAAAGGTTTACATTGCGCGCCGAGGCCATGTTCGCCAGTTCGGCCATTCCCTTACGGACCTCGTGCGCGAGCCAGTGTTGCGGCAGACCGATCAAACCCTTGGTTGCCAGCCGGACATCCCGAACGGAACCAATCTCCAGGAGTTGCTCAACAAACCTTCGGAGTCGCGACCACGGCACGTTCGCCACATCGCCGCCGGAAACCACCACGTCTCGGACCACGGGCCTACTCCTCAGGTATTCCACGATGGCGTCAGTCCGATCGGCGGTATGCATACTGAATCGATTCTTCGCGAACCCGGGAACCGAGGTACCGACTAGATCCATCCGCGTACAATGTCCGCAGTACTGGGGGCAGGTCGATGTTAATTCGGCCAGCACCTTCGTGGGGTAGCGGTGCACCAGCCCTTCGACCATCCACATCGCACGCTCGCCAAGCGAATCGCGGGTGGCGAGCGGGTGGCTCGGCCATTCCGACTGCCGGTCCGATGCCGCCGGAAGCATATAGCGTCGCACTGGATCCATGTACCAGCCGGCTGTGCTGGGCTCCGCCCGTGGACTGATAGTGTTCATCAGTTGAGGAGTCAACCGGAGCGGCATTGTGGCATACCGCTCCTGGTCCGCCGCCAGATCGGCGAAGAACTCCTCGCTGAGACCATCACCGCACACTTCTCGCAGTTGACGCAGATTCCTGACGCTGTGCGCGCGCTGCCACATCGGGTCACGCCATTCTGCTCTGGTGACGTTCCGCCAGCCGGGGAAGCGTCGCCAGTCCGGTTCGACCAATTCTCGCCGAGAATACTCGTAAGGCTGACAGATCGTCGTCTTCGCCCGCTCGGGGGCGTCGACTCCGAGGGCAGGTTCGTGCATTGTCTCCTCGAATTTCAGCTCGGCCACGCGGAGGGAGCCTCTATCGCAGGAATTTTTGCCGTCAGCTATTTCTCTGGAGCTTCTATTTTCGAGAAATCGCTGAGGTGAATTTGAGAGTGCGGGCGACCGCGGACTCGATTTCATCTGCACGATGGTCGGAGCGCGCGACCACGAGGTACCGCCAGGTCCGGTCGTACGCTAATGTGTCGTTGACCAGGATTACACCCTCTTCATCGCCTGGTCGCCAGGCGATGCCCGCGTCAACCAGCCGGTCCAGTCCGGCGGCAAAATCGACAGCGAGCCCCTTTTCCGCACCCAGGATCCACGACATACCCGAGGCCTCGGGGCCGAAGAAGTGTCGGATGATGAAATCGGCATACGTCGTACCGGTCTGCCTGATGTTGCACTCCGTCGTCAGAAGATGGCCGTCGGGCGAGATTCCTCCATCTATGTCGAACGGTCCCCGGTACCCGCTCTCAGCGAGATAGTCACCCAGCCTCAGAGCAATGGCTTCCAGCTGGGGCGCATGGGTGGAGCTACGCCTCATCGGAGTAACCTGGCCGCTGAAGATGCCTCCTGGAGTCCTCATCTCGCCAAGATGGGCAACCCGGGGACCATCCGCCTCGACTACCATCTCCGCTGTCACGACCTCGGTGAAGGCCACTTTCTCTTCGACAACCCAGCCGTCAGGATGATGCGACCCGTCTCGGTACTCGGCGAGGAGGTTCGGCCTGCTCCGCAGATCGCGGCGCGTGACGAAGGTGAGGCCATGGCCGAGACAGGAGCGCGTCGGCTTGACCACAGCACCACCGGTCCGTGCCACAACATCGACCACCGCTTCTTCAAGTTCTTCCCATGACTCACAGACGACGCCGTCTGCCATGGGAATACGCAGTCGATCCGCAACTTCGCGATAGCCGTTCTTCGCGTTCAACCCGCGCGCGACATCCAGAGCTCCAGGAGGCACTCGACCTTGATAGGGAGAGATCCCGGCACCGATCGTCGCAGAGAACTGCAAGGCGGACTCATCCAGCGCGTACGGCAGCAGTTTCACATCCGATGACCGCCGCAGAACCTGCCGTATCCTGCCCATGAGACGGTGGTCGTCCACCGCACGCGAAAGTTCCGTCAACCCGTCACTGGGTGCTTCGATTATCTCGACCGATTCCGGTCGGATTTCCATCAACGAAGAGACGTAACACCAGAACGCCTGAGGCATTTTCGTCGGCAGGATGATGGTGTCCCCCGGCCTGGCATACCATCCCATCCGCAGGGATGCGGCATTCAGGGAGTTACCAAGGCTCGCGATCGGACGCGACAAGATAATGCCGTTGACGAAGTTCGGAAAGATGACCTGAGTGATGTGGTCCGCCGGCAATCCGCCCCCGTTCACCGAATCCTGCCCAGAGGTTAACCGGTGTCCCGCGCTCCCACAACGGCTTTACTGCGGATTTTTTCGCACATCATGGGAGTCGATTGACGGGCGCCGCGCGACGGAAAAGTGGTATACCGGAGGCTCGCCTGTTCCCCCTCGGGCAGGTCTTGTGGCAACCGCAGCTGCGTGATCGATGTCACGATCCTCGGTCGCACGTGACGAAGAAGGATCTTCTGCTGCCCCAGCGGACCGTCCCGCGCATGCCAGCCGAGATGGGCTGCACCCACCGGTGCATCTGGGCCGCGGGTGTCGTTTCCCATGTCGATGACGCATCCGGCATCTCGACGGCCCGACGAGGCTGAGGAGAAATGGTGGTTGTCGCGATCGGACGGACGGCCTCCGAAACTTTACCCGTCGGGGTGACAGGAGTGCCACCATGGGTCTGTGTTCGCTGCAAGCCAGGCCGGGGCACCGCCCGCGCCGGCGCTGACGCGCCGTCGGTGGCTCGACTTCGTCCGGCTTCACCGCGGCTTCTGTGCTGTTTCGGCTGGTCGGGCGGCGCGTTAACACGTGCGGGCTCTGACTCGACGTCGGACCCGCACTCGTTTCAGCGCCCTCACGCGCCCACGCCTGGTCGATCAACGCGCCCCGTCCAGTTCAGGACGGCGCATTCCTTCGCCGGAGCCCACCGCGAGAGGAACCATGAGCCACGACACCTCGCATCCGCTTCCCGTTCCCGACCGTCACAGTTCCGGTGTCGGTGTCGGTGTCGGTGTCGGAGTCGGCGCCGGGCCGGCGACTCCGTCCACACCGGCGGTGCCGGTGCGCTGGGGCATCACGCTGCCGTTGGCGGGGGTGCCGCTACGTGAGCACCAGCCGATCGTGACCGGACTGGCCGCAGCCGGCTACACCGACGTCTGGACCGCTGAGGGCGGTGGCCTCGATGCCTTCACCCCGCTGGCGGTCACCGCCGCGTGGGCCCCGCAGCTGCGGCTGGCCAGCGCGATCGTGCCGGTTCACACCCGTGGTCCGGCCGTCATCGCCCAGACCGCGGCGACGCTCGCCGACCTGACCTCCGGGGGGCTGGTGCTCGGCATCGGATCCTCGGTGGCCGCGCATGTCACCGACATCAACGGCATCGAGTTCACCGAGCCGTTCAAGCGGACCAGGGACGTCCTGCGTTTCCTGACCCGGGTGTTCGACGGCGGGGTCGTCAGCGGCACGTTCGACACGTTCGCCGTCCGGGGGTTCGCGCTTCGCGACGCGCCCAGGATCCGCCCGAAGGTCATCCTTGGCGCACTGCGTCCGCGGATGCTGCGCCTCGGCTTCGCCGAGGGAGATGGCGCGGTGACGAACATGCTGTTCGCCCGGGACGTCCCCACTGTGCTCGGGGCGGTGGGGCCCCAGCCAGCCGGCAAGGAGCTGGTGGTCAAGGTGTTCGTCTGCCCGGTCGAGGATCCGGTGCTGGCTCGGCGGCTGACCCGACCGTTCCTCGCCTGGATCCTCAACCAGGAGCCCTATCACGCGTTCCACGAATGGCTCGGCAACGGTGATCTTCTCGCCGCCAGCTACCAGCGCTACCTGGCCGGGGACGCGGCCGGCGCCGAGCGCGAGCTGCCCGACGAGGTCGTCGACGGCCTGTTCGTCCACGGCACGCCGGAGGAATGCCGCCGCCGGATCGCCGAGTACGTCCAGCCCGGGGTGACCGCCATCCAGCTGTATCTGCAGGCGCCGCGGCTCGGCACGTTCGGCGGGCCGCGCAGCCGGGCCCTCGCCGGCGCTCCCGGCGCCCTGGCGGGCGCTTCCGACGCCTTGGCCGCGCCGGGCGCGGCTGGCATCTCCGTCGCGGACGAGGCACTCGCACTGCTGCACACCCTGCGGTCCTGACGTGACGTGGGCCACTTGTTCATCACTTGACTGAACAATGTCGGTCAGCGAAGGTGGAGCCACCTGGTGATCGCGATGGACGACAGCATCGCGATGGACGACGGCCCCGTCTCGCCGGGCCGGCAGCGCGACCGTGGCCGTGCACGGCAGGCTACGCCGCGCCGTGTCGGCACCTGGTCACCGCGGTCGCCTGACGTCCGCGGGCAGGCGCGGACTGGCGCGCCCGGCGCGGCCACCCCACCGCAGGTCGGGCTTGTCACCCGCCTGACCGGCGGGGCGAGCCCGCGGCGGGTCCCGGCGGTCCGGTCCTGTGGCCGTGGCCATGGTCACCAGGCCGACCGCGACTCCAGAGAGCGAGCCAACGATGAGCGCCCCGCCCGGCCCCCGCGGCACTCTCGCGCCGCGACCCTCACTGGTCGTTCTGGACGGAAGCCCGCAACCGGCGTCCCGCACGCTGACGGTGGCGCGGTTCCTGGCGCACCGGCTGGCGACGTCGCTGCCCGCGCGCCCACCGGCCGCCTTGGGCCCGGAGGGCACCGCCGCGGCCGAAGGACTCGACCCGTCCGGCGCTTCCGGAACGACCGGTGCGGGCAGCGGCACGGTGGAGCTGGCCCGGCTCGCCGGCGACCTGTTCACCGACGCCCACGGCCTGGTCCGGGCCAGGCTGGCCGAGGTGCGTGACGCCGAGGTCCTCGTCGTGGCGACACCGGCCTACAAGGGCCAGTACACCGGTCTGCTCAAGGCGTTCCTGGATCTGCTCCCCCCGGGAGCGCTCGCCGGCACGCTGGTGGTGCCGGTGGTCGTGGCGAACGCACCCGAACACCGCGTCACGACCGACGTCGCGCTGCGCGCGGTCCTCGCCGAACTGGGCGCGACGCTGCCGGTTCGCTCGTTCACCCTGGTGGAGGCGGCCCTCGGCGAGGTCGAAGCACACGGCGAGCGCTGGCTCAGCGCTCATCTGCGGGTACTGCGCGCGGTCCTGACGGCACTGGCACCACCGACCGCCCCGCTCAACGGCAGCCGCCCGGCCGCCTGATCCCGCAATCCCCCGTTAGCCTGCGGGCTCGCGGACTTGCGGGCCCACGCACCGCCGCGCCCCGGCATCTGCGCACTTCACAGCTGTCCCGAGTATCCACCTGTCCCCGCGAATCCGCGTATTCATCCGACGGAAGGTCGCCCTGTGAGCGGCACCAAGACTCCCGGCCTCCCCGGCAGCGACCAGGCCCACCCGGCGGCGGTCGGCGTCGTCGACCCGACCGACCTCGCCAGCCGGCTGGACGCAGGCGAACGCATCGTCCTGCTCGACGTGCGCTGGGCCCTCGGCGACGACCACGGCCACGAGCACTACCTGGCCGGTCATCTCCCCGGCGCGGTGTTCGTCGATCTCGAGACCGAGCTTTCCGACAAGCCCGGCCCGGGCACCGGCCGCCATCCGCTGCCCGCGGCCGAACGCCTGCAGGCCGCAGCCCGGCGGTGGGGCCTGCGTGCCGGCGACGAGGTCGTCGTCTACGACAACAGTGGCGGTCTCGCCGCCGCCCGGGCCTGGTGGTTGCTGCGCTGGGCCGGCCACCGGCAGGTGCGGCTGCTCGACGGCGGCCTCCCGGCCTGGCTCGAGGCCGGTCTGCCGGTGCAGACCGGTGAGGTGACCGCCCCCGTGGGTGACGTGGTGCTCTCCCCGGGCCAGCTGCCGGCGCTCGATGCGGACGAAGCCGCCCGGCTCGCGCGCGACGGCGTGCTGCTCGACGCCCGGGCAGGCGAGCGTTACCGTGGCGAGACCGAACCGATTGACCCGCGCGCCGGCCACATCCCAGGTGCGCGCAGCCTGCCCGCGGCCTCGCTGCTCGGGGCCGCCGGTCGCGTCCTGCCGCCGGCGGAGCTGAACGCCGCGCTGGCGGCAGTAGGCGTCACGCAGCCCGGGCCGGGCGAGGACGCGCCCGCCGTCGGCGTGTACTGCGGCTCCGGTGTCACGGCGTCCTTCCTCGCCGCCGCCCTGGCCACGGTCGGCGTGGAGGCGGTGCTCTACCCGGGTTCCTGGTCCGAATGGTCCGCCGACCCCGCCCGGCCCGCCGCCACCGGGGCGCAGCCCGGCTGAGGGCCCACCTCCCTGCCCCGCACCGTTCCTCCCGGTTTCCTCCGTCTTCGCCGTATGCGCACCCGTCGCCGCGGGAGCGCCGTCACGACATCGAGGTCATGCCAATGCCGCGTCGCCTGTTCACCTCCGAATCAGTCACCGAAGGGCATCCCGACAAGCTCGCCGACCAGATCAGCGACGCGCTGCTCGACGCCTTCCTGGCCGGCGACCCACGCTCGCGGGTGGCCGTGGAGACCTTGCTGACCACCGGGCATGTGCACGTCGCCGGGGAGGTCACCACCGCGGCCCACGTCGACGTCACCAGCGTCGTCCGCCGCACCCTGACCGAGATCGGGTACGACGCCGCGACCGGCTTCGACGGCGCCACCGTAGGTGTGCTGGTCTCGATCGGGTCGCAGTCCCCCGACATCGCCCAGGGTGTCGACCGGGCCCACGAGGCCCGGGTCGAGGGTGCCGACGACGCGCTGGCCCAGCAGGGTGCCGGCGACCAGGGCATCATGTTCGGCTACGCCACCGACGAGACCCCGGCCCTGCTGCCGTTGCCGATCACCCTGGCGCACCGGCTGTCCGCCCGCCTCGCCCGGGTACGTCACGACGGCGTGCTGGACTACCTGCGCCCCGACGGAAAGACCCAGGTCACGATCGAGTACGACGAGCACGGTCCGGTCCGCCTCGACACCGTCGTGGTCTCCGCGCACCACGCGCCCGGGGTCGACCTCGACCTCACGCTCAGCGCCGACATCCGCGCCCAGGTCGTCGAGCCGGAGCTCAAGCGGCTCGCCGAGGAGAACCTCAACCTGGAGGTCGACGGCTACCGGCTGCTGGTCAACCCGACCGGCCGGTTCGAGGTCGGCGGGCCGCAGGGTGACGCCGGCCTGACCGGCCGCAAGATCATCATCGACACCTACGGCGGATCGGCACGCCACGGCGGTGGCGCGTTCTCGGGCAAGGACCCGTCCAAGGTCGACCGGTCCGCCGCGTACGCCCTGCGGTGGGCGGCCAAGAACGTGGTCGCGGCGGGGCTGGCGCACCGGGCGGAGCTGCAGGTCGCGTATGCGATCGGGAAGGCCGAGCCGGTCGGGCTGTTCGTGGAGACGTTCGGCACCGAGACGGTGCCGGTCACCCGGATCGAGCACGCCGTGACCGAGGTCTTCGACCTGCGGCCGGCCGCGATCATCCGCGATCTCGACCTGCTTCGGCCGATCTACCGCCCCACCGCCGCCTACGGCCACTTCGGCCGCGACGAGCCGAACTTCACCTGGGAGCGCACCAACCGCGTCGAGGAGCTGCGCGCCGCCGCGGGCAGGTCAGCCTGACGCCGTCGAGCGCCGCCACCGCTGCCGCCACCGGCGCCAGCGGTGGCGGCGGTGGCGGCAGCGGTGGCGGAGCCGGCCTGCCGGAAGGCTTTCTGCCCGCGTTGCGGGCCGCCACCAGCGCCGGCAGCGTCAGCCAGGACCCCGCAGACCTGACCGCGGCCCGGGCAGACCGGTCCGGATGGCCGTCACCGGCACCGCCGGCGGTCGTCGTCCGGGCCGCCGGCGTCGACGACGTGCGCGCGGTGCTGCGCCTGGCGCACGAGTACCGCGTCCCGGTCGTGCCACGCGGCGCCGGGACAGGGCTCGCCGGCGGCGCGGTCGCCGGCCCCGGCGAGCTGGTCCTGAGCCTGGAGCGGATGAACCGCATCCGCGAGCTCTCCCCCGCCGACATGATCGCCGTCGTCGAGCCGGGCGTCCGGGCCGCCGAGCTGGACCAGGCCGCGGCCGCGCACGGCCTGCGCTACGCACCCGACCCGGCCAGCCACGACATCTCCACCCTCGGCGGGAACATCGCGACCAACGCCGGTGGCCTGCGCTGTGCGAAGTACGGCGTCACCCGCGAGGCCGTGCTGGGGCTCGACGTGGTGCTGCCGGGCGGGGACCTGCTGCGCACCGGCCGGCGCACCGTCAAGGGCGTCACCGGCTACGACCTCACCGCGCTGCTCGTCGGCTCGGAGGGAACCCTCGGCGTGGTCGTCGCGGCGGCGCTGCGGCTGCAGCCGATTCCGCCCGGGCAGCCGGCCACCGTCGCGGCCTACTTCCGCGACGCGCACGCCGCCGCGGCCGCCGCCGGCGCCGTCCTCGCCGCCGGTGTGACCCCGGCGCTGCTGGAGCTGCTCGACGCCCGTTTCCTCGCCGCGCTCGACGCCTGGCGCGGGACGGACCTGCGGGCACGCGGGCAGGCCCTGCTGCTCGCGCAGACCGACGGCTCGGGCGCCGAGGCGGACGCCGACCGGCTCGCGGCCGCGATACGCGAACACGCCACCGTCGTGGAGATCAGCACCGATCCGGCGAGCGCCGACGAGCTGCTCGCCGCCCGCCGGCTGGCGCTGCCGGCGATCGAACGTCTCGGCCGGCCCCTGATCGAGGACGTCGCCGTGCCCCGCTCACGCCTCGCCGACATGGTCGAGGCGATCGCCCGCATCGGCGAGCGGCACGACGTGGTGGTGGCCGCCCTCGCCCACGCCGCCGACGGCAACCTCCACCCGATCTTCGTCGTCGACCCGGCCGAGGCCGTGGCCGGCACTGGCACTGGCACTGGCCAGGGTGGAGCGGAGCTGGGTGGCGCCGTTCTGGACCCGGGCGCGCCGCAGGTGCCCGAGGCGGTGTGGCGCGCCGCCGACGAGGTGTTCACCACCGCGTTGGAGATGGGCGGCACGCTCACCGGCGAGCACGGCGTCGGCCTGCTCAAACGCCGCTGGGTGGCGGCCGAGCTCGGCGACGGCTCCGTCGACCTGCAGCGGCGCCTTCGCGCCGTGTTCGACCCGCGCGGAATCCTCAACCGGGGCAAGGTCCTGCCAGACCCGGTGAGCACGGCGGCCGTGTAGTCCCGCCCACCCGCAGTCCCGCCCACCACGGTCCCGCCCACCCACAGTGCGGCGCATCCACAGTGCGGCGCATCCACAGTGCGGCCCACCTGCCGGGATCCCACACCGCCGCGCAGCACCCGCAATTCATACCAATAGCGACAAAAAGAGCAGTGGCTCACTTGGCAATCCGCAAGAAGTGCGGATTGCGGTTGCCGCAGCAGCCAAGATCCGCAGTTCTTGCTCTGAAGCAGCGGCGGCAGTGGAATCCCGAGGCTCGTCGGGGGCCGCCACCGCGCTCAGGTCCTCAGCGGTCCAGCCCTAGTCGATGACGTCCGGTTCGAGGCCTACGGTAAGCCAGTCCGCGTACGAAAGGCCGGCCAGCTCCTCCAGACGGGCGATGTCGGAGGTGAAGTAGGGCAGCACCGCGGCCCGCTCGGCCGGAGTCAGCTTCGGTCGCCCGCCTCGCTCACGCTGCAGGAGCGTGAGCAGCGGGCCCCGCACCGCCCGGCGCACCGGCACCGGGAAGTGCTGGCCGAACCGGCCGCCCGTGCGCAGCACCGCCCGCAGCACCGCGTTCGGCCGGGTGTCCGCCACGAACGGGGTGACGTTCTGCGAGGGCACGACGTCCAGCAGCCCGGTCTCGACCTCGAGGAACTCGCAGACCCGGTCGAGGGTGGTCACCGGATCGTCGCGCAGGTCGCGGTAGCGCAGCAGGAGCACCTGCTCGCGCGGGAACAGCTCGAACAGGTGGGCGAGCTGTTCCCCGTAAAGCCCCTGCGAGACGTAGTGCCAGAAATGCGCCCACCCGGCGGCGCGGCGGCTCTCCTCCAGCGCGCAGGCGCGGACGAAGTCCCGCTCCGGCTCGAGCCCGGCGGCCCACAGATGCGTCCAGTTCGAATGGGCCCGGTCGACCGGGTTGCGCAGCAGCACCACCAGCCGCGCCTTCGGCAGCAGCCGGCGGATCCGGTTCTGCGCGTCGAGATCGTAGAGATAGAACGGGGTCGCCTCGCCGCGCAGTGCCCCGGGCGGCGCCTGGTCGAACAGCGCCTCGTAGTCCGCGGGCCGCCACACGTGTTCCTGGCTGGTCTGGACGTCGCCGGGCCCGCGCCAGGCGGGCGGCGGCCCGTCCGAGAGGAAGAACTTCGGCTCCTTGACCTCGGACAGGAACAGCTGCGGGTGCCGACTGAGCGCCGCGTGGATGGCGGTCGTACCGGCCTTGGGGACGCCGATGACGAGGAAGTCGGGCAGGGGCATCTCGACACGCTCCTGGTGGGGCGACACGACACAGAATCTGTGTAACGACAGGTGACGACCCGGCGTCGCGTCGTCGTCCGGAGCATAACCGGTAAGTCCGATAGAGATAGTGGAAAGGAACCGAGAGTGGGCCAGGCCGCACGGCGACAACCCGGCGACAGGCCGGCGACAGGCCGGCGACGCGGCACCGATCGCCAGCGAGCCCCCGGATCCCCGACCATGTTTACCGGCTAAGTAGGATTGCCTCGTGACAATCGGACACGCCGAACGGGCCGAGCACCTTCCCCTCCCCCTGCCTGACGCGGGGGCGATCGTGGTGGGCCCGCCCGGCGACGGGCCGGGCTACTGGGCCGGCGCGCCCAGCGCGATCCTGGTGGACGGCGTCTACTACCTCACCTACCGGCTGCGCCGGCCGGTCGGGCGCGGGCGCGGCTACGCGGTGGTCATCGCGTCGTCCACCGACGGCGAGCGCTTCACCCAGCTGGCCACGATCACCCGCGGCCCGTTCGGCGCCGAGTCGCTCGAACGCGCCGCGCTGGCCGTCACCCCGCAGGGCACCTGGCGGCTCTACGTCAGCTGCGCCACTCCCGACAGCTACCACTGGTGGGTCGACGTCCTGGAGGCCGACTCCCCCGCCGGCTTCGACGCCACCCGCAGGCAGACCGTGCTGCCCGGAGACGCGCGCACCGCGGTGAAGGACCCGGTGATCAGGTACGACGGCGACCGCTGGCACCTGTGGGCGTCGTGCCATCCGCTGGAGGACGACACCGCCACCGACCGGATGGACAGCCGCTACGCCACCAGCCCCGACGGTCTGACCTGGACCTGGCACGGCGTCGCCCTGGCACCGCGCCCGGGGCACTGGGACGCCCGCGGTGTCCGGATCAGCTCCGTTCTTCTCGACGGTGACCGGACGGTGGCGTTCTACGACGGCCGGGCCAGCGCCGCCGAGAACTGGGCCGAGCGCACCGGTGTCGCGTTCGGTACGGGCCCCGGCCACTTCGAGGCGGTCGGGGTGGAGCCGGCCGCGCAATCACTCGACGCCGACCACGCGCTGCGTTACCTCTCCGTGGTCGAGCTGCCCGGCGGCGGCTATCGGACGTACTACGAGATCGCCCGCCCCGACGGCGCGCACGAGCTGCGCTCACAGCTCCACCCCGCGTAGCGCTGCCCCGCGGGCGGTGCCGTCCGCAACAACGATGATCGCGTTACTGTTCAGCTGGCCTCTGGTCAGCTGGCCTCCGGCGGAGCTCCGCCGATGATCGCGATGACCTGTGCCGCGACCTCGACGACGCGGGCAGCGAGCCGCTGCAGCTCGCCTCCGGTGACGTCGCCGGGCAGGCTGGTCAGCGCGAGGGAGCAGGCCAACGTCCCGTCCGGTGTCCAGACGGGTGCGCTCAGCCCGATCACGTGTAGCCGGGTGGCCGCCAGGTCCGCGTCCGTGGCCTCGTGGACAGCGGGCTCGCCAGGGGCCGCGACCTGCTCGCCGTGGGGGCGGACCGTCGCGCTCCATCCCCGCGTCCGCACCGCCGCCAGTGCCGCGCGGTGGGTGTCGCGCTGCGCGGGGGAAAGCGGCGGCTGGGCGCGGGCGAACCAGCGGGCCTCGGCGTCGTCGCCGGCCCACGCGACGTAGATCGGGCCGATCGGCGCGCGCAGCGGCAGCGGCGAGCCGCTCCTGACCGTGAGCCCGTACGGATGCGGCACCGGGTACGCAGCGGTGACGACCACGCTGTCACCCTGGATGGTCCCGGCCATCGCGGTCGCCCCGAACTCGTCCCGCAGCCGCGGCAGCACGTCCGCCAGCACATCGGAGAGCACCGCGGCCTGGCTCGCGGCCCGGCCGAGCCCGAGCAGCTCGGGCCCGAGCCGATAGTGCGGCCCGGGTTCCCGGCGCAACGCCAGCCCCTCGCCACACAGCGCGAGCAGCACGGACTGGCAGGACGAACGCGGCATGCCCACGGCGCGCGCGATGTCGGACAGCGAACGATCGGTCTCCGGGGTGGCGGCGAGCACCTTCAGGACCTGTGCTGCCCGCTGGACGGAACGGGCCGGCTGGGTGGGCATACGTTGACCCCTCCTCGCGACACGCCCTATCGTGTCTCGTGAACGGAATAATGTCTCACTATATAGACAAGCGATTCGTGACGGGGCGCCACTCGTGACGGGGCGCCACTCGTGACGGAGACCCGTCCACGGCTCGCTCTCGGGCTGCCCGTCGGCACCGCCGTCAACGGCGCGGGCGAGCAGCACCGGATCGTCGAGCTCGCCCGGGCGGCCGACGACGCCGGCGTCGACACGCTGGTGCACAGCGATCATGTGGTGATGGGCGAGCGCACCGACCGCTACCCGTTTGGCACCTTCGGTTTCCCGCACCACCGCGCCCAGGTCGAGGCGGCAGGCGAGGTCGCGGTCGCGCAGACCTACTGCGTGGCGCACCACCGGTACCGGGAGTCCGACGGGACGCCGACGGACCCGCGGATGCTCGTCCGCTACGCCGACCGCTGCGTGCGAGGCAGCGACGGCGGGTGGCGGTTCGCCCGCCGCGTCGCCACCGCCCGCTGGCAGCCGACGCACCCCGTCACCGGCAGCGTCCTCGACGACACCGCGGCTGCCGGCGAGCCTGCCACCTCGGGCTGAGATCCGGCCTGTCCCGCCGCACCCGCGAGGCACCTGCGCACCGACGCCTGCACCGACACCCGACGATCCGACAGAGGGAGCACTGATGGGAACACTCGACGGCCGGACGGCCATCGTGACCGGGGCCGGCCAGGGAATCGGGCGCGGCATCGCGCTCGCGCTGGCATCGGAGGGAGCTTCGGTCACCGTCGCCGAGCTCAACGCGGACAACGCTGCCGCGGTCGCCGCCGAGATCGAAGGACGCGGCGCGAAGGCGCTTGCCTTCCCCTGCGACATCCGCGACTGCGCCCAGGTCGAGGCGTGCGTCGCCGCAACCGTCGAGCGTTTCGGCGACCTGCGGATCCTGGTGAACAACGCGATGGCGGCCCGGGTCGGCGTGCCGCTGGAGGAGACCACCGATGACGACCTGGCGCTCGCGCTGGCCGTCGGCCCGGCCGCCACGCTTGCCTTCATGCGGGCAGCGTTCCCGCATCTGAAGGGTGACGGCCGGATCGTCAACCTGCGGTCGGGCTCGGAGCTGAACGGCCTGGCCGGCTTCTCGGCGTACGTCGCGGCGAAGGCCGCGGTAGGCGGCCTGACGAAGGTCGCGGCACGCGAATGGGACGTGCACGGCATCACCGTGAACGCGGTCGCACCGTTCGCCGCCGGCCCGTCCATGAGAGCGCACTTCGACTCGACACCCGGCTTCATGGACGAGGTGCTGCGCGGGCTGTCCATCAAGCGGGTCGGCGACCCGGAACAGGACATCGGCCGGACAGTGGCGTTCCTGGTCGGTCCCGACGCCGGCTACATCACCGGCTGCACGGTGACGGCCGACGGCGGTGGCAGCTTCCTGTAACGCCCGGTCGCAGGCCGGCTGCTGCGACAGCACCTCAGACAACCACCACTCGATCGCCGTGGTCGAAGGACGGATGGAGACGACACGATGCCCTGGGGACGACTGGACGGCCTGCACGCCCTGGTCGTGGGCGGCGGCAGCGGAATAGGCCTGGCAACCGCGACAGTGCTCGCCCGGGACGGCGCCGCCGTCACCATCGCCGGGCGCACCGAGGAGAAACTGAACGCCGCGGCGGAAAAGCTCGCCGGCACCGAGGGCCTGCGCCTGCGCACGGCCCGCTGCGACACCCTGGCCGCGGCCGACGTCGAACGGGCCGTCGAGATCGCGGCCGGTGGCACCGGCGGGCATCTGGACATCGCGGTGACAGTGCCCGGCGGCGGCTCGTTCGCCCCGGTCCTCACCTACGATCCGGACCAGTTCAGCCGCGAGGTGGACCTGAACGTCCGCCCGGTCTACCTGCTCATCAGGTACGCCGGCGCGGCGATGACGGCCGGCGGCTCGATCGTCGCCACCTCGTCGACCGCGGCCGCCTTCTCCACCCGCAACCTCGCCAGCTACGGCACCGGCAAGGCCGCGGTCGACGCCCTGGTCCGGATCGCCGCCGACGAACTGGGAGCACGCGGAATCCGGGTCAACTCGGTGCGCCCCGGGCTCACCCGGACCGCCACCACCACCGGCCTGTTCGCCAGTGACACCGTGCGGGCCGCCTTCCTCGCCAGCCAGCCGCTCGCCCGACACGGCGAGGCCGACGACCAGGCGGCGGCCATCCGCTTCCTCGCCGGCCCGGAGTCGTCCTGGATCACCGGCCAGCACCTAGCCGTCGACGGCGGACACACCCTCCGCAGCTTCCCCGACCTGCTCGCGGGCGCCTAGGCTTCGAGGCGGCGGAACTGGCTGGCATGGAACACCAGCGGGCTGATGCCGTGGTCGGCGTCGAGGTCGTGCACCCGCAGCAGGATGACGTCGTGGTCGCCCGCGCGCACCTCCTGCTCGATGCTGGTCTCGATCCAGCCGCTCGCCCCGTCGAGCAGAACGGCGCCGTGCTCGCTCACCCGCCAGCGCAGCTCGGCGAAGCGGTCGCCGCCGCGCCCCGCGAGCTGGCGGGCCGCCCGGTCCTGATCGGCGCTGAGAATGCTCACCCCGATGCGGGTCGCGCTGCGCAGCACCGGCCAGGTGTTGGACGTGTGTGCGACGCACAGCGACACCAGCGGCGGCTCCATTGAGACGGAGGTGAAGGAGCTCGCCGCGATCCCCACGGGTGCGCCGTCGACCAGGGCGGCCACCGCGGCGACCCCGGACGGGAAGGCGCCGAAGACGTGCCGCAGCCGGGTGGGGTCGAGCGCCGGCACCGCTGTCACCATCTGCTCGCCTCCGTGACGATGATCGGGCTCAGCGCCGGCTCGTTGCGCAGCGCCTCCAGGAACGTGACGACCTCGGCGGAGACCGACCGGTGGTGGACGTCGTTGAGCACGTCGTGGTGCGCTCCGCGGACCACGGTCAGCCGCGCGTTCGGCAGCGCCTTCGCCGCGCGGCTGAGCGCCTCACGGTCGGCGACGGGGTCGTCGTCACCGACGAGCAGCAGCTGCGGCAGCGTGGCGGTGCTGCCGTAGGCGAGGTCGAGCAGCGCGTCGGGGACGACGTCGCCGAGGCTGCCCCGCTGTACTGCCGGGTCGTCGCTGAGCACACCACGATGCACCGGGCAGTGGGTGCGGGCGTTCAGCTCGTCGTCCCAACCGCCGGTGGCGTGGGCGCCGTAGCCGGGCAGCCCGGCGAGGACGAGGGCGTCCGGCCGCCAGACGTCGGAGACGCCCCGCTGACCACCGGCGGCGAGCGCGGCGAGCGCGGCCAGTGCCACCGCGCCGGTGTCCGAACCGACCGCGACGAGCGGCCGGGTCGGCTCGTCTCCCACGCCGGCGGCGGCTTCGGCCAGCTGCTTCGCGATCACCTCGAGGGAGGCGATCGGGTCGGCCGGATCGAGCACCGGTGCTTCGGTCACCCGCACCCGGTAGGTGTCCGACGCCACGCGGGCGCCGAAGCGGCGGTAGACGGCCGGGCTCTCACCGCGGCCCGGCACGATCAGAACGGTCCCGCGGGTGCGCAGGCCGCCGGTGGCTTCGAAGTCGAGGTGGTCGAGGTGGTCGGTCATGGTGTCGGGCTCCCGCCGGTTCGGGCTGTGCGGTGGGCCGCGGTACGACGGTGCGCCGCCACGGCAGGAAACTGGGTGATGGGTGTGGTGATGGGTGTGAGGTGATGGGTCAGGTCACACACCGGCGGGCTGCAGCGTCTGCTGGCGGGCCGCGGTGTGGCGGTTCTCGGGGATGGGCAGCCCGAGGTTGCCGCGCAGCGTCGTGGACTCGTACTCGTCCCGCACGACGCCGCGCTCGCGCAGGATCGGCAGGACCTCGTCGACGAAGCGCGCGAACTCGCTGGGCACCGTCACGATGATGTTGATGCCGTCGAAGGCGCCGGCGCGGAACCAGCGCTCGATCTCGTCGGCCACGGTGCGCGCCGAGCCGACGAAGGGTGCGTAGTGCGCGCTGAGCTGGTGCTCGACCACCTGGCGCAGGGTGAGGTCGTTCTCCCGGGCGTGCTTCTTGATGGCCTCCGCCTGGGTCCGGAAGCTGAGCGCACCGGCGTCACCGACCTCGGGGAACGGTGCGTCCAGGTCGTACTGCGAGAAGTCGTGCCAGCCGAACGGCCGGCCGAGCTCGGCCAGCGCCCGGGCGAAGCTCTTCGCGCCCAGGGTCGCCCGCTGGATCTCGCGGGCCTGCTCGTCGGTGTCGGCGATGATCGGCGAGATGCCCGGGAACACGAGCACCTGGTCGGGGTCGCGCCCCTTGGCCGCCGCCCGTGCCCGCAGCTCGGCGCGGAACGCCTGTGCCTGCTCCAGCGTCTCGGCGTGCGTGAAGATCGCCTCGGCGACGCTGGCGCCGAGATCACGGCCCTCCTCGGAGTCCCCCGCCTGGAAGATCACCGGCTGCCCCTGGGGGGTGCGCTCCAGGTTGAGCGGGCCGACCACCGAGAAGTACTCGCCGCGGTGGTTCAGCGCATGCTGGCGGTCGCGGTCGAAGAACACGCCGCGTTCCTTGTCCCGGGGGAAGGCGTCGGCCTCGTAGGAGTCCCACAGCGCCCGCGCGACCTGGACGTGCTCCAGTGCCCGGCCGTAGCGGGTCGCGTAGTCGTAGTGCTCGTCCCGGCTGTAGTTGCCCGCGGTGCCCGCGTCGCCGCTGGTGACCACGTTCCAGCCGGCGCGACCGCCGCTGATGTGGTCGAGGGACGCCAGCCGGCGCGCGACGTTGAACGGCTCGTTGTAGGACGTCGTGATCGTCCCCACCAGGCCGATGTGGCTGGTGTGCACGGCGATCGCGGACAGCAGCGTGAGCGGCTCGAGCCGGCTGAGGTAGTGGTGCGGCGAGTCCGGGGTGATGAACTGGCTGTCCACGATGAAGACGAGGTCGAACTTCGCGGCCTCGGCGGCCTGCGCGCGGGCGATGTACCAGTGGACGTCCACACTGGCGTCGCCCGGGATCTCAGGGCTGAGCCAGGTGTTGTGCTGCCCTGGCCCGCCGACCCCGAACAGGACGGCACCGAGCTTCAACGTGCGAGGCTTCGGCGTGCGGGGCTTCAGCGTGCGAGCAGACATCGGTGGACCTTTCCTGGTCGGCAACACGCGCTGGACCGCCCTCAGGCCAGGTGATCCAACACGCAAAGTGACGATCTTGCGCCGGGCACGCCAGACCGACACCCCGAATCGGCGACGATCCACAGCCGGGCGGACCAGCGACCTCAGCGGCCCGAGCGGGCCATGTACTCAGTGCGGCGACCGGCCCCTGGACCGACCGCGCGGCAAACCGGTGCAGCTCGGCCGGCAGAACGCCTGATCAGAGGGCTGGCAGCGGGCGGGACACGGTCAGCGGCAGCGCGCGGCGGCACCGCGACACACGGCGGCACCGCGACAGGTGAGGTCGATCAGATGCCAGCCGACGCCCGCCGCTACGATCTCCGACCGGTTCATGGGCCCAGCATGCGTCCGCTTGGCCGGCGGTGTCCAACTACGCTTCGCAATGATGATCTATAGCGTTCCGCGATTATTTTCACCATTTCGGTGTAGATAGTGTGGCCGCTAGGTAGCCTGACCTGGTGGGACGCACCCTGGACATCGCCCCGCTGCGCAGCTTCGTCGCTGTCGCGGACTGCGGCGGCTTCCAGCGCGCGGCGTCCGCACTGCACCTCAGCCAGGCGGCGGTCAGCCAGCATGTGCGCCGCCTGGAGGCCGCGACGGGCCGCATCCTGGTCGAACGGCAGGGGCGCGGCTCCCGGCTCACCCGCGACGGCGAGCACCTCCTCCGCCAGGCCCGGCGGATCCTCGGCCTGCACGACGAGACCCTGCACAGCTTCGTCCCGCAGGCCGCGGAACCGGTGGTCATCGGGTCGACGGAACACGCCGCGGCGCAGCTGCTGCCGTCCCTCAACGGCATCCTGGAGCAGGAGCTGCCGCACCAGGTCATGCGTTTCCGCATCGACCGGGGCAACCGCCTGCGGGAAGGTCTCGACACCGGCCAGGTCGACCTGGCCCTGCTGCTCGGGCCGGCCGACGACCCCCGCGCCTGGCCGGTCGGCCAGCTCGAACTGACCTGGTACTCCGCACCCACCTGGGAGCGGCCGTCCTCCCTGTCCCAGCCCGTCCCGCTGGTCGTCTTCGACCAGCCCTGCTCGCTGCGCAACCGCGCGCTGGAGGCGCTGTCCTTCCACGCGATCCCGACCGTGATCGGCGCGGAGGCCGTCCAGCTCGCCGGTGTGCAGGCCGCCATCCGGGCCGGCCTCGGCGTCGGGCTGATGGCTACCCTGGGCCAGACCCCGGAAGGACTCGTCGCCCGCGACGACCTGCCTCAGCCGGCCCCCCTGCCGATGGCGCTCTGGGCCCGGCAGAGCCTGCCCGCCGAGATCTCACGCCGCGTCGCCGAGACGTTGTGCCAACTGCTCCTGGCACCCGTGCGCCCGGGCCCCACGGCTCTGCCCCCCGAGTCGCTGGCACCCGAGTCGCTCGCACCCGGGTCCCTGGCACCCGGGTCCCCGGCCGCACCGGCGGACGCGCACCTCGAACCCAGTACCAGCAAGGGAGTCTGATGCCTGCCATCCACGTCCCCGCCGGCAGCGCCGACGGGGAGTTCGTCCGCACGCCCAGCGGCGTCCTGCTGCCCGCCGACATCGACCCGTTCCACCGCCGCCTGCACCGCATCGCCCCGGCCGGCCTCGTCGGCGACACGACGCAGACCTCCGGGATGCGGCGCATGGAGGCGGTCAGCGGCAAGACCGTCGGCGCACGCAACCTGTGGATGGGCCAGACGCACGTCCCGGCGTCGACGGCGTCCGGAAACCACCACCACGGCGCGTCGGAGACCGCGATCTACATCGTCTCCGGCAGTCCGGTCTTCGTCTTCCTGGACGTCGACGGCGACGAGCCGGTCGAGACCCGCGTCGAGACCTCCCCCGGCGACTACATCTTCGTCCCGCCGTACGTGCCGCACCGTGAGGAGAACCCCGACCCCGACGCCGAGGCCGTCGTCGTCATCGCCCGCACCACCCAGGAGGCGATCGTCGTCAACCTCGGCGACCTCGGCTGGTCCGAAGTCCGCCTCGACGCCCCCGGCACACCCGGCACGGAGTGCTGACCGGCGGCACCACCGTCCGGGAACCCAACGCTGGTCTCGGATTCCATTCTCCGGTCTCAGACATGGCGATATGGTGGCGGTTGCTCGGGTAAGCCCTAGCGGCCGGGGGGCCTGTGGGAATCGCCATTGTCGATGCAGTCAAGCTCGCAAAGGACAACAAACGCTCGTACGAGCAGCTCGAAGTGCGCCAGCAGCGGTTAGCCACGCGGATGGCAGCCGAGAGCGAAGCGCAGCAGCGGGCTCGCGCCGAGGTGTACGACCAGGCCCTGGTGTCGTTTCAGGATGTGTTCAGCCGGCTCAAGAACGTCGACCTGACCGAGCTTGCGGAAATCAGTCTTCGGGGTGGCGAGGAGTTACCTGCCGTCGAGCTGCGCCGGCTACGGATCAGCGCGGTCCACTCGCTGGCGGCAGTTGCCGGCGGGGCAGTGGCGGGCGCCGGGATCGGTAGTGCAACGTTCGCGGCGGTCGGTGCGCTCGCTACAGCGTCCACCGGGACGGCGATCTCGAGTCTGTCCGGCGCCGCAGCGACAAGCGCGACGTTGGCCTGGCTCGGCGGCGGATCGCTTGCGGCCGGCGGTGGTGGTGTCGCGGCTGGTACGACCGTGCTGACGGGCATCATCGCGGCGCCGGTGGTCATCGCTGTTGGCGGAGTAGTTGAGTGGCAGGGGCGCCGTGCCCGCGCTGGTCAGCGTGAGACGGCGACGCAGATTTCCGAGGCTGCTGACGACCTCGGACGAGCAGAGACCGACGCTGCCTTGGTACGTCGACGCAGCCGGCAGGTCCGGGACATTCTCAACGATCTACGGGTGGCTATGACCAGCCGATTGCCCGTGCTGGATACGCTCATCACCGCCAACCCGGACTACACGACGTACTCCAACGAACAGCGTCGTCAGGTTGCACAACTTGTCGGTATCGCCTCAAAGGCGGTGACAGTGATGAGCACCCCGATAGCCCATGAGGACGGGAAGGCGAACCCTCAGATTCGCGAGGTCGTTCTCGACGTCAAGCAGTGGCTGCTCGCTCTGTCTCGGCAGGCGTGATCACACCGGATGCCGCTGAGCCCTGCGGCAGGCACCAGCGGCGTATCGGGTTGCTTCCCGGCGGTGTGGACGCGGCGGTCTGGGCTGTCATCGACGAGGCGACCCGCCGGACGGCCGCCGAGGTGGTCGAGACGCTGAACGGCCGTGACACCGTGATGAGGCTGGCGCAGCGCTACGCCAATATCGGCGGCCCGCAGCGCGCGGGACACCTGTTCGAGGTGATGCACGCAGTCGATTTCAACCGGCTCGCGGCCCGAGCCGGCTCAGCAGCGCGCGCCCAGGTGTCCGAGTGGGTCCAGGGTGGTTCGCAGAATGGGCCGGTCGACATCCTCCTGACTGACAGAGGTCAGACGACCGTGCAGGTGCAGGCCAAGCTCCTCGACCGAGTCTCCGACACGACCCGCCAGATTTCCCGGTCCACATACCAGGAAATGGGGCGGCTCGTTGCCGGGGACCGGCTCGCCGCCGTCAACGATCTGCTTGACCGGCGTCTGAGCATGAATCAGGAGGGGATCTACACCGAGGGGTACGCCGATGCTCGCGCCTCCACTTCCGACCGGCTAGCTCACGGCGACGTTCACAGCCGTCCGATCAGCTACGAACAGGCGCAGAAGGCCGCCGGGAACCCGGCTGGTTGGGCCAACCGCCAGGTCGCCGCCGCCGCAGCACGTGACGTCGCGACGGCCGGCCTCGCCGGAGCGGCAGCGGGCGCCCTTGTCGGCGCCATGACCGCCGCGGCCAGCGAGGTCGCCCGGGTTCGCGCCGGGCAGACCTCAGCCGGAGCAGCGGTCATCACCGCCGTTGGCGGCGCCGCTCGCAACGCTGTCCGTTCTGGCACAGTCGGGGCGGTCGCCGCCTCGATACGAACCGCGGCCTCCGGCGGTCTTCTACCGGCGGCGCTGGGCAGCGGCACGGTGCCTACTGCCATGGCGGATGCCGTGTGGGCTGTCGCTGACGCCGGTCTGGATCTTGCTATCGGCCGCATCGACCCCGGCGAATTCGCTGCCCGCAGCGCCGCGGGCACGGCGAGAGCTGGCCTGGTGTGGGCCGGCGGGGTGGTCGGACAGACCATCCTTCCCGTCCCCGTTCTCGGAGCCCTCGTCGGCGGTGTCGTCGCTCAGAGCATTGCCGCGATCGTCACCCAGGGACTTCAGCTCGCGATCGTCGCAGCCCGCGCAGCCGGAGCCAGCCCCGAGGTACTCGCAGTCCTGGAAGCCGAAACCGTCACCACGGTGGCCACAGCCGCACTCATCGGCCAGGCGACCCGGGATCTCAGCGAAGACCAGCACGCCCAACTCACCTGCGCCGTGCTGCCCGACCTCGCCCATGTCCGAACAACACTTGCCTCGGTGGACCCCAGCGCCGCGATCAGCGAACTCGCTGCCCTGACCTGCCACCATGCCAGCCAACCACTGTTCACCACCATCGATGAGTTCGACCTGTGGATGGCTGACATCAATATTCCGCTTGTCCTAGACCCAAACCCGTAGAGCGGGAGCGAAATCTTCAGCGATTCCGAAGCTCGCTACGGCTTCCACCCCAGGGCTTCGCGCCGAGCACCATCCACGAATTCGACGGGGATTCCCTTTCACCGAGTTCTTCCTGGACGAGCACACCCACCACAGGCTATAGGCCGAGACCGGGCGACTTGTCGTGGACGATCGCGCTCACCGGCATTTTCCCGCCTCAGCCTCGCCAGACTTATGTCGGATCACGCAACCCTGGATCTCAACTTGGTTCCGACCGGACGGATCGATGGGACACCATGACAATGCACTGGTAGGCCAACCACCCTTCCCCCCTTTTGGCCCTGCTTGCTGTCCGGATGACCGGCGGATGGGGACCGCGCAGGATGGCTGGCGTACCGGTGCGGTCGATGCAACGTCCGCGTCGAAGTAGTACAGCCTGGATTCTAGCGCCAGGCACTGGCCCCAGGCACCAGGTTCTGCCGATCGGAGACCTGAACAGGTCACCAGATGAACGATTCCTGGCAGCCCAGCCGAAGTGACAGCAGTGTCCGAAACTCGAACTCGGCAGATCCGCTGGATGAATTTCAGGGGTTCCACGGCCGACCGAAGCGGGCCACCACCCCACCGCGGACCTCTTGCATCTCCGGCAGAAACCCGTCCGTCCGATGCTACCCGCCCGCGGCAGCACGACAGCGACCGGCAATATCTGCGACGACCGGGGCCGCGACCAGCACCTTCAGTGGCACCTCGAGACCGTCGGCCGCACAAATCCCATGCCCGCTGAGGCCGAAGAGCGTCGCGAATGCTGTGCCCAAGAATGCCGAAGGGCCCGCTAACCCTCTTCCAAGAACCACCCGCCGAAGACTTGCAAAGCTAACGGTGAGGTGGGTGTCAAGAATCCACGGACGAGAGATACAGCGAGCCCTTTAGTCATGGGAACGCGACAGCCACGCAGGCGCTGAAAGCTGACCGGAACGGTCAGAAGGAGTACCCCACCGCACCGCATTCCCCTGCCAGCCGGAGGCCCGGGTTCAGGAGTGAACGACCTCGCGTACCCGGGAGGCACCGGCGCGCAGGGCGGGAATCAGTTCCCTGCCCCAGTCGACGACGTCGTCGTAGGGGTCGAAGCCGCGGATGAGGAACGTGTCGACGCCGATCTCGTGGTAGCGCAGCAGCGCGTCGGCGACCTGCTGCGGGGTGCCGACGTGGCCGGAGGAGTTGCCACCGGGGCCGGTCAGGGCGGTGACGCCGAACCAGAGGCGCTCGTCGTACACCTGCTGGCGAGCCGCCACCTCCTGCAGCCGGGCGGACGCCACCGAGCCGGACGTCGCGAACAGCGCCCTGCCCGCCGCAGCCGACCCCGCCGACCCTGCCGACCCCGATGACCCGGCTGGCCCCGATGACCCGGCTGGCCCGGCGACCAGGGCCGCGCTCACCCGCGCGGCCTCGGCGCGGCGGCGGGTCTCGGCGGCGATCGCCTCGGCCCGGGCCCAGGCGGCTTCCTCAGTCGCGGCGACGATCGGCCGGGTGGAGAGGCTGAAGCGCAGCGTGCGGCCGTGCTTCGCCGCCTCGGCGCGCAGCAGGGCGATGCGCTCCGCGGTCTGTTCGAGCGGCTCACCGAACAGCATGTAGACGTCCGCGTGCCGGGCGCCCACCTCGACGGCCGCCTCGGACTGCCCGCCGAAGAACAGCGGGATGCCGGCGGCGGTCGCCGGCTTCACCGAACTGTAGGCGCCTTCGAACCGGTAGAACGGCCCCTCGTGGTCGAACGGCGCGTCGGAGGTGAGCGTGCGCCGCAGGACGTCCATGAACTCCGCGGTGCGCGCGTAGCGGGTGTCGTGGTCGGCGAAGTCGCCGTCGCGGCGCTGGTCGGCGTCGTTGCCGCCGGAGATGTGGTGGATGGCGACCCGTCCACCACCGCTGAGCTGGTCGAGGGTGGCGAGCTTGCGGGCGGCCAGGGTCGGCGCGACGAAGCCGGGCCGGTGCGCGATGAGCACGCCGAGGCGCCGGGTGTGCGCCAGCACGTGGCCGGCGACGGCGAACCCGTCGGGTGCGGTCGCCCCGTAGCCGATGAGGACACGGTCGAAGCCGGCCTCGTCGTGCGCCTGCGCGAACCGGGTCAGGTAGGCGGCGTCGACCGCGGGGCCGTCGAAGTACGACCCGCGGGTCTCCGACACCTCCTTGGTTCCCACCATGCCGAGGATCTCGATCGCCATGTCAGCTCCTGCTCGCCTTCGTCGGCTTCCAGTGAGATTCCAGGTCAGACGGACGCCGGGGCCGCGGCGGGCGCGGCGGGCGCGGTCACGGCCGGTGTGCCGGAGCCGGTGACGGGGTCACGGTCGGCGGTCCGCTCGTGGACGAGCTTCACCAGGCTGCCGTAGTCCCGGGCGTCGGCGACCGGGTCGAAGCCGCGGATGAGCAGGGTGGAGACGCCGACGTGCACGTAGTCGACGAGCGCCTCGGCGACCTGCTCGTAGCTGCCGACCAACGCGGTGGAGTTGCCGACCGCGCCGGTCACCTTGGCGATGGCGGTCCACAGCCGCTTGTCGTGGACGTCACCCTCGTCGGCGTACTTCAGCAGCCGCTGGCTGCCCACCTGCTCGGAGCCCTTCAGGAACTTCTGGATGTCGGCGCTGCGCTCCCGGGTGAGCTCCAGGATCTCGGCGGCGCGATCCCACGCGGCCTGCTCGGTGTCGGCGGGGATGGGCCGCAGGCTGACACTGAACCGCGGGTCACGCCCGTACGGGGCGGCAGCGGCCCGGACCTGCCGGATGCGCTCGACGATCCCGGCCAGCGGCTCACCCCAGAACGCGTAGACGTCGGCGTGTTTCCCGCCGACCCGCACCGCGTCGTCGGAAGCGCCACCGAAGTAGATCGGGATGCGTCCGGCGGGCGGGCGCACCGCCGACCAGGCCCCGCGGATCTGGTAGAAGTCGCCGTCGTAGTCGAACGGGGTGGCCGACTCCCACTCGCGCCGCAGGATGTCGAGGAACTCGTCGGTGCGCCGGTAGCGGGTGGCCTTGTCGGTGAGGTCGCCGTCGCGGGCCTGGTCGGCGTCGTCCCCGCCGGTGATGACGTGCAGGGCGATGCGGCCGGGGTTGAACGCGTCGATCGTGGCGTACTTGCGCGCGGCGATGGTCGGGGCGACGAAACCGGGCCGGTGTGCGAGCAGGACGCCGAGCTTCTTCGAGCGGGCGAGGATCTGGTCGGCGACGACGAACCCGTCGGGCATGAAGGAGGCGTGCGCGACCAGCACCCGGTCGAAGCCGGCTTCCTCGTGGGCGCGGACGAACCCGTCCAGGTAGTCCGGGTCGACGACGGGGCCGGTCGAGCCCTGGGACTCGCTGCCGGCCGAGGTGGAAACCATCCCGATGAACTCAACGGACATCGTTGTTCACTCCTTTGTGGACAGGGCGGTCAGCGCCGCACCCGCGTCGACGGCGCTGCGCGCGCCAGCAGGTGCGGAGGCGGCGGGGGCCGGGACGGCGGTCGTACCAGGCCCCGCGGCGGCGGAGATCGATGGCCTGGCGACGTCGTGGCGCCGGACCGGCAGGCCGGGATCCGCGGACCGTGCAGGCGCCGGCGGCGACGTTGCCGGTAGCGACGTCGCTGGTGACGACGTTGCCGGTAGTGAGGACCGCCAGGTCTCGGTGTGATGGCAGGCGACGGTCCAGCCGGCCGCGACGGGCAGCGCGGCAGGGGTCCGGTCGCAGGCGTCGGTCGCGAATGGGCACCGGTGCGCGAAGCCGCAGGCGTCGGCGGGCCGCCGCCCGGCGCCCGGCCTGTCGGCGGGCCGCCGCAGCTGCGCCGGGGTCGGGCCGTCCTCGTCGCGGATGCTCGGCGCCGAGGCGATCAGCAGCGCGGTGTAGGGATGCCGCGGCCGGTCGAACACCTCGGCGATCGGGCCGTCCTCGACGACGCGGCCGCGGTAGAGGACGACGACCCGGTCCGCGATGCCGGCGAGCGAGCTCAGGTCGTGCGAGATGATGATGATCCCCAGCCGGCCACGGCCAGGGTCCGCATCGGCCGCGCTGGCGGAAACAGCCGGATCGGCGGGCACGGCGGGCTGATGGCGCAGCCCGTCCAGCAGCCGAAGGATGAGGTTGCGGTTCGATCCGTCCAGCGCGCTGACGGGCTCGTCACAGATGAGCAGCCGCGGGTCGTCGACGATCGCGCGGGCGATGGACGCCCGCTGCCGCTGGCCACCGGAGATCGCCCCGGGCAGGCGGTCCGCCACGGCGGGATCGAGACCAACCCGGCGCAGCGCGTCGGCGACGGCCGCGCGCCGGTCGTCGCGGCTGCCGCGGCCGGCGACGGCGAGCCCCTCGGCGATGCTGGTGCCGATGGTGAGGTCGGGATCGAGCGCGCGCAGCGGGTCCTGGAAGACGAAGCGGATGGCACCGCTGCGGCGGAAGTCCCGGCGGGCGCGGCGGCGCAGACCGCGGACATCCCGGCCGTCGACCTCGACCTCGCCGGCGTCGGCCCGGGTCAGGCCGGCGATCGCGCGGGCGAGCGTGGTCTTGCCTGATCCGGTCTCACCGATGACGCCGACGACCTCGCCGGGACGGACGGCCAGGGAGACGTCCCGCAGGACGGTCGTGCGCCGTCCCGGCCCACTGCGGGCGCGGAAGGAGACGGTCAGGCCACGGACCTCCAGGAGCGGCGCCGCGGCAGCCACCGGAACCGGTTCCGCGGAACCGTCCGGATGCGGTTCCGCGGAACCATCCGGGAACGGCCCCGTGACAACGGCGGTCCTGGTGGCGTTCATGTGGGTGCTCCTGCTCGCTCGGGGACTCGGGGCGTCAGTTCGATCTCGCCCAGTCGGGCGCACCGTGCGAACCGCTCTCCCCCGGGCGCACCGGCCGGCGCGCCCGGCACCGCCGCCCGCAGCTCCACCGGCGCCGCGCGGCAGGCGTCGGTGACGAAGGCGCAGCGGTCGGCGAACCGGCAGCCGGTGATCCGCGCGCCCACCGGCGGCGCGGCGCCGTCGATGACGTCCAGCTCACGGCGCCGCCAGTCACCGACGGAGGCGACCCGCAGCAACGCTGCCGTGTAGGGGTGCCGCGGGTTCGCCAGGACGTCCGCCGTGGGCCCGGCCTCGACGATCTCGCCGGCGTAGAAGACCAGGATCCGGTCGCAGAGCTGCGCGATCACGGCGAGGTCGTGGGAGACGGCGAGGATCGCGAGGCCCCGCTCGGCGCGCAGCAGGTCCAGCGCCTCCAGCACCTCCGCCTGCACCGTGACATCGAGCGCGGTCGTCGCCTCGTCGGCGACGAGCAGGTCCGGCTCACCGGCGACGGCGATCGCGAGCACGACCCGTTGCAGCATGCCGCCGGACAGCTCGTGCGGGTACTGGTGGTAGACCAGCTCGGGCTGGTGCAGGCCGAGCGTGCCGAGCAGCGCGATCGCGGCCTGGCGGGCTTCGCGGCGGCGGTGCCCGACCTTGATCCGGAACTGCTCGGCGAGCTGGCGGCCCACCGTGTGGGACGGGTTGAGGTACGAGCCGGGATCCTGGAAGACCGCACCGATCCGGGTGCCGCGCAGCCCGTCCCAGCGGCGCCTGGGCAGGTCGACGAGAGACGTCCCGTCGAAGTCGATCTCACCGGAGCTGACCGTGCAGCCGGGCGCGAGCACGCCGAGGGCGGCCCGGCAGGTCAGGGTCTTGCCGCTGCCGGACTCGCCGACGAACCCCACCGCCTCGCCGCGCCGGATGGTGAACGAGACTCCCTGCACGGCGGGGACTCCGCCGGCGCCGCGGGCACGGCGGCGCCGCCCGAACGACACGCCGCCGACGGTGATGTTCAGGTCCTCGACCCGAAGCAGGTCGTCAGGCATCGCGCACCTCCCGGTTCTGCCGGGGTATGGAGGACGTGGCCGCCGTGGTGGTCTCGACGGGCCCGGTGGCCGTGGCCGTCGCGGCGGAACTGATCGCGACGGCGGAGCTGACTGTGGCGGCGGAGCTGACTGTGGCGGCAGAGCTGACTGTGGCGGCAGAGCTGACTGTGGCGGCAGAGCTGGTCTCGGCGGTGTCAGCGGAGTCGCTGCCACGGGCACGGCCGCTGCGAGCCGGATCGCCGGTGACGATGCCGGTGGTGTCACGGAGCGCGTCCGCGAGCGCGTTCAGCGCGGCCACCGTGATGATGATCACCAGCGAGGGCGCGAGCGGTGCCCAGGGCCGCTGGGCGAGGTAGTTCAGGTCCGACGAGAGCATTCCGCCCCAGGTGGGCGCGGGCGGCTTCGTCCCGATGCCGAGGAACGACAGCGACGAGACCACCAGCAGCGACGCCGCCGCCCCACTCGCCGCCGTCACCACGATGGTGGGAAGCACCTTGTTCCAGATGTGCGTCCGCAGGATCCACCAGCGGGACGCCCCGACCAGCTCGGCGATCTCGACGTACTGCGAGGAGGCCAGGCCGAGCGTCGCGGCCCGGGTGATCCGGAAGTAGTTCGGGGCGAGCACCAGGCCGATCGCGAGCATCGCCTGATGGATGCCGTTGCCGATGATCCCGGTGACCGCGATCGCGAAGATGATGTAGGGCAGGGTGAGCAGCGCGTCGCTGATCCGCAGCGCGAGCCATTCGAAGGCCCGGCCGAACACCACCGACGCCAGCCCCGCGGGCGCGCCGAGCAGGAGCCCGACGCCGACCGCCTCGGCCGCGCCGACCACCGAGCGGCCGGTGGCGTCCATCAGCCGGCTCAGCACGTCGCGGCCCAGGTAGTCGGTGCCCAGCCAGTGGGCGCCGCTCGGGTTCTGCAGGATCGCCTTCGGGTCCTGGGCGATCGGGTCCTGCGGCGCGAGGGAGCCGCCGGCGACCGCGAGCACGGCGACGACCGCGAGTACCAGCAGGGCGAGGCGCACCGAACGCAGCCGGATCATCCGGCGCAGCACGCTCATGATCGCCGCTCCGCTGCGGGGCGGAGCCGCACCAGCGCCACGTTGACCGCGACGTTGCAGACCAGCACCAGTGCGATCGAGGTGACGAGAACGCCCTGGATGACGGGAATGTCACCGCGCTCGGCGGCCTGCAGCGCCTGCTGCCCCAGACCGGGCAGGTTGAAGACCGCCTCGGCGACAACCGCACCGCCGATCAGCCGCGGCACGTACAGGCCGACAACGGTCAGCGCCGGCCCGACGGCGTTGCGCAGCGCATGGCCGAACACCACCCTGCGCACCGACAGCCCTCGCACGGTGGCACCGGTCACGAAGTTCTCCCGCAGGGTGCCCACCAGGGAGGTGCGGATCTGGCGCGTGAGCTCCGCACCGAACTCCACGC
This sequence comes from Frankia sp. R43, assembly GCF_001306465.1. Taxonomy (NCBI): domain Bacteria; kingdom Bacillati; phylum Actinomycetota; class Actinomycetes; order Frankiales; family Frankiaceae; genus Frankia; species Frankia sp. R43. The sequence continues at coordinate 37,030 of NZ_LFCW01000013.1, read as the reverse complement.
TGAGTGCGATCCCCGGCAGGATCACGAACTTCAGCCACTGGCCCGGGTCCTCGGTGAACGGCACGTACCCTCCGGAGGGCAGCACCGGCACCGTCACCGCGAACAGGATGATCAGACCGATCCCGACGACGAACGGCGGGATGGTCGACGCCACGGCGCACACCGCCGTGACCGCACGGTCGAGCCGCCCGCCGTTGTTCAGCGCCGCGGCGATCCCGGTCACCCCGCCGACGAGGATGGCGACCACCGCGGCCACCAGCGTGATCGACAGGTCGACCGGCAGAGCCTGCGCGACGCTGTCCCGCACCGGCAGGGTGGTGAAGTAGGAGTAGCCGAGATCCCCGGTGAGCGCGTTGCCGAGCCAGCTCACGTACTGGACGAGGAACGGCCGGTCCAGCCCGAACTGGTGGTTCATCCGCTCGATGTCCTGCGGCGTGGCGAGATCCCCGAGCACGGTCGCGGCCGGGTTGCTGTCGGTGAGCGCGGTCATGCCATAGGTGATGAAGGTCGCCAGCAGTGTCACCGGCACCCCCACCGCCAGCAGTTGACCGAAGCCACGGGCCAGCCCGGACAGGCCCGATGGGCGCCAGCGGCGCAGCAGGCCCGCGCCCCCCGGGAGCCGCGACGGCTGCGACGGCTCCGGCTGGCCCCGTCCTCCGGAGCCGACGACGTCGAGGGTGGTCATGGTCAGCTGTTCCCGGTCACGGTGACGCCCTCGAACCGCTGCGCCATCAGGTAGCTGCCGACCGGCGACACGTTCGAGCGACGGGCCAGGATCCGCGGGTTGCTGAAGAGGAAGACGTTGGGCATGGTCTCCACAGCGATCTTCGTGGCCGCCTGCACGACGGACGCGTAGTTCGGGTCGTCCAGCGGCGTCGCGGTGATCTTCGCGACCGCCTCCTTGAGCGCCGGCGGGTTCGTCCGGCCCGGGTTCATCAGGCCCTGGTCGCCGAAGAGCACCTGGAACGCCTGCACGGGGCTCTCCCGCCCGGCGAACTGGTCGGTGAAGAACGGCTTCGCCCGCTGGATGTAGACCTGCTGGGTCGCCTGGGCCTGCGGGATGACCTCCAGCTTGACCCGGATGCCGGCCTTGGCGAGCTGCGCCTGGACCTGCTCGGGCAGTCCCTCGGCGATCGTGGTGGTGAGGGTGACGTCGATGCCGTCCGGGTGCCCGGCCTCGGCGAGCAGCTTCTTGGCCTTGGCCACGTCGTACGGGTAGGCGTTCTCCAAGGCGGCGTTGTGCCCGGCGTGCCCCTTTGGGAACGGCTGGTAGTTGACCTCGCCGACACCGAAGTTGACGGTGTCCACCAGCGCCTTCCGGTCGACCGCATGCTTGATCGCCTGGACGACCTTGGGGTTGTCGAACGGAGCCACCGTGTTGTTGACGTCGAGCACGCTGATGACCAGCGACGAGATGACCTGCACCTCGAACCCGGCGGCCTTGACCGCGGTGAGCTGCGACGCGGGAATCATGGCGACGTCGAGGCGGCCCGACTGAAGCGACGCGAGGGCGGTGGCGGCCTCGGGCGCCGGGTAGAGCTCGAAGTTGTCCGGCTTGATGTTGGCGGCATCCCAGTAGCCGGCGAAGCGCGTCAGCTTCGCGCTGTCGTTGGGCACATAGGAGTTCAGCTGGAACGGGCCGGCGCCGACCGGCTTGGTGGCCAGGCCCTTCTCGTCGGTGTCGATGGCCTTCGGGCTGACGATCATCCCGGTCTTGCCGGCGAGAATGGCGGGCAGCTGGTAGTCGGTGTTCTTCAGGTCGATGCGGACGGTCGTCGCGTCGACCGCCACGACCTCCTTGAGGCTGGCGAGCTGGGCGGCCACCAACGAGTTCTTCGCGTCCCGGCCGCGCTCGAGGCTCTTCTTGACGGCGGCGGCGTCCACCGCGGTGCCGTCGCTGAACGTGAGCCCGGAGCGCAGGTGGAAGGTGACCGACGTGCCGTCGGCGCTGTACTCCCAGGAGCTGGCGAGCGCGGGCACCGGGTTCGCCTTCTCGTCCAGCTTCGTCAGGCCCGCGTAGACCAGCGAGAGGGCGTGGACGTCCCACCCGGCCGACGACGTGATCGGGTCCCAGGAGGTGACCAGCGCCCATCCCCAGCGCAGGGTGCCCCCGCTGGTGCTGCCGCCCGAGGCCGAGTCACCGCCGCCCCCGCACGCCGCCAGCAGGATCGAGCCTCCGGCCAGCGCCCCCAGGCGCAGGAACCCACGTCGCCCCATCACCGGCGCCGCCGACTCAGGTGACGAGGCGGAACTCAGGAAGGTCGTCCTCGGGGTACTCACGGGTTGGTCCTCTCAGGCATGAGAAAAGTCAGGCGGCAGCGAAGAAGTCAGGCGGAAGTCAGGCATGGCGGGGTGCCGACCGGTACGGATGCCGGTCGGTTAGTTACGGGCGCGCTGAAAACACGACCCGGCGGTGGCAGGGCACGGGGCGTTCTCAGGCAGGGCGCGGGCAGGGTCGCGCAGGCGTCTGATGACGCCGCGCGCGGACGAGGAACACGGAACGGGAGCGGTGGAGCGACGTCCGCCGACGGGAGGCGGACGACAATGCCAGCAGCAGACGAAACTCCGGCAGCAGGCATCTCGGGACCGGCTGTACAGCTGGCACGGGCGCGGGTGCCCGACCTGTCCACCGGTGACGGACGGTGGCTACCTACATCAACCCGGACCCGGTGGAGAGGACCAGGCACACCTGGCGGGGTGCCACGGAGCGTGGCACCGGACGCCGTCGACGACTAGCGACAGAGGGCGCTGGCGATCCGCACGAGGTCGACGTAGCGGCGCGCCACGCCGGTGTATGTCCACCGCATAGGTGAAGAATGCCCGATGACCAGGTAAAACGTCAATCACTACAACTGGGCGATCTATTTCACAAGCTCCGAGCCACCCGTACGCATCCATCTCACCACGCACCGTGGAGATCCATCACTGGAACCTTGCCGACCTTGTCGACAAGCAGTCACAACAACCACCAGAAAATCTCCATACGCGACGGTGAGTAGTTACAGTCGATCGGTAACGCTCCGCAACCGTTCGGCATCGGCGACGTCGGCCGCTCCCGCACTCAGCCGCAGCCGATGCCGGCGCCGGTAGGCCGACACCTGGCGCTCCGGAGGCTGATCGATCAGCTCGACGATCGGTTCGACCGCCCGGTCGACCGGGGTGGCAGCGACCGCGGCCAGCGCCGACACCAGCGCCCGCGCCGGCCGGCTCAGCGCACCCGCATGGCTGGTGCGCACGAAGCCGGGGTTGTAGAGCACGTGACGGATGCGGCCCGCCGGACGCGCACGCAACATCAGACCGAGCAGCTCGTTGGCGCGCCGGCTCTGCTGGTTGGCGCGCCGGGCGGTGAACCGCCGGTCAAGCTGCAGGTCGCCCCACCTCACGGCGTCGCGAGACGCACCTGGCACCGAGGTGTTCAGAACCACCGGCCGCTCGGCGGCCTCAAGCCGGTCAGCCAGGCCGTGACTGAGCAGGTACCGGCTCAGGTAGTAGAGGGCGAAGGTGTGCTCGAGGCCCTCCGCCGTGACGGTGCGGGTGGTGCGCAGGTAGGCCGCACAGAGGATGAGTGCGTCGATCGCGGGGAACCTGTCGGTGACCTCGGCGACGACCCGGCGGTTCTCCGCGGCGAGCGCCAGGTCCGCCCCGACGAAATGGGCCACCCCGGCGCCACTGACGCCACTGACGCCGCCGCCGGCCTCGGCGACCAGGCGGCGGAACTTCTCCTCGCTGCGGCCGATGACCACGACGTCGGCACCCGCCCGCAGGTAGTGCAGGGCCAGGGCCCGCCCGATGCCGTCGGTTCCCCCCGAGATGACGAATCTGCCCACGTCTACCGATCTCTCCCCTACAGCCGGCGCCCCGCCGCCCCGAACTTGAGGTGACCCTCAAGTTCGGCCGAGGCTAGGGTAACTTGAGGACACCGTCAACTTCCCCAGGTGAGGACATTGCCCCCGACAGAAGACGAGCCCGGCCTGCGCAGGGACGCACGCCGCAACCGCGAGCAGCTGATCGCCGCCGCGCGCGAGCTGTTCGCCGAGCGCGGCGTCGACGTCCCCCTGGAGGAGATCGCCCGCCGCGCCCGGGTGAGCATCGGCACGCTGTACAACCGGTTCCCGACCCGCGGCCACCTCGTCGACGCCGTGTTCGCCGACCGGGTCGCGGCGAGTGTGCGCATCGCCGAAGCGGCGCTCGACATGGACGACCCGTGGCAGGCGCTCGTCCTCCTGCTCGAACAGACCTGCGAGCTGCAGGCCGCCGACCTCGGCTACAACGACGTCGTCTCCCGGGCACTGCCGCTGCGCGGCGCCGCCGAGCAGGCCCGGGCCCGCGGCTATGAGCTGATGCAGCAGGTCATCGTGCGGGCCCAGGAGGCCGCGGTCCTGCGCGCGGACATCACCCTGGAGGACATGGCCTTCGTCCTGTGGGGCCACGCCCGCACCGTCGAGGCGACCGCGGCCGTCGCGCCCCGCGCCTGGCGACGCCATCTCGCGATCATGCTGGACGGCCTGCGCGCCGAGGCCGCCCACCCGCTGCCCGAGCCACCGCTTCGACCCGACCAGGCCCGACAGGCGCTGAGCGGTCAGTGCGCCGCGGAGCACGACGAGCCTCGGGCGTGACGCGGCAGCAGGCGTGACATGGCGGCAGGCGTGGTGCCGGTGCGGCGGCAGGCGTGCCGGCGCGGCGGCGTGCCGGCCGGCGCCTGGTCACGGCGGTCCACTGTCCAGGCCTCCGGGGCGACAAGGCCGTGCCCACTACGATGCAGAGCAACAGTCGTGACTGGCGTGCTCGGGTGGAAGTGACCACCGGGGAGCGACGAATCTGCTGGCGGTGCCGCGCGCCTGGGCACTCCGACGTCCGCCGCATGCCCGTTGGAGGTCCACATGCACGAGCCCGCGATGACGCACCTGGCGGCCAGCGACCCCGAGATCGCCGGCCTGGTCGAGTCCGAGGCCCAGCGCCAGTTCGAGAAGATCCGCCTGATCGCCTCCGAGAACTACGTCTCCACCGCCGTCCTCGAGGCCTCCGGCTCCGTCCTGACGAACAAGTACTCCGAGGGCTACGCCGGCAAGCGCTACTACGAGGGCCAGCAGTTCATCGACCCGGTCGAGACCCTGGCGATCGACCGGGCGAAGGCGGTGTTCGGCGTCGAGCACGCGAACGTCCAGCCGTACTCCGGCTCGCCTGCCAACCTGGCCGTCTACCTGGCGTTCCTGCAGCCGGGCGATGCCGTGATGGGCATGGGCCTGCCCTCGGGTGGCCACCTGACCCACGGCTGGACGGTGTCGGCCACCGGCCGCTGGTTCCAGGGGGTCCGGTACGGAGTACGCCAGGACACCGGGCGGGTCGACCTCGACGAGGTGCGCGACCTCGCGCTCCAGCACCGGCCAAAAGTGATCTTCTGTGGTGGGACCGCGATCCCCCGCACCATCGACTTCCCCGCCTTCGCGGCGATCGCGGGCGAGATCGACGCCGTGCTCGTGGCGGACATCTCCCACATCGCCGGCCTGATCGCCGGTGGCGCCCACCCCTCGCCCGTGGGCCACGCGCCGGTCATCACCACCACCACGCACAAGACCCTGCGCGGGCCCCGCGGCGCGATGATCATGTCGGACGCGGCGCACGCGTCCGCCCTCGACAAGGCGGTGTTCCCAGGCCTGCAGGGCGGCCCGCACAACCACACGACCGCCGCCATCGCGGTCGCGCTGCGCGAAGCCACCACCCCGGACTTCCGCGAGTACGCCCACCGCGTCGTCGCGAACGCGAAGGCGCTCGCCGAGGCGCTGTCCGCCCGCGGTTTCGACCTCGTCACCGGCGGCACCGACAACCACCTGATCCTGATCGACCTGACCAGCCGTGGCGTCGCCGGCAAGCCGGCCGCGAAGGCGCTGGACCGGGCCGGTATCGAGCTCAACTACAACACCGTTCCGTTCGACCCGCGCAAGCCGTTCGACCCGTCCGGCGTCCGGCTGGGAACGGCCGCGATCACCACCCGCGGACTGCAGCCGGAGCAGATGCCGACGCTGGCGGGCTGGATCGACGAGGCCGTGAAGGCCGCGGGCGATGACGACGAGACCACCATCAGCCGCATCGCCGGCGAGGTGCGCGACCTGATGACGGCCTACCCGATGTCCGGCTGGGTCTGATCACATCGCACATCCGCTCGGGCTCGCCCGGTCCGCTGGCCGGGCGAGCCTGTTCCTGACGGCGCGGTCGACGGGAGAGCGCCCACACCGCCAGCTTGCCCGCGACGTATGGGGCGGTTCCGCGGAACCGCCCCGCCAGTCACCGTAGGACGTCGGCGAGGGCCCCACGGGGACGGGGCAGGGTCCGGTATTCCACTCTCGCCGGAGATGCTACGCACATCACAGCCGATTCGGCGATCGCGAGCCGACAGGCCTGCCAGGGATCACTGCGGATCGGTCACCACCCTCCGCGGACGACCCGGTCACCACGCGCAGCTCAAGCAGCCGGCAGAACGCCGCATACACCACATCGGCGGCACCTGCGGTACTCGGCGGACCCTCTCCCCCTCTTCGTCGCGTACAGTGCGCATACACCAACCTGTTGTACGCATCGTGACTAGGTAGCGCCACAAAAGGGCAAAAACTGGGACTTGCGACTACCCTTAGTAGTTCGTTACGGTGTGTTGGCACCAAACAAGCGACGGGTCGTACGCCGAGTTCTGCCCTAGGCCCGTCGTCCCCTCCTAGTGACCACCAGGGCAGAAGCGGGGGAACCAGGTTCCTCCGGATGGCCACCGCACCCAGGCGGCCGTCCTCGGGGTGAAGTCGCCGCGCAGCGCGCGCCGACCGGGCTTCCCGGCCCGAACCCGACAGCTAACCTCGCAGGCGTACGGGAAGGATCTGCGTGTACGCATGCTTGGAATAGCAGCCGGGACTGCATCCGTCCCTCGGAACGCCGCCGCGGTAACGCCGCGCCCGTAACCCGGGGTTGACACCGGAGATCTGGGGCCCGCTCGGGCCCAGACAAATTTCACGCCGATAGCAGAACGCGCGTCCATTCGTGCGCCTTTTTTCGCGACCCCATTTCGTCGCGACTCATTGATCCGTGTACGGATCACTGGCGCCCGAAGACGCCCTACCCGCCTGCTCTTCAACGTAGAAACGAGATATCTTGATGTCGACCGGAAAGCACCGCAAGTCCCCCAGCGTCCGCCGCCGAGGCCGTGGTCGCTCCGCTGCTGTTGCCGCGGCGAGCGTCATCGGGGCATCCGCCGGCCTGTTCTTCACCGCGAGCCCCGCCAGCGCGGCGGTAATCTCGGACACCAGCATCGCGCAGGCGGCGAAGAACGCCGGCCTGAACTCCTGCCGCGGAATTCCGCTGAGCACCTGGGTCGCCGTCGCGCTCGCCGAGTCCGGCGGCAACACCACCGCCCACGCGACCGTCGGCGAGGACTCCCGCGGCCTGTGGCAGATCAACATGCGCGCGCATGCCAGCTGGGTCGGAAACCGCGACCTCTACGACCCGAACGTCAACGCCTGGGCCGCACGGCAGGTCTGCCAGAGCCAGGGCATCACCGCGTGGAGCGCCTACACCAACGGCATGCACACGAAGTACCTGGCTCGTGGAGCCGCAGCAGCCGCGGCCGTGGGCAACTCGGTGAGCACCACGGTGTCCACCGCGCCGTCCACCAGCGCCAACCGCGCCGTCGACTCGGGCTACATGCGGCTGGGCGTGTCCGGCCCCCGCTGGGATGTCTCCCTGGTGCAGGACCAGCTGCGTAAGCTCGGCTACCCGATCGTCGTCGACGGCTACTTCGGACCGCAGACCAACCACATGGTCATCGACTTCCAGAAGAAGCACGGCCTGGTGCCCGACGGCGTCATCGGCCCGCTCACCCACAAGGCCCTGTTCGGCTGATCGGCCGCACAACCGAATACCCGAGCGAGCGACCGGTCGATCAGCTGCCCCTCGTAAGCTGATCGGAATCGTCGATCGACTCGACGCACCGTCCCCGCCGCGGGCCCCTGGACATCCAGAGGCGTCACGGCGGGGACGCCGCGTTTTCCGGCGATAAGCCGCACCCCTGGCATCGACTCGGCAGAAATGCGATCCAGCCGAGCTCCAGGCACCGTTACACGCCTTCCATTAATCACTACAGACAACACGGATCTTCTTGTGGGTCCGAGCGGGGAATTCATACCGACTGCGGTGACTGGGACCTTCCCGCACCACTCGTCATGAAACTTCGACGAAGCCCGGGGTGACGCGCGCCACAGGTCGGTGGTGACCGGGACACGGCGTACTGGATTCAGTGGACCGCAACGCCGTATCCGGGCACTCTCGGAGGCTGGGCCCGGGCCGGACGCCGCCACGGGCCGACCGTCCTACGACCAGGAGCGATGTTGTGCTGACCAGGATCGACCATGTCGGGATCGCCGTGGCCTCGCTGGAGGAGGCCATTCCTCGCTACGAGGCCGCATTCGGCCTGACGGTCGCGCATCAGGAGACCAACGAGGCGCAGGGCGTGCGCGAGGCCATGCTGCTGGTCCACAAGGGCGACACCGGCGGTTCCTACGTCCAGCTGCTGGAGCCGATCCGCGAGGACACCCCGGTCGGCAAGTTCCTGGCCAAGAAGGGGCCGGGCATCCACCACATCGCCTACGGCGTGGGTGACATCGACTCCGCGCTGGCGGCGCTCACCGTCGCCGGCTTCGACCTGGTCAACAAGACGCCCGTGCACGGCACGGCCGGCAGCCGCATCGCCTTCATGCACCCGAAGGGTGTCGGCGGTGTGCTCACCGAGTTGGTCGAGGCACCGGAAGGGCACTGACTCGGCGCCCCCGCACCGGCTGCACGCACAAGGCACCGGGCGTCGGCCATCCCGCCGACGCCCGGTGCCCCCCCAGCCCGCAGTCCCCAGCCCGCAGCCCGCAGCCCGCGATCACCCGTGGGCCGTGAAGGCCCGCCCGGCTGCCATCGTCACCACAGCACCGCGATCGCCACATTGGCCACCCCGAGCCCACCTGCGGCGTGAGCCAGGGCCGCCGGCGCCTCGCGGCCGCGGGCGTTGCCCACGACGGCGATGCCGGCGACGGCCGCCGCGACGACGAGCTTGACCGCGATCTTGGCGTTGTCCACGTCCCGGTCCACGGCCCCGCTGGACGCCAGCCCCACCAGGATCATGCCTGTGACGATCTGGACGAGGGCGCCGTGCAGGATGCCGGGCGTGATGACCGGATGCGGCGAGCGGATCTGCGCGAGCCACCCTCCGACAATCATGGCCATCCCGACCAGGTGAAACACAACAACGATGTCGTAGACCACGCCCATGACGTCTTTTCTACAGGACGTAGAACATGGCCGGCTCAGCGGCGGCTCGTCGGAGCCGACCAGTCGTTGGTCGGGATCGGGTCGAGCGCCTGCACCGCGGTGCCGTTCCACCGGAAGCGCACCGTGGCCGCCCCCGCCGACGGGCAGCACATCGGATCATCAGGGCGGTACAGGTCGTACTGAAGCGCCACGGTGTCGCTCGTGGACCACACCCATCGCACGTTCGCACTCGGGACGCTGTCGGTTCCGACGAACCGGCCCTGACTGAAGAAGAACGCCTGCTGCGGATGTCCGTCCACGGATGACGTCAACCGCCCCACGATCGCGCTCAGCGCCCAGGCGGGTTCGTAGCTGCTGCTCCCCATCGGCGTGTAGCCGCGTTCCCGCACCAGCTGCACCGCCTGCGCGGGTGTCAACGCACCGGCCGGGGCGGCAGGTGTCGCGGTGCCTGATGTGACAGCCGGTGTGCTCGCCGGTGCGCTCGCCGGTGCGGCGAAACTCGCCGAAGCCGTCACGGTCAGCACTGCAGTGAAGGTCAGCACGAAGATGAGCACGATGCGCCGCATGGGTCGCCCCCTTGGCCTCGTTTCCGCCAACCGGGTGACCATAGGCGCCCGTGGCGCGCTCCGCCCGCCAGGAAGGCGATTCGCGCGCTATCGGAACAGCGCGGATCAGAACATCGCGGTCAGACGTGCCCGAGAAACATCAGCACCATCCCGCCTGACATGACAAGCCTGGTGCCACGCGGAACGACCGGATCCGGAAACGCCCTGACCAGCCAGGCGGTGATCCTGCGGGCGGATGTCCGCGCCGCCCAGCGGGCGGGCAGGCCCACCAGCGCCACCAGGCAGGCTCCGGCGAAGACGGCGACGCACCAGGCGCCGAGGGCGCCGTCGGTGCGCAGCGGCCAGCCCGCGAAACCGACCGCGCCCGACATGCACGCCATCGCCGCCGACTCGACGACGACCATGGCGCAGCATGACCAGACTCCGGGCGTCCCACAGTGCGGATGCAGCACCACCATCGCCAGCATGACGAGCGCGAGTGCCAGGTACACGGCGAAGAACGGCCACGAGCCGATGAGCCGCGGCGGGCCGACGAACATCACCGCCATCCCCGCCGCGACCAGCACGTGGGCGACTTCGATCCAGCCGTCGGCGACCATATGGCCAGCCACCGGATGGCCAGCCGCCGGATGACCGAGCGTCAGGCGCCCGGCCGGGGTGGAGCGAAGCAGCCCGTACAGCCGCACGAGGTGAACCGCCGCCACCACCGCGGCCGCCGCGGCAGCCACGGCGGTGACCGGCCCCGGTAGCGGACCGAGCTCGGCCGCTACGGAATGAGGATGACCGGTCACCCTCCGGCGGCGATTTCGGCCGCCACCAGGGAGGTGATCCGGCCCGCGCGGGCCTCGTCGACGATGACTTCGAGCTGCTCGATGCTCATCTGGATCCGCTGGCCGAAGTCGTCCGTGAGCACAACCCTCCGGGTGGCCTCAGCCTCATGATCGATATAGAGCTCCGGGCAGCCACAGCTGCACTTGCCACAGAACGTGATGACGCGACTCAATGCTTCCGAACCGCTCACAGCACCTCCCCGCTGACACGGCAAACAGAAGATCATCTGAAGTGTAAGCCGTCGGGCCCGTCGAGCCGGGGCGTTCCGAACACCATCACATTGTCGTGACAAGGTGCCCGGCAGGCGCTCCCCGGCGCAGGCCAGACGCCGCCCGACGCCGCCCGGGCGCCGCTCGCCACCACCCGGACGCCATCCGGCGCCAGACAGACGCTACTTGACCCCAGGCAACCACAGCTGGGTGCGGCGCCCGGCCGGGTGCCGCACCCAGCTGCGCCGCTCAGCTGCGCCGCTCAGCTGCGCCGCTCAGCTGTGCCGTGCGGCCTCCAGCCAGGCGAGCACCGCGAGCACGCGCCTGTTCTCGGTGGGCTCCATCCGCAGGCCGAGCTTGGTGAAGATGCTGGCGATGTGGGACTCGACCGTCTTCGGGCTCAGGTGCACCTGTTGGGAGATCCCGCTGTTCGACAGCCCCTGCGCCATCAGTTCGAGGATTCGCCGTTCGCGGTCGGACAGCCCGAGCAGGCGGTGCGACTGCGGGTAGCCGGCGAGCAGGCGCGCGGCGATGTGCGAGTCGATGACGGGCTGCCCGTCCCGCAGGCGCTCGAGCGCGTCCCGCAGCGCCTGCCGGTTGGTGATGTTGTCCTTGCGCATGTAGCCGATACCGTCGGCACCGCCGGCGAAAAGGTCGGCCGCGAACGGGTCGTCGTCGTGGGCGGTGACGACGAGAATGCCCATCGACGGGTGCGCGTCGCGCAACGCGCGGGCGGTCAGCAGCCCCTCGTTGGTCCGGGTGGGCGGCATCCGCATGTCCACGATCGCGACGTCGGGAGGAGCCTCGCGCACGGCCGCGAGCAGTTCGGTGCCGGTCGGCACCGACGCCGTGACCTGGACGCCGATCGTCGTGAGCAGAACACCGAGTGCCTCTCTGATGAGCCCACTGTCCTCCGCGATCGCAACACGCACACCGGATCTTCTCACGCCGGTGCTCGCTGAGCCTTTTCCATCGTCGACTCCGGCCTGCGGCACCCTGCCCGTGCACCGTGAGGTGGAAGGGCTCACTGTCCCGATCACACCGGGATAACCCCCGGACGTTCCGGGGTAGGGCCGGTAGCCGCACCGGGACGGGTCCGGTAGACCTGACCGATGCGGGTAGCGATCGCGGATGACAGCCCACATCTGCGCGCGGGGCTGCGTGCGCTCGTGGCCAGTGTCGGCGCGCAGGTCGTCGCGGTCGTCGGCCGCGGTCACGACCTCGTCGACGTCGTCACGGACGCCCCCGTCACCGAGCCGGTGGACGTCGCCCTGGTCGACATGCGGATGCCGCCGACCCTCACCGACGAGGGCCTGCGTGCCGCGCGGCAGATCAAGGCGCTGCGCCCGGCCACGGCGGTGCTGGTCTTCTCCGCTGACGACGAGGCGCCGTACGCGGCAGACCTGCTGCGCGACTCACCAGGCGGCGTCGGCTACGTCCTGAAGTCGACGATCACGGACCGCGACCAGCTGCGGTCGGTGCTGACCCGGCTGTCGGCAGGCGAGGTGGTCGTCGACAACGACGTGGCCCGCCAGCTGCTGAGCCGGCCCGGTGCCGCACCGGCGCTCGCCGTGCTGGATGACCGTCAGCGAGCCGCGCTGGTGCTCGCGGTGCAGGGGAAGGCGGTCAGCGAGCCGGTCCTGGCGGGGCTGCGCGACACGCTCGGGTTCCCGCTCGGCCTGGGCGGCACCGCTGGCCCGGTCGCCGCCGAGCTCATCGCCTGGCTGCTCGCACCCGCCTGAGCAGCCGGCCCGCCGCACCGCCGGCCGTCGTCCCAGCCGGGCTTCCGGCCATCGTCCCGGTCGCGCTGCCAGCCGTAGTCCCGGTCGCACCGTCCATCGTCGTCCCCGTAGCGCTGCCGGTCGTGGGCACGCCGCGGTGACGCACCCGCAATGCCGCCCTCAGCACGGTGGACGTCCCTGGATACGGGTCGAACCGGGTGACGTCGAGGCCCCGGACGCCCGGGCGGCGGGCGGCGACCGATCGGGGCCGGGCGAACTCGCGCAGGCCGTCAGCCCCGTGGATCCGCCCGAACCCGCTCTCGCCGCGCCCGCCGAACGGGAGGGCGGGGATCGCGGCGAAGGACAACACCGAGTTCACCGACACCATGCCCGCATCGAGGCGCCCGGCGATCTCCTCGCCCCGGGCCCGGGAGAAGACCGCCGCGCCCAGTCCGTAGCGGCTGTCGTTGGCCAGGGCGATCGCCTCGTCGACGTCGGCGACGGTCCGCACGGTCATGGTCGGGCCGAACGTCTCCTCCTGGACCGCCGTGCTGTCCTCTGGCACGTCGACCAGCACGATCGGATCGACGAACCGGCCGCGCACCGCCTGCGGCCCGCCGAGCAGGGCCGACCCGCCGCGGGCGAGCGCATCCGCGACATGGCGGCGGACGACGTCGGCCTGGCCCGGCATCGTCATCGGGCCGTAGGCGGCCTGTGGATCAGACCCGGGCCGGACGTCGGCGAGCTGGCGGCCCAGCTCGGTGAGGAAGGCATCGCGCACACCGGCCACGACGTAGACACGTTCGACCCCGGCGCAGGTCTGCCCGGCGTTCGAGGCCGCGCCCCAGGCCACCATCCTCGCCGCGGCGGCGATGTCGGCGTCCTCGGCCACGATCGCCGCGTCCTTGCCGCCGCACTCGGCGACCACCGGGGTGAGCGTCTCCGCGCAGGTCGCGAGCACCTTCCTGGCTGTCGCGCCCGACCCGGTGAAGGCGATCTTGTCGACACCCGCCCGGCACAGGGCCGTCCCGGTCTCGCCGCCACCGGTCACCCCGACGAGGACGCCGTCGGGCAGCTCCGGGTTCGCCGCGGTGAAGCCCTCGACGAGGAGCAGGCCCAGCGCGGAGGTCAGCTCACTGGGCTTGAACACGACCGTGTTGCCCGCGGCGAGCGCGTAGGCGAGGGAACCGGTCGGGGTCAGCAGCGGGTAGTTCCACGGCCCGATCACCCCGACCACGCCGTAGGGCAGGTAGCCGACCCGCGCGGCGTAGTCGATCATCAACGCGGTGGTACGGGCCCGGCGCTCGCGCAGCACCGGGCGGGCGTTGCGCGCCGCCCAGCGGATGTGTTCGCAGGTCAGCAGGAGCTCGAGGCGGGCGGCGATCGCCAGCTTGCCGTTCTCGGCGTGGACGAGGTCGACGATCTCATGCTCATGGGCGGCCAGCCAGGCCGCCCAGCGCAGCAGGGCGGCCCGCCGGCCGGCGAAGCCGGCCGCCTGCCACGCCGACCGCGCGGACCGCGCCGACCGCACGGCAGCGACCACCTCGTCGGCGGACATCACCGCGAAGGTTCCGACGACCTCGTCGGTCGCCGGGTTACGTGACTCGAACTTCGCTTCCGCTGCCTGCGCTGCCATGACGTTCCACCTTCGTCCCCACGTCCGATGGCCCTGCGTCCGGACGCACCCGCCCCGTCGTCGGGCCGCGGGCCCTATTTGCCCTGGAAGATCGGGGGGCGCTTCTCAGCTCGCGCCCGGCGGCCTTCCTGGGCGTCGTCGCTGGCCCAGCATGCCTCATAGGCGGCGGTCACGGCCGCCGACGGCCGGGCGGTCGCGTCCACGGCCTCGTTGAACGCCCGCTTCGAGTACGCGAGCGTCAACGGCGCTAGCCCGGCCAGCTCCTGGGCCCAGGCGACGGCGACGTCGAGCTCACCGGAGCGCTGCACCAGGCCGAGGTCGATCGCCCGCTGCGCCGCCACGCTCTCGCAGCCGATCACGACCGCGCGTGCCGTCCCGCCACCGGCGAGCGCGGCGAGGCGGCTGAGCGTCCACGGGTCGACCGCGAGGCCCAGCCGCGCCGTCGGAATCGCGAACGAGGCACGTTCGGCGGCCACCCGCAGGTCGGCGGCGAGGGCGAGCTGCAGACCGGCGCCGATCGCCGGGCCGTTGACGGCCGCGATCACCGGAACGGCGGCATCGGTGATGGCGTGCAGTGCCGCGTAGAGCGCCTCGGTGAACGCCTCGCCGTACACCTGGTCGAGGTCCGCGCCGGCGCAGAAGCTGGTGCCGACACCGGTGAGGACGATGGCGCGCGCGCCGGCGTCCACCGCCTGCCCGACGCCGTCGCGCAGGCCCTGGCAGTGGTCGATGTCCAGGGCGTTGCGCCGATCCGGCCGGTCGATGCGCACAATCGCGATCTTGTGGCCGGTTCCGGCGGGGCTGTCGGCGTCGGCGGACGATTCGGATCCGGCGTGGATTTCGACATCTATCACGGCGTCAACCCTCCCAGATCTGCCCTCGCTGCTCCCGCAGTAGTGAGGAGCCACCAACGAGCACGTGATCGACCAGCGACCACGGGCTCGGATCCGGCAGCGCCAGGCACTGTCGGCGCAGCGCGTCGGCGTCGGCGTCGGCCTCGGCACGCACCTGTGCGAACCAGGCCGGCTCGTGGGTGTGTGCCAGCAGCCGCTCCAGCCGGTCGATCGGGTCCCGCGCGCCCCACCAGGCGACCTCGGCCGGCTCCTGGTACCTGGTCGCGTCGTCGGACGTCGTGTGCGGTGCCATCCGGTAGGTGTTGGCCTCGACGAGCACGGGGCCCTGGCCGGAACGGGCGTGCTCAAGCGCCCAGCCGGTCACCGCATGCACGGCGAGAACGTCGTTGCCGTCGACCCGGACCCCGGGAAAGCCGAACCCCTCCGCGCGCCGCGCGAGCGGCACCGGCGACTGGCGACGGCTCGGCGTGGAGATCGCCCACTGGTTGTTCTGGCAGAAGAACACCACGGGTGCCGCGAAACTGGCCGCCCAGACGAAGGCCTCGTTGGCGTCGCCCTGACTCATCGCACCGTCGCCGAGATAGACCATCACCACCTGCGGGTCGCCATCTCGAGCGACGCCTTCGTCGATTCGCACGCCGAGGCCGTAGCCGACCGCGTGCAACGTCTGCGAGGCCAGCACCAGCACGTAGTTGGCCACCTTGTACAGCTCCGGATCCCAGCCGCCGTGCGTCACGCCACGCAGCAGCCGCAGGACCTCCACCGGCGGGATACCCCGATGCCAGGCCACCGCGTGTTCCCGGTAGCTGGGGAACAGGAAGTCGCCCGGGCGGGCGGCCGCCGCCGAGCCCACCTGCGCGGCCTCCTGGCCACGCAGCGGAATCCACAGGACCAGCTCCCCCTGCCGCTGCAGGGCTGTCGCCTCCTCGTCCAGCCGCCGGGCCCGCACCATCTCCCGGTAAAACGACTCCGTCTGGCGAGAATCCGCGCGCACCGCGAACCGCGGATCATCGACGAGCGACCCGTCCGGTGCCAGCAGCCGAACGCCCTCGTCAAACGGCGTTGCGTTCTCACCGCGTTCCGCCATCAACGACATCCGTATTCATCCCGTCTGGTCGACGACTCGTTTGCGACGCTGGAACGGAGGGGAAACCCGGGGTATCCATCACCCGACCCAGGGGGCCATCCGTCGTGTTTCAAATTCTGTGGATAGTAGTGGCAGGTCTCGTCATCGGGCTCATCGCGCGCTTCATCGCACGCGCGGCCGGGCACGGCCGGTACGACATCCCGCTCTGGCTCACCGTGGCCATCGGTATCGTCGGCGCCCTCGTCGGAAATGTCATAGCGAGCGCGATCGGGGTGCGCAACACGTCGGGTATCGACTGGATTCGCCATGTTCTTCAGATCGGCGTCGCGGTCGCCCTGGTCGCCGTCGCCGCCCCGCTGTGGGCCAGTCGCGCCAAGGCGCACGCACGCAGCGACCGTGACCGATACACCGCGCACCACTAGTCCGCCCCGCCAGGCCATGCGAGGTGCTGCGTGGCCAGCACGGCGACCCGCCCCGGGGCCGACGGCACCCACCGGTGCCCGCGGCCCCGGGGCGGCGCACGCACCTCGGCCCACGGCGGCCCGGCGGAGGTTCCACGAACCACCGGGCACCCACCGGGGCATTTCGGATGCCCAAACATCGGACGCCCTGCTTTTGGGCACGCTATCGGACACAGCTATACATAGGCCTCGTCCACGTAGCACCAACGCCAGTGCTCGCCGGGCTGGAACGAACGGACGACCGGATGGCCCTCCGTATGCGCGTGTGCGCGGGCATGTCGCAGCGGCGAGGAGTCACAACAACCCACATTGCCACAGGTGAGACACAGCCTCAGATGCACCCAGGACGAGCCGACCCGCAGACACTCGGTGCAGCCATCTGGTGTTGTCGGTACAACCGGCCGGATCATCGACAGATGAGGATCATCAGCAACGCTCACGTCCTCATTCTCCATTGAACGGCCGCTCGTCGTGAGGCGGGTTGTATCACCGCCGCGGGCAGCCTCTGGCGACACCTGATCAGTATCCCGATCAGTACACAGACACTCCCAGTTCACGGAGAATCCGACTGGACGACAGATCCAGTACCGATCGGGCGTCTCCGCCCGTCTCGCCGCCGCCGGCAGCACCGCCGCCGGCAGCACCGTCGCCAGCAGCACCGCTGCCGGCAGGCCGGGCCCACGCCAGCTCAGGCGCCGGGTGCGAGATCCTTGTCGAGGACGACGAAGACGAGATCCGTCCGGCGTGGCAGGCCGAACCGCTCGTCCCCGTAGGGGAACGGCTCGCGGCGGGAGGTGCGCCGATAGCCACGCCGCTCGTACCAGGCGATCAGATCGTCCCGCAGTGAGATCACGAGCATCTCCATCCGGGCCGCATGCCACTGCCGGCGCGCGAACTCCTCGGCGGTGGCGAGCAGCCGGTCGCCGACGCCCCTGCCCTGCAGATCCGGGCGCACGGCGAACATCCCGAAGTACGCGCCGTCGGGTCGGCGTTCCAGCTCACAGCAGGCGACGACGGCGCCCGTCGGGTCGACCGCGGCCAGTAGCCGCAGATCCGGCCGCGCGATCGCCGCCAGCACCATCGCCAGATCCGTGCGCTGGCCGTCGAGGAGGTCGGCTTCGGTGGTCCAGCCGACCCGGCTGCCCTCGCCGCGATACGCCGACTCGATCAGCTCGACCAGCGCGGCCGCGTCCTGGCTGTCGGCGACACGGACGGTGAGATCATCGACGGCGGTCATCGCGCCGCCGCGCCGGCGAGCTCGGTGGCCAGCCGCGGCAGGACCGTGCTGAGCTGCGCGTCCAGCGTGAAGGCCGCCCGGGCGTCGCCGCGGGTGGGGCCCTGGTTCACGATTCCGACCGGGATGCCCAGCTCCCCGGCCCGCAGCACGAACCGGTAGCCCGACATGACCGCCAGCGAGGATCCGAGCACCAGCAGCGCACGGGACTGCGTGAGCAGGTCGACGGCCGCGGCGAGCCGGGCCGGCGGCACGGTCGCGCCGAAGAACACGACGTCGGGCTCGAGGTCACCGTCGCAGTCAGCGCAGCCGACCACGGCGAAACCGTCGATCTCGGCCTCGGCGAGCGTGGCGTCGCCGTCCGGGTTGACCTCGGCGCCCAACGGCGAGCCCGCGACGGCTCCGCTGTCGAAAACGTGCTTGCCGAAACCGGGGTTGCGCAGCCGCAGGCGGTGGTCGAGATCGGCCCGGTCGCTGAGGACCCCGCAGCCGCGGCAGCGGACCCGCGCCAGGCTGCCGTGCAGGTCGATCACCCGCCGCGAGCCGGCGGCGCTGTGCAGGCCGTCGACGTTCTGGGTGATGACGCCGTCCACCAGTCCGGCCCCCTCCAGCGCCGCGACGGCGTGGTGGCCCGGGTTGGGGCGGGCCAGCGCGACGTGCCGCCAGCCGACGTGGCTGCGGGCCCAGTACCGGCGCCGGGACTCGGCGTCCCCGGTGAACTGCTGGTAGGTCATCGGGGTGTGCCGGCGCAGCGACCCGTTCGGGCCGCGGTAGTCCGGGATGCCGGAACCCGTCGAGATCCCCGCGCCGGTGAGCACGGCGACGCCGCCGGCCGCGACGAGATCCCGCAAGGAGGCGAAGGCCATGTCTCCGAGCGTAGGGCGCGCCGGGCGGACATCAGGCCCGGTCTGGGTGGTCATGCTCACCACGGCGCCACCGTCCCGCCGCGGCGCAGGTCGTCACGTGTCGGGTGGTGCCGCTCACATCACAGACGTACCGTTAGGCCGTGAACACGCACCGCAAGGACCATGCCGATATAGCTGGCCCAAGCGCTCCACCCTGCCACCCCGCCGGTGAACTCACCGGCGAGACGGGCCACTGCATCACCTGTTCGGACGACGCGATCGAGATGGAGATCGTCCGGCTGGAGGAGGGCGGACTGGCCGTCGCGAGGGCCGCTGCGGGGGTGGAGGAGATCAGCATCGCGCTGGTCGAGGCGCAGGCGGGCGACACCGTCCTGGTGCACGCCGGGGAGGCGATCGCCGTCGTCTGAGATCAGTGATCGGTCGACGACGGAAGGGGTGGAGATTCGTGTCCACAGTCGAGGAACCGATCCACATACTCTGGATCAACGCCGGTCTGAGCTGCGACGGGGACTCCGTCTCGCTCACCGCGGCGACGCAGCCGAGCATCGAGGACATCGTGCTCGGCGCCCTGCCGGGTCTGCCGAAGGTCAGCGTGCACTGGCCGCTCATCGACTTCGAATCCGGCCCGGAGCAGGGCGCCGACACCTTCATCGAATGGTTCCGCAAGGCTGATCACGGCGAGTTGGACCCGTTCGTGCTGGTGGTCGAGGGCTCCATCCCGAACGAGGACCTCATCACCGGCGAGGGCTACTGGTGCGGTTTCGGCAACGATCCGCAGACCCACCAGCCGGTACCCACCAGCACCTGGCTGGACCGCCTTGCGCCCAAGGCACTCGCCGTGCTCGCGGCGGGAACCTGCGCGACCTACGGCGGCATCCACGCCATGGCGGGGAATCCGACCGGCGCGATGGGGGTCCCGGACTATCTGGGCTGGGACTGGAAATCGAAGGCGCAGATTCCGATCGTGTGCGTACCGGGCTGCCCGGTGCAGCCGGACAACCTCTCGGAGACGATCACCTATCTGCTTTACCAGGCCAGCGGCCAGGCTCCGATGATTCCGCTGGACGAACAGCTGCGGCCACGCTGGCTGTTCGAGGCGACCGTGCACCACGGTTGTGACCGCGCCGGCTACTACGAGGAGGGCCAGTTCACCACCGAATACGGAACCCCGCAGTGCCTGGTGAAGCTCGGCTGCTGGGGACCGGTGGTGAAGTGCAACGTCCCGAAGCGGGGCTGGATCAACGGGGTGGGCGGCTGCCCGAACGTCGGCGGCATCTGCATCGCCTGCACCATGCCCGGTTTCCCGGACCGTTTCATGCCGTTCATGGACGAACCACCCGGCGCCCATGTGTCGGCAGCGGCCAGCAGCGTGTACGGCGCGGTCATCCGCAGGCTCCGCGCCATCACGGCGCGCAAGGCCGACATCGAACCGCACTGGCGGCGCCGGGATGGCCACGCGCCCCAGCACGCCGAGGACTCGCGGGAGAAGGTGCTGGCATGACAACCACCTCGGAGCACAGGGAAACCGAAGCCCGAGGCTCTGACTCCCATCTGCTGGAGATGTCATGGGACCCGATCACCCGAATCGTGGGGAGCCTGGGCGTCTACACGAAGATCGACTGGCCGGCCCGGCGGGTCGTCGAGTGCCACAGCACGTCATCGATCTTCCGCGGCTACAGCATCTTCATGAAGGACAAGGACCCGCGGGACGCGCATTTCATCACCAGCCGGATCTGCGGTATCTGCGGTGACAACCACGCCACCTGCTCCGTCTACGCACAGAACATGGCCTACGGAGTGAAGCCACCACACCTCGGAGAATGGATCATCAATCTCGGCGAAGCCGCCGAGTACATGTTCGACCACAACATCTACCAGGAGAACCTGGTCGGTGTGGACTACTGCGAGAAGATGGTCGGCGAGACGAATCCCGAGGTGCTGGAACAGGCCCGGCGCACCGAGTCACCCAACGCGGACCAGCACGGGTACCGCACCATCGGCGACATCATGCACGCACGCAATCCCATCGAGGGCGAGTTCTACCGCGAGGCCCTGGCGATGAGCCGGGTGACCCGGGAGATGTTCTGCCTCATGGAGGGGCGCCATGTTCACCCGTCCACGCTTTATCCGGGCGGGGTGGGCACCGTCGCGTCCGTGCAGCTGTTCACCGACTACCTCACCCGGCTGATGCGCTATATCGAGTTCCTCAAGCGCGTCGTCCCCATGCACGACGACCTGTTCGACTTCTTCTACAAGGCCCTGCCAGGCTATGAGGAGGTCGGCCGGCGGCGGGTGCTGCTCGGCTGCTGGGGCTCGTTCAACGACCCGGCGCACTGCGACTTCACCTACCGGAACATGTCCGACTGGGGCCGGCACATGTTCGTCACCCCGGGCGTGATCGTCGACGGCAGGCTGGTCACCAACGACCTGGTCGACATCAACCTCGGCATCCGCATCCTGCTGGGCAGCTCGTACTACGACGACTGGGCCGACCAGCCGATGTTCGTCACCAACGACCCGCTGGGAAACCCGGTGGACCGCCACCACCCCTGGAACCAGCACACCATCCCCCATCCGGGCCGGCGCGACTTCGACGACAAGTACTCGTGGGTCATGTCCCCGCGCTGGTTCGACGGGACGGACCACCTCCCCCTCGACACCGGCGGTGGCCCGATCGCCCGGCTGTGGAGCACCGCGCTGTCCGGGCTGGTCGACATCGGCTACGTACGGGCCACCGGCAGCAGCGTCCAGATCACCCTGCCGAAGTCGGCGACGGTCGGTGAGCGGACCTTCGAGTGGATGATCCCCCGGTGGAGCAACGCCCTGGAACGCAACCGGGCACGCACCTACTTCCAGGCCTACGCGGCGGCCTGCGCGGTCTACTTCGTCGAGCAGGCCCTCGCCGAGGTCCGCGCGGGCCACACCCGGACCTGGGAGCCGTTCGACGTCCCGCAGGACGCCGTGAGCTGCGGTTTCACCGAGGCAGTGCGCGGGGTGCTCTCCCATCACATGGTCATCCGGGACGGGCGCATCGCGAACTACCACCCGTACCCGCCGACGCCGTGGAACGCCAGCGTGCGCGACGTGTTCGGCACCCCCGGCCCGTACGAGGACGCGGTGCAGAACACGCCGATCTTCGAGAAGAACCCGCCGGAGTCGTTCAAGGGGATCGACATCATGCGCACGGTCCGCAGCTTCGACCCGTGCCTGCCATGCGGTGTGCACATGCACACCGGCACCGGACGAACCCTGGAGGTGCTGCACACCCCGCATGCCTTCACCCCGGCCGGATGAGCGCGATGACAGCGACAGCAACAGCAACAGCGACCACCGCGGACCCGCGCGACACCGTGAACCCGCACGACCTGAACCCGCACGACAGCACGGACCCGCGTGACACCGCGGCCCGCGTCGACGGTCTGCTCGCCAGGATGGAGCAGCTGGGAGACAGCCGGACGCGGGTGCTCGCGGAAGAGATCGTCAGAGCACTGATGGAGTTCTACGGTGCCGGCCTCGCCCGCGTCACCCGGATCGCCGACGCGGACACCGTCCGGCGGCTCGCGGCCGACCCGCACCTGGGCGCCATGCTGGCGATGCACGGGCTGCATCCCGTCAGCACCCGCGACCGGGTCGAGCAGGCGTTCGACCAGATCCGCGCGCGGCTCGGCGACCGGACCCCCGTGCTGGCGGTGACCGGCCCGGCCGACGATCGGATGGTCACCGTCCGGGCCGACGGGCAGCCGACCAGCCCGGCGGTGATCGCCGCTGTCGAAAGCGCCGTCGCGGCGCTCGCACCCGAGGTCGGCGTCACCGTCGAGGGGCAGCATCTCGCCGGCGACCTCGCCGCGGGACGTCCCCTGCTGCCCGTCGTCGGCGTGAGCGCGGCGGGCACGGCTGACCGTGCCAGCAGGGCGGGTCGGGCGGGCACGCCATGACAGCCCCCACCCTGCGCCGCTTCCTCGCCGGGAACCCGGGCCGCGCCATGACCCGGTGCGAGTTCTGCGGTGAGGCGGTCGACGACGAGCACGGTCACGGTCATGTCGCGGATCTGGCCACCAGGTCCATCCTGTGCGCCTGCCCCGGCTGCCGGCTGCTGTTCACCCCCACCGGAGCCGGCGGCGGGCGCTACCGCGCTATACCGACCCGATACCACTTCGCCCCCAGTTTCGCTGCCGGCCCGCGGCTGCTGGCCGCGGCGGGGATCCCGGTGGGGCTGGCGTTCTTCGTGATCCTCGACGGAGCGGTCAACGCCTTCTACCCGAGTCCCGCGGGGGCGACGCACTGCGAGCTGCCCGCCACCCTGACGCCACAGGACCTCAACCTCGACGACACCGACGGCCCCGGCACCGGCACCGGCACCGGTATCGGCACCGGCGCTGGTACCGACCGCGCAACGGGCGGAACGGCGTGGCGGCCGGAGCCCGAGGTCGAGGCGGTACTCGTCCACGTCACCCGCGACGGCCAGGCGGGGTACCTGCTGCCGATCGACGCCTGCTACCGGCTCGTCGGCGACCTGCGGCTGCACTGGCGGGGATTCGACGGCGGCGCCGACGCCCGCGCCCACCTCGCGGCCTTCCTCGCCGACGCCCGGCACCGGGCCGGGGCCGGGGCCGGGGCCACGCCCGCGGCCACAGCCAGCGCTGCGGATGCGGATGCGGCCAGCGCTGCGGCGGCTGCTCCCATGACTTCGGCTGTGGGAGGCGCATGATGGCCGACCTGACCTTCACCTGTGTCGAGGTCACGCCGCTGCGGCATGCCGCGGCGCCGACGCTCCGGTTCGTCCTGCGGGTCGAGGAGCACAGCGGTGAGCGGCTGCACGCGCTGGCGCTCCGCTGCCAGATCCGCATCGAGCCCGGCGCGCGTCGCTACGACGACGCGGAGGCGCAGGCGCTGACCGGGCTGTTCGGAGCCGGCCCGCCGCATCCGATCCAGTTCGCGATGGTGTCCACGATGATTCCCGGCTTCACCGGGAGCGCGGACGTCGAACTCGCCGTGCCCTGCAGCTACGATCTTGAGGTCGCCGCCGGCAACTACTTCCAGTCGCTGCGAGGCGGGGTGATCCCGCTGCGTCTGATGTTCAGCGGAACCGTCTTCGGGGTGGGCCCGCACGGGCTGCGCGTCGAGCAGGTGCCCTGGCGCCTGGAGACCACCTGCCGCCTGCCGGTGGCCACCTGGCGCGAGCTGATCGACGCCTACTTCCCCGGCTCGGGCTGGCTTCGCCTGGATCGCAGCACCGTCGACGCGCTCACGCGCTACCGCCGCGACCATGCCATCGCGACCGCCGACGCCGCGATCGTCTCGCTGCTGGCCGGGGAGGACCGATGAGATCGCCGGACCGGACCAGCACCGACGCGGCCATCAGTGACCACGCCGATGGTGGGACGTCCGCACCCGTGCCCGGCGACGATGACGCGCTCGGCTTCCTGTCCGCCGCGGCGCGGGCGCTTTCGGACACCGTCCTGTACGAGGGCTACCTGCTCTACCCCTACCGGGCCGACGCGCTGAAGAACCAGCAGCACTGGCAGTTCGGGGTGCTGATGCCCCCGTCGTTCGCCGGTGCCGGCAGCGGCGAGCACAGCAACGCGCACACCGAGTTCCTCCTCGACGGCGGCCCGGACGCCCAGCTGACAGTCGCGATCCGATGGCTGTGGGAGCACGACGGAGCCCGCGGCGAGGCGGCCACCGCCCTGCGGATGCGCCTCGCCGACATGCTCGATGAGCCGGCACGCCGAGAACTCACCTACCCGCCACCGCGGCCGACGCCGTCGACGCCCGCGGCGCGCGGCGAGCTGCTGCTCGACGCCCAGCGGCTTCCTGGCCCCTACGGGGGGTTCCGGATCCGCGCGAGCGTCCGCAACATCTCCGCCGGTGAGCCACCGGGCGCGCCGGACGCCGCCGCCGGAGCGCGGGACGCGGCGTTGGGGGCCGCGTTCATCGGGCTGCAACTGGTGGCCCATGTCGCCCCGGGGGAGTTCCTGTCGCTGGCGGACCCGCCCGAATGGGCGGCCCGCGCCGCGGCTGACTGTGCCAACGAGCGGCTGTGGCCCGCCCTGCTGGGCCGGCCCGGCCGCAGCGACACGCTGCTGGCGGCACCGATCACCCTCCCGGACGACCCTCATCTCGCCGCGGAGAGCCCGACCTCCTTCTGCGACGCCACCGAGATCGACGAGATGCTCGCCCTGCGCACGGCGACCCTGACCGAGACCGAGCAACGCGACGCCCGGGCGGGTGACCCACGGGCGGCCGAGCTCCTGGACGCCGTCGCGGAGCTTGCGCCGGCGATGGTCGAGAAACTCCACGGCCGCACCCGGATCGCCGGCTCCGACCCGGCTGGTGCCACCCCGTCCCCGCCGCTGGCCCCGTCCCCGCAGCTGGTGGAGGGCGCCGCGGTGTGGGTCCGGCCCCGCCGCGGGCGGACCGACGCGCAGGACATGTTCGTCGACGGCGCCGCCGCCACCGTCGCCGCGGTACTGCACGACCTCGACGGACGGACCCACATCGCGGTCACCCTGGACGAGGATCCGGGCGCCGACCTGCGCCGGGAGTTCGGCCGCTTCCTGTATTTCAGCCCGGACGAACTGGAACCGAGATGAGCCCGCCCACGCTGGTCGCCGGAGTGGGTAACGTCCTGCTCGCCGATGACGGTTTCGGCGTCGAGGTGGTGCGCCGTCTGCTCGACGCCGGCCCACCGCCGGGCGTCACGGTCGCCGACTACGGGATCAGCGGCATGCAGCTCGCCCTCGACCTGTGTTCCGGGTACGGAGCTGTGGTGCTCGTCGACGCGCTCGGGCGCGGGCACCCGCCGGGAACGATCTCGTTGCTGGATCTGGGCGGCGCGCGGGAACCGGTCGGCTTCGACGCGCACGGGATGCGGCCGGACGCCGTCCTCGACCTGGTCGCCACGCTCGGCGGCCACCTCGACCGCGCCCTGCTGGTCGGCTGCGAACCGGCCATCGTGCATCCCCAGATCGGGCTGTCCGCGCAGGTGGCAGCCGCCGTGGAGCCCGCGGCCCGGCTCGTCCGCTCCGTGGTCGAGGAGGTGGCGGCGTCGGAGGAGGCCCCGGAAACACCCGCGCATTCGTACTCGTACTCGTACTCGCACTCGCATTCGAAATCGCGAAGGAGCTGATCATGTCGCACTGGATACTGCTCGCCGCCGCGACGGCCGGCCTCGGCGCAGTGGCCGTCACAGTGACCCCTGACCTGCGGCGCTACCTAGATTTCAGCCGGATGTGATCCGGCATGTGCCTTGGCATCCCAGGCGAGGTCGTGGAGATCCGCCCGGACCGCCCGGACATCGCGACGGTGGACGTCAGCGGAGTGCGGCGGGCGATCAACATCGGGCTGCTCGACGCCACCCCGCCCCGGCCGGGAGACTGGGTCCTCATCCATGTCGGCTTCGCGTTGTCCCTGATCGACGAGGCCGAGGCCCGGGCGGCGCTGGAGTTCCTGACCGGCATCGGGCGGGCCTACGACGACGAGCTGGCGGCGCTGCGCGCATCGGCCATCGACTGAGCCTGCTCAGGCTCACGGAACGTCGGCCGACCAGCGAGGAAGGAGGGGAAGCTGATGCGCTTCGTCGACGAGTACCGAGACGCCGACACCGCGCGGGCGCTGTCGGCCCGGATGGCCGACCTGTGCGAACCCGGGCAGGCCTACGCCTTCATGGAGGTGTGCGGCGGGCACACCCACACGATCTACAAACACGGTCTGGAGGACCATCTCCCGCCGGCGGTCTCCCTGGTGCATGGCCCGGGCTGCCCGGTGTGTGTCATCCCGATGGGCCGGGTCGACGATGCCATGCACATCGCCCGTCAGGACGGCGTCATCATGACCTCGTTCGGCGACATGATGCGGGTTCCGGGCAGTCACGGCTCGTTCTTCGACGCGAACGCCGAGGGCACCGACATCCGGATGGTCTACTCCCCGCTCGACTCGCTGAAGATCGCGCGGGCGAACCCGGACCGGCGGGTCGTGTTCATGGCGATCGGCTTCGAGACGACGACACCGTCCACCGCGCTGACGGTGCTGCGGGCGGCCGCGGAAGGCCTGGAGAACTTCTCCGTCTTCTGCAACCACATCACGATCGTGCCGGCGCTGCGGGCGATCCTCGACTCCCCCGACGTGCGCCTGGACGGATTCGTCGGCCCCGGGCACGTCTCGACGGTCATCGGCTGCCGGCCGTACGAGTTCATCCCGCGCGACTACGGCAAGCCGCTGGTGGTCTCCGGCTTCGAGCCGCTGGACATCCTGCAGTCCATCTACCAGCTGCTCCGTCAGCTCCGGGACGGACGGTGCGAGGTCGAGAACCAGTACACCCGGGTGGTCGCGGCCGAGGGCAACCCGGTGGCACTCGCCGCCATCGACGAGGTCCTCGAACCGCGGCCGGACTTCGAGTGGCGCGGGCTGGGACGCATTCCGTGGTCGGCCATGCAGGTGCGGGAGCGGTTCGCGGCCTTCGACGCCGAGCGGATCTTCGCGCCACCAGGTGCCCGGGTCGCCGACCCGAAGGCCTGCCAGTGCGGCGAGGTCCTGACCGGTGTGATCAAGCCGTGGGAATGCCGGGTCTTCGGCACCGGCTGCACCCCGGAGACCCCGATCGGGGCATGCATGGTCTCCCCCGAAGGGGCCTGCGCGGCCTACTACAACTTCGGGCGCCTGCGCCACCGCGGCTCCGCCAACCCCCATCGCGGGGATGACGTCGGCTCCGTCGGCCCCGCGAAGGCGGACCGCAGAAAGGCGGTGATCGGCACATGACGACGGCAGGCCAGGGTGCGTCCGGAGTCCTCGACCGCGTCGAGGCCGCGCGGCGCCGGCGTCCGAAGCTGCGCGACACCCACATCACCTCGGCGCACGGCGCCGGCGGCAAGGCCACAGCGACCCTGGTCGACGCGGTCTTCCTCGAGGCACTGCGCAACCCGCTGCTGGAACCGCTGGAGGACGCGGCGGTGTTCGCCGCCGGCACCGAGCGCCTCGCCCTGACGACGGACTCGTTCGTCGTCACGCCGTTGTTCTTCCCCGGCGGCAACATCGGGGATCTCGCGGTGAACGGCACGGTCAACGACCTGGCGGTGGCCGGGGCCCGCCCGTTGCACCTGGCCTGCGCGGTCATCCTCGAGGAGGGCATGGACATCGCGGACCTGCGCCGGATCGTGGCGTCGATGGCCGAGGCGGCGACGCGCGCGGGCGTGTCGATCGTCACCGGGGACACGAAGGTCGTCCAGCGTGGCCGGGCCGACGGCTGCTACATCACCACGACGGGCGTCGGTCTGGTCGATCCGGGGCTGCGGCTCGGGGCGTCACTGGCCCGGCCGGGGGATGTCGTCGTGGTCACGGGGCCGATCGGCGACCACGGGATCACGGTGCTGCTGGCCCGCGGCGAGCTGGACCTCAGTGCCGACCTCCGCTCCGACACCGCCCCGCTGTCAGCCCTCACCGCACGCCTGCTGGCAGCCGTCAACGCGCAGAGCGGTGACGGCGCCCAGGACGGTGGCGGCACGCAGGACGGTGACGGCGCACCGGGCGGCGGCGCAGCAGGTGGCGGCGTGCGGGCGATGCGGGACGCGACCCGCGGTGGAGTCGCGACGATCCTCAACGAGGTCGCGAAGGCGTCCGGTGTCGGGGTCGTCGTCGACGAGGCCGCGGTTCCCGTCCGCACCGAGGTGCGCGGAGCCTGCGAGCTGCTCGGGCTCGACCCGTTGTACGTCGCGTGCGAGGGCAGGATGGTGGTGATCGTCGCCCCGGAGGCGGTCGACACCGCGCTCGCGGCCCTGCGTGCGGACCCGCTCGGCGCGCAGAGCACGGTGATCGGCCGGATCGTCGACGACCCGCCGGGAACGGTGCTGCTCAACACGGCGTTCGGCGGCACCCGCATCGTCGACCTGCTGGTGGGCGACCCGCTGCCGCGGATCTGCTGACCGGGCGGTCGCGCGGTGCACGAGCTCTCCGTCACCGTCGGCCTGGTCGACATGGTCGTCGACCGGCTGCCCGCGGACGTGCGGGTCACCAGGGTGGCGCTGGAGATCGGCCGGTTGTCCGGGGTGATGACCGAGCCGGTGCGGTTCTGCTTCGACCTGGTCGCCGCCGGCACACCGCTGGCCGGCGCGCGGCTGGAGCTCACCGAGCCGGTCGGGCGGGGTCACTGCCGACGATGTGGGCGAGACGTCGACCTGCCCGACCTGCTCACGCCGTGCCGGTGCGGCAGCCACGAGATCGACCTGACCGGCGGTGAGCAGGTCCGGATCGTCGCAGTCGAGGTGACCGACGTCCAGGTGGCCAATGAGGTCGAGGTGGCCGACGTCGAGGTGGCCGATGAGGAGGTGGGCTGATGTGTGGCACCTGCGGGTGTGACCGCACCGACGAGTCGGCACGCGAGACCGGCCCCGGCGCCGGCGCCGCGACGCGGATGCTGCGGCTGGAGCTGGACGTGCTGGCCCGAAACGACGAGGCCGCCCGGGAGAACCGGGCCTGGCTGGCGGCGCGGCGGACAGCCGCCGTCAACCTGATGAGCTCTCCGGGCTCGGGGAAGACGACGCTGCTGGAGCACACGATCCCCGGTCTCACCGGGGCCGTCGAGTGCGCGGTGATCGAAGGCGACCAGGAGACCCGGCTGGACGCCGAGCGCATCCGCGCGACCGGAGCGCCGGCGGTCCAGGTGAACACGGGCACCGGCTGTCATCTGGACGCCGCTTCCGTCGGCCGGGCGCTGCGCGAGCTAGACCCGCCACCCGGCCGTCTCGACCCGCACCGCGGCGCCATCGACCCGCACCGGGGCTCCGTGGTGCTCATCGAGAACGTGGGGAACCTGGTCTGCCCCGGGCTGTTCGATCTCGGTGAGACGGCCCGGGTGGTGCTCACCTCGGTCACCGAGGGCGAGGACAAACCGACCAAGTACCCGCACATGTACCGGGCCGCGGATCTGATCCTGCTGACCAAGGTCGATCTGCTGCCCTGGCTGGCCTTCGACGGGGATCAGTTCACCGACGCGGTGCGTCAGGTCAACCCGTCCGTCCGGGTGCTGGCGGTGTCCGCGAACGACGGGGCCGGGCTGTCCGACTGGTTCTCCTGGCTGCGCGCGCTGGCGACGGCCGCCTGACCGAGGCTGATCCCGCCGTCGTTGCAGGGCACCCGCGCATGGGTCAGCACGGTGAAGCCCGATCGGGCCAGGCCGTCCTCGATCTCCCCGGCGAGCCGCACGTTGGCGAACACACCGCCCGACAGGGCCACGGTGCCGGGCTCCGTTCCGAACAGCCGCTCCCGCAGCGCCACACAGGTGTCGACGGTGAGCCTGGCCAGGGTGGTGTGGAAGCGGGCGGCGACCACCTCCGAGGTGGCCCCGGCGCGCAGGTCCGCCACCACGTCCCGGACCAGCCCGGCACCCGACAGGACCAGGGCGTCGGTGCCCGGCGCTCCCCCGACCCGTG
This sequence comes from Frankia sp. R43, assembly GCF_001306465.1. Lineage (NCBI taxonomy): Bacteria > Bacillati > Actinomycetota > Actinomycetes > Frankiales > Frankiaceae > Frankia > Frankia sp. R43. The sequence continues at coordinate 6,848 of NZ_LFCW01000013.1, read as the reverse complement.
TGCCCCGGGCCAGTGCTCCCCGGCCTGCCCCGGACGGGTAGGCGCCGTGGTCACCGGGTGCGGCCAGCTGCTCCAGCTCGATGGCGGCCTGCCCCTCGTAGCGGATCGTGTCGCGGACGCCGACCAGCGCGGCGACCGCGTCGAACAGCCGCCCCACACTGCTGGTCCGCGGCGCCAGCGGAGTCGGCGTGGGCGGTGTGTCCGGCGTTGCCAGCGCCGACGGCGTCGCCGGCGAGGTGGCCGAGCACGCGCGGGCCAGGCTGGTCACCGCGTCCCACCACGCCTCGTTGCGCCGCGCGACCCCGAGCCGCTCCACGTGGTCCACCCCGGCGGCCTGCAGGTAGGCGGCGGCCATCCGCCACGGTGCGCGGATCGCCGCCGCCCCGCCGGGCAGTGCCACCGGCTCGAAGTGGGCCACCCGGGTGAAGCCGGTCAGGTCGGCCCACAGGAACTCCCCACCCCACAGGGTGCCGTCGAGGCCGAAGCCCAGGCCGTCGAACGCCACCCCCAGCACGGGCCCCCGCTGTCCGTTGTCGGCCAGGCAGGAGGCGATGTGCGCATGGTGGTGCTGGACGCCGACGACGGGCAGCTCCTGCTCCAGCGCCCACTTGGTGGACAGGTATTCCGGATGCAGGTCGTGCGCCACCAGCTCCGGCCGGATGTCGAACAGCCTGCCCAGATGCTCGATGGCACCGGCGAACGAACGCAGGGTCGCCGGGTTCTCCAGGTCGCCGAGGTGCCCGGACAGGTACGCGCGCCGCCCCGCCGCCAGGCAGACCGTGTTCTTCAGCTCCGCTCCGCACGCGAGCACGGGCCGGGTGACGTCCCAGGCCAGCGGCACCGGCTCCGGCGCGTAGCCGCGGGACCTGCGCACCACCGCCGCGCGGCCGCGGACCGACCGGGTGACCGAGTCGTCCAGGCGGGTGTGGATGGCCCGGTCGTGCAGGAGGAACCCGTCCGCGACCCGGCCGAGCCCGGCGAGGGCCTCGTCGTCACGGAACAGGATCGGCTCGTCGGAGATGTTGCCGCTGGTGAGCACGATCGGACCGGGCAGGCGCCCGAGCAGCAGGTGGTGCAGCGGCGTGTAGGGCAGCATGATCCCGAGCGTCCGGACCCCGGGGGCAACCGACGGTGCGATGCAGGGGGACGTCCCGGCACCGTCGGGCAGGTCGGACGCGTCCGGTGGGGCAGGCGCGTCGGGCGGTGCGGGCCGGCGGTCGAGCAGCACGATCGGGCGGCGCCGGCCGGTGAGCAGCCGGCGGGCGGTCACGTCGACGACGCAGAGCCGCTCCACCTCGGCCAGATCCCGGGCCATCAGGGCGAACGGCTTGCCGTCGCGGCGCTTGCGCCGGCGCAGCTCGGCGACCGCCTTGTCGTCCGTGGCGAGCACGGCCAGGTGGTATCCGCCGAGGCCTTTGACCGCCAGGATCCCGCCGGCCCGCAGCAGCGCCGCCGCCTGGTTCAGGGCGTTGTCGGACGGCGCCTGGCCCGGGCGGGTGGTGGGACGGATCCCGGCCCCGAGGCGGAACCCCGGCCCGAGGCGGAAGTCGGGGGTCAGCCAGAAGCCGTGCGCCGGCCGGAACTCCAGCGTGGGCCCGCAGTCCGGGCAGCACACCGGCTGGGCGTGGAAACGCCGATCGGTCGGGTCCTCGTACTCGGCCCGGCAGCGGCCGCACATCCGGAACGGCGCCATCGTCGTGGCGGGCCGGTCGTAGGGGACGTCCAGGATGATCGTGAAACGCGGCCCGCAGTTCGTGCAGTTGATGAACGGGTACTGGTAGCGCCGGTCGGCCGGGTCGGCCAGCTCGCGCAGGCAGTTCGCGCAGGTGGCGCTGTCGGCGCAGACCTGCGTCCGCGGCCCGCCCCCGTCGCGCGCCGGATCGCTGGCGACGATGCGGAAGCCACCTCCCGGTTCCGCGGAACCGGCGCCGTCCGCGCCACCGGCGCCATCGGTGTGGCCGATGTGGTCGGTGTGGTCGGTGTATTCCGTGACGTCGACCGTGTCGATCTCCGCGAGCGGCGGCGCCTCGTCCCGCAGCGCGGTCAGGAACGCGGCGACGTCGGCGCCGTCGCCGTCCAGCTCGATGTGGACGCCCTCGCTGTCGTTACCGACCTCGCCGCGCAGCCCCAGCCGGGTGGCCAGCCCGTGGACGAAAGGGACGGAAGCCGACCCCCTGCACGATCCCGGTCACGTCGACCCTGACATGCTCTCGTGCCGTCATTTCCCGAGTGTCACTCAGACCACTGACTGTCGCCCGTCGGGCTACTGACTGTCGCCCATCGGGTGTCCGAAGGTGTCCTCGAAGACCAGCTCGGTGACGGGGCGGCGGCTCAGCCGGCGCGGGAAGCCCGCCTCCGGATATCCGACCGCCAGGTGTGCAGCGGTGATGTACCCGGGCGGGATCGCGAGCAGCTCGGCCACCGCGGGCTCGTCCGCGACCAACAGCGTGGTCAGGGCGCTGGCGACACCCTGGCCGCGCAGCGCGAGGCAGAGGTTCTGCACGATCGGGTAGACCGACGCCCCGCCGACGATGCTGAGCCGGCCGAGATCGGTGTCGGTCGGATGCAGCGCCGCCAGCTCCACGCAGACCACGATGAGCACCGGTACCTCGGCGAGGTGTCGCACGAAGTGGTCCGTGTCGGGTGGCGGCTCGAGCCCACGCTCCTGCAACGCCGCCAGGTAGAGCTGCCAGCGGGCCCGGTACAGCTCCGCCAGCGCCGCGCGGCGCTCCGGATCGCGCACGACGACGAACCGCACCGGCTGCCGGTTCCCGCCCTGCGGCCCGAACCGGGCCGCGTCGAACGCCTCGACCAGGACGTCATCAGGCACCGGGTCCGGCCGGAACCTGCGGCAGGTCCCCGTGGTGCGCATCGCGTGGGTCAGCTCCATGGGCGGATCCTGGTCGAAGGAGACGTCCACCTTCTGGAAGCTCTTGAACTGCTCGGCCTGCGCGTACGCGGTGTAGACGCGCCGGTCCGAGTCGGTCAGGACGACGTCGTCGGTGAACGGCGTCAGCAGCGCGCGCGGGTACAGCCGCCCGGCCCGCACCGTGTTGATCTCCATCGCGAACACGATCACCACGGCGAGCAGGTACAGCCAGGTCACCAGGCCGAGCACCAGGGCGAACAGCCCGTACACCTGGGTCCGGCCCTGTAGCTGGTACTGCAGCAGATAGGTACCGGCCGACTGGAGCAGCTGCCAGCCCACGGCGGCGACCGCCGCCCCGGGCAGGACCTGGCGGAACGACACATCCTTGACGGTGAGCAGCTGGAACGCCACGAGGGCCAGGCCCGTGTTCCCGACGAGACCGAGCACCACGGCCAGCACCTGCAGGCCGACCCCGAGGCCGGTCCCCAGGTCGCTCGCCCGGGTCGTGATCGCCGACAGCACGGTCGTCAGAAGCACACCGAGGCCGAGCAGACCGATCAGGCCGAAGCTGCGCACCCGGGCGAAGAACGGGTTCGGTCGGGACCGGCGCGGAACCGCCCACACTGTGTCCAGCGCGTTGCCGACCGCGCGGGCCACACCGAGGCTGCCCCAGATGCTGCCGAAGACGCCGATCGCCACCGCGGCGGCACTCCCCCGCAGCGCGTGGACGTCGTTGCGCAGCTGGTCACCGATGATCGGGAACTGGCTGAGCGCGGAGCTGACCACCTGCTCCTGCAGGTCCGGATGCCCGGCAAGCACGAAACCGAGGCAGGTGGTGAGCAGCAGGAGCAGTGGGAACAGCGAGAGGAACCCGTAGAAGGCGATCAGCGCGGCCAGGTACCCGCCCTGGTCCTCGGTGAACTTGTAGACGACCGCGAGCGGGAACGCGACACTCGGTCGGCTCTGCTGCGCACGATCCAGGCGCGCGCCGAGGGCCATCCACTGCCTCCTCGTCCCGGCGCGCCGGGCGCACGCCGCTGCGGAGAATCTGGACCGACATCCGCGATCGTAGGGATGACCTACGCCGAAGTATCCCGCGAGATGCTGGACCTGGGCCTGTCCCCGCCACGACAGAACCAGCCCGGACGGGCCGGCACCCGGCCAGCCCGGCACCGGCCGGCGGGCCCGCGGGAACGCACCCGCCTGTGGGGGCCGCGGCGAGCCGGCTCGCCGGCCGCGCCTCGTAGGATGGCCCGGTCAGCGAAGATCCCCAGCAGCGCAGACATCGGGAGCTAATTGTGCGAGAGATCGCCGTGTTCAGTGGGAGTGCGCACCACCAGCTCGCCCAGGACGTGTGCGACCACCTCGACGTTCCACTCTCGCCGGTGCGGGTCGACCGTTTCGCCAACGACTGTCTGGAAGTACAGCTGCAGGCGAACTGCCGCGAGCGGGACATCTTCCTCATCCAGCCGCTGGTCAAACCCGTCCAGGAGAACCTGGTCGAGCTGCTGCTCATGCTCGACGCGGCCCGCGGCGCCTCCGCCGCCCGGATCACCGTCGTCATGCCGCACTACTCCTACGCGCGGTCTGACAAGAAGGACACACCGCGGATCTCGATCGGTGGCCGGCTCGTCGCCGATCTGCTGGTCGCCGCCGGCGCCAGCCGCATCCTCGCGATGACCCTGCACTCACCGCAGGTACACGGCTTCTTCAGCGTCCCGGTCGACCACCTGCACGCGCTGCGCGAACTCGCCCAGCACTTCCAGCGCAACGACCTGTCGAACACGACCGTCGTCTCCCCCGACCTCGGCAACGCCAAGGAGGCGGCGCGGTTCGCCCGGCGCCTCGGCGTCCCCGTCGCGGCCGGTGCCAAGCAGCGCTTCGCCGACGACCGCGTCGCGATCAGCGCCGTCATCGGCGACGTCGCGGGCCGCGACATCATCATCCTGGACGACGAGATCGCCCAGGGCAGCACCGTGCTGGAACTGCTGGAACGCCTGCGCGAGATCGGCGTCGGGTCCATCCGGGTCGCCTGCACGCACGGCCTGTTCGCGAACGGCGCGCTCAAGCGCATCGGCGACCAGCCCGACGTCACGGAGATCGTCTGCACCAACACGGTCCCGGTGCCAGCCGCCGACCAGTTCTCCAAGCTCACGGTTCTGTCGGTCGCCCCGGCACTCGCCGAAGCCATCCGCCACATCCACAACGGCGAATCCGTCAGCGCCCTGTTCGACTGACCCCATTGCAAGCGACAGCCGCTCTCGACGTTATCTATTCCAGCGCCGGTTCGACGCTGCAACCTCAAATGAACCGCCCCGACCCCTAATGAACCCGGAGCGGTTCAGACAGGATAACAAGAGCCCAGTGACGAGAGATCGTCACCGGGCTCTGTGGGGCCCGGGGATAAGATCCCCCGGGCTACCCGAATGCTTGTTTTCTTGACACCCCCGACCGGGTCGATGGTTTTGCAGTTGCTGTTGTGGGCCAAGATCGGTGTCGATCCTGCCACGACATAGTACGTGTGGAGGTCGGCGATGGTGAGGTTGTAGAGGGTGTCGACGCGCTGGTAGGCACCGACAACACGATCCGGACCTTGTCCTCGGCCGGGATCACCGGAGGACGACTCATCTTGATCTCCTAGGGCTCATGGCCAACGAACCCCTCTGCCAAAGATCCTGACGTATGGCAAGGGGAACAAAGTCCATCGCATAGCATTCCCGCATGTCGCACGAAGAATTCAGGAGTCGACACTCTCCCAGCCCTCAGGAACAATATTGAGAACGCCCCGCGCTTCGTATCCCAACGGGGCTGAAGCCCAGATTATCGAGTCTCCGTCAATGCGCACCAATATTTCGGCGCCAGCGAGCCACTTAACTGCCGCTCCTTCCGGTTCGGCCCAGAATGGGTGCCTGGGAATTCCGACCTGTATCAGCGAGCCGGTAAGTGCATCAATGGAATCTTCGTCTACTTCACGAAATATGCTGCCCTTCGATGAAATTACCAACTCGTTCAGGACCGCCTCGAAGAGGTGCACGGAGAGCCTGCCGTGATAGGGGCGCCAATCACCCGTCACATCATTTAGACCCTTAAAAAGAACTGGCGGGTCGAGCTCTGCTAGCCGCTGAGTTGAGATGCCCCAAAGTGCGCACATTTGATTCTCTTCTTGAATCACGAGCACATTATCTTCGATCCGCATACTGCGGGGTAGAAGGAACGGATCCTGGCAGTTCATAAGGTATCGCCCGATTCCATTCGGACCGAGGAAGTTCCCCAGAGGCCACGGAATCTGCACACCGAGCCTGCCCTGTACGGCTACGAGCTCCTCGGAGGTGCAGCCAACCCGGTTCCCGGCCTCGCCTCGCCACGCCTCAACCACCTCTCGCAGTAACCCAAGCATCTCGCTAGGGCTAGACGGCAGAACGGCGAGCTTCCCTGCCACATCGAACATCAGGCTCCCTAAACTAGTGGGGATTATCTCCCCACTCTAGCGTACGATACCTCCCACCCCTTACATACTGACCCACGTATCCGTTTGGACCATACACGTTCAACTCGTCAAGATTGAGAAACTTTGCCCATCCACCTAGGCTGGATCGACAGAACCCGCAAGGAATCTTGCCTGCCACATAGAGATCCGCGATACCACCATTTGCTCCAGTTTTTGCCGCCTGAATGAACGCATCGGATTCGGCGTGCCCCATCGACTGGGGCATTACACTGGCGGGCCGTGGATACGCCTGCCCATGTCCATTTACGCCGTAAATCGGATCACGGCCGGCGATATCGAGGCGAGCCACGACGGAAATTTTCGCGCCATCAGCGGAGCTCTGAAGATCGGACAACATGTCCTGCGTATCTGCGAGGGCATCGGCGAGGCTGTCTGTGCCGTGTTGGCAGATGCGGGTGTTGCCGAGGTCGTAGCGGTCGGTGTGGGGGTTGCCGGTCTGGGTGCAGGTCTGGTCGGGGAGTGCCTGGCGGC
>NZ_LFCW01000012.1:0-183598 GCF_001306465.1 Frankia sp. R43 | reverse complement strand
CGGCCCCGACTACTACCAACGCCGCCAGGACCCCGAACGTCAAACCCGCAAGCTCGTCCACCAGCTCCAACAGCTCGGCCACCAGGTCACCCTGACAGCCTCACCCTGAGTCATTTTCGACTCAGTATTAGCCCACTTGATGGAGGAACTGTCATGAAACTCAGCAGCGAACGCATCCTGACCACGCACACCGGCAGCCTGCCCCGACCGGCCGGGTTGGCCGAGCTGATCCGGGCCCGGGAACAGGAGACCCTCTCAGTCGCGGACGCCGAGCACCTGCCCGACCGGATCGCGGACGCAGTTAGCGTGGTCGTCGACCATCAGGCCCGGGTCGGGCTGGATGTGATCAGCGACGGCGAGATGAGCAAGATCGGGTACGCCACCTACGTCAAGGAACGCCTCACCGGTTTCGACGTGGACGTTGCCGTGCCTGAGTGCGGCGGCCTGTCGATTGCCGATCTGGACGACTACCCTGGCATGGCCGAACGTTCCCTGGCCGGCTTGGAGACCGCGACACCCACCTGTACCGGCCCGATCAGCTACACCGGCAGCGCCTTGCTCGATACCGACCTGGCCAGCTTCGCAGCCGGCGTCGGTTCAATCTCAGCAGGATCGGGTCAGCCGGCCGAGCGGTTCATGAATGCCGCTTCACCTGGAGTGATCGCACTCTATCTTCCGAACCAGTTCTATGCCGGCCTGGATGAGTACCTGTTCGCGTTGGCCGAAGCGATGAGGGTCGAGTACGAGGCGATCACCGCAGCCGGGCTGGTCCTGCAGATCGACGCCCCGGATCTGGCGATGGGTCGGCACATCCAGTACACGCACCTGTCCGAGCAGGGATTCCTGGACCGGCTGCGCGTACACGTTGAGGCGGTCAACCACGCGCTCCGCAATATCGATCCGGCGAGGGTGCGGGTGCACCTGTGCTGGGGTAACTACCAGGGCCCGCACCACAAGGACGTCGGCCTGGACGTCATCCTGGACACGATCCTTCAGCTTAAGGCCGACGGACTGGTGTTCGAGGCCGCCAATCACCGCCACGCACATGAATGGCAGGTGCTGGCCGACGCGAAGATCCCCGAGCAGAAGGTCCTCATCCCGGGTGTCATCGACACCTCCAGCGTCTACATCGAACACCCCGAACTCATCGCCCAGCGCATCACCCGCTTCGCCGACATCGTCGGCCGCGAGCGCGTCATCCCCGGAACCGACTGCGGCTTCGCGTCCTTCGCTACCTTCCTCGCCGTCGACGAGAGCCTGGCCTGGGCGAAACTCGAATCCCTCACCGCCGGCGCTCGACTGGCCAGCGATCGGCTGTGGTCATGACCCGCACCACCCCGACCCACAGCACGACCGAGCGCTACGCGGCGCTGCCGGTGCTCGACCTGCGTGAGTTCGACCCTGGCGCTGATCCCGCGGTGCGCGGCCTGTTCCTTGAGCGGCTGCGCGAGACCTGCCATGACGTGGGTTTCCTCTACCTGGTGGGGCACGGCGTCGATGACACCCTGTTCCGGGAGGTCGAGGAGGTCACCCGAGCGTTCTTCGCTCTGCCCGAAGCTGATCGAATGTCGATCGCGATGACCCGGTCGCCACACTTCCGTGGCTACACCCCACTGGGTGGTGAACTCACGAACGGTCGGGCCGACCGGCGCGAGGAGATCGACCTCGGCCCGGAACGCCCCACCCCGGCACTGACGGTTGCCGATCCGCCATGGCGGCGGCTACTCGGTCCGAACCAGTGGCCAGTCGCAATACCGCAGTTCCGCGCCACGATGTTCACCTGGCACGAGCAGATGGACACCGTCGGGCACCGCCTGCTGCGTGCCCTCGCGACTAGCCTCGGTCAACCTGACGACCAGTTCGACAGCTGGGTCGACCCAGACCCTGAGGCCACCATCAAAGCCATCCACTATCCTCCATCCGGACCTGGCGGCGATCAGCAAGGCGTTGGCACCCACCGCGACTTCGGGCTGCTCACCTTCGTCCTGCAAGACGCCGTCGGTGGACTGCAGGTGGAGCGCGACGGGTGCTTCCTCGACGTCCCGCACCTGCCCGGCGCCCTGGTCGTCAATCTCGGCGAAATGCTGCAGCTCGCCACCCACGGCTACCTCAAGGCCACCGTCCACCGCGTCATCAGCCCGCCCGCTGGCATGCAGCGATTCTCGGTCATCTACTTCTTCAACCCGCGCCTGGACGCCACCCTCACTCCCATCGACCTGCCGGCCGAACTCGCTACCCAGGCAACGGGCGGACACAGTGCTGACCCGGACAACCCCATCCTCGCCACCTACGGCGAGAACATCCTCAAGGTGCGGCTGCGCGCCCACGCCGACGTCGCGCAACTCCACCACGCAGATTTGCTCGCCGCCGAGAACTGACCAGATCCACCGGCGCATCGCGACGCGCCTTCGGGCTCGCCCACGCGCCCCGTCGCCCATGCGCCTCACGGCCCCCACGGCCCCCACGGCGCCCAGTCATCCCCCGGACAGAAAGGAATTTGAACGCCATGTCAAGCCGCTGCGGTAGCGGGCTGTGGCACGGTCGGTGTGAACGTCCGGCCGTCGCGCAGCAGCGCCCACAGGACGTCGACCATGCGGCGAGCGAGAGCGAGCAGTGCTTGGATGTGGATCAGCCGCTCGTGGCGTTTGCGGTCGTAGAAGGTCCTCGACGGCCCTGGTACGCGGATGCTGGACAGGGCCGCCATGAAGAACACCCGCCGCAGCCTGCGGTTGTAACGCTTGGGGCGGCGCAGGTTCCCGGTGACGCGGCCGGAGTCACGGGCGACGGGCACGAGTCCCGCGTAGGAGGCCAGACCTCCGGCGGTCGTGAACCCGGCAAGGCTGCCACCGGTGACCACGACGAACTCCGCACCGAGGATCGGCCCGATCCCGGGCAGCGGCTCGATGATCTCCGCTTTGGGATGGATCCGGAACCGGCTGGTGATCAGCTTGTCGTTGTCCTTGATCTGCCGATCGAGATCCAGCAGGTAGGAAGCCAGCCGTGCGACGAGCACAGCGGTAGTGACCTCACCGGGAAGCCGCACCGTCTGCGCCTCGGCGGCCACTGCCGAGGCCGCCATGGCGAGGATGCCCTTGGGCCAGACGCCGTTCTCCCGCAGGAAAGCCGCGACGCCGCCCTCGCCTGCCGTGCGGATCGCCTGCGGGGTCTGGAAACCGGTGAGCAGGACCAACGCGGAACGGGTCGAGTAGTCGAAGGCGCGTTCCAGCGCAGGGAAGATGCCAGTCAGCAGGTCGCGGAGCCGGTTCACGCCGCGCGCCCAGTCCGCCATCAGATCCTCGCGGTGTGCGGTCAGACGGGGCAGCTCGACCACCAGATCGTCGGTGACGGTCACAGGGGTCAGATCAGCGCGCATCCGGGCGGTTTCGGCGATCACACGGGCGTCCTTGGCGTCGGACTTGCTCTCCCCGCGGAACACCCCGGCCATCCGGTTGACGACCCGGCCGGGCACGTAGACCACCTGCTGCCCACTCGCCACCAGCACCGCTGTCAGCAGCGCCGCGGCGCTGCCGGTCAGATCGATCGCCCAGCGCACCTCGCCGGCGACCTGCCCGGCGCGGGTGACGAGCTGCTCGATCACGGCCTGGTCGTTGGCCACCTTCCGCGAGAACACCACCTTGCCGGCCGCTTCCATCGCGCACGCGTGATGCGTCGCCTTGCCCACATCCACACCGACCCAGACCAGCGGCCGATCCACTACGCCCGTACTCCTGTTATCGCAGGTCAACCCCACGGACAGCCCCGCCAGCAGGTCCCTTAACAGCGACGGTCCGCATCAGATCTGAATCAGCGGCCAGGGCGTCCAGAGCGACGGGGCGGCCATTCCTTCCGAGCCGCCGTGCGGCAGACACGCCACAAGCCACACCCCATCACCCCGGGCATCCGGGGCACCACCCCGAACAACATCGACCTTAGGGACCTCGCCATGACCGTTGATGCCCCGCCCACATCGGTGGCAACGCATGTACCGCTACAGACCGAGGCCGAGGCCCCGCCCGACCCGCCGGTCACGAACCCGCTGCGAGGCAACCCCGGCATCGTCGGCATCCCGATTACCATCGCTGGCGCGCTCGGACTCGGCTTTGTCGACGCCGGCTACGTGCCCGCCGAGGCCGCCGCCGCCGGCATCCCGACCATCCTCGCCGCAACCTCGATCGGGCTGCTACTGGCTACCGTCTGGGCCGCCGTGCTCGGGCAAAACGCATCGGCCAGCCTGTTCGCCGTCTTCTTCGGCTTCTACGCCAGCTACGCCGCGCTCGCCCTCGGACTCACGCACAACTGGTACGGCATCCCCGATGACCAGATCGTGCACACGCAAGCCATCTGGCTGATCTGCTGGCTAGTCACCATTGCCATGCTCACTCTGGTCACCATACGGCTGCCTTGGAGCTTCACCCTACTCCTCGGCCTGGTCGACGTCGCCCTCCTCCTGCTGCTCGTCGGCACCCTGGATGCCAACACCACCCTTGTCCATCTCGGCGGGTACGTGGTCTTCGCCTTCGTCGCCGTCGCCGTCTACCTGTATGTCGATCTTATGTGGAGCGAGACCGGTGGTCGCGGACTTCCTCTCGGTAGACCTCTCGTATCCTGACTCAATCGCTGTAACAAAGTTGCATCGCGAAGTCTATTCATGATATATGAGTTTCATAAACGTTACGGTTTACCGGCCCTTTGGAGGATCACGTTGCTGGTCGACCCTCTTGACCTCGCGACTTGGCGGGGCAGCGGCGTTCTTCTCATGGGCGGCTTCCTCGGCCCGGAGCGCCTGCGGGAGGTCAGGCGCTGGGTCGATGAGATCGAGGCTTTGCCGGGCGGCGAGGATGGTCTGCTGCAGTATGACGAGACCACCGGGGACGGGTTCTCGGTGCGCTGCCGCACCGAGAACATCGTGCCCTGCCATGACGGTATGCGTGCCCTGCTCACCCGGGGCGCGCTGATCGACATTGCCAGCACGTTGCTCGGCGAGCCCGCCGTCCTCTACAAAGAAAAGATCAACTACAAGCAATCCGGCGGTGCCGGGTTCGCCCCGCACCAGGACGCGCCCGCCTACCCCTTTGTCCGGTGCACCATCACCTGCATGATCGCTATCGACGATTCCACCACCGACAACGGCTGTCTGGACATCGTCGAAGGCATGCACCACGACCCCCTGCCTACCGATGATGTCGGCTGCATCCCCGCTTATCTCGCCGAGATCCTCCCATGGAAATCCGTCCCAGTCCGCGCTGGGTCGCTGCTCTGGTTCAACTGGTACGTTCCTCACCGCTCCGGAGCCAACATCTCACCCCATCGTCGCCGGGCCATCTACCTCACCTACAACGCAGCCTCCGACGGTGACCATCGCCACCACTACTACCAGGAAAAGCGGCACCGCCTCGCCGCCGGCACCGACCGAATCAGCCTCATCGGCCACTTCACCGGCGACAGCCACGTCAGCACCCAGGACACCCAGGAATCTGTATGAATACCGACAGGCTCCTCCACGGCACCTTCACTGACGCGGACGAGTTCTGCGACGAACTGTTCGCCTACCTCACCGCCGTTGGCCAAAGTCAATACGACGAAACCGTCACCCAACTCGAACACGCCCGGCAAACCGCCGCTCTCGCCGAAGCCGACGGCTACGACCAGCCTGCACAGGTCGCCGCGCTGCTGCACGACATCGGCCATCTCCTCCTCGACGAACACGACGCGCACCGCGACTTCCTCGTCGAAGACCTCCATCACGAAATTGTCGGAGCACGTTACCTGACCCGATGGTTCGGCCCCGATCTCGGCGCTCCGGCGGCGCTGCACGTCAAAGCCAAGCGCTATCTCGTGGCCACCGACCCTGCCTACGCCAACAGCCTGTCCGAGGCCTCTACCCGAAGCCTACGCGTCCAAGGTGGCCCGATGACTGGTAAAGAAGTCGATGACTTCCTTCGCCTGCAACATGCCGACCTCGCCCTCGCGTTGCGTCGGTGGGATGACAACGCCAAGCGAGTCAACGTCGCAGTACCGGAACTTGGCCATTGGCGTCCGGCTGTCTGCCGGTGCGTAAGAGCCTGTTTGGAATCTTGATCTATTTCACGACCTCGACCGTGGTGGCGAGGACGTCTTTCGCCCACCCGACGAGGGTGCCGGAAAGCCCGCGTCGGTGAACAGGTGCCGGCAGTGGCGGTGATCGAAGTAGAGGTCGACCAGCAGCTGGCGGGCGCCGCGGCGGTCCTGGACGCTGGCCGGGACGACGAGCACGACCAGCAGGAGCCCGAGGGTGTCGGTGATGACGAACCGCTTACGGCAGTCTCACTGCCCCGCTGGTGCTTCCTGACGGGTCGTTTCAGGCCCGAAACCGGGGAACCCCACAAGGGTCGTTATGTTTAGCTGAGCATAAACCGCCTAATGAGCAGCGCTGGATTATGCGCAGTGCTGGCCTGTCGGGCCTGGTGAGGGCCCGACCGGGGCTTGAGTGCTGCGCATAACACGCCGACGATCACTGATCGGCGGTTCGGCATGGTGCCGGGCTGGTTTGATCGGATGAGGTGAGCCCCGTTTCCCGGACACCTGCGTAGTAGGAACCTTATCCGGCTTATGCGGCATCCGCAATGGTGAGAGGTCGTCGAACCTGCGACGAGGGTCGTCACCGGCCCAACGGTGCAGCTTGGCCTGGATCTCCAGTACCCGGCGTTCCGCCTCAAATAGAGCGGCCGCCGGTTCGTCGGTGTTCACCGACGACCTCCTGGCGTTCCAGCACGTCCACCGCCGACTTGCTGGCCCCCTTCGCCATGCGCGGGCCTCTCGCCCGCTCGGACTTCTACGGGGCCTCCGCCCCGTCCCGCGCCTTTGACAGACGACGTGTCTATCCCGCTACTCGGGGTGGCTCCCGGGAAAAGGGAACGACACGGGACAGTTCCCGTGTTCACTGAGAATCGATCGACCAGTCCGGCATCCAGCTTTGCCCCGGCAGCATCGCCACGGTTACGCCGCAGGCTTTCACCGTGGCCTCCCCACCGACACGCCAAGTCGGCTACGGAGTCGGCCCGCCCGCCAGGCGGACCGTGCACTGCATCCCGGCCTATCCACCAGATTTAAGCCGGTGCCACGCTTACGGAGCTTTACCACTGGTTCCTCTCGTACACCCTCTGGTCTCGCTCGCCGGACCCGGCCCGTCTGGCAGTCCCGAGCAGTCCCAGCTTTGTCAGCGCTGCTTCCCGCCCTCCCCGGCGTCTCCCGGGTCGGACTGCGCTCAGCTCCCACCGGACTGCTGCGACAGCCCAGCGAGGAGGTCTCGCACCTCCTTCGATCCTCAGCATCTCACGGCGCAAACAAGATCTGCGCCAGATCGTGTGAACATGAAAACGGAAGGTGAGCGTTATGTGATGGCGGCCTTACTTTCTGAAATGCTGTGCGGGAGATGGAGGGTGCGGCGCTCCTTCGTAGCGAGCACCGTGAGGCCCTTCGGAGTCGCCCTGCGGGGGGAGGCTCCAAACCACCCAGCGGTGCCTTAGCTGAAGACTGTGGTATTGAACGGTCTGGGAAAAGCCCGGGTGAACCCGGGCAGGTAGGGATCGGTAAGATGAGCGAAAGGGTGTAAGCCTACTGCCGTCTGAAGCGTCGCAACTGATTTAGATGACGTCGAAACCAGGGTCTGATCTGCATCCTGGGATGAGCTCGGGGGATACCCGTTTACTGCCCGGGTGGCGTCCGGCGTAGAGGTGGCATCAGACCGATCTGCTGCTCTCGTACGGAACATGTGAACGCGTGCGGCGAAAGTGACTACGGCCGGGTTGGTCGGAGGCGAGAAGGGACGCGCCAAGCGGCGGAATCCGCAAGGAGCAGGTACCGGTTGCGAAGCGCGCGGGCGGACCTTCCCGAGTAGCTATGAAAGCCGGATTTTCGCGGTCGGGTTGGAGCCAAGGGGAAGGGCTGCGTGGAACACAAGTGCGCGCAACCGTCTTAAGGGGAGGATGCGTGTGAGTGGACCAGCATCGCGGGGCAAGTCGTTCAAGGTCCCCAAACAGCTGGTGTGGGATGCCTGGCTGAAAGTGAAGGAAAACGGTGGGGCACCTGGGGTCGACGGTGTGACGGTTGAGCAGTTCGAGGCGAACGTGAAAGACCGCCTGTATGTGCTGTGGAACCGCATGTCGTCGGGGTCGTACTTCCCCGGGCCTGTCCGGGCGATGGAGATTCCAAAGAACGACGGGAAAGGAGGGGTAAGGGTCCTAGGTATTCCCAACGTGGCAGATCGCGTAGCGCAGACGGTGCTGAAGCTGGCCCTGGAGCCGACGGTCGAGCCGGTGTTCCACCGGAACTCGTTCGGATACAGACCAGGCCGCTCGCAGCGCCAAGCACTCGAGGTCTGCCGCAAGCGGTGCTGGTCGCATGACTGGGTCGTCGACCTGGACGTGCGGAAATTCTTCGACACAGTGCCATGGGAACAGTTGCTCAAGGCGGTGGCGTACCACACGGACCAGAAATGGGTCCTGATCTACGTGGAACGCTGCCTGAAAGCGCCGATGAAGCATGCCGACGGAACCCTGGAAGAAAGAACCATGGGCACGGTTCAGGGTGGTCCATTCTCCCCGCTAGCGGCCAACATCTATCTGCACTGGGGCCTTGACGCCTGGATGGCGCGCGAGTTCCCGGCCGTTCCTTTCGAGCGGTGGGCGGACGATGTTGTGTTTCACTGTGTAAGCCTGGAGCAGGCCAAGGAAGTACGGGACGCGGTGGCGGCAAGGCTGGTCGAAGTCGGGTTAGAAGCTCACCCCGACAAGACCCGGATCGTGTACTGCAAGGACAGCAACCGTGGCGGCGACCATGAAAACACGTCGTTCACGTTCCTGTCCTACACCTTCCGGCCACGAGTAGCGTGGAACAAGACCCAGAAGAAGCGCTTCACCAGCTTCATCCCGGGTGCCGCGCCGGATCGGGTGACTTCGTTCAGCCGCGAAATGCACGACCTGAGACTGCACAGGCGAACGAACCTGACACTGGATCAACTCGCCGCAAACATCAACCCGAGAGTGGCGGGCTGGATGGCGTATTTCACCATGTTCTATCCGAGCGTGGTGCTCCCCGTCGGCAGGCGCATTGACAGCCATCTCGTGCGCTGGGCCAGGAAGAAGTACAAACGACTGACAGGAAGTGGCTTCGGACATGGCATCGAGCGCCAGATGTACGCGGCATCGAGCACCATTCGATCTTACGGTGAAGATCGAATGTCGGTGAGTTCGAGCGCCACCCGCGGGCCGGGGTGCCGGTGGTGCTGGCGTGGCCCGGGCTGTGGCATCTGTGTGGTGCGCCCGGTCCCGACCGCGACGCGGCGGTGGGAGTATCGGCGGTACTACTCGCCGTAAAGAGGCTGCTATGGCGTCGCAGGCCGACCGGGTCGCGTTGTTCGCGGCGATTCGCCGTGATCTCCGTGATGGAATGTCGAGCCGGGCGATCGCGCAGAAGTATCGGGTGAGCCGGCACACGGTGGCCGCGGCCGCGGCGTCGGCGTGGCCGGAGCCACGGAAGAAACCACCGCCGCGTGGAAGCCGGCTGGACGAGTACGCGGCTGTGATCGATGAGATGTTGCGCGCGGATCTGGACGCACCCCGCAAGCAGCGGCACACGGCGACGCGTATCACGGATCGACTGGTGGCGGAGCATGGGGCGGTCGGAGTGACCTATCGGATGGTGCGGCTCTACGTCTCCGAGCGACGCCCACAGATCTGGGCGGAGGCAGGACGTGGACCGCAGCGTGGTTTCATCATCCAATCACACCAGCCCGGAATGGAAGCGGAGGTCGATTTCGGGGAGGTCGCGATCCGGCTCCGCGGAGAGCTGGTGAAGTGCGCGTTGTTCTCACTCCGGATGTCGTATTCAGGAAAATCGGTTCACCGGGTTTTCTCCTCGGCCGGGCAGGAAGCTTTCCTGGAAGGGCATGTCCACGCGTTCGACGTGCTCGGTGGAGTACCGCGAGGGAAGATCCGGTACGACAACCTCAAGGCGGCGGTCGCGACCGTGCTCGGCCCGGACCGGGGCCGGGTCGAGGCGGCGCGGTGGACCGCGTTCCGGTCGCACTACGGCGTCGAGGCGTTCTACTGCCGGCCCGGACTCGACGGGGCCCACGAGAAAGGCGGCGTCGAGGGCGACATCGGCTGGTTCCGCCGCAACCACCTGGTCCCGGTGCCCGAGGTCGATTCCCTCGCCGAACTGAACGGGATGATCGACCGCTGGGACACCGAGGACGACGGCCGGCGGATCGGAGCCAGAGCGCGCACCGTCGCTGACGACTTCGCCACCGAGGCGCCGCTGCTGGCCCCGCTACCCGACGAACGGTTCCCCACGGCGCTGGTCGCCACGGTCCGGGTCGACCGCTACGCCCAGGTCATGGTCCGCACGAACCGCTACTCGGTGCCCGCCCGGCTGATCGGCCGGCGGTTACGCGTCGAGGCCGGCGCCTCCGAGATCGTCATCTACGACGGCCGGGCCGAGGTCGCCCGCCACGAACGGCTGTCCGGCCGGATGTCGACACGGCTCGAACTCGACCACTACCTGGAGATCCTGCTCCGCAAACCCGGTGCTTTGCCCGGCGCGACGGTCCTCGAACAGGCCCGCGCCGCGGGGAAGTTCACCCCGGTCCACGACGCCTGGTGGGCCGCCGCCCGCAAGACCCACGGCGATGCCGAGGGCACCCGCGCGTTGATCGGGGTACTCCTGCTCGGCCGACACCTGCCCGCCGAGCACCTCGTCGCCGGCCTGGCCACCGCGCTACGCGCTGGCGCACTGACCGTCGACGCGGTCGCGCTGGAAGCACGCAAGGCCGCCGAAGCCGACCAGCATCCCCCAGCCGACGAACCCCCGACCGCCACCGGTCCGAAGGCCACCGTCAGTTCCCTGACCGTCCGCCGGCTCACCGCGCTGCCGTCGGACACCCGGCCCCTGCCCTCCGTCGCCGCCTACGACCAGCTGCTGCGCCATCCACGTCCCGGAGCAGGAGGAACCTCATGACCGCCACCCGCCCCCGTGGCATGACCGACCAGGCCGCCGAAGCCGCGATCGACCAGGCCTGCCGCCTGCTACGCCTACCCACGATCCGCCGCCAGTTCCCCGACCTCACCCAGGCCGCGACCCGCGAACAGATGACCTACCTGGGATTCCTCGCGGAACTCCTCCTCGCTGAATGCGACGACCGTGACCGGCGCCGCTCCGACCGGCAGATCAAAGCCGCCGGGTTCCCCCGCACGAAAGCACTGCGCGAGTTCGACTACACCGCCAACCCCCACGTCGATCCCGCCACCATCCACACCCTCGCCGCCTGCGACTGGGTCACCAAAGGCCAGCCCCTCTGCCTCATCGGAGATTCCGGAACCGGGAAATCCCATCTCCTCATCGCGCTCGGCACCGAAGCCGCGATGAAAGGCCACCGTGTCCGCTACACCCTCGCGACGAAACTCGTGAACGAACTCGTCGAGGCCGCCGACGAGAAACAACTCACCAAAACCATCGCCCGCTACGGCCGCGTCGATCTTCTCTGCATCGACGAACTCGGCTACATGGAACTCGACCGCCACGGCGCCGAACTCCTCTTCCAGGTCCTCACCGAACGCGAAGAGAAGAACAGCGTCGCGATCGCCTCCAACGAAAGCTTCGGCGGCTGGACAAAAACCTTCACCGACCCCCGCCTCTGCGCCGCGATCGTCGACCGGCTCACCTTCGGCGGCACCATCATCGAGACCGGCACCCAGTCCTACCGGCTCGCCCACACCCGCGCCCGCGCCACCCCCAACAGCCCACCCCAGAACTGACGCCCAGACCCCCCACCGTCGGTGGCGCTCACTCTCACCGACACGACCCACCAGCCCTCCACGACCGGCGCTCACTCCCACCGCCAAACGGTGCCCACTCCCAGCGTCACAGCCAGACAGGAAGCGAGCACAGGGCGCGGGCATGGCTCAGCGGCGTCCGGGAACGGGCCCCTGACCTGTTTGCGCACTGGGCGTTGCGGTACTGACCGTCCCGTGGGGCGGTGCGGACGCCGACGGCTACGGCCAACCTCCGTGGGATGAGCTACAACCCGTGGCGAGTCCGTGTTGTGCGGCAAGAGCCGGATGAGCCGAGAGGTTCACGTCCGGATCCGTGGGCGCCTGGGGGCGAAACTCCCCCGGGCGACCCGACCCACTTCCACCTTCATAGCCACCCGGCAGAAGAACGCCAGCCCCCACACCGTCGCCGCCTACCGTGACACCTGCCGGCTCCTACTCGCCTTCGCCCAGAGCACGACCGGCACACAGCACAGCCAGCTCAGCCTCGCTGACCCGAACGCCACGCTCATCGGCGAGTTCCTTCATCACCTTGAACAACAGCCTGGGAACGGAACCGCCACCCGCAACGCCCGCCTGGCCGCGATCCACTCCCTGTTCACCTACGCCGCCCCCAGAACTCCCGAGCACGCCGCCGTGATCAGCCAGGTTCTGGCGATCCCACCGCGGCGGCGCGAACGGGCGATCGTCAGCTACCTCACCACCGAGGAGATCGATGCGCTGGTCGCGGCACCCGACCGCAGCACCTGGCACGGCCGCCGCGACCTGTCCCTGCTTCTGCTCGACGTCCAGACCGGGCTGCGCGTCTCCGAGCTCACCGGCCTGACCAGGCACGACGACGTTGACGGTGGCCTTCAGATACTCGGTCTGGTGGCGATCCTCTCGGCCGGCCGCGGGTGAGCCCTTGCATCCGCCTTCGACCCAAGGGCTGTTTGCCGGTACCCCTGGCTGGATCAGGGCTTCTTATCGTGGGGCAAAGGCGGCCTGGTGACTGGGACCACGCGCAGGAGCCTTTCCAAACCGGCGTAGTCGTCGGGGTTGGTGGTAAACAGCGGAAGACCCTCCGCGATCGCCGTGGCGGCAATCATCAGGTCCGCGATCCGGCGCCGCGGCTTGCGACCCGCAGCGACGACAGCCGCGGACGCCCGGCCGTAGACCCGCGCGGTCTCGGCGTCGAACGGGATCGGGTCGAACTCGTTCTCAACGCGCTGGAGGATGTCCATCCGCCGGGCGCGTTCCTCATGCTCGTCGTACAGGTCCTGCTCGTCGTTGCGGCGGACCTGGTGCGGCCCGGCGGACAGCTCCGCGAGCGTCACCACGCTGATCGCCATCTCGTCTGGAAGCTCAGCAACGCTGACCCAGCCGCGCAGTATAAGGATGTTGGTGTCCAACAGGCCCTGCCGGACGGGCTCAGTGGTCATAGGCGCTCGTCGCCTCGTGGTCAGCCGCCGCCTCCTGGTCGGAGCGGAACGCATCAGGATCAACCGCAGGGGCGTTGCGCGACATCGCGGCGAACTCCTGCCGAGAGATGAACCGGCGTCGACGCCGGATCGGGACGAGCTGCCCGATCTGATGGCCATCCCGCGTGACCGTGAATGTCTGCCCATGCTCGACAGCGTCCATGATCTCCCGCGACCTTGACCGCAGGTCCCGCTGCGTGATCTCAGGACTACTCACTTTGACAGCGTAGCACCCCGTGGCACGCCGTGCCGCGACGGAGCCTTGAGGTCGTGAATCCAGGTTCACTGGCCGCTGATCTCGGTGCGTTAAGCACGCTTGGCGGTCGAAGGAGACCGGGGCAAGGACGTCAGCACTCGCGTCCTCCGGGCGAGATGTCGGCGAGAGCCAGTCGAAAGCCGTGCTGGGTCCGCAGAAGTTACAGCGCGTGGTGCGGCGTGGGGTGGACCGCGACGGCGGCACCAGGGCCGGGAGCCTGAGCTCAGCTCAGCAGGCGGGTAAGGCTGGCCTCGAGGTGGGGGAATCCGACGCGTTCCTGCTCGAGTCGGATCGCGGCGCCGTAGGTGCCCGCGACGAGGTCGTCGTGCAGGGCGGCCTCCGCCGGGGTGAGGTGGGAAAGGGGGCCGCGGGCCTGGGTGGGTTCACGAACCCACTGCTCGGGATGGGCCAGCAGCGTGGCGCGGTCCATGAGGAACGACTCGACGGTGGGGGCCGTGGCGCGCAGCCGGTCGAGGATCGCGAAACCGTGGGTGTCGAGGTCGCCCCAGTAGTAGACGCGGCGGGCGGAAAGCCAGGGGAGCGCGGCGAAGGCCGTGAAACCATAACCGCCGCCGAAGACCGCGATCGCGTCGGGCACGGCTGGGAACGCCAGGTAGGTGATTTCGTTCTCCAGGACGAACACGGTGCCGACGTCGGCTGCGGCGGCTTCGAGACTGTCGAGCCGCACGGTCATTTCGGGGACACCTGGCAGCCGGGGCGGGGTCGCGCCGAGTGTTCGGAATCGGACGTAGAGCGGTGGTATCCGGAAGCCGTACCGCCGGGCGAACTGCGCTTTCGGAACCGTCTGGTCGATCGTGTCGGCGGGAAGAACAACGTCGAGAAGGTCGGCGAGCACCGCCCGGTGGGTCTCGATGAACTTGGTGTCGACGCCCGGCACGGGAACCTGTCGCAGGTACCGGCTGTGGCCTCGCTCGCTGACCAGCCAGCGCACCGTCGCGAGAACTCGCGTCCACTCGGCGTCCGGCTGATGCGCGAGCACTCGCAGGGGATGGGCGTTCATCCAGTTCACGAGCATCGCCGCGTGTGCGCCCGTCGGAACCGAGTCCCGGAGCTGGGTGAACCGGCGCACCTCGGCGGTCACCTGGAGAAGCCGCCAGAGCGCTTCCCAGCCGCCGTCGACGACAAGCCGGGCGGGTAGCTCGTTCGCGCCGATGCTGCGACGGCCGACCGATTTCATCACGAGCTGCAGGTCAGCCGAGCGGTCCACCACGGCGAGCCATTCCTGGCGCCAGGCGCGGACCTCGTCGAACCGGTCGGTGAGGTCGCGGCCCACCGGCCCACGCAGAGTCACGTCAACCGGATGGAACGGCTGGCCCGCGGCCCATGCGGCGAGCAGTTGTCCGTCGTCCCAGCGGCGGCGCAGATGTGTGCGTACGTCGGCGAGCGTCGTCCATCCGACCGCCCGTCTCCGGGTCACCGGACGGTCACGAGTTCAGCCGCGAGCCGGTGCGCGCGGCGCGCCCGATACTCCACGACGGTCAGGTTCTGCAGGCGGGAGTAGCTGCCCGACTGGTTGTCGACGAAGCCGACGGACGAGACGTACTGCTCGATGACGTGGATCTTCTGCAAGGGTGTGACGATCAGCAGCTGCAGTCCGAGCCGCGCGAACAGGCCCAGGGCGAACCGGGTCGACCCGTCGGAGCCGCGGCCGAACGCCTCGTCGATGACGACGAACCGGAATGTCCGCGGGCCGGAGTCGAGCCTGAACTGGTAGGCCAGTGAGGCGGCGAGGATTGTGTAGGCGAGCTTCTCCTTCTGGCCGCCGGACTTGCCGCCGGAGTCGCTGTAGTGCTCGCGCTCGGTGTCGTCGGCCGCCGAGCGTTCCGACGCGGAGAAGACGAACCAGTTGCGGACGTCGGTGACCCGGCGGGTCCAGACCCGGTCGGCGTCGGTCTGGCCCTCTCTGCCGCGCAGCCGCTCGACGATCCGGCTGACCTGAAGGAACTTCTCCTCGGAGTACTGGTCCGACTCGCCCCCGGATCCGAGCGAGCCTTCGGTACACGCGCGCAGGTCTGCGCGGAACTGCCGAACCTCCATATTCGGGGTGTCTTCGAGCTCGAGGCGGATGAAGGTACCCGCGTTGTACTCGATGGACGTCAGCGACGCGTTGATGATCTCGGCCCGTGTACGGATCTGTTCGCGCTGCTCGAGCAGCTTGGCCTGGAACATCGCGATGTCGCGGATCGTGTTGGTGTTCAGGTAGTTCTTGAACTCCTGCTCGAAGCGGGGCAGATCATCACGGATCAGCCGGGTGTGCAGCTCGCGGTACCCACCGATGGCGGCCACCGACGCATCCAGCTCCACGGTCTCCAGCGGGTACCCCTGGCGGAATCTCCCCATCTTCGCCACGACCCGTTGCCCGGCCCGCGCGCGCCGCTCCGCCACCTGCCGGGACTCCGTCCGGATCGCGTCGTCGAGGTCGCGCCCGGCGTCGGCCCAGTCGAGGGGAGTCGTCGGCGGCGGCGTCGGAAGCCGCTCGCCGAGGCTGGCGAAGCTGGCGCATGCCAGCGCGTACGCGGGTAACGCGGTCAGCGCCTCGGACCGGGCGAACTCGGTCTCGGCGTTGGACTGGCGCGTCGTGAGACCGCCGACGCGCTCGCGCATCGCGTCGCCGTCCCGCACCGCCGCCGCGAGGTCGCGCCGGACCCTCTCGAGCCGGTGGTCGATCGCGGCGAGCTCCGCGGACGCGGCGACGAGCTGGGCTTTCTCCGCCCGCAACGCGTCGAGTTCGGCGGCGGCCGAACGCCAGTCGATCTCGAGCCATGCCCGGGTCTCGCCGAGCAGGCTCAGATCGAGCTCCTGGCGGCCGAGCGCGGCGATGTCCTTGGTGAGCTTCTCGCGACGCCCGGCTATCGCGGTCAGGTCCGTCTGGACCTGCGTCGCGCGGGCGATGATCGCGGCGATCTTCTGCTCGTTGCTCCATCCCAGGACGTACTTCGTCCGGTCGTCGACCCGCCACCGGTCGTCCTTCTCATGGCGGCCGCCGGTGTGCTTGATCTGCCCGGCGCGGGTGACCGCCTTCGTCGCCCGGCGGAAGTCGTCGAGGCTGTCGACGCAGGCGTAGTCGGCGCGGACCTCCAGCTCGCGGCGCAGCCACGGGAGGAACGGCGAATCCGCCTTCAGGTCGAGGCGGTCGACGAGCAGCACGTCGCCGCCGGTGAACTGCTGCTGCCGCGGCGGCGGCGCCTGCGGGATGCGGAAGTAGATCAGCCGCGCTCGCAGATGGTTGCGGTCGATCCACTCCGATGCCGCCCGGTAGTGCCGCTCCGGCACGAGGAGAGACAGGCCGAAGCCGCGCAGCAGCCGCTCGGCCGCGCCCTCCCAGGCACGGTGCTCGGACGAGACCTGGATCAGCTCGGCCGCGAACGGAAGGTCGCCGGCGTCAAGCCCGGTCTCGGCGCACAACCGGCGACGCAGGTCCAGGCTCTGCGCCGGGATGTTGCTGCGACGCTGCCGAAGGCTGGCGATCTCCTCACCCAGCAGATCCGACTCCGCCCGGCGGGCCGCGAGCTGGACGTCCAGCTCGGAACGACGCGTTTCGAGCGTGCCGCGCTCCTCGGCGAGCCGGCTGGCCAGGGCGGCAAACTCGCGGCGGCGCTCGTCGAACCGAGCCTCGTCGACGACGGCCGCCAGGCCGAGCGTCGCGAGTCGACCCTCGAAGATCTCGGCCTTGGCCGCTCGCTGGGCGCGTTCCCTGCCCGCGCGTTCCAGGTCCTTCTCGATCTCGCCGAGCCGGCCACCGCCGAGGCCCGCGCGCTGCAGTTGCAGCCGGACGTCCTCGTCACGCAAAGTGGTGACCTGCTGGTCCAACCGGGCGGCCTCGCCACGGCCCGCCGTGATCCGGACGCCCAGCTGCGCCAGCTCACCACGTAGGAACGTCGCGGTCCTGTCGGCGACGAAGTAGCGCACGGCGCCGGCCTCGGCGCCCAGCGCCTGCTCCCGCTCTCCAAGGGCGTCGTACTCGTCGCAGTCGGCGAGTAGCGGGGTGAGCATCGCCAGCTGGTCGCGTGCGCGCCGGACGGCGGTGTGCGCCCTGGTCAGATCTTCGAAGTGGGCCACCACCTCGTCGATCCGCCGCTGGACGTCCTGCTTCTCCAGCATGTGCGACCGGACGAACTCGTTCAGGTCGCCGACCGACTTCATCGACACGGTCTGGTGGAACAGCTCCATCGCCTGGTCGGACTCGATGCCGAGCAGCCGGCGAAAGGTCCGACCGTAGGCCGGGAACTCGTCGTTGACCTCCGCGCCGGATTTTCGCAGCCGGCGTTTGAGCGCGGTGATGTCCGCGCCGAAGTCGCCGAAGTCGGCCGCGAGCGTAAGGTGGCGTCCGGCCGTGACGAAGAACCGCCTTGGCTGCCCCGGCTCGTCGGCTGCCTGCCAGAACACCTGCGCGAGGCTGACGGTGGCGTCCACGGCCTCGTTGACAAACACCCCGAGCAGCACCGAGTATGTCGTCCCGTCGGTGCGCAGCCCGACCGGGCGGGATCCACCGGTGGACTCGTTGCGCTCGGACTTGTAGTGGCCCTCGACGTAGGAGCGCAGCGTGCGCTCGCGAGCCTCGGCGCCGGCGGCCCGATTGTAGGAGATCCGCTGGGCGGGCAGCAGAAGCGTGGTGACCGCGTCGACGATCGTCGACTTACCGGAGCCGATGTCGCCGGTGAGCAGCGCGTTGTCGCCACCGACCCGCAGCGTCCAGACCCGCTGGTGAAACGTCCCCCAGTTGAGGACTTCCAGCCGGTCGAGCCGGAATCCGACACGGCCAGGCGCGGGCTCGGTCTCCTCGGCTGGAGCCGCTGGTCGCGTCGTCACGCGGTCTCCTCGGTGGGGCCGGCCAGCGACGCCGCGTACCGGGCGAGGCCCTCGTCGAATCCAGAAAGCCACTGCGCGTCCACGAACGCCTTCAGAATCCGGCGCACCTCGAAGGTCTCCTCGGAGCCCGGCAGCTTGCGCAGGAATCCTAGGTCGACGGCCTTCCCGAGGTGAGTGTCGATCTCGTCGACGAGCCGGGCCTCGTTGCGCCCCGCCGGCAGGAACATGCGCATCATCTCGACGACGTCGGCGCGCGCGAGCACGAGCCTGGTGTCGGCGTTGTCGGTGTCGAACTCGGCGAGCCGCTTGCGCAGCAGAGCCAGCAGCAGACTGACGGGGAACGACAGCGCCCGCCGCGCGATCAGCCGGGGCGGCCCGTCCTGCGCCTCGTCGTCCGGCCGCGAGCGCAGAAAGGCATAGCCCTCGGCCTCGTCGACGATGACCTGCAGTCCGATGACGTCGACGTAGTCGCTCACCTGGGCCCGCAGACCGAGCAGGTGACGCCACACCTTGTCGTGCTGGTCCCGGTAGACGGGACCCTTCATCAGGCTGGTCAGGACCAGAGGAAGATCCAGCTCGGCGCGCGGTGCCGCGCCCCGCGCGGAACCACGAGCAGACGCGGCGTCAGTCATCCCTGCGCTCCTCACCGTCATCGTTCGCGTCGGGGGCCACGGCGGCGAATCCAGCGCGGACGAAGGTCACCCTGGGCACGGTGGCGACGCGGGTGCCATCGTCGTCGTCCCAGCTCAGCTCGTCCGTGTTGTCCTCATCAAAGACCACGGTGAATCCGTCGCCGCTGAGCGATAGATACGTGACCAGCTCGGCGAGCCCCCGCCGCAGCGGCCGGTCGGCGACCAACGAGGTCAGCGTGACCCGCGGTCGGCTGGTCAGCGCGTCGCGCACCGCCCCGCCCAGCTCCGCCGGGTCGACGTAGACCTGCTCATAGAGCGCGTCGGACTCGAAGTCACCTTCTCCGGCCGTGATGCCGTCGCTGTCGACCGCGGTCCGGCGTTTCGGCGTGTACAGCCGTCGTTCCATCGGCAGCACGAGCCGGGGCGCGGTCTCCTCCAGTTCGGCTCCCGGCAGCGGCCCGGCGGCGTCGCGCAGTTGGAGGGCGTGCGCCTCGATGCCACGAAGGATTTCCCCGATTCGGCGGTTCTCCAGCCAGACCCGGTCGTCCAGGAACCGGCGCAGCTGCGCGGACAGCAACCGGACGGTCGCCTGGGTGCGTTCACCCGCCGCCAGCCAGTCGTAGTGGATGTCGCGCAGCCGCTCGTCGGCTCCGGCGAGTGCGTCCAGTCCCAGAACCTGGTCGAGCAGCGCCTTGAACTCCGCCTGCCGGTCAGCCGAGAGCAGGAAGTCGTAGAACGCGCCGAAGCTCCTGCCCTGGTCCGAGTCGGTGATGCTGCCCCGGCTGCTGAGCACCTCGTCGAGCAGCTCGCCCTTCGCGCCGTTGAAGGAGGCGATCTGGACCCGCAGGGCCCGATCGAGCTCGCGGAAGTTCGTCTCGACCTGGCGGAAGTCCGCCAGCAGCTCACGTGCCATGTCGCCGAACTGCTGGAACCGGTCCCGCTGGGCGGAGGGGTCGAGCATGTCGAGCTCGCCTCGGCTGACCCGCTCGATCTCCCGGTCGAGCGCGTCGCGGCGCAGCCGCAGCTCCGTGAGCCGCCGTTCGGGGTCGGTCTCGGTACCCAACGCCATCTGGCGCAGCAGGTCGAACAGCGTGTTCAGCCGCGACTCCGTGCCGACGAACGCCCTGGAACGCAGGCTGGACAGGAACGACACGGCCTGCTCGAGTGCCGGCGTGGCGTCGAAATGCGGCTCGTCCGAGCCAGGCGGGTAGAACCGCCGAAGCCAGCCGTGCTCGGTCGCCGACCAGTCGTCCAAGTACGCCTTGGCGGCCCGCGGATAGGTACCGGCGCCCAACCGCTGATTGAGCGCATACAGAGTGTCGTCGAGCCGGTCGACCAACGCCGACGCCGCGATCTCCCGCACATTCTCCGCCACGAACACCCGGGCCAGGAAGCTGACGACGAGTGGGGCGTGATCGGCCCGCAGCAGCCGCCACGCCGCATGCCGACGCAACAGGTCAACGGTGTCGTAGTCGAGCGAGCCGTCCACTGACGTGTCCACCACCACCCCCGAAAATCAGATCTGATGGTAGGCGAGGGGTGCGACAGAACTCCCGGCCCCACCCGGCGAGCTTGACCCCTGATCAGCGACACCGTGACGGGAGCGTCTCGTCACGGGCCGCGGGTCTGATGGCTGGCGTCGCGGGCGCCGAGGTGTCAGGGCGCGCAGGGGGCTGCCAGATCCGGGCGGTCGTGGCTGCCGTCGGTGGCGGCGAACGATAGAACGCGTAGCTGCTCGGGGAGGTCGGACTGCTCGGTGTGCCAGCGGACCCAGTCGGGGATCAGGGTGTGCGCCGCGGCGGTGACGCGGTCGTCGATCCAGTCGCTCATCACGGCGCGCAGATGACGGACGCGGTGCGGCGAGACGGCGTTCCAGGTCCCGGGGAGCGCGCCCTCGATCCACTCGTAGGCGATCGCGGCGACTGCTTCCGTGTCCGGCTTGGCGTCGTGCTGGTCTACGTACCAGGCGGTGAAGTCCTCGATCAACGGCTCCGTGTCGAGATCACGGTAGAGGCTCCGGGGCCGGGGCAGTGGCGTGCCACGGCGCCGGAAATGGTCTGACAGATCACGCAGACGACGGTTGGCACGGAACCAGTTGTCCAGTGCCGAATCGGACTCCCCGCCGTGCAGGATGTTGTCGTCATAGTCGGCGTACGCCAGCACCGCCACCTCGTCGGCTGTCTCGACCCGCCGCGGTCGCGCGCCGTCGGCTGACACCCCCGCGAACGACCGCCAGGCCGCGGCGGACTCGGACACGTCGGCATATGTGCCGGCGTTGAGGACGGTGACGGGCCCGCAGGCGTCGATGTCGAGGAGGAACACCACCGGGTCGCTCTTGTCGGACGAGAGGCCCGCGATGATCCCGAACCGGCTTCCGTACGCGTCCCGCAGCAGCCAGACCTCGCCCGGCGCGACTCTGGGCACCAGTCGTAGCCACGGCGGCTGGCTGGCGCCACCCGCCCGGGCGACGGCCGCGGACAGCTTCCTGATCGAACCCGTCGGGGCGGACGCAAGCGCCGGCGTGCCAATAGCGGCCAGGCCGTGCAGCAGTCGCCACGGACCGACCCAGTTGTCCCCACCGCGGTCGAGGTCTTCGCGGACCTCTGCCGCGAGCGCCTCGGAGACCTTCGCGTACCACCAGTCGAACCGCAGACCCCGCCCGTGCTCCCGCACCGCTCGGCGGACCTGTGCGCCGACCAGCGCGACCGTAGCCTCCTCCAGCGCGCGGGGGCTCTCCGCGGCCAGGACCGCCTCACTGCCGCCGACAACCGCCGCGACCGCCGGCCCGAACCACTCCGGTTCCTCTCGCGGACCGCCCAGCAGGTCGGCGAGTACCGCCGCTGGCGAACCAGACCACGGCACGCCTGGGGACGCCAGAGCGGCACCCGGCCGTCCAGATGGCCGCTTCGGCGACTTCTTCGGCTTACGCCCACGCGAGACCGGCGACATGCCCCGAATCGTAGGACCCCGGCCTCGGCCCTCGCCCAGAGCCACAGGGCCCCACAGTTCTGGCACGCCGGAGAGGGCCGCCGCCACTGCGACGACCAGTTGCAGTCCCGGCTCGACGCGATCGGCATTTCTCGCTTGGTCAGTGCGCCCGCTCCGGTCGCTGTCTGTCAACGGCGTCGACGAGGCTGGCGAAGACGAGCAGGCGGCAGGCGGATCGCTGAAGGCTGCCGAATCCGTGGTGTAGCGCGAGGTGGCGGGTTCCGAGCAGAACCGTTGACCGGACTACTGGGCTGACGATCAGCGTGTCGTAGGCGGCGGGTGGTGGCCCGTCGGTAACTGTCACCCAGTTCCGAGTGAGAGGACTGCGTGCGGATGTCCGATAATTGTGATCGTGTGATTGATCTGATCGATCTGCCGGAGTGGGGTCGGGTGGTCCCGCTGGCGGGTGTCGAACCGTTCTGTGTGGTGGACGAGGCGGACCGGCCGGTCGAGCCGGTCCGACGATTCCTGCGTGACCTGGTAGTGCAGGGATGTTCGGCCGCTACGGTGCGCAGCTATGCGTTTGCGTTGCTGCGTTGGTAGCGGTTCCTGCGGGCGGTGGAGGTGGAATGGTCGAAGGCGTGTCCGGCGGAGGCGCGGGATTTCGTGCTGTGGTTGCAGCGGACCAGGAAGCGGCGTCGATTGCCGCGAACCGATTCCGCGATGACGGCAGGAACGGTGAACCCGATCACCCGCAAACGGTTCCAGGCCGACAGCTATATCGTGGCCACGATTCGGCTTCGAACGCGGTCGTGCGGTCGTTTTATGCGTTCTGGATCGAGCGGGGCGAAGGGCCGCTGGTCAATCCGGTGCTCCTGGCTCGGGGGCGGGGCCGGCGTCCTCATACGCATCACAACCCGTTGGAGTCGTTCCGGCCGGAGGGGCGGCTGCGTTATAACCCGCCGGCACCGAAACGCCGGCCGCGGGCGATGCTGGACGAGCGGTGGGAGCAGCTGTTCACGGCGATGCGTTCGGACCGTGACCGCGCGATCCTGGCGTTGGCGGTCAGCACCGGCGCTCGCGCCGGGGCACTGCTGGGAATGCGCGGTATCGATCTGGACTGAGGCGACCAGCTGATCCAGGTCCGGCGCAAGGGGACACGGGCGCCGCAGTGACTGCCGGCCAGCCCGGAGGCGTTCGTGTGGCTGCGCCTGCACGTGGAGGAGATCGGCCGACTGGGTGCTGACACGCCGGTCTGGCAGACGCTGCGCCGTCGCGCCCGGGACGGCGGCCCGCCCGGTCGCGTGCCGTTGAGCTACGAGGCGCTGCGGGCGGTGCTGCGCCGCGCGAACGGCCTGCTGGGCACGAACTGGAGCATGCACGACCTGCGGCATACCTGCGCCCTGCGCATGATCCGTGATGCTCGGTTGTCACTGCGCGACGTGCAGACGATCCTCGGACACGCTCACCTGGCCACGACCGAGACCTACCTCGTGGAAGACGACCCGCAGGTCATCCGCCGAGTACGGGACCATCTCGCCGGCCGCGACGAGCCGCTGACACTGCCGGGCCCCGGCGACGCGACGACCCCCTATCGGGCTGAGGATCTCACCGTGCTGCTCGGGCCAGCCGGCCGATGACGACGACAGCACCCGCACCTACCAGCGTCGAGGTGGCCACCGCCGCGATGAGCACGGCGCGGGTCGGGCCGTTGAACAGGGCGAGCACC
The DNA here is from genome assembly GCF_001306465.1 of Frankia sp. R43. Classification (NCBI taxonomy): domain Bacteria; kingdom Bacillati; phylum Actinomycetota; class Actinomycetes; order Frankiales; family Frankiaceae; genus Frankia; species Frankia sp. R43. Next base: position 159,956 of record NZ_LFCW01000012.1, on the reverse strand, counting down.
GCGGTGGTGCTGGCGGAGATCCCCACGGCGGCGCCGGGGGTATAAATGGGATATTCGTAGAGCGGTACGCATCGGCTGACGGTGGCCGGTCCGCTATCCCGCCCCGTGGTTACGTGGGGCGGGTTCGGACGTTTACGGCGCGTCTGGGGCCGATGGTGGCCGCGGAACGCGGCGCGACGGGCTCGGCGGGTTGGTTCCGGGTGTCCGCTCCGCGGGTTCGGGTTCTCCGCCATGTTGCCCCTTTCTCACTGGTGTGGCCTTGTCAAGGCGACCCGCGGGCGGCGGCCCGACCAGGTCGTTCATGACGTTCAGGGCTTGGACCTCCCGGGACCGGGGGTCGTTGCCAAGGCGCGGGTCAGGTTCGCGCAGTGGGGACTTCGGGTCGTGGGGACTGTCCCTGCGGGTATGACGGGATCGGCGGTGGAAGACGCCGCCCGCCGCAGGGTCTTCCGAGGCGGCGGGCGGGACGGGGACAGGAAGGAGCGGGTCGTGGGCGAGCAGCGATCGCATCCACGGATCGTGGTGGGCGCGGACGGGAAGGCGCCGAGCGTGGCCGCCCTGCGCTGGGCAGTGCCACAGGCCCAGGCCACAGGCGCGATAATCGACATCGTGACGGGATGGCAGGTCCCTGCGACGATCCTGGTGACGCGCACCTACACCGAGGGCGACTACATGGAGGACGCACGGCGGGCGTTGGAGCGGACCGTGGACGAGGCGTTGGTGAACGTGCCCGCTGTGCACATAGAGAAGTACCTGGTTCCCGAGCGTCCCGCGCTGGCGTTGACCAGGACTGCCGAGGACGCGGACCTGCTCGTTGTCGGCGGCCACGGGCGCGATTTTCCCGGTATGCGTCTTGGATCGGTCGCGTCATACTGCGTGCGTAACGCGCCCTGCCCGGTCGTCGTCGTGCGCGGCACCTTCACGGAGGCTCAGACGCAACCGAGCATGACCGGAAGCCCGGCCGCCGTCCACTAGTGTCCCGTGATTCTGTTTGCTTATCGCTTGCGGTTTCGGTTGTTGTCGACGAGTTTGCGGATGCTGGTCTGGGTGAGACGGACCTTGGCGAGGATCTCGTCGGCGGTGGCGGTCCAGGTGAACGGCTGGGCGTTGCTGTTCCAGTGGGTGATGTAGTCGCGGATCTGGCGGGTCAGGGCATGGACGGAGGGGAAGGTGCCGCGGCGGATTGCCTGGCGGGTGATGATCCCGAACCAGGTCTCGTCGGGTAGCCCCGGCGCATTGCTGCGCCGGGGGCCCCCTCAGAACCGGCCGTGCCCGCTTTCCAGGCAACCGGCTCAAGCGAGCCCTGTGGGCTTGCAGGCGGGCAGAAGCGCTGCCCGAATGCCATCGTCGAGGGTGCGGCGGTGGCAACGGGCGTGTATGAGGCGGGTTGCGACGCGTTCGTCCGGTGTGCCCGCGCCCCAGGCGATCAGTGTGCGTTTGCGGGCGCCGTGCGGGTGGCCGCGAGCCACTGTTCCCACTCGTGCGGGCTTTGTGGCTCCCGGTCGACGTGCAGACATCAGTCGAACCTCCTCAACGAGTACCACTGTTCTCATGCGACCTCGTGTCGCACGATCTGGTTGATCCAGGACGAACCGACCGGGGTGAAGTGGAAGTGGACGTGCGGGTTCGCGTCCAGCCAGGTCTTCACGCTCGGGAGTGGTGTGGGTCGACAGGTTGTCCAGGATGACGTGGATCTCCCGGCCGTCGTGCGGGGCGACCGCGGCTTTCAGGAATGTCAGGAACGCGGCGCCGTCCCGGCGGGGGTGGCAGGCGCCGAGGACTTCCCCGGTGCCTGTGTTGAGGGCGGCGAACAGGTTCGTGGTGCCGTGGCGGACGTAGTCGTGGGTGCGTTTCCCTCTGTGTCAGTCTCGGGTGAGACACCCGCTGGGTGCGGGTTGGCTACAGAGGGCGTGATCGGAGATCCTTGTGCCCGTGGAGTCAGAGTCGCAGGAACGTCCGGGCGGTCCTCCGTCGCGGCGTGATCCAGCGCCGCGGCCGTCGCGGCGGGTGTTCAGCACGGCATACAAGCTGCGGATCATCGCCGAGTACGAGAACGCCCCACACGGAGAGAAAGGCGCGATCCTGCGCCGGGAGGGCTTGTTCTCCTCACACGTGGTGGAGTGGACCCGGGCCCGGGACGCGGGAGCGCTGGGTGGATCCGGTGGCGCGGCTCGTTCTCCGGAGAAGAAGCCGGGAAAATCAGCGGAGCAGATCGAGCTGGAGAAGCTGCGCAGGGAGAACGAACGACTGAAAGCGAAGCTCGCAACGACTGAAACCGCGCTGGATATCATGGGAAAAGCGCGCGTGCTCTTGGAACAGATCTCCGAGAGCACGGACACCGAGAAGCCGTAGACCAGACCCTGAACGGTGCTTTCGACGAGCTCCGTGCCGCGGGGGTGCCGGTGAAACGGGCCTGCGCATATACGGGCAGGTCGAGGGCGACGCATTACCGTCATACAGCTCCTGGTGGCCGGCTGCACGGCCCGTGGCCGGCGAGGAAGCCGCCACCGGCGGCGTTGAGCGACACCGAACGCGCCCAGGTGCTGGCGGTGCTGGCTCGGGCGGAGTACCAGGATCTGGCGATCCCGCAGGTCTGGGCCCGGGAGCTGGACGCCGGCCGGTACTGGTGCTCGCTGTCCACGATGTACCGGATCGCCCGCGCGGCCGGTCAGACCCGGGAACGCCGCGCGCAGGCGACCCATCCGGCCCGGGTCCGCCCGGAGCTGTCCGCGACCGGACCGGACGAGATCTGGACGTGGGACATCACCGCGTTGAAAGGACCGGCCAAGGGTGTCTGGTACAAGTTGTACGTCATCCTCGATATCTACTCCCGGTATGTGACCGGCTGGCTTGTCGCCGCCGCCGAGGACGCAGTGGTCGCGAAGGACTTCCTCACCGACGCCATCAACCGGAACGGGGCCGCGCCGCGGGCGATCCACGCGGACCGTGGTGGAGCGATGGTCTCAAAACAGGTCTCCGACCTTCTCGTCGAGCTCGGTGTCCACCGGTCTCATTCACGGCCACGGACCTCGAATGACAATCCCTATTCCGAGGCGCAGTTCAAGACTCTCAAGTACAGCTACGACTTCCCTGACCGGTTCGGGTCGTTGGCTGATGCCCGTGCCTTCTGCGAGGGGTTCTTCACCGCCTACAACCACGACCATCGCCACTCCGGGATCGGGTTCCACACCCCCGCCTCGGTCCACTTCGGGACCGCCGAGCAGGTCCAGGCCCACCGGCAGGCCATCCTCGACCGCGCCCGCGCGGCGCACCCTGAACGGTTCGCTCGCAGGCCACGGCCGCCCCGGCTACCCGAGACCGTGTGGATCAACCAGCCACTTCCAAGCCAACCGACCAACGATCAACTGTCTCAGTTGACTTGACACCTACCGTTTCTCGGTGCGTCCGAAACTGATCGGGAGTAGGGGTTGGGTGCGGTCCAGTGCCTCGACCTGTGTCTTCTCGTCGATGCAGAGCACGACCGCGCCGCCGGGTGGTTCGAGGTAGAGCCCGACGATGTCGGCGACCTTGACCGCGAAGTCCGGATCCCGGGACAGTTTGAACGTGCCGGACTGATGCGGGCGCAGCCCTTCTTCCCTCCATACCTTCGCCACGTAGTGCCAGGACACCGGCACCGGTCCGGTGTGGCCGATGTAGCGGGCCATCTCCCGGCTCGACCAGTGCGACAGTCCGGTCTCCGCGGGTGGGGTCGTGCGGGTCAACGCCACGATCCGGGTCCGTACCGCGGCGGGGACCTGCTCCCGCGGGGCTCCTCGCGGCCGGTCGACCAGACCGGCCACCCCGTCCCGTTCGTACCGGCTCAGCCACAGATCCACCGTGGGTCGCGATACCCCCGCCAGCTGGGCGATCCGCGCCTTCGGCGTGTTCTCCGCATGCCACAGCACGATCCGCGCCCGTGTACCCACGTTCGCCGGAACATCCCGACTGTTGATCAGCGCGGACAGTTCCGCCCGTTCCGCATCCCCCAACTCCACAAGATCATTCTATCTGGCGACCCGTCAACGTAAAAGAAACGGAATCACAAGACACTAGTTCCTCGGGTATCCGCCCAGCTCGAACCAGTTCCACCATCTGCCGGCGGAACTCCTCGGTGTATGGCAGTTTTGATCTCGGCACCTGCACTCCTCCCCGGGATCATTATCCCAAAGAGCCCAGGTGTGAACAGGAACAGGTCAACTCCAGGGTTCGGGTTCCACCCGCTGTGGGCGTTCGCCGACCACGGCCCGGACGGGTCGGGTGAGCCGCTGGCGGTCCTGCTACGACCGGGGAACGCCAGGGCGAACACCGGCGCCGACCACATCACCTGGCCACCGTCGCACTCGCCCGGCTACCTCGGCGGCTGCGTCGCGGCCGGTCGGTCCTGATCCGGACCGACAGCGGCGGCGGCACGCACGCGTTCCTCGACTGGCTGCACCGCCGCCGGCTGAGCTACTCGGTCGGGTTCACCCTGCCCGAGAGCGCGTCCGAGGCGATCGCGAAGGTTCCGCCCGGGGCGTGGACACCGGCCTACAACGCCGGCGGGCAGCCCCGCGACGGCGCGTGGGTCGCCGAACTCACCGGGCTGATGGACCTGTCCAGCTGGCCTGCGGGCGTGCGGGTCCTCGTGCGCAACGAACGCCCGCATCCAGGCGCCCAACTCCGGATCGTCGACCCCGGCGGCAACCGCTGCACCGCGTTCGCGACCAACACCCCCCACGGCCAGCTCGCCGACCTGGAACTACGGCACCGCCGCCGGGCCCGCTGCGAGGACCGGATCCGCGCCGCCAAAGACACCGGCCTGACGAACCTGCCCCTACACGACTTCGCCCAGAACAGGGTCTGGTGCGCCGTTGTCTCCCTCGCACTCGACCTCCTCGCCTGGACTCAGGTGCTCGCCCTGGCCGGCCACGCCGCCCGGCGGTGGGAACCGAAACGCCTGCGGCACAGGCTGTTCACCATCGCCGGACGGATCGCCCGTCACGCACGACACACCGTGCTCCACCTGCCCGAGCACCATCCATGGGCAGCGCTGGCCCTTCAGGCCCTGACCACACTGCGCGCGCTACCCGACCCCGGATAGCCACCCGGACCTGCCCTGCCCCGACGACCTCGCACCACCCCCGGCCGTGGACCGGCGCTCCAGCCCGCGCGACAGCGAGCCACCCCGCCACACCCCGACGACACACCTCAACATCAAAAACGGGGCGGGACGACCGACAAACCGACCCAGCCACCTGGCGAAAGATCGAGGTTAGAGAAGATGCTGGTGAGAAGCCTGACCATGCGCCGTCGCGATCGGTACGATCCCGGGGTTGCACATGCGACCGGCAAGACGTCGGTAGTGGCCACCGTGGACACAGTGCGCTGCGCGGCGGCCCTGCGGCCTCAGCTGGACTTCGACGACGAGAACGACCGACGATGGCGTGCCACCGAGACGGCACTGCTCACCTTGACGCTCTACCCTCGCGACACCGTCGTGGCGGACGCCGACACTGAGTGTCCGGTGCAGGTCCACCGCTCCTTGGCCGGCTGCTCAGTGCGCAGGCGCCGCAGCCATGACCGGCAGACGGCGACTCGCGGGCGGCGGCCCGACAGGTCGCACATGCGTTCAGTTTAGTCAGCCCTGCGGACCTGCCAAGAGCTCGCAGGGCCGTTGCAATACTGGCGGCACTCCAGGGATCAGTGGCACGAACCGATCAATTGGGTCCACGGCACTGGGTGTTCTGATACAGCGGCCATCACCGACGGTCAAAGTTGTTACGACCAGGGCATTGCCACTGACCTCGACGGCCCGGCTCCGTGGCCGGACCGTCGAGCGTGGGCATCGCGTCGCGTCGGGGAAGGCGCCGCCGGACCACCCCGCGCTGCCGGACTACTGGTAGGACAGGTTCGACTGCCCTTCGATCACGCGGCCGGCGATGTAGAGGTCTCCGTTGGAGTCCAGTACTGCGATGATCTTCTTCTGGCTGCCATGGTGGGTCGTGAAGAAGATCTTGTCGGCCTCTTGGGATGTGGAGTAGTTAGTATTAACTGAGAGCTCGATGCTTACCGGCGAGCTGATGAGCACGTCCTTCTTGGGGGAAGTCGGGTACTGCTGGTTCTGCCGCAGTTTGATTCGGCCGTGAGTGTCTCCCTCGTCCCAGTCCGTCGCCAGCCCAAGATCAATATCCGGCATGGAGAACTCCGTTCATACTTGTGCGGAAAACCTCTCCCGAATGGAGTAGGCTGCTTTTCTCGCAAAAGATCGGGATAGCCGGCCGTGCCGGATTATCCCTACGAATAGCCGAGCGCAAGGATAGCGTGCCGCCGAGTCGGATTTTTCCCGACCGTTGGCCGCCTCGCTGGCCACCCTTCTATCGGTCTATCCAACCGAACCAGAGGCCGGGTGTTCGGGAAGCCATGGGCTACGGGGACGGTATCACCGGCTAAGTTTACATATTTCGTTTCCCGGTCCACGTTGTTCGGCTCAGCGAGTCGCAGGCACCGGCCGCAACATCTCCCTCCAGAGGTTGCGGTGGAATCGCGCCGTCGCGTAGGTAGCATCACACGCCGAGGTTGGCGCCGTGCAGAAATCTCCGAGAAATGTCATCCTGGAAGTTTTCTGTCCGCTTTGCTGCGGTATGCGCAATATCTGACTTGGGTATATGGCCGTCTGGTGAGCCCCAGGGCGCACCCGAATTGTTGCCTGCGGAACCAGCCTTCGACCCGATGTCGGCACTCCCGTCAGGCAGGTAGTAGCGTGGTGCGGACGCAAACGCTATTGCGTACGCGCTGGTTCCCGGAGTAGATCTCGGCCGGCAGGCCGACTTCCGGATGATCCATCCATGCGCGTACCCCGCGAGGCGATCTGCATGTCGCTGTACGAGCGGTCCCGGGGCGTGTTGCACCGGGCGCTACCGCGCCATCACCGCGGGTGCCAGGTCATAGGCCGAGCAGGTCACGTTCCCGGTCGGCGGTGACCCCGGTCTCGGCGTAGATCGGCCGCTTCCCGACCCGCCCGTCCCGCACCTTCACTATGGCCGTTGGTGAATCACGACAAGTGTGGTACACATCACACACGTACTCCCGGCTGCTGTAGAAGTGGGATCGTCTTCATTAAGTGAACCGTCGATAGCTATTGGAGCGCCGATGAGGGATCGTGTTGTGGTGGCGGGTGTCGGCATGGTGCCGTTCGCGACGCCGAGCAGGAGCGACAGCTACGATGTGCTGGCAGAAGGGGCGGTAAAAGCGGCCCTGGCTGATGCGGGGATCGTCCTCGCTTCAGTCCAACAGGCGTACGCCGGCTATGTGTACGGCGACTCGACCAGCGGGCAGAACGCGCTGTACCGGGTAGGGATGACCGGGGCGCCGGTGTTGAACGTGAACAACAACTGCTCGACTGGATCATCGGCTCTGTTCCTGGCGCGTCAGGTGGTGGCCTCCGGAGCGGCGGATTGTGTGCTGGCGTTCGGATTCGAGCAGATGCAGCGCGGTGCGCTGAGGACGCAGTGGGACGACCGACCCAGCGCTTTCGGGCGGTTCGACGAGGTGATTACCAAGGTGCAGGGCGAGGCCGAGGGGGTGCCCTTCGCGCCGCGGTACTTTGGCGGTGCGGGCGCAGCCTACTGTGAGAAGTACGGGATGGACCCGACGGTGTTTGCGCGGATCTCGGTGAAGTCTCGCAGGCACGCAGCCCACAACCCGTATGCGGTCTTCACCGACCCGCTGACTGTGGATGAGGTTCTTGCCTCACCGCGGATCTTTGGTCCGCTGACCCGGTTGCAGTGCTGCCCTCCCACCTGCGGCGCGGCTGCCGCGGTGATCGTCTCCGAGGATTTCGCGCGCGCCAACGGGCTGCGGGCCGACGTGACGATCGCCGCTCAGGCGATGACCACGGATACCCCGTCGTCGTTCGATGGGGACCTGATGCACCTAGTCGGATACGACATGACCAGGTCCGCAGCTAGGCAGGTCTATGAGGCGGCCGGGGTGGACCCACGCGACATCCACGTCGTGGAACTGCATGACTGCTTCACCGTCAACGAACTGTTGTCCTACGAGGCGCTGGGGCTGACCCTGGAGGGCACGGCGGAGAAGTTCATCGCCGACGGCGACAACACCTACGGCGGGCGCGTGGTGACCAATCCTTCGGGTGGGCTGCTGTCCAAGGGACATCCGCTGGGCGCGACCGGGTTGGCGCAGTGCGCGGAGCTGGTATGGCAGTTGCGCGGCGAGGCCGACAAGCGCCAAGTGGAGGGCGTGAATCTGGCGCTGCAGCACAATATCGGCCTCGGCGGGGCCGCCGTGGTCACTCTCTACGAGAAGACGGGCTGAGCCTGGCCAACAACACCGACACCGCGGATGCGCAGGCGGGAGAGCCGATCACTATCACCACGGAGCGCCGTCGACTTCCTCTTCACCAAGGCCATCAGCCAAACAGGCATGTTGATGACCGCGAGCCGCTCGACAAGCTCCGAGCCTGACGATCAGATGCTCAGTCGCCGCGTGCTCGTGCATACGGATCCCTCTGTAGCCGCGCATTGTCCACATTCGCTCTTCAAGAAGGCGGCATGCTCGAGTTCCCGGTGAAGAGATCCGCCGTCACCTGCGACGGCTGGTCGCCGCAGCCAGTTCTACACCCGTCGCGCACTCAGGCCGGGCCGGGGGCGCCCCAGCCAGGTGACCGAGAATCTCACCGTTGGCGCTGATCTTCCGGCGCGGGCGCACCAGAGGAACCCGCACAGAGGCTGCTGCCGCGGCTGGTCCTCAAACACGATACCCCGGCTTCGAGAAAGGGGCCGCAATCCGACAACGGCTGGCCTGCATGCCCAGGACATCGCCGAGCAAAAGGCGGTGGATTCTCGCCGCCTGATCCGCAGCATCCGCGGAGCGATTGTCAATCGCGACGTCCGCGGTCATGTAAAGCACAAAGTCCCGCGTTCGGCTGGACCGTCGACTACCTTCTCGAAGGTGTCGCTGGCAAGCCCGGTGGAACCTCGCAGAAACACCCGGCACTGGCTCATCGAGTCGGCTACTGAGATCGACATCGCCCAGCAGTACGTCGACCGCCAGATCGCCTGCCGGCTGTCCCCGGCCGACACGGCCAAAGCCAGGCGGAGGAGCTTCGAGCCGTAGGGCCGCGTGACGGACGCCCGCGCGCAGTTGCACCGGCGGTTACGGGTACATGGTCGCGTACCCGAGCCTGGACAGACTTGCGGATCTACAGTGGCACCGCAAAGACCCTCGACCGGTCGCCGGGACTGGGCCGACCTACCTTGAGGAGGTTGACGTGCCGGACCGTGCGCTCGCGCCGCCGCGTGGCACCCGTCCGCGTAACCGGCGGGCGCTGATCCTTGGCGCCGCCTCTGACCTGTTCGCCCGCCGCGGCTACGACCAGATCGGAATGAGCGACCTCGCCGAGGCCGTGGCGATCGGCCCGTCCGCGTTGTACCGACACTTCTCCAGCAAACAGAACCTACTCCGCGAGGTCATCATCGGAGGCCTGGCCCCGATGCGGCAACTGCTCGAAAATCTCAACCTCGCCGACCAGTCCACGGCATCAGCCCAGCTCGCAGCCCTGTGCCTCGACGAACGCCACCTCGGCGTGCTCTGGCAGCGAGAAGCCCGCCGCCTTTCGCTTAACGACTATGCTCGGGTGCGCACCGAGGTCCGCGAGATCGGACGCCGGCTCACCGACCGGGTGCGCGCCGCCCGCCCTGAGCTCGACCGCCGCACCGCTGACCTGGTCACCTGGGCGACGCTTGCCGTTCTGATGAGCCCGTCCTTCCACGACCTTGAAATGCCCCGGCCCGCATACGACGAACTGCTCGCCGAGCTTGCAGGCCTTGTGCTGGAAACCTCGCTGCCAAGTGCCTTCGCCGCACCGTCGCCACCACCAGTTGGACCGGTATTGCTGCCGGCGTCACGCCGGGAGGCTTTGCTCGCCCAGGCGGTGCGGATGTTCGCCGCCCAGGGCTTCGCCAGCGTCGGCATGGAGGACATCGGCAACGCCGTCGGAATCACCGGCCCCAGCGTCTACAACCACTTCCCGAGCAAGCTGGACATGCTGCGCACCGCATTTCAGCGGGGCACAGCCGCCCTGTTGATGGACGTCAGCACCATCTATCAAACCTCGAGCGGTGCAGCCGATGCGCTGCGCAGACTGGTCGTCTCCTACATCCGATTCTCTCAGGTCCACCACGACCTGATCGGGCTGCTGATCACCGAGGTCGAGCACCTCCCTGAGGTCGAACGCCACGCCGCCCGTCGAGCCCAGCACAACTACCTCACCGAATGGGTCCACCTGCTCCAGCTCATGTACCCCGAGCTCGAGGCCACCGCCGCCCGGATCCGCGTACATTCCGCAGTCGCCGTCGCCAACGACACGGCCCGCACCCCTCACCTGCGGCACAACCCGGACGTGCCGGCCGCGATCGAGTCGATCTGCGGCCGGCTGCTCGGGCTCTGACCTGGCACGGGGGGTTCTGTTCCCGCCGCTGCTGATAAGCCCGGCCAAGGCAGCGGCGGTCTCCTCGCGCGGGTCGATTCCGTCGGTGCCACTAGGCCGTGTCCGGCCGATCATGGGTTGGTGGGTGTTGTCCTGGTGTGGGCGGTGATCTGGTTGGCCGGACATGTGGATCTCTTGCCGGGACGGTCGTCCTATGGGGCGGGGGGATCTGACAGCGCAGGAATGGGACCGGTTGGCGCCGCTGCTGCCGGTGAGTAATGGGCGGTGCGGCCGGTGGCGGGACCACCGGCAGGTCGTGAACGGCATCCTGTTCCGGGTCCGTACCGGGGTGCCATGGCGGGATCTCCCGGAGCGGTTCGGCCCGTGGAAGACCGTGTATGAGCGGCATCGCCGCTGGTCAGCGGACGGAACCTGGGACCGGCTGGCCGGTGAACTACGCCGCGGCGGGGATACCGACCCGCCGACCGGGTCCGGTGGCGGGTGGGAACTGAGTGTCGATTCCACGACCTGCCGTGCCCACCAACACGCGGCCGGGGCACCGAGACTGCGGCCCCGGGTGCCGGGAAAAGCCAGGCGCCCGTGAACGATGCACCCGATGAAGGACTCGGCCGTAGCCGCGGCGGGTTCACCACCAAGATTCACCTCGGTGCCGACGGGTATCGCCGACCGGTCAGCCTGCTGATCACCGCCGGCCAGGTCGCTGACTCCACCCGGTTCACCGCGGTCGTGGACCGGGTCCACATGCTCCGGTCGGGTCCTGGCCGGCCCAGGACCCGACCCGACCGGGTGCTGGCGGACAAGGCCTACTCCAGCCGTGCGAACCGGACCTACCTGCGCGGGCGGGGTATCACCGCGACGATCCCGGAGAAGGCCGACCAGCAAGCCAACCGGCGTCGCCGCGGCTCCCGTGGTGGGCGTCCCCCGTCATTCGACGCCGAGGCGTACAAGCGACGGAACACCGTCGAGCGGTGCATCAACCTGCTGAAACAGAACCGGGCCGTGGCCACCCGCTACGACAAACGCGCCTACGTCTTCCACGGCACCGTCACCGCCGCAGGCCTACGGCTCTGGCTCCGACCACCATGATCGGCCGGACACGGCCTAGTCCCCACCGTCTGAGAAACGCACCAGCTGTTTCCAGGTCCGCGACCGGCGCCACGACCTGACAAAACAGTTCGGCCAGCGGCGAGGAACCGTGCCGCTGGCGGGCTTCGGCCAGGCACCTGGAGTTCGCTCCCATCGCGGCCCCACGACGTAGAGATCCGTGAGCCTGGCGCCGAGCCGGCCGGCGCCTCACCTCGTAGTCGTCGCCCGCGGCGGATAGGGGAACGGCGCGAGCCCCATCACAAAGTAGGCCACGACCTGCTCTGTGAGCGTCGTGTCGCTGCGCCGGGCGTTCTTCCCTGTCGCCTCGTCGACCGCATCACGCGGAACGAACGATGTCAGGACCCCCCGAGAGATCTAGTCCGTCAGCCGGCTACCCGCGACCATCTCAATGTCTGCCACACATTCCGATCGTGCCGGCAACCAGACAGAACAACCGGAACCGCCGCACCGACGATCGCCAGGATCCGGTTGGTGGAAGTGGCATTGTCAGTTACAGGGCACCGCACTTGACCAATCTATTGAATGTTCAGTTGATCGGGCTACCGCAACGGGCTGCAGATTGTAGTGGTACGAATTGTCTGCCGTCGTCGCTGACACGCACGAAGTAGTAGCAGTCGGCGAGTTGGTCCCGGTCTTTTGCGAGATCCACCGGCGCGGGGAGTAGCCCGGCGCCGTCGTAGTCGTGCACGGCGCGCAAGCCTTGGATGAACGACTGGCGGTTCGGACATGCGCCGGCGGTTTGCAGCCCGCGTAGAAATAGGTCCGCGGACAACCAGCCGAACACGGCGCTTTCCTGCTCCGGCACCTCGCTCTGCGAAGAGTGGTGAGCCATCGCGGTGAGCAGCCGCTGATGTGCGGGGGTGTTCAGCTCAAACGGGAGGAAGCTGATGTAGATTGTCGTGCCGGCTAAGACTGGGCCGAATTGTGTTAGCAGATCCCGGTCGTAGCCGAGCGAGAGGAGTACCGTCCTGAGGTTCACGCCGGCGGCACGGACCGCGGGGATGATCTGAGCGAGGACGTCCGGGGTAACGACGCCGGTAATGGCGTCGATGTTCGCCTCCTTCATCTGTCTGGCCAACGCCCCGAAGCCGGTTGTCTCGGCGGTCACTTCAGAGTCTATGTCCACGCTGACACCGGCCACCCTTAGACTCTCAACGAGCTGCCGATGGTATTCTTGTACCGCTTCGTTCAACGCTACGTCCACCACGGCGGCCCGAGTTCCCCCCGCACTACGGATAAAATCCCCCCAGACGGTCGACGATCCGGTCGAATGTGTATAATTATGCCATGTAAACATGTTTTCGTGGGTCACCCAGGCGGGTTCGGCTCCTAGTCCGATGACCGGTACGTCCAGATCTGCGAGGTACTGGGCTGAGCCGGAGACCGCACCCAGTCCTTCCATGATGCCGAAGACTTCTTCCTTCTGAATGAGTTCGCGGGCCGCGGTGAGATTCAGCTGGGGAGTGGAGGCGTCGTCCCGCCAAACGGCGACAATCTTCCGCCCGTTGACGCCGCCTGCGCTGTTCGCTTCACCAAGACGAGCCTCAATCCCCGCCCGGAACGCATGCATGCTGTGCGAAAAAGGCCCGGTGTCAGGGAACAGAATGCCGGCCTTAATCTCGGTCTCAGTTATGCCCGGTGCGGCGCAGGTAGCCGCTCCGGCGGAGTCCTCCGAACCGGTGCACGCAGCCAGTCCGACCAAGCCACACAGAATAAGAATCAGCGCAGTCAGCCGTAATAGCGATGACCGTCCAGGTAGGGCAATCGCGGCGGTGCTACAATTCTGTTTCAGATCTATCGTGACGTTCAGCGTCGACGGACTTCCCTCAAGCATTTCCTGACGACCTTGCGCTGAGTTCCGGTGCAATTTCCTGTCATTATCCAATTTCGCGACCGCATTTACTAGTCGTTCTGGTCTGGGAGAATGGGAGCATAGTCTTTAGGTGATTCTGACACTTCCCGACAGGCGGCAAGATGCGCGACACCGTTGGTGGCCAAGAGCCCTGGCCTCGCAGGTGGTGCAGCGAGATAGCGTTGACCCCTACACTGGTATCCGAGAAACAGGTGGCACCTCACTGTGGAGGCCGCGGGCGGTGCGGACGATATTAACAATGTCGTACATAATATTGGTCAAGCCGTAGTCTTTGGGTGTGTAGACCGACGTTATTCCCATCGCGATCAGCTGCTGTATGTCGCTGGTCGGGATGATCCCGCCGACCACGACCGGCACGTCCCCCAGCCCGGCGGTGCGAAGCCCGGTGAGCACTTCGGGTATGAGATCCATGTGCGATCCGGAGAGCACGGACAGGCCGACCAGGTGGACGTCTTCCTCGACAGCGGCGGCGACGATCTGTGCTGGGGTGAGCCGGATACCCTGGTAGACGACTTCGAAACCGACATCGCGGGCCCGTACGGCGATCTGCTCAGCTCCGTTGGAGTGTCCATCCAGGCCCGGTTTTCCGATGAGTAGCCGGAGCCGCCGGCCGAGCGCATCGCTAGTACGGGCGACGAGATCGCGTACTTCGGCCAGTTCCGCGCCACCCGCGGTTGCGGCTGCGGCCGACACGCCGGTCGGGGCCCGGTACTCTCCGAACACCTCGCGTAAGACCCCTGCCCACTCTCCAGTCGTCACTCCGGCTCGGGCGCAGGCTAGCGTCGCAGGCACCAGGTTGGCGTCGGTCTTCGCAGCCGCCTGCAGCCTCAGTAGAGCCTCACCGACTGCAGTGGCGTCCCGACCGGCGCGCCAGGCGGCGATCCGGGTCCCGGCGGCGCTCTCCACGGCCGGGTCGACAGTTTGCACCGCCGTGTCTAGGTCCGCCAATAGCGGGTTCGGTTCGGTCTCGGTGTACCGGTTCACGCCGACCACGGTGTCCTGCCCGGATTCGATCCGTGCCCGCCGCGCAGCCTGGGAGTTTACCAGCTGGGACTTCATGTATCCGCTCTCAACCGCCGCGACCGCGCCACCCATTGCCTGGACCCGGTCAATCTCCTCGGTAGCGGCGTCGACCAGCTCGGCGACCCGTTTCTCTACGACGACCGAGCCGTCGAAGAGGTCTTCGTATTCCAGCAGGTCGGTCTCGTAGGCGAGGATCTGCTGGATGCGTAGCGACCACTGCTGGTCCCACGGCCGCGGCAGCCCCAAGGCCTCGTTCCATGCCGGGAGCTGCAACGCTCGGCACCGGGCACCCTTCGACAGGGTGACGCCGAGGGCCTCGAGTACGATCCGGGTGACATTGTTCTCCGGCTGCGCCTCGGTCAGTCCGAGGGAGTTGACCTGTACCCCGTACCTGAACCGGCGCTGCGCAGGGTCCACCACCTTGTACCTGGTGCGCAACAGTCCGTCCCACAGCACCCCGAACGCGCGCATCTTGCACATCTCCTCGACGAACCGCACACCGGCGTTCACGAAGAACGACATCCGGGCGCACACCTCGCCGATCCGGTCCTGCGGCACCTGGCCGGACGCGACGACCGCGTCCAGCACCGCGATCACCGTGCACATCGCATAGGCGATCTCCTGCACCGGTGTCGCGCCGGCCTCCTGCAGGTGATAGCTGCAAATGTTGATCGGGTTCCACCGGGGGACCTCGACCACGGTGTAGGCGATCAGATCGGTGATCAGTCGCAGCGACGGCCCGGGCGGAAACACGTACGTTCCCCGCGACAGGTACTCCTTGATGATGTCGTTCTGCGTCGTACCCGTGAGCTCGTCAGGCTGCGCGCCCTGCTCCTCCGCGACGACCTGGTACAGCGCGAACAACCACATCGCCGTCGCGTTGATCGTCATCGACGTGTTCATCCGTGCGAGCGGGATCCGATCGAACAACGCCCGCATGTCACCCAGATGCGCGATCGGCACCCCCACCTTCCCGATCTCGCCCCTGGCGAGAACATGATCAGGATCATACCCGGTCTGGGTCGGTAGATCGAACGCCACCGACAGCCCTGTCTGCCCCTTCGCCAGATTCTGCCGGTACAAAGCATTGCTCTCCACCGGGCTCGAATGCCCCGCATATGTGCGGATAATCCACGGCCGGTCCCGCTCAGATCGGACGGCCTTGGACTGATCGAACCCCGAACGCCCACCCTCAGGCGCACCTGCCACCTCAGCCTCCCGAACGGGGCTCGGGACGGCCGGGCTGCTCGCCGCCACGCCTCTGTCCGTGCGCCCGCTTGGGCACCATGACCTTGCGCTTGTAGACGCAGACCAGAACGCCGTCCTGGTTGTGACCGCGGGTCTCGACCGTCACGATGCCGCGATCGCCCTTGCTCTTCGACTCGTTCTTGTCCAGGACGGTCGACCGGCCGTAGAGGGTGTCACCATGGAAGACGGGGGCCACATGCCGCAGCGAGGTGACCTCGAGGTTTGCGATCGCCTTGCCCGAAACGTCAGCAACGGACATTCCGAGCAGTAAGGAGTAGACGTAATTCCCAACCACTACGTTGCGTTTGAACTGCGTAGCCTGCTCAGCGTAGTTCGCGTCGATGTGTAACGGATGATGGTTCATCGTTAGCAAGCAGAAAAAGTGGTCATCGTATTCAGTCACGGTTTTTCCGGGCCAGTGCTTGTAGACGACACCGACCTCAAAGTCTTCGTAGTACCGGCCGAACTGCATGAATCCCTCACGTTCTCTCTCGGAGTAGCATGGCGGCGAGAAGTCTCAGCTGCCCGTCCAGTGGTCCGGCCGGGCCGCTGGACGGGCAGCGGGCGTGGTGAATGAGCTACCGAGGCAGTCTGTATTCGTTGAGCAGCGCCCGACTAATGATCAACTTCTGGACCTCGGAGGTGCCTTCACCGATGAGCATGAACGGGGCCTCGCGGTAAAGGCGTTCGATCTCGTACTCCTTGGAGTAGCCGTAGCCGCCGTGGATCCGAAACGATTCGGTGGTGACCTCGTGGCAGTACTCGCTGGCGAGATACTTGGCCATCCCGGCCTCGACGTCGTTGCGCTGCCCGCCGTCCTTCTTGCGGGCCGCGTGGACCATCATCAGATGCCCGGCCTCGACCTTGGTGGCCATGTCCGCGAGTCTGAACGCGATGGCCTGGTGGTCGGCGATCCGGTGGCCGAAGGTACGGCGCTGCTGGGAATAGGCGATCGCCAACTCCAACGCCCGGATCATGATCCCGCAGGCGCGGGCAGCGACATTGACCCGGCCGACCTCGACACCATCCATCATCTGGTAGAAACCCTGGCCGGCACCCGCTGGGCCACCGAGAACGCTCGCCTCCGACACTCGATGGTTGTCCAGGATCATCTCGGTGGTCTCGACGCCCTTGTAGCCCAGCTTGTCGAGCTTGCCGGGTATGGTGATGCCGCCGTGGGTGCCGAACCCGGGTTCCTTCTCCAGCAGGAAGGTGGTCATGTTCCGGTAGACCGAGTCGGCGCCTTCGTCGGTCTTCACTAGGGTCGCGACCACACCGGCGCGGGCGCCGTTGGTCAGCCACATCTTCGTTCCCGTCAGGAGGTAGTCGTCGCCGTCGCGGTCGGCTCTGGTGGTGATGGCGGCCACGTCGGAGCCGCAGCCCGGTTCGCTCATCGAGAACGCACCGCGGATCTCACCCGTGGCCATCTTCGGCAGCAGGCGGGCGCGCTGTTCCTCGGTGCCGTGCTGGAGAATTAGGTAGGCGACGATGAAATGAGTGTTGATGACACCGGAGACGCTCATCCACCCGCGGGCGATCTCCTCGACGACAAGGGCGTAGGTCAGCAGCGACTCGCCGAGTCCCCCGTACTGTTCGGGGATGGTAATCCCGAACAGGCCCATCTCCTTCATGGCTGCCACGATCGCCTCGGGGAACTCATCCTTGTGCTCGAGGTCGTTCGCGTACGGAAGGATCTCCTTGTCCACGAAGGTGCGCACCGCGGCCAGGATGTCGGCCTGCGTGTCGGTAAGACCGTCGGTCTGCGCGACCCTGCCCATCTGAAAACTCCAGTCCTTTTAGCCCCGAGACCTGTGCGCTCGGAGGAGTCCGCTGACCGCCGGTAGTGGAGCCACCCCGCCCGGTGGGTCCGCGTCCCGGGGCTTAGGCCGCGGTCACCGGACGAGGTGGTCCGTCAGGGGGAGAGAACGGTCAACTGGTGGGGGGTTCGAACTTGGCGGCGCGCCGCAGTCCTGCGGCGCGGCCCTTGCCCGCTATGACCTCGGCCATCTTCCGGCTCGCCTCGTCGATCATCTCGTCGCCGAGCATTACCGCCCCCCGCAGGCCACCTTCGGCGGAGGTGTGCCAGGCGTAGGCGTCCAGGATCAGTTCGGCGTGGTCGTAGTCCTCCTGCCGGGGCGCGTAGATCTCGTTTGCAGCCTCGATCTGCCCCGGGTGCAGCACCCACTTGCCGTCGTAGCCCAGCGCGGCGGACTTCCTGGCAACCTCACCGAACCCGTCCACGTCCCGGATATGCAGGTAAGGCCCGTCGATCGCCTGCACCCCGCGCGCCCGCGCCGCCTCCAGAATCTTGAACAGGACGTAGTGGAACTGGTCCCCGGGATAGTGCGGGCTCAACGCGCCGACCACCAGTGACGGCATGTTCACCGAGGCCATGAAGTCCGCCGGACCGAAGATGATCGTCTCGATGCGAGGGCTGGCGAACGCGATCTCCTTCACGTTCGACAGACCGAGCGCATTCTCGATCTGCGCCTCGATGCCGATCCGCCCGACCTCCAGGCCCATCACCTCCTCGATCTGCGTAAGCAGCAGATCAAGCCACTGCACCTGTGCACCAGTCTGCACCTTCGGCAACATCACACAGTCCAGATTCTCCCCGGCACCCTCGACCACCGTGATGACATCCCGATACGTCCATTTCGTGGTCAGGTCGTTCACTCGGACCACCCGCGTCTTGCCCGTCCAGTTACCCTCGTTCAACGCCGCGACGACATTCCCGCGCGCAGGCTCCTTGGCCAGCGGAGCGACGGAGTCCTCAAGATCACAGAAGATCTGGTCGGCCGGCAGACCCTGAGCTTTGCCGAGCATCTTCGGATTCGAAGCGGGAACAGCCAGACAGGACCGGCGAACACCCAGAGGCATAGCAGGATCGCATTCCTTTCGATTCCGTTCGTTCGCTGGAGAAGAAACCGTCAGGGTTAGCGGTGGAACATTCAAAATTTAAATTACATGCCACGGAAGCGGTTAATCGCGGTGAGGTGACGGGCCCGGGCGGTCGCATCGCGGACTCCGAGTCCCTCGGTCGGGGCGAGGCAGAGCACACCGACCTTGCCCTGGTGGGTGTTGCGGTGGACATCGTGGGCGGCCTGCCCGGTTTCGGCCAACGGGTAGACCCGCGACAGGGTCGGGTGGATCAGCCCCCGGGCGATGAGCCGATTCGCTTCCCACGCTTCGCGGTAGTTCGCGAAGTGCGACCCGACGATCCGTTTGAGATTCATCCACAAGTAGCGGTTGTCGTAGCTGTGTAGGAAGCCGCTGGTCGAGGCACAGGTGACAATCGTGCCGCCGCGCCGCGCTACGTAGACCGAGGCACCGAACGTCTCTCTGCCGGGATGCTCGAAGACGATGTCGGGGTCGTCGCCTCCGGTGAGCGAGCGGATCCGCTTGCCGAACCGCTGCCATTCCTTCGGGTCCGGGGTCTCGTCGTCGGACCAGAACCGGTAGCCCTCCGCGGCACGGTCGATGATGAGCTCGGCACCCAGCGAACGGCAGATCTCCGCCTTGGCTGGCGACGAGACCACACAGACCGGGATCGCACCGCCGCGCAGCGCCAGCTGAGTTGCATACGAGCCCAAGCCGCCGGAGGCGCCCCAGATGAGCACGACGTCGCCCTGCTTCATGTTCGCGCCGTTGGTCGAGACGAGCTGGCGGTAGGCGGTCGAATTCACCAGTCCGGGCGCCGCCGCCTCCTCCCAACTCAGGTGCTCTGGTTTGGGCATCAGCTGGTTGGCCTTGACTAACGCGAGCTCGGCGAGCCCACCGAAATTCGTCTCGAACCCCCAGATCCGCTGTTCGGGGTCCAACATCGTGTCGTTATGACCTTCGGGGCGTTCCAGCTCCACCGACAGGCAGTGCGCGACGACCTCGTCTCCAGGCGACCAAGCATGCACCCCAGGACCCGTCCGTAGTACCACACCGGCTAGGTCCGAACCGACCACGTGGTACGGCTGGTCGTGCCGCCGCGCCAGCGGCGAGGTACGCCCGTAGCGCTCGAGGAACCCGAATGTCGACACCGGCTCGAAGATCGACGTCCACACAGTATTGTAGTTTACGGCCGACGCCATCACCGCCACTAAGGCCTCACCCGGCCCGATTTCCGGGGTCGCCACCTCGTCCACGTGCAGGGACTCCCGCGGATCCTTGTCCCGGGAAGCCCGGCCCTCGAACATTTCGACCTCGTCCTTGCGGACAACAACTCCCCGGTAGGTTTCGGGCACCGAAAGGGCGCTGAACTCTACTTCCCGGGCGTCACTGCGGAGGGTCTGCGCCAAGATCACCTCGACGATGTCCTTCATGCTCATTCTGCCTCCTGGCAGACGTTACTTCCGAGCGCGGGGAGAATAGATAGAGCTGCAGATTCTAGAAGGATAGTCGCGCATCTTCTCTTCGCGCTTGGGGCCAAATCAACAGGAAGATGCGCAAAACAAGAGGACCTCCTCCCGGCCGGCGCAGATATGAAAATCCACACCGATCCCAAGTGCTCGCCCTACTTTCACCGTCGTCCCCTGTTGCCAGGCTCATGGGCAGTACAACTGGCCTTGTTCTCCATAGATGGCCCGCCGTCCCAGGCCAGCGGCTAAAACTCTGGATCGATGCGGCCATCACCGCAAATCACAGCCTCACGCGCAGAAGACGGCGCTAACCGCGCAGGAGCGCGCGAGACATGACAAGCCGTTGAATCTGATTGGTGCCTTCATAGATCTGCGTGATCTTAGCGTCGCGCATCATGCGCTCGACCGGGAAGTCGCGAGTGTAACCAGCGCCACCGAAGAGCTGGACAGCGTCCGTCGTCACTTGCATGGCCACATCGGAGGCGAAGCATTTCGCGGCGGCGGTGATGAAGCCGAGGTTCGCCTCGCCGCGTTCGGCGCGGGCGGCGGCGACGTACACCATGTGCCGGGCTGCCTCGATCTTCATCGCCATATCGGCGAGCATGAACTGCACGGCCTGGTTGTCGGCGATCGCCCGGCCGAACTGGCGGCGCTCCTTCACGTAGGCGATGGACGCGTCCAGAGCCCCCTGGGCAATACCCAATGCCTGGGCGCCGATCGTGGGCCGGGTGTGGTCGAGAGTGGCCAGGGCGGTGCGAAGGCCGGTGCCGGGCTCACCGACGATCCGGTCGGTCGGGATCGTGCAGTTGACGAAATGGATCTCCCGGGTCGGGGATCCCTTGATCCCGAGCTTGCGCTCCTTGGATCCCACCTCGAAACCGGGATCCTCGGCGTGGACGACGAACGCGGAGATGCCGTCGGCTGGCTTCGCCGCGCCCGGGTCGGTGACCGCCATGACCGTGTACCAGGTGGACTCGCCGGCGTTCGTGATCCAGGTCTTTGTGCCGTTGAGGACCCAGTGATCGCCATCCAGACGTGCGCGTGTTCGCATGGAGGCTGTGTCCGAGCCGGCTTCACGTTCGGACAGCGCGTACGACGCGGTCGCCTCACCGGCGGCGATCGGGGGTAGAACCAGCTGTTTCAAGCTCTCCGACCCGGAAAGCAAGATCGGCATCGTACCCAGCTTGTTCACCGCGGGAATCAGCGACGACGAGGCGCAGGCGCGCGCGACCTCTTCGATGACGATGCAAGTGGCTACCGAGTCCGCGCCCTGCCCGCCGTACGCCTCCGGAACATGCACCGCGGCGAAACCAGAACGGACCAGCGCCTCATGCGCCTCGCGAGGATAACGCTCCTGCTCGTCCACATCGGCCGAATGCGGCGCGATCTCCTTGTCTGCGAGCGCGCGGACCGCCTCACGGAGCGCCCAGTGTTCCTCGGCCAGCCTATACAGATCAAAACCAGAGTTCACGATGGCAAACGCCCTCAAGATCGTAAGAATTGTCGATGGATGCTAGGAGGAGTAGTTATAGAAACCATGACCACTTTTTTTTCCAAGCAGACCTGCATCCACCATGCGCAGAAGTAGCGGCGGCGGGGAATAGTGAGGCTGTTTGAACTCGTCGTACATCGACTCGGCAATGGCCTTGACGGTTGCCAGCCCAATCAGGTCGATCAGGCGCAGCGGTCCCAGCGGGTGGGCGCAGCCCAAGACCATCCCGCTGTCGATGTCCTCCGCCGAGGCAAACCCCGACTCCAGCATCCGGATCGCAGACAGCAGGTAGGGTACCAGCAACGCGTTGACGACGAATCCAGCGCGGTCCTGCGAGCGGATAATCCGCTTACTCAACGGTCCGACCACGAACTCCTCGGCGCGGCGCTGAGTATGTTCACTAGTCAGCAGAGAGGGCACCAACTCGACTAGTTTCAGCACCGGCACCGGATTGAAGAAGTGGACGCCGATCACCTGTTCTGGCCGTGCCGTCGCGATCCCTAGCTTCATGATGGGGATGGCGGAGGTGTTCGACGCGAAGATGGCCTCATCGTCTTCGACGACCTTGTCGAGCACTCGGAAGGCCTCGGTCTTGACTTGCTCGTTCTCCGCGATGGCCTCGACCACGAACTGCCGATCGGTGAAGTCCCCCAAGTCGGCGGTGAACGTGAGCCGTTTCAATGCCGCAGCCCGGTCCTGTTCGCTAAGTTTCCCGCCACGCACTCCCCGGTCTAGCGATACCGTGATCCGCGCCCGGCCTGCCCGGCAGGCGGCCTCGTCCACCTCCCGCACCAGCACGTCCAACCCTGCACGGACACACACTTCGGCGATCCCGGAACCCATCAGACCGCATCCGACAACGCCCACTTTGCGGATCTCGACCATCACCGTCATCTCCCTTGCTTCGCTTCCCCACAGACGTGATCGCATTCTCCGAACCGGCTCCACGACAGTTACGTGGGCGTTGACAGCCCGGCCGGCTGGAAGAACACCAGACGGGCCCGACAGTCGGACCGAAAACGGACCGTGATCGGGCTGTCCGAACAGCCGCTCCCGCTCGTCGGCTAAGC
This sequence comes from Frankia sp. R43, assembly GCF_001306465.1. NCBI lineage: Bacteria > Bacillati > Actinomycetota > Actinomycetes > Frankiales > Frankiaceae > Frankia > Frankia sp. R43. Next base: position 137,347 of record NZ_LFCW01000012.1, on the reverse strand, counting down.
CGTCGCCGCGGTTGATGTGAAACACGACCGCTGGGGCGCCACGCGGTCACGCCGTCGCGCAAGGGCCAGCGGGCGGCAACCTAGCTAGCGCGTGTCGTGGTCGTTCTTCTTTCCGCGGTCGAGATGCATTTCAGTCCGTAGCTATCGGCACTGTGGTTTCAGACGCGACAGAGCCCCGTGAGCAGCCGATGACGGCGTTGGCGGCTACGTTGACCGCAGTACGAGCCACCTCGAGATCGATGTAGGTGTATGTGGCGTGGTCATAGGCGTCGAGCGCGGCCTTCAGGGCGCACCACTCCGGTGACTCCGGGTCGATGGGAGGGGAAAACGCTCCAAGGAGCTCGGCCAGATGTGAAGGTGAAATGAGCTGGCTCATCCTAGCGGCAAAGACGGCCCCTCGTAGTGATTGGGGGACGGGGTCGCTGCCGGCCGCCCTCACACCTGATATTTCGGCTATCGAAGGGACTGCGCCGAAAATAGCGGTCGGCTCAGCCCGCTCGTGCTGGGGCTGGTTGATGCGTGAAGCGCAAGAACGGAGTGCCGAAACCGAGAATTTTTGGTACTGAATGGGCATGCGATAGTACGCACCTGATGTGTTGGTTGGCACCTTTCCGTCAAATTGATTTTTATCGTCTACTCTCACCTAGGCCTCTTTTGCTTGTGGGAGGGGGAAGCGAGTCCCAAGCCGCCACGACGGATGATGTCGGTCACAATCCTGACAGTAGGCATGCATGGTCGCACCACCCTTTCGGGTGGCCAGTGGCGGGAAAACGGGTGGCAGCGGTCCCTGCTACCACGAGTGTCTGGATGGTTACAGTGTCAGTCGTTCCGTTGTCAAGGGCCATTGAGAACGGCCCGGTGGCGGTCATGGTTCCGGCCCGGTGGTGGCCACCAGGTCTGCCCACTGGCGGCCACCGTTTCGGCGCGGCCTTTGTGTCAGGCCAGGGCTTTCGCCCCCTTGCCGGCGAGGGCTTGAGCGAGGCGGACGCTGTCGCCGCTGGTCTGGCAGAGGTGGGCGTGGTGCAGGAGCCGGTCGACGGTCGCGGTCGCGAGGGTCTTGGGCGTGATCTCGTCGAAGCCAGCGGGGTGCAGGTTCGAGGAGACCGCGATCGAGCGCTTCTCGTAGGCGGCGTCCACGAGCCGGTAGAGGCCTTCGGCAGCGTCGGGTCCGACGGGGAGCAGACCGATGTCGTCGACGATGACCAGGTCGGCGCGCAGGATCTTCTCGACGGCCTTGGTGACGGTGTCGTCGGCGCGGTGGGCGCGGACGAGGACACCGAGGGTTTCGAGGGTGAACCAGGCGACGTGCAGCCCGGCCTCGACGGCGGTCTGGCCGAGGGCTTCGAGCAGGAACGTCTTGCCGGTGCCGGCGGGGCCGGCGATGACGAGGTTCTCCCGGCGGTGGACCCATTCCAGGGTTTGCAGGGCCTGCTGGGTCGGGGCGGGGATCGAGGAGGCGGCTGGGTCCCAGGCGTCGAACGTCTTGCCGGTGGGGAACCCGGCGCGGGCCCTGCGGGTGGCCAGCCCGGCGCGGTCACGGCCGTCGGCTTCGGCGGTGAACAGGGCGCGGAGGACCTCTGCTGGTTCCCAGCGTTGGGCTTTCGCGGTGGCCAGCACCTCGGGGGCGTGCCGGCGGACGTGCGGCAGTCGCAGCCGGCGCAGCAGGGTGTCGAGGTCGTCGGGCAGCGGTGGGGCGGAGACGGTGTTCACTGGTTGCCTCCGGCGCCGAGGGCGTTCCAGCCGGCGGTGCCCTGGGCCAGGGCGTGGCCCTCACCGGCCTGGCTGGCCGGGCCGGGCCGGGGGCGGCGGTGGCCTGGTGGGTGAGGATCGCGGCCAGGTCGCCGTCGGTGAACCGGCCGGCGGTCGCGGCGACGCCGAGTGCCCGGTCGACGACGCTGGGCCCTTGCAGACCCGCGAGAGTGACGGCCTCGGCCATCTCACCCGCATCCGGGACGTCCCCGCGGTCGCGGCTTCGACGAGCCAGAGCCTCGCTCCGTCCCCCAACGCGCAGAACTCCGCCTCGCAGGCGGAACGAGGACGGGGTGACCGGGCGGCGGGCCTGGCCGGGTCGGGTGGGAAGTGCGTCTCGTCCAACGCCGGGCTGCCCGCCGTGGTGCCCCGGTGGCGGGCGACCTCGACCGGCCCGTCGCCGCCGAGATGGGTGATGACGATCTGCTCGCCGTGCCGGCGGACCCGCACGACCTGACCGGCCAGCCCGTGCGGCACCGAGTACTGCCCACCCTCGAAACTGACCAGCGCCGTGGTCGACCCGACCCGACGCGCCGCCCCGAGCAGCACGGCGAACGGCCGGACCGGCAGCGGATGCAACCGCGCCCGCTCCTCAGCCAACATCTGAGCGGGGGGACGGCGGGCCGCCCGGTGCGGCCGGGCGTTGACCTGCGCGCAGAACAGCTCGCAGGCGGCTTCCAGCTCGGCGAACGCCCCATAGCCCGCGCGCAGGTTCGCCTCCGTCGGGACCAGATCCGCCTTCGCGATCCGCACCGTCGCCTCCGACCCGCCCCTGGTCTGCGGATCCGCCGGCAGACACGTCGCCACCGTCAACCCGTATTCTCTGAACTTGATCTCGAAGGGTGCCTGTCCCGTATGCCCGGCTGCTCAGCGGGTTGCTGGCCGGTTGGGGAGTCCCAGGTGAGTGGCTGCCGTGGGGCGGGTCTGGCGGTCAAGTTGGACGAGTTTGTCCTGGGCGCCGGCGAGGCTGACGCGGAGCCCTTCGACCTCACCGAGCCAGCCTTCACGTTCGGCCTCGGCGATGCGGGCGACCAGGTTGTCACGGATCTCGACGAGGCGCGTCCGTTGCGCGGGATCGGGCCAGAGGAGCGCGCACCGGACGCAGGCGTGCTCGTGGATGCAGGCCGAGGCGAACGCCCGTCCGCAGGTGCCGATGGAGACCTTGCGCCGTTCGAAGTGGCCGAGGAACTCCTGCCACTCCTCGTCAGTCGGGACGCGGTATTCCTCGGTCGGGCGCAGGGCGCGCCGCCGGCGGAGGAAGGCCAGGTGGGACTGGATCGCCTCGTCGGGATAGACCGCCTTGTAACCCATGGTGGTGTTGATGTCGCGGTGGCCGGCGATCACCTGGGCGATGTGTGGCGGCAGCCCGCCGAGGATGGCCTCGGTGATGAACAGCCGACGGAAGTCGTGCGGGGTGAACCGCAGGGACTGGCCGGTCGTGGGATCGACCAGCCCTGTGTGGATCAGCGCAGCGCCGAGCAGGTCGCGGATGGCCCCGGCGTTGATCGAACGGGGCTCGAAGCCGACCCTGCGCTGGAAGAGCAGGGGCAGGGGCGGTGACCAGAGACGTTCGCGGTCGTCGTAGGCGGCGACCAGCGGAATCGCGCCTCGTTCGCTGCGGACCCTGCTGATGATCGAGCTGAGGACCTCGGCGAGTTCGGGGCTGACGACAAGCAGGCGTTCGGCGTCGGTCTTGGACGGAGCGATCTGCAACAACGGGACGATCTCGCCGGTGGTCGGCAGCCGGTATTGCACGAGGCTGTGGTGGGAGAGTTCCGTCAGTTCCTCGACGCGGATGCCTGTGTGACGCAGCACCTCGACGGCGGCGTAGGCCCAGAACGCGTGCTCCTCCTCGCGGCCAAGATCGCGTCGCCGGCCGCCGGCAGGGTCCTCGACCCAGACCTTGGCGGCCGCGGAGCGGCGCGGGACGATCCGTATGAGGGTCTGCCCGGCCGCGGTGAACGACTTCCCAGCCGGTGTCGGGCGCGCGGCGTCGAGCAGCGCCGCGGCCTGCGCGCGGCGCTCGGCGACCGTGCGGGTCAGGACCGGCAGGACGGGCAGCCGTTCGCGAGTCCGAGCGTCCATGCGGGACTTGCGGTGGCGTTTGTCCTTCTTCCGGTTGATCTCCTCGCTGCCGACCGGGCAGAGCGCGACCCACGGCCCCCAGCGTGCCGGGTCCTCCACGGCCCAGTGCGCCAGGTCGAGGTAGAAGGCACGGACCGGGGTCAGGCATTCGCGGTAGTTGATCCGCGGGGCGCGGGTCTCGACGGTGCGGCCATCAGCGCCCTTGGACATCCGGGAGACCGTGCGCAGCCGCTGCTTCCACGCCTCGGCGACCTCGACGGGCAGGTTCAGGCTGTCGATGCCGGGATGATGGCGTTCCAGGTCGGCCCAGAACAGCCCACCGAGGTAATGCGCCAGCGACTCGAGGCTGGTGTAGTCGAGAGCGGGTTGGCGTTCCCTCAGGTAGTCGACCAGCAGGTCCCGGACGGGGCGGCAGACGAGCCCGTAGCGGTCGATCATCTGGTCGCAGGTGCGTTGCCCGGAGGTCCGCAACTCCCGCAGGCTCTTGGGCGCCTGGTCACCGAAGACGCCCATGGCGTGCAGGACCCGGTAGAACATGTGCGTCGCGCCGACCGCGGTGCCGTGCTCCCGCGCCTCGATGTCGAGCAGTTCCAGGACGTCGCCGGTGGTGATGTCGCCGATCGTCCCGCCCTTGGCTGCGAGGATGAGCGCGGCGCGGTAGGCGGTGCGGGTCGCCGCAGCCGGTGCCACGTCCGGCTCAGCCGAGCACAGCGACCGCAGTCGCTCGAACCCCGCGCTGTCGCGGCACTGCGCCATGATGTTCGGTAGCGCGCCGCGGCGGAAGCTGGCGGTGACGAGCCAGTCCAGCGACGGCCGGAAAAGGTCGGCGCCGATCGCGGTCGACAGCGCTCGGAAGAACCAGTCGTGCAAGGAACCCGAGCCGGCCCGCCCGGCCAGCCAGGCCGTCGGGAGGTGCCGCCAGCGCCGGCCGTCGGAGCCAGCGCCGCTGGACAGCCAGCGTTCCTGCCAGCTGGTGCCCGGCTGGGAGGCCAGCCAGTCGAGCATCAGGCCCACCCCGGCCTGATAGCCCTTCACCCGGCCGGCATCGGCCGGGCCGAACGGCGCGCCGATCAGCAATCCCCACGCCTCATCGCGGCTGAGCCTGGTCATCGGCCAGCCGGCCCCGACCGGCCGGGCGGTGCCCAGGCCGGGCAGCGGCGCCACTGTCGTGTGGGCCACCGGACCGGCCGCCGGTTCCTTGAGAACCGTCGCGGCTGTCACGGCGCGCCGCCGAAGAGCACCCGCAGCGTCTCGGGCCGGTAGCCCGGCGCCGGAGACGGGATCACCCGCTCGGCGGCCTTGGCGGTCTGCTGCGCGTGGTGCGCCAGGACCCGGCGGACGACCGCCTCCTGGCGTGGGGTGACGTAGATCTGGGTCGTGGTCAGCAGCGCGTGGCCGAGGACGAACTGGACATCGGTCAGCGGCAGGTGCGGATCCTCGGCCATCCGGTAGGCGGCCGTGTGCCGCAGTGCGTGCAGGGTCGCCGCGCTGCCCGCCGCAGCGACCGCCCGCTCGAATATTCGGTGCGCTGCGTGGTAATTCAACGGCGTCAGTGGTGCGCGGACCGTCCACCACAGCGGTTGCCGGCGCCCCCGGGGCACCAGCCCCTCGAACTGCGCCTGGTAGAGCCGCAGCCACACGAACGCGTCCGTCGAGGCGGGCAGTTCCTGGACCACCCGGCTGCCCTTGCGGACCACCGCGATCAGCTGCCGGCCAGGGTCGACACCACCCTGGGTGGCCGACAACAGTTCCGAGGCCCGCGCCCCGGTCGATATGTAGAACGCCACCAACGCCCGGTCCCGGTGCGACGGCAGCCTCGCGAAGATCTCGTTGAACTCCGCGTCCGGGACCGCCCGGGGCACGCGGGACGGCACCGTTGGCCGATACCGCCCCGTGCGCTCGTCGCGGTAAGGCTCCATCGGGTTGTGATGCGCGTGCGCCCGCCGGCCCCGCCGCGCCCGGTCCAACGGAAACGGGTTCATCAGCGGCCCGCTGCCAGCGTCCAGGTGGAAGTCGTAGAAGCCGCGCAGCACCGTCTCGGCGTGCGCGCGCACCGACGGCGCATAGGGCACCACCGTCGCGGCCGGTGCCGGCCTGACCTCCGGGTGACGCCAGTGCGCTCGGGCAGGCTTACCCGCGACCTGCATCCACCGGCAGAAGTCCCGCGCTTCCACCCGGCCTGCGCGCTCCCAACCGACACCGATCGCCCACAGGAACCGGAACCAGCGCAGCAGGTCCATCCCATAGGAGCGCAGTGTCGCTTCCGACCGCCCCGCCGCCTGCAAGTCATGGAAGAACACCGACACCGCCTCCACCGGCACCCCGGCCGGATCAACCAGCCGGAACGGCAGCCACCCGTCGCCCGTTGCCTGCAACTCGCCCACCGGCGCGACCGCCAACGTCGCGAGGTCCCGCTGGAGCTCCTCGTCCTCGATCACGAGCCGTGACCATAACCAGCCAACCCCGCCGCAGGCCGTCTACCTGCGCAAACGCGTGTCGTAGTTCAGTCAACGGGTAATGCCGGCCGAACGCGACCGCGGCAGGGTTGCGCACCGCCACCCCGGCGACATGCTCGACCGTCACGGTCTTCTCGTTGTCCGTCAGCAGATAGGTCGGCACCCCACCGGCCCGACGCAGCGCCACGTCGACCGCGGCGAACACCGTCGGCGCCGCCCGATCCAGCAGAGGCAGCACCACCCGGAACCGCGACCACGCCAGCCACAGACAGAACAGCACCGTGCCCGCCCCGCCGACCCGCGGCCCCTGACCGAAGTCGTACTAAGCCCACATCCCGGGCTCGGGCACCCACGGCCGGAACACCCGCCGTCGCCCCGCCCCATACGCCGCCTTCGTCTGGGCCACCGCGCGGCGTGTCGTGCGCGCCGCCCCCGGATAGCCCATGGCCACGAGCTTGTCGTGGACCACATCCGCGCGGATCTTCCCCCGCGACCGCTCAACCAGCTCCTCGATCTTCCCCCGGAACGGGTCCACCACACTCGCCCGGACCGGCCGCGCACCCGGCACCAGCGCACCCGCGGCACGGGCCGCGACATACCGGCCGACCGTGTGATGCGAACAGCCCGCGAGCTCATCCGCGTCACGCGACGACCCTGTCAGGTCGTACGCCTCAAGAATTTCCATGATCTCCTCGGCAGACTTCAATCTCGTCCCCTTCCCGGGACCAGTACTGAGCTCGGTTGGCACCGCTCAGCACACCGGGAAGGGGACCCCGACCGATCACGACAGGCCGGAACAGACAGCCACAACGGGCAGATCAACGGGCCGCCGGCGGGCAGATCTACGGCCACCAGCGGGCACCCACACGGCCGTTACCGGGCAGGATCTCGTGGCCGCCGACATTCCGTCCGCCGGACGCTCCCCGCATTCCACGCGACCAGGATCGACGCCGGAGTCTCATTGTCCCGGTAGGTCGGGGACCTTTGCCTGTGGGTTTCGGTGTGGGTCGAGCCTCTCTACACCCACGGCCGAGACCTCGAGGCCCCCCGTTATCGCTCGCTACCCACCGGCGCAGGGTGATCGACCGGTACCCGCCTTCGGCGTTGAGCCCGGCAGTTCCGGACTCGCGCTACGAGAACCTTGTCCGGCGAGTCATCGTACGATCACTAGTCGTGAAAGAGCTTGGTGGGCGCCGCTCTGCAGCCTCGGGTAGAGCGCCCTCGACCACCCGATTTCCTCCTGCGAGCCACCCGTAAGAGTGGTGCAACCACCCTTCGATGACTGGAATCTTGTGACCGAGTTCATACGGCAAGCCGGCGGAGGGCCCATGGGAATCCTTGTCAATATCGACAACGGTGGTACGTTCACCGACGTCTGTGTGACGGACGGTGAACGCGTCGTGCATGCGAAGACCCCGACAACGCCGCACGATTTAACGCAGTGTTTTGTCGATGGGCTGCGGACCGTGTCCGACCGTCTGTACGGCGAGGAGGACATGGCTCGCCTATTGCGTGACACGGAGTACCTCCGCTACTCGACGACGTCGGGCACGAACGCCGTGGTCGAGCGGAAGGGCGCACCGGTCGGATTGCTTGTCGACAGCGGTGCGGAGGGGGATGTCTACGGGATTGTGAATCTGGTCGACGCATCGCTGTGGCAGGCCATGGTGCCGCACCCTCCGGTCGGGATCGCGGTGGACGCCGATGGGTCGGTGGGCTTGGAGGAGTTCACGGCCGCGATCAACGAGCTGCTGGCGACGGCGACATCGCGGATCGTGATCGCACTGCGGAGCGTGGATGCAGAGCGGGCGATCAAGAACCTGCTGTTGGAGCGGTACCCGAGGCACCTGCTGGGCGCTATCCCCTTTACCCTGTCCCACGAGCTTGTGCACGACGTCGACGACGCGCGGCGTGTGCTGACCGCGGTACTGAACTCATACCTCCACCCGGGAATGGAGCATTTCCTCTACGGGGCAGAGAAGGCGTGCAAGGCCAACGGGCTGACACGACCGTTGCTGATCTTCCGCAATGACGGGGACTCGGCCCGGGTCGCCAAGACGACCGCGCTGAAGACGTGGGGTTCCGGGCCGCGTGGCGGGCTGGAGGGCAGCGTCGCCTACGCCTCGCTCTACGGCGCGGACGTGCTCGTCGGGATGGATGTCGGTGGGACCACCACAGACGTGTCGGTCGTGGTGGACAAGGCCCTAACGGTGCACGCGCACGGCCGGGTCGAGTCGGCGCAGACCTCGCTGCCCATTCCAGATCTGAGCAGCGTCGGGCTGGGTGGCAGCTCGGTGGTCGAGGTCGTCGACGGTCGGATCCAGATTGGTCCGCGCAGTGTCGGGGCCGCGCCAGGACCGGCCTGCTTCGCTCGCGGCGGCACCGACGCGACCGTGACCGATGCGCTGCTGATCGTGGGTGCGCTGGATCCGGACAATTATCTGGGCGGGGATCTGAAGCTGGACTTGGCCCGTGCGGAGAGGGCCCTGGTCACCCGTGTCGGGGAGCCGTTGTCGATCCCCGCCCATGCCGCGGCGCTCGCAGTGCTGCGGGTGTTCGAGGAAATGGCTGGATCCGCGCTCAAGGAGATGATCTCTTCCGCAGGCCGCGAGCCCCGCGATGCCGCGCTGCTGGCTTTCGGCGGCGCGGGCCCCGTGTTGGCATCCGGAATCGCCACGGCAGCGGGGATCACGCGAGTGATCGTGCCGCATCTGTCGGCGGTGTTTAGTGCCTTCGGTATCGGCTTCAGCGGCCTGGCGCACGAGTACAGCGTCCCGATGCCCGGCACCGGCGCCGGTGTGAGTGCGGCCCGAGACGATCTGCTGGCCCGGGCGCGGCGTGACATGTTCGGCGAAGGAGTGTCCATCGACGAATGCACTTTCGAGACACGCAATCGATTCATTTCCGGTGGCGTGCTGCGGGACGAGGCGTGGACCAGCGGTTCGCTTCCTGACACCGCGGGAGGCAAGGCTGACCGGCTGGTCGTGCGGGCCTCCCGTCGGCTGCCGACCTTCGAACTAGCGGCCGACCAGCGCGGCACCGTGCAGCCAGCGACGGCGGACGGATCGCGCTGCATCCGCCTCGTCGACGGTGAGGAGCAGGAGGTGCCGGTCTACCGTCCGGAGAACCTGGAGCCGGGACAAGGGGCCCAGGGGCCGGCGCTCGTCGCGGGTGACTACCTGACCTGTTTGATTGAGCCCGGGTGGGGGTTCCGGGTGAGCAGCAACTCCGACCTGATTATGGAGGCCCAGCGATGAGCGACCAGCAGTCCTCGGTGAACATCACCGAGTATCTCGCGATCGATCTGTTGGCCGAGCGATGGATGTGCCGGGTGTGCGGGCACGACATCGCGAACGCCCGCGAGAACTACAAGACTGGGATGCTGGTCTACGACCGCGATCCCCGGGAGATTCACCGGCCGATCCTCGACGAAAGCTACGAATTTACCTACGCCCCCGATCCCGCCTGGTGTCGGATCGTCGAGTTCTACTGCCCGGGCTGCGGAACACTGGTGGAGAACGAGTACCTACCGCCCGGCCACCCGCTGACGCACGACATCGAACTCGACATCGACTCGCTGAAGCGTCGTCACCTGAGTGCTGTGGAGGGCTAAAGAATGCGGCAAGTAAGCGTTGACATCGGCGGGACGTTCACCGACTGCTTTCTCGTCTACGACGACGCCTACGTCGAGGCGAAGTCGTTAACCACACACCATCATCTCGCTTCCGGCTTCATGGACGCGCTGGCGCAGGCGTGCACGCAGATCGAGCTCGATGTGAAGGCGGTGCTCTCGTCCGTCGACGCGGTGCGCTACGCCACCACGCTGGGGACGAACGCGCTCATCGAGCGCAGCGGACCGTCCGTCGGGATCCTCACCACCGCCGGCTTCGAATCGACTGTGCCGCTGATGCGGGCCCGCGGCTACGGCGACGGGCTGACCGCGGCCGAGCAGTCCGACCTGCCTGCTGCGGACCGGCCCGCGCCGCTGGTTCCGGTGACCCGCATCGCAGGAATCCAGGAACGCATTGACTACGCCGGCAAGGTAGTGCTCTCCGTCGACGAGGACGACGTCCGCAGCCAGGTGCGGCGGCTGGTGGATGAGGGTGCGCAGGCGTTCGTGGTCGCGCTAACCAACGCGGTGGTCAACCCTGCCCACGAAAAGGAAGTTGAGCGCATCGTCCTCGATGAGTATCCCACTCATCTGCTCGGTGCGATCCCGATCGTGCTGTCGCACCGGGTCAGCGGACGCAAGGGCGAGTACGCCCGCACCATGTCGTCGATCATCGACGCCTACCTGCACAACCAGATGTACCACGGCCTGGCGTCCCTGGAGATCGAGTTGCGGCGTAACGGCTACACCAAGCCAATGCTGCTGGTGCACAACACCGGGGGCATGGCTCAGCTGAACTCGACCGCCTCGCTGCAGACCATCCACTCCGGACCCGTCGCCGGGCTGGAGGCCACCCACTACCTGTCGAAGACCTACGACCAACCCAACCTCATCGCCACCGACATGGGGGGCACCAGCTTCGACATCGGCCTGGTGACCTCCGACGGCGTGAAGTTCTACGACTTCAACCCGGTCATCGATCGTTGGCTCGTATCGACTCCGATGACCTACCTGCACACCCTCGGCGCCGGCGGCGGCTCCATCGCCCGCTACGACCGTCTGTGGAGCGCCATCGAAGTGGGCCCGGAAAGCGCCGGCTCCGACCCGGGCCCGGCCTGTTACGGACGGGGAGGGCGGCTCCCGACTACGACGGATACCAACCTGGTGCTGGGTTACCTCGATGCGGACAACTACGCGGGCGGCACGATCAAGCTCAGCCTGCGCCGGGCGCAGCGCGCCATCGAGGAGCATATCTGCAAGCCCACCGGTATGAGCCTGGTCGAGGCGGCAAAGGCGATCAAGCGCAAGGTGGACAGCAACATGGCCAATGCGATCTTCAAGGAGGTCGCGGTCAAGGGCTACAATCCGAAGAACTTCGTCGCGCTCAGCTACGGCGGCGGTGGTCCGCTGCACGCCTGTGGGTATGCCGCGCAGCTGGGCATTAAGCACGTGCTTGTCCCCCCGTTCAGCTCGGTTTTCTCGGCGCTGGGCGCGGGCAACATGAACCAGTTGCACATTCACGAGCGTTCGCTATACATGATGGTCTATGACGCCACCGGCCGTCGGCTCCTGGACGACTACCAGGTCTTCAACGACACCGTGGCGGAACTTGCCGCGAAGGGCCGCGACGACCTGCTCCGCCAGGGCGTCGATCCCGCCGACATCCAGTCGCGCGTGGAGGTCGACCTGCGCTACGGCAACCAGCTTGCCCAGATCGGTGTCGTATGTCCGTTTGAGCGGCTCACCTCGCACCGGGACGTGGTCGAGTTGCTGGACCTGTTCAGTAACCTCTACGCCCAGCGGTTTGGCGAAGGCAGCCAAGCGCCCGAGGCAGGTGTCCGGATCAACGTCATCCGAGTGGTGAGCTATGTCGATCACGACAAGTTCGCCATGCGGCCCACCCAGGCCGAGCCTCGTCCTGCACCGAGCCCCGCCCGGTGGCGGGAGTGCTACTACCCAGGCATCGATGGAGCGGTCAAGACCGCCGTCTACGACGTTGCCTGCCTTGAAGAGGGCCATGTCGTGGAGGGTCCCGCCTTGGTGGAAACCCCGCGCACGACCTACCTCGCCGAACCGGGCTGGCAGATCACGATCGGGCGTACCGGCTCCGCGGTGCTCACCAGGACCATCTGAACAAGGCACCGAAGGCGGGGCCGACTGACCCCCGGCCGTCCGGACGACATCGGCTCTCATATGCACGTCCGATGTGCACACCGTCAGGGGTAACCTTCCCGCTCCGAAGCTCGCGGTCTCGGCCACGAGTCGGTCGGTGTAATCCTCGACCTGGGCTCCACCGACACCAATGAAGCGTCGGAGGACGGGTAGTGATCGGATCCGTCGCGCCGCACTGTCAATGTTCTCCCTGTCAGCAGGGTTTCAGTCCCAATGTCAGGGAATGCTCGGCGCATACAATTCACCGCTCAAGGCGATGTCAACATGGCGAAGTCATTTCCAGTCAATGGCGCGCCCGCCGGGCTCACTTCATTCTTTTGGTGTGGCCCGCGCTAGCTAGAGAAGCCGCTTACCCTCTTCTGGCTCGTGGGCGACCCACGGCCGCATCCCTGCCGTAATCTTCGAACACCCCTAGCCGTCCAGCAGGACACGACGGCAAGCAACGCCTGCTGGGCCAGGAGGGCCGGGTACCGCCTCACGGGTATTGGGCGGCGTGGCCCCGTCATGGCACGCCCGGCCCTCCTCCGCCGCTCATATCCGCAGTACGCACGAGCAACCAGCTCGAAGCGGTCCGCCCGGTTAAGGAGGGTGATCTCATTACCACCGACGATTCCATTCTTTCGACCGATTCACCGCCGTTGCCAAACGAGGCCGGGGCATTACCCCTTCAGCCGGCTGCCAACCTGGTGCGCGGCAACCCAAGCGCAATCGGCATCCCCAGCTTCATAGCCGGGGCCGTCGGACTCGGGCTGGTCGACACCGGCTGGATCGAGCCCGCAGCGACTGGTGCCGCCATCCCTGTCATCGTGACCGCGACCTCGCTCGGTCTTCTGATCGCCGCGGTCTGGGCGGCGGCGCTCGGGCAGAGCGCGCCAGCCAGCCTGTTCGCGGTGTTCAGCGGGTTTTTCGGCAGCTACGCCGCGTTCGTCCTAGGCCTCGGCCACAACTGGTACAACATCCCGGCCGACCAGGTGACCAGGACCACCGAGCTGTGGCTGATCTGCTGGCTGGTCACCGTGGTCGTGCTCACCGTGGCACTCCTACGACTGCCCAGCAGCTTCACCCTGCTGCTCGGGCTCGTTGACGTCGCGCTGCTGCTGCTACTGCTCGGCACCATCAACACCAATGCGGCCCTGACCCACGCCGGCGGCTACTTCGTGTTCGCCGTCGTCGCCGTGGCGACCTACCTGTACGTCGGCATCTTGTTCGCCGAGACCGGTGGGAAGGGGTTCCCGCTCGGCAAGCCGATCATCTCCGGATAGCACCCCGTGATCCGACTTCCGTAGGTGCCCACGCTGACGCGTAAACGAGGAAGGCGTCATCACACCCCTCATCGGTTTTGCGTAGCCCATGCGGGGCCTGGGAAGCCGCTCGCCATCCTTGCCAGAAACGTCCCACCGGAAGGTGTATCGTTATGAGCCAAGCTGAAAATTCTGACGACAAGTCGCTCGTTGAGAGGTTCCTCGAAGACAACGTCCTGTTCCTCGGGCCCGATCCCGAGATCATGAAAAACCACAAGCTCGCTCCCGAGTCACCGCGCGAGACACAGGCGCTGGCGCAGTTCACGGACCCTGAAGTGGTCAACCTGGTGCGGAACAAGCTGCAGACCGCATGTAACGAGTCGTTCGAGATGGTAGAGCAGATGGGTGCGGCTCCGGGAGCGAAGTGGGGCGACCTGATCTCCGGGATATGGACGTCCTCGGGTGACCTGGCCCTGTCCAGCATGGGCGGTGTACTGCTGTTCTCGGTGCTCACGCAGCACCCTGTCAAGTTCATCGTCAAGTACTGGGCCGACGAGCCGACGGTCGGTATCCACGAGGGCGACATCTTCATGCACAATGACGCCCGCTACGGCAATGCCCACAACACCGATCAGAGTCTCCTCATTCCAGTCTTCCACGAGGGGCAGCTGATCTGCTTTACCGGCGCGGTCGTGCATGAGGGTGAGAACGGAGCCACCGAACCCGGCGGTATGCCCTCGGCGGCGGAGTCCCCGTTCGACGAGGGTCTGAAGATCCCGCCGCTCAAGGTGGGCGAGAACTACACGTTCCGCCGCGACATCATGACATTCCTACAGAACTCGGTGCGCGAACCGAAGTTGCAGCTGGAGGGCATGAAGGCTAAGCTTTATGCGGCCATGCGGATGAAGGACCGGGTTCTGGATGCGATCGCCGAATATGGTGTCGACCCGGTGATCGCCACGTTGCGGCGCACCCTGACCGACACCGCCGACGAGGTTCGCCGCAGGCTCCGCACGTGGCCGGATGGCACCGTGCGGCAGAACGTCTTCCCGGACGGGACGCTGCGGGAGAACTGCCTGGTCAAGATCAGGCTGGCGATGACAAAGAAGGACGACGAGCTGATCCTGGATTTCCGTGGCTCATCACCGGAGTTCCTTAACCGGGCCAATAACACGATCCTTTCGTCGATGAAGGGCATGCTGGCCCAGGAGTTCCTTACGTTCGTGTGGCCGGACCTGCCGCGGAACCAGGCGGTGTTCGAGCCGATGACCGTCGTCACCGACCCAGGGTCGGCGCTGAACTGTTCCCCGGATGCGCCGAACGCGCAGTGCATGATGACGTTCTTCCCTTCCTTCACGGCGGCCCAGTTGGCGGTGCCGAAATTCCTCTACAGCGCGGGTGAACGTTCTACGGACATCGTCGCCGGCTGGTACAATATGATCGTCACGCTCATCTACGGGGGCATCAACCAGCATGGCGAGCTGGTCGGTAATGTGTGTGCCGACCTCAATGGAATGGGCGGGGCCGCGCGGTCCAACCGGGACGGTGAGCACGCGGTCGCCCCGATCTTCGCGCCCATGGCCGACATAGGCGAGCAGGAGCTCATCGAGGAAGAAGTCCCGATCCTGAAGATCGTGCCGAACAGGGTGATGCGGGATAACCAGGGCTTTGGCAAGTTCCGCGGCGGCCAGGGCTACCAGCAGATCGCCACCGCCAAGGACAGCGCCATGTGGGGGTTCATGGTGTGCAGCATCGGCTCGAAGTTCCCCAGCTCGCACGGCATCTTCGGTGGTTACGGCCCCGGCACCTTCCCATTGTGCAAGATCAAGAATGTTGACATGTTCAAGGTGATGGACGACCAGCGCGAACTGCTGCGCTACACCATCGAGGAACTGATGAACGACCGTCCGTTCCCCGACGCGACCTACTCGACACACCACATGGGCCTGCAGTTCGAACTCGCCGAACGAGGTGAGCTGTACATGCTCACCCAGGGAGCCGGAGGTGGCTACGGTGACGTGCTCGAACGCGCCCCTGAGGCGGTGGCCGCCGACTACCGCGACGGCCTAGTGTCCCTCAGCACCGCGCGCGACATCTACCAGGTGGTGCTCAACCCGGACACTGCCGCGGTCGATGCCGAGGCTACCTCAGCGGCCAGGAACGCCGAGCGGGCTGCTCGGCTGAAGCGGGGCAAGCCGTTTGCGGAGTTCGTCAAGGACTGGGAGACCGAGACGCCTCCAGCCGATGTGCCGTTCTTCGGTTCCTGGGGTGATCCTCGGTTGCTTTTCCGAGGTACTCCGGAGGACACCTGCCCTGCGGACGCGATCGTGCCGGTGATGATGCCCAACCCGAAGGATGTGCGGATCGCGGAGCTGGAGGCCAAGCTCGCGCAGCTGCAGGGCTGACGGTGGGGTACTGACGAGGATGGCGGGAGAACGATGAAGGCCTTGGACGACTGGGTTCATGGCAGGCGTGACACTCTGACCTGGTTGGACTGCGACCGGTACGTGTGGTCGGTGTTCGCTGGCGCGCCGGACCGCTGGTACGACGATCCGGCCACGCTGGTCGCGGCCACCGCGCAGGCACACCGGTTACTGCGGTCCGATGTGTTCGGTGTCAACGTCTTAGGTCCGTTCTCCCGCCACCTCGTTCCGGCTGGAGACGCTGCCGAGGTGTGCGCGGCGCTGGAGTTGGCCGAGCCGCGCCGGGTGCTGGCCGACACCCTCGACGCCCTGCTCCACCAGCTCGGCGACCATGCCGACATCGTGCTCGGCTGTCCGTCCCCGCGCCGGCTCTTCGCGTCCGGTGCGGAGGTCGGTTTCGACGAGCTCGATGACGTCGCAACAGGTCTGCTGGAGGTGATCCGCACCATGGCGGATCGGCCGGTCGGCGGGTTGCAGATCATCTGTGATACCCCGTCAGGGCCCGACGACGACGAAATTGACGTCTGGTCGAGTCTGCTGGCCGCAGCCGGGCACTACGGCTGGATCAGCGCGATCCGGTTGGATGGCGTCGCCGACCCCGACCAGGTCGACACTCCGCTGGCCGGTGAGCTACTGCTCCTTCCCCGCGTAGCGGCCGATGCGCTGCCTGATGATCGCCGCCACGGTGGCGGACTCCCGCCCGCCCTGTGGGCCGACACGGCCGAGGCCGCCAGGCTCGCCGAGGCGGCAGCCAAGCGTCGGTTCCGGTTCGGGGAGATCCCGGCCGACGCCCCCCCGGAAACGGTCGTTGCCCGCATCGCGGTGCTCGGCGAAGCCGCACGGTGACGGTGAGCGCCACGGACGACAGCCTGGACGAATGCCGCCATATCCGCCTGGCCGCGCTTGCGTGGGAGGGCCTCCTGCCTGCTGGCTCAAGGGGAGGCCGGTTGGGCCATCGGGGTCTGTGGCGTTCCACGAGACGTGGACGCGCTGTCCGATCAGTGCGAGGTGGCGCTGGCCGTCGGCGCGGACATATTGAACGATCCCAGTCCTCCAGTGGCTGAGGCACCGGAGCGGATCGGGGCCCGCGGCTGACAACCTCGACCCGACCTCGTACTGGAGGCCGGATGAGGAGCTCGCCGCGGTGCTCGGCACCACGTTCTGGTCGCCAAGGTTGGCTCCGTGACCGTTCTCGAGCGCACCTCACCAAGGCAGGAAGGACGCCCCATGCGGGTCATCGACTACTTCGACAAGGGCGCACAGCACAACGGCGATCGCTTCTTCATCGTCTCCGATGAGGGCAACGTGACTTATGCCGAGGCCGCTCGGCATTCGCGGCGGCTGGCCGCCGGGCTGTACGCGCGAGGCTTCTCCCCCGGTGATGGGGTCGGCGTGCTGGCCCCGAACGTCAGCGAGGGGCTCCTGGGGATGCTCGGCCTCTGGAGGGCCGGCGGCGTCTGGGCACCCCTCAACCATCTCAACGCGTTGAGCGCGACGCTGGACTTCATGAATGAAGTGAAGGTGCGGTGGCTGCTGCTGCACTCACGCTTCGCCGACCAAGTAGATGAGATCCTCGCGCACGTGCCCACCCTCAAGCACGTCATCTGCCTGGACAAGCCGTTCGCCGGCGCTGAGTCGATGGCCGATGTCCTCGCCGCCGGCGACGGGGTGGACATACCGGACTGGAGCGACCCCTTCGGCGCACCTACCGCAGTGTGTGCTACCTGGCCCACGGGCGGGACGACGGGCAGGTCCAAGGCGGTCATCTGGACCAACGACGTATTCGCGAACCTCATCGACCTGTCCACGCGGCACTGGCCGGCGTCCGAGCACCCGGTGAACCTCATGGTGGCGCCTATCACGCACGCGGCCGGCGTCATGGCGGTCATCCTGGCGGCCCAGGGCGCGACGGTCGTCATCCGCCCGGGTTTCGACGCCGAGGACGCACTGGGCCGCATCGAGCGCGACGGAGTCACGCATGTGTTTCTTCCGCCGACGGCGTACTACCGCATGCTGGAAGGCCAGAAGGCGCGGCCCCGCGACTGCTCCAGCCTGAAGATGCTGCTGATCGCCGCCGCGCCGGTCTCGCCGGACAAGTTCAGCGAGGGCGTCACCGCGTTCGGTCCGTGCATCGCGCAGTGCTGGGGGCAGGCCGAGGCGCCGATGCTGCTCACCTACCTCTCGCCTCAGCAGGTGGCCGCCGCGGTCGCGGGAGACCACCCGGAGAGGCTCGCGTCGTGCGGGCATCCGACGCTTTCCTGCCAAGTGGAGGCGATGGATGATCAGGGCAACCTTTTGGCACCCGGTGAGCGGGGCGAGCTGGTAGTCCGCGGTCGCCTCGTCACGTCTGGCTACCACAACCGTCCGGAGGACACCGCCGCGATCCGTACGTTCGGCTGGCACCACACCGGCGATGTCGGCTACCTCGACGAGAACGGCTTCGTCTACATCGTCGACCGGAAGAAGGAAATGGTGGTCACCGGCGGGTTTAACGTCTATCCTGCCGAGGTGGAGTCGGCCATTTTGGCGCTGCCTGAGGTCCGCGACTGCGCCGTCATCGGTATTCCAGATGACGAGTGGGGTGAGGCGGTGTGTGCGCTGGTAATCCCGGCCGAACCGGGATGGGCCGACGCTGGCCACATCATCTCGACCAGCAAGGCGACGTTGGGCTCGGTGAAGGCGCCGAAGGTCGTGCACTTCGTCGATTCACTCCCGTCGACGCCGGTCGGCAAGGTCGACAAGAAGGCGATTCGAGCGAGGTATTGGAAGGGCCGGACGCGGTCAGTCAACTAACACCCACCACAGCCATGTCCTATATGTGGCGGCTGCGGTCTACATGCCGCGATGGCCACGCTGCGCATAAATCATTATGCATATCTAGCTCACGACCATCCGTCGCGCGGATAGCGCGGCGGATTTAATCCCTAACTGGATGAGGAGGCCACGGATGAGCCCCAAGGGTCATTCCGCCTCGACGGCAAGGTCGCGCTGGTAACGGGTGGCACCCGTCGCATCGGCGTCGAGTGCGCGCGGGCTCCTGCAGCTGATGGCGCCAGCGTGATGGTGACAGATGTAGAGTCCTGCCGGAAAGGAGACCGCTGAGTCTAAAGGATGTGACTGTGGAATTCGGGAGGCTGGGCTACGACATTTACTGGAATTCCATCCATCCATCCAGGCGTTGTGGAAACCGACACGGCAGAGCAGTTCTTCCGCAAGAACCAGGCTCTGGCCATGGAAAGTCTACATTAGGTCCGCATTCACCGCGGCTCATCCGATCGGCCGCATGGGTTTGCCGCGGGATATCGCCAACACCGTGCGCTTCCTCGCGGCAGATGTATCGTCCTGGATCACCGGCGTGGAGCTACCGATCGACGAGGGTTGGATCGCGATCTGAACCTGATCTATAACCTGTATGGTGTGTTGGTAAGTGGCCATGGTGAGCTCTCGTCTGGTGGCCTTTCCGACGTCGTGGCGGGGCGCTGGCGTGTAGATGGGCGAGCCGGGAGGCCGGCTGGAGACGCTGCCGAGGTGTGCGCGGCGCTGGAGTTGGCCGAGCCGCGCCGGGTGCTGGCCGACACCCTCGACGCCCTGCTCCACCAGCTCGGCGACCATGCCGACATCGTGCTCGGCTGTCCGTCCCCGCGCCGGCTCTTCGCGTCCGGTGCGGAGGTCGGTTTCGACGAGCTCGATGACGTCGCAACAGGTCTGCTGGAGGTGATCCGCACCATGGCGGATCGGCCGGTCGGCGGGTTGCAGATCCCTTGCGCTTCGAGGTGTTCGACACAGCTGTTCCTGCAGCTCTACGGCCACAGCACCGAGGTGGAGAATGCCGCCGCAACCTGCCCCGGAGTCGGGTGGGTCTCGGTCGTGGGAATTAATGCGGCCCCCCGACCGAGACGAAGGCGACGTCGCGTTCGTCGTGCCCGACAGTACCGGCGCGCTCGACGAGGCCAAGCTGCTCACCCACTGCCCCAGCGAGCTCGCCCGCTACAAGCCAGCCCAAGGTCGTGCGCGTCGTTGAGAGGCTGCCAGCCACCATGTTCGGCGAGATCGGCAGGAATGCTGCGGCCGGCTAGCCCCGTCTTTTGCGCATGGGGTTTCGATGCATTACTCGGGCCGGTTGTCGATCAAAGTAGTCGGGTCGGGTCGGGCCGACGCCGAGGATGTCGAGGAGGTGCTGGTGCAGGTGTGGCGGGCGCGGGATGTAGGCGGGTCGGCTGCCCTGCGCGGGCACGAGGCGCAGCTTGCTGAGCGTGCCGAGGATGAGTGCCCCGGTGGGGCGGGCGGGACGTCCGGCGTAGAGGCCGGAGATCTTCCCGTCTGGGCCGGCGCCTTGCCGGGCTTGGCGTTCGATCAGGCAGAAGATGAGCAGGGCCAGGCAGATCACGTGGATGAGGGCGTGGATCCGCTGGTTGGAGTGCAGGAACATCGGTTCGACCGCGAGTGGGCTCTTGAATGCGCCGTAGCGACGTCCGACGACTTCCTGTCCTTTGTAGCGGGCGCGAACCTCGCCGGGGCCGATCTCGTGTGGCAGGGTGTACCAGCCGTCGGTAGTGGCCTCGGCGTCGAGCGCGGCGGCGTCGAAGTGCCAGGTCAGGTCCGGTCTCCCGGTGTCCGGGTCGACGTTGGTGGTGGCGACCAGGTAGTGGGTGACGCGGTGTTTCGTCGCCAGGAGGGTGAGGCGGGCTTTCACCGCGGCTTCGGTGCGGTAGAGGTGGTGGCTGCCCGCGGTGCGGGTGAGGGTGTCGAGGTCGGCGCGGGCACGGCCGAGTTTCAGCGCGCGGGCGGTCTTGGCTGCCTCACCGGCACCGCCGTCGTAGGCGCGGTGGACCAGCGGGATCCCGCCGTCACCAGTGACCGCGAGCCCGGTCCGGACCTGTTTGAGATCGGGCCGGCGGTCCTTCGGGTGGCCGTATCTCGGGGTCGCGTAGTCCTCCTCGGCCTCGGGGTAGGCGCCGTGCAGCGAGATCGACGTCATGACCGAGTGGATCCGGGAGATGTCGAGGTCGAACGTGGTGATCGCCGCGGTGCCGACCGAACCCATGACTGCCTCGCAGACCGGGGCGAGCGCGTCCAGCGCCCGACCGAGCCGGTCGTCGTTCAACACGTCCGGCGCGAGGCCGAACATCTCCTCGACCGCCCAGTCCCGTGCCCACCGTTCGACGTGGAGCAGCGGGGTCGGGGACGTCAGCCGGTTGGCGACCAGCGCGGCGATCACCTCACCGTGAGTCGCCCGGTTGGCCTTGTCACGCATCGGGGCGAGCCGATCGATCGTGCCCGCGACATCGAGGCGGGCCAGGTAGTCACGCACGACGGGCAGCGCACCGAGCGGCTTCTCGACGCTCGGCGGCACGTAGTCCATCGCGACCGACATAGCCACGAACAGTCCCAGACCGGCCACTACCGATCACGATCGTCCCGACGTAATCCGAACAAGACATCACGCAGCTGTCCCACCGCACGCACGTACGGAAGACAGGGCTAGCCGGGCTGGGGCGCCGAGATATTGCGGGCCCGAGTGGACGGTGGGAAACTCTGCTCTAGAGCATGTGGGGGAAGTCACAAGCATGTGACAGCGGAGGTGGGCGGGGAGCCCTTGAAGGCGAGGCGAGCTGGATGGACGCCGAGGTACGTCCCATGCTGGCGGTGTCCACGAAGTTTCAGGCGCCGAGCTATGACGATGGGCTGGTCAGCCGTGACCGCCTCATCGACCAGCTTCGCGAAGGTCGAACCAAGCGGCTGACGTTGATCCACGCACCCGCCGGGTTCGGTAAGACCACTCTGGCGGTCCAGTGGCAGCGTGTGCTGCGTGCCGAAGGTGTGCCGGTCGCCTGGCTCAGTCTCGATCGCGACGACAACGACGCCGTCTGGTTCCTCAGCCACCTCATCGAGGCGGTGCGTCGCGTCGAACCCACCTTCGCTGGCGGATTGGTCGATGTCATCGAACATCATTCCGGTGACGCTCAACGTTACGTGCTCACCGAGCTGGTCAACCAGATTGCCGAACACCGACTGCCCCTCGCGATCGTTCTCGACGACTGGCACCTCATCGACAACCCCAATGCTGCCGCCGCGCTGGAATTCTTGCTGGATGTGGGTCCTGACAACCTCCACCTGATCGTCACCAGTCGAACCCGCTCGCCGGCTGTCGGGAGGCTCAGGGTCCGCAACCAGGTCACCGAGATCGACGCCACCCAGTTACGTTTCGACCGCAACGAATCCGCCGCCTTCCTCCTCGACCTCAACGCACTGGACCTCGACAGCGAGGACGTTCATCGACTGTGCTCCAGCACCGACGGCTGGGTTGCCGCGCTCCAACTCGCCACCCTGTCGCTACGCAACAGCGATGACCCGTCAGCGCTGATCCGCGGCTTCTCCGGACGGCATCACTCTATCGGCGACTACCTCGCCGAGAACGTGCTCAACACGCTGCCCGCCGACCTGCTTGACTTCCTCCTCACGACCTCCATCTGTGATCGTCTCTGCGGTGACCTCGCCGCCGCGGTCAGCGGACAGCGGCGTGGGCAGGCCCTGTTGGAGGAGCTCGAACAGCGAGACATGTTCCTGCGGCCGCTCGACGACAACCGGGAATGGTTCCGCTATCATCACCTCTTCGCGGACTATCTGCGGCGGCACCTGGAACGCACTCATGCGGACCGGATCATCACTCTCCACCGCACCGCGTCAGGGTGGATCGCCAATCATGACCTGCTCGGTGAGGCCGTCACCCACGCCTTGGCCGCCGGCGACGACACCGGAGCTGTGGATTTGGTGGAACGGCAGGCCATGCCCCTGGTAGAGCACAGCCGCATGGCCACTCTGCTCGGCTTGGTCAACAAGCTGCCGCAGACTCTGCTACCCGGCCGACCGGGGCTGCAGATCGCCATCGCCTGGGCCAACTGCCTCCTGCAACGGGCACAGCCCGCGCAGACCGCGCTCGATCACGTACGAGCCACCTTGGTCTCCGTAGCCGACGACACCAGTAGGGAAATCCTTGGCGAGGCCGATGTCGTCCAAGCCTGCATAGATGTTTACGGTGACCGGATCGACCGCGCCGCCATCCTGGTCGCCCCCTACCTCGCGGACGACCCGAGCTACCGACCCTGGCCAGTCGCGGTGTCGTCCAATATCCGTACATTTGTTGATATCCACACTTTCGCTTACGACACCGCGAAGACACGGCAGCAGTGGGCCAACGCCTTCCATGAGACGACACACGGGCCTTTCCCTGCCGTGTACGGGCGTTGCTTCGCCGGACTAGCAGCATTCGCCCAACTTGACCTGGTGACCGCCGGGCGCCTCTATAAGGAAGCAGTGGTCCTCGCCCGCGGAGGTGCTGGAGGAAAATCGCATGCCGCCCGGATGGCGGGAGCGCTACTGGGCAGGCTGTACTACGAGCGCGGCGACATCAACGCCGCCGAGCGGCTCCTTGAGGAGTGCCATGAACTTGGCGCCGAAAGCGGCGTTGCCGACTTCATGATCGCGACTTACTCCACACTGGCCCGTATCAAAGTGCTGCGAGGCGACGTCGAAGACGCCTGGTCATTTCTCAATGAAGGCGAAGAAGCGGCGAGCCAGCTCTCGCTACCTCGTTTGTCGGCCGCCGTCGATCACGAACGCCTGCGGCTGCATTTGGACCTCGGGGACATCAGGAGCGCACAGAACGTACTCGCCCGCCAAGTCGAGGATATCGAACGCGGCGACGATGGCATCGCCATGGCCACCCGCCACTACCAGCTCGCGATGCGCGCGCGAATAATGTCTGCTCAGGGCGACTACGAAGGCGCACTCCGACTACTGTCCGAGATTCTCCAGGAGAGTAGCTCCGTAGCCTGGCGGTACGCTGAAACGACCGCACGCGTCGAACTCGCCGTGGTCCTCTCTCTCGGCGGCGACTCTGACGCTGCGATCCGTGCAGCGGTGCCTGCGCTGGTTGCCGGAGCCCGCTCCGGTCTCGTGCGCACTATGATCGATGCGGGGCCGGAGCTCCTAAAGATCATCAGAGGGCTTCGAGACGCTAGTCGATGTCGCCGATGGCCCGCGAATTTGCCCACCGTACCGTCGGACTACCTGTACAAGCTGCTCACCGCGACCCATATCGACGCGGGGCGGGCAGCCATCCCCATTATCGATCGCCCGGGCGAGCGGAATCCGCCCGAAGAACCGCTCAACGCCCGCGAGATCGACATCCTCCGTCTCCTGAACTGCGGGCTGTCAAACAAAGAAATCGCACGTAGTCTCGGCTTGACTATAAATACCGTCAAATGGTATCTTAAAAACATTTATGCCAAGCTAGGAGTCGCCCGCCGCGGCGAATCAGTTGCGGAGGCGCGGCGCCGAGGTTTCCTGCCTTGAAAGCTCTACCATCTCTTCGGCGAAGGCGCTGACAGTAGCCTCGGGTTGGGTACGTCAGGCGGCGTGTGTCATTCGGGGTACCGGCTGCGGCGCGTTGCTGGTACTGGTAGCAGTGCACCCGCGAGATCTGGACTCCGCAACTTGGACACCTGGCCGGCGGCCGGCGCATCTGATGTTCGGTCCCACCCGGATCAGTGATCAGGTTGCCTTCTTCCTCTCCGGAAAGTCCGGAAAGCGCTAGATCCGGACTGATGTGCCCGTTAAATCCGGACAGGCGAAATTAAGCTAGTTTACGCCGCAGACTGTCTTTTCAGATAGTCATCGTGGACCTGGCGCGGGTACGGTAACCGAGTCCCGAGTGGCGGCGTGTCGTGTTGTAGCGGAGTTCGATGTAGCGGGTGATGTCACGGCGGGCGTGTTCGCGCGTGGGGTAGACGGTGCGGTGGACGTGTTCGTTCTTGAGGGCCGCGAAGAACGACTTAGAGTTGACCCGTTCCTGTTCACACCCGGGCTCTTTGGGGCAATGGTCCCAGGGAGGAGTGCAGGTGCCGAGATCAAAACCGCCGTACACCGAGGAGTTCCGCCGGCAGATGGTGGAACTGGTTCGAGCTAGGCGGATACTCGAGGAACTAGCGAAGGAATACGGCCCTTCAGGGCAGTCGATCCGTAACTGGGTCCGGGAAGCCTCCCGAGACGAAAGCGGCAGAGCGGACGAGATCAGCACCGCGGAACGCGAGGAGCTGAAACGCCTCCGGAAGGAGAACCGGCAGCTCCGCGAAGAACGCGACATCCTCCGCAAGGCCACAATTTTCTTCGCGACGGGTGTGTCCAGGAGTTCGACTATGTGAGGTGTAGTCGGGCGTAAGCTTGAGGTGGCCAGCCGGTGGAAGTCCAGTCTGCGGAGGTGCCGGAACCCGCGGTAGCTGGTTCCCGGCGTCGGGAGAGATCCCGGGCGTCGAAGCGGAACACGCCACCTGACCCGCCAAGCCGACGCCCTCGGCTACACCGTCCGCTTCGACCCCATCCCCGAGGCCGCCCGAGCCGGGCACCGCCGTCACCTCACGTTATTTCTCGGGTCAGACCCGCCACCGGTCGTCGTCAACTAGGGCGTCGGCGACAACGGCTCGGTTACGGCCAGTGTTCTTGGCGTGGTAGAGAGCCGTGTCGGCGCGGGCGAGAAGGGAGTCGAGGCCTGTGTCAGCGGCATGGAGAGTGGCGAGGCCGACGCTGACAGTGACCGACAGTGGGCCGACAGAGGTGGGGATCGGGGTCGCGCTGACAGTCTCGCGGAGCCGTTCGGCGAATGCGCGGGCGGTTTCGGTGGGTGCGTCGAGGGCAACAGTGAACTCCTCGCCGCCGATCCGGCCGATGATGTCCCGCGCGCGTAGCGTGGCGCGGAATCGCTGGGCGACCTCGGTGAGTACCGTGTCGCCGATGGCGTGTCCGTGCAGGTCGTTGACGCGTTTGAAGTGGTCGATGTCGGCCATCAGAACGGCCATCGGCCGGCCACTGCGCAGGTGTCGTCTCGTCATCGCCCCGGCCTGATCGAGGAGGTGACGGCGGTTGGCCAGTCCGGTCAGAGGGTCCATCTGGGCAAGGCGCTGGGCCTCCTCGTATCGGCAGGCGTTCTCGCAGGCAACCGCAGCGTGGCCGAGCACGGTGCGGGCGATTGCGAGCTGCTCGGGTCCATAGCAGTCGGCCTCCCGGCAGGTGATCAGGATCAGAACGGTCGGATGCGGGCGGAAGGCCGCAGGGACGGCCAACCAGCTACCAATAGGATGGCGTTGGCCAGGGAGAGGTTCGGGCGGGCCACCGCGGGGGTCGGCGAGCGCTTGCCCGGCGTAGGCATCCAGCAGCGACGAGCCCGGGCGCAGCCTGATCCTCTGGCCCACGGTACGGGAGTCCACGTCGCCATGAACGGCAACGACCCGCAGCGTTCCGCTCGGTTCGCGGGCCAGCGCCCAGACCGTGTCGAACGCGAGCATGTGGGCAGCAGCGCTCATGACCCTGCGCAGAACCTTGCGGGCGTTGAGGGTGGATGCCGCAGCGGCGGTGATGTTCTGAATGGTTTCGGCCAGCTCGCGCTGGCGGCATTCGCTGGCCACCAGCATCCGCAGTTTCGCAGGGTCCGCGGTGCGCAGCGAGATCAATTCCCGGTCCGCTCTGCTCGTCGAAGCGAGCACGGCTTGACGGATCTCGCCGGCTGCGATACTTGCCATCGCCGAGAGCAGGGGTCCTGCATGCCGGTTCGGGCAGGTCACGTCCAGCAGGCCGAGGAGTTCCCCGGTCACCAAGTCATGCAGCGGAACTCCGACGCAGGCGAGGTCGCTGTAGGGTTCGCCGTAGTGCTCGGCGCCGAAGACGCCAATCGGGGCATCTCCCGCCAGGGCGGTTCCGACGCCGTTCGTGCCGACGAAGCGTTCCGCGAAGTTGAAGCCGGGCGCCACCGGTACCCGGTCGAGCCGCCGCTCGAAGGCAGCGTCACCGGTTCGCCGAACGAGGATCAACCCGTCCGCATCGGTCAGGATCATACTGATCTTCTGGCCTTCCAACCGGTTACCCAGCTCCTTGATGATTGGTTCCGCCGTCTGAATGAAGGGCGCATCGAGTTCCAGGCCCGAAAAAGACGGCTCCGGGCGATCGGGGGCCACCGTAAGATCCCGCGACCGTTGCCACGACTGCAGGATCGGGTCCCGCACCCCGCGAAGGTCGCCGTCCTCGCCGGTGAGGAAAAGCTCTCGTGCGCGGGACCTCGATGCACGGCCGCCTGACTGTGACGCTGTGGATCGACCCGTCATCGAAACCACTTCTTTCACAGAAAGATCAGATAACCTAGATTCAGTCTATACCCGGGAGTACCCTTGGTCTGATCGAGATGTCGTTATGACCCATACGGACCGAAAGTGATATCTGTTCGTTTCGAAACCTATTAGACGAATTTTTCGGGTTCCGTCACGATCAGCTGTCAACGGCCATTTCGTTCTCCCCGTAGGCGGCCTGCGGTTGTCCCCACCGTCACCAGATGCAGGCCCTGGATCGCGCCGTACCGGTGCGGCCACCTCAGCCGCAGGCCTCGGGTGGGGACGCGGTGTACGTCGTGGCCATGTGTGGTCCGCTGCGTTGTTGCGGTGGAAAGCTGATGCAGGTGCTGCATAGATGTGATTTGTGCATCTGAGTTGGCTAGATAGCGGGCGGAAACGCCAGATAGAAGGGCTACCGGGGCTGTGGAGCATAGGGCGTGGGACAGCGTCAGGGTCTCGCGGTGTGCTCGTCGGCCGTCGCCTGCCGGTCGGGGGCGATCGGCGGGCCGCGCGGGCTCGTCTGTGTGAGGGGATCCGCCGTCGCGGGGGGAGGCGACCATCGGTGAGGTCTGTGTCGAGAGGGACTCTGCAGCGCGGGGATTCGCGGCGGACCGGGGCGGGGCGCGATGGGGACGCGGCCCGAGGCCGCGAGGCCGAGGATGTGCTGGATTCGCTAAGTGAGGTGGTGTTCCGGACCGACGCTGAGGGCCGTTGGACCTACCTGAACCGGGCCTGGACGACCCTGACCGGTTTCGATGTCGTCGCCAGTCTGGGTGCCCGGTTCCTGGACTATGTCCACCCTGACGAGGTCGAGTACACCGTCACGTTGTTCATGAGTGTGGTCGCGGGCGGTGCCGACCACTGCCACCACGAGACCCGCTATCGGACCCGGGACGGAAGCTACCGCCGGGTCCAGATCAGGGCCACCGTCGTGCGGGACACGGCCGGCGCGGTGGTCGGCAACATCGGGACGATCCTGGACGTCACTGCCGCCCGCCGAGACGAGAAGACCATCGGGGAGCACGCCGCGTTGCTGGACCTGGTGTCCACGGGCGTTCCCGTCGGCGAGCTGCCGGTAGGGGTGGCCCTGTATGACGCCGACCTGCGGCTGTGGCGTGGTTCACCGGTCATCGACGAGATCGTGGGCGTGCCCCAGTGTGTGGGGGACCGTCTCGACCAGCTGACGGAACGGCTGTCGCCGGCCGGTCCGCACCAGCGCTGCCTGGGCGGCGAATGGGGCATGATCGCGGCCGCGCTGGCCACCCACCACGCCCAGGTCGGCGATCTCGATCTGAGAGGGGAGCACGATTCCGCCCGGTCGGTGCGAATCACGGTGATCCCTTGGCTGCGGGGTGGTGAGGAGATGCTCGCGCTCGTCTTCACCGACATCACCGACCTGCGTCGGGCCGAGCGGGAGGCACACCGGCTCTGCCGGCGGGCGGAGCGGGGCCGGGCCTGGCTGGCGGCCAGCGCCGAGATCACGACCAGCGTGCTCGCCGCCCCGGACCCCCGCGACGCGCTCGGTCTCGTCGCGCGGATCGGCCGGCGCACAGCCGCCGCAGACCTGGGCATCCTCGCCGTCCCCGACGAAGACGGCGCCCTGGTCGTGACCGCCGCCGCCGTGGCCCCCGACCTGCCCGCCGACGCGGAGGCACTGCGAGGGCTGACCGTCACCCGCGACCCCGACGCCGGGGCGGACATGCCCACCGCGGGCCAGACCGTCGTTCTGAAAGGTCTGCACGTGCGAGGCAACCGGGCCGTTCCCACCCCGGAACTGACCCTCACGGGCGCGCTGGCCGTCCCGCTACGCCTCACCCGGAACACATCGCCGATCATGATCCTTGGGTACCGGTCCAGCTCGCCGCACCTTGCCGCGTCCGACATCGAGCTGGTCGAGGCGTTCGCCGCCGACGCCGCGCTCGCCCTCGATCTGGCCGAGGCACACCAGGAACACGCACGCCTCGCGGTTCTCGAGGATCGCGACCGCATCGCCCGTGACCTGGGTGACCTTGTCCTGCAACGCCTGTTCGCCATCGGCCTGCATCTGCAGTCCCTGACCCGCGTAGCCGGCGACCTCATCAGCGCACGACTCAACGCGGCCATCGCCGCCCTCGACCAGACCATCGAGGAGATCCGCCGCACGATCCTGCACGTGCAATCCGCATGATCCGGGCGGCACCGCCATGGTTTGCCTGCAGTGGTGAGCGGCGCGCCAGACCGGATCCCTCGCCGCTGCCGGTTCGGTGATCCGGGGCATGGCGGAACGCGCGCGGGTCCGGGAGATCGACCCGGACGAGAGGAGAAGCTGTTGCGGATTCGTGCGCTGATCCTCGTGCCCGGGTGACGCGGCGCCGAGCGCAGAGGACCCTGTTCTCAGCGCCGGCTATAACCCCAGCGCGGATCACGGAAAGGACGTTCCTGTCGGAGGACCGGGTCCGGGATGCGGTCCCGAAGAGCCCCGCGGTTTCCTCTCGGCCTGCCGCACGCCAGGATACCGCTGGCAGGCGCGGTCGCGGCGGCGAGTGGACCGGGTCGCACCACGAGGCTCACAATGGGCGACCGTGACCGATCCCGCGAGCGCCGCCCAGCGCACGTTGGCCCTGCTTACCGGCCAGCTCCACGTCGCAGACCACGAAGGCGGCCCGGACACCACCGCGCTGCGGGCCGCACAGCGACACCTCGACGCGATCATCCGCGACGCCGCTACCCGCGCCCCGATCGAGACCATCACCAGCGTGGAACGGCTGGCCGTCGGACTTCTGCTGCAGCTCGCCAAGACCACCCACACATCCCCGCAGACCACGCTCCAGGACATCGCCGTCCTCCACGCCCGCCAAAGCACGGACGCAGACCCGGCC
Organism: Frankia sp. R43; assembly: GCF_001306465.1. Lineage (NCBI taxonomy): Bacteria > Bacillati > Actinomycetota > Actinomycetes > Frankiales > Frankiaceae > Frankia > Frankia sp. R43. The sequence continues at coordinate 107,597 of NZ_LFCW01000012.1, read as the reverse complement.
GTCGCCTTGCTGACTGCCCGCCTCGACATGGCCGACACGACACCGGCCACGGCACCGTTGGACGCGGTACGCCAAGAACTGATCTTCCACGCGGTGCAGAGCAACCCCCAGCGCATCCTGCGCACCTTGACCATGGTCGCCACCGCGTTGCTCATCGCCCTCGCCGAAGCCCTGGGAACAACCCCCGAGAAGCTGATCGCTCGCCTCGCTCTCTACACCTACCCGCACGACCACTGACCTGGCGCGGGGGAAGACATCGGCCGCCCTCGCGCCCGCGCGCTGCGGCCGACCTTGGTCGGGCACGGGCCGACGGGACCCGCGTCACCAGCGACCGGTCGACTTAGGGGCCGGTGAGCTGTCCGTGGCGCGGCGTCCCCATCCCGCGCGGCATGGCTCGCGGGGAGACCGGCGTTGGCCTCGTCAGCCGTTCCACCGGGACCGGTAAGACCACGATCGCCACCTGGTCAGCTACCCAGCGTGGCTATGACGCGAGTCGGCGCCGTTTGTCGGTGGGGGGGAGTGTCTGCCGGTCGCGGACGGCTGGTAGGTCGTGTCAGCGGGAGTGAGCGCCGCTGGTGGTGAGGGCAGGAGGGTCGGGTCTGGGGTGGGCTGTTGGGGGTGGTGTGGGCGAGGCGGTAGGACTGGGTGCCGGTCTCGATGATGGGGCCACCGAATCGCCGAATCGGGATATCCCCGGCCCTATCCGTCATCATGGATGAGCCACGTGATGGCTAACTACGCCACGGTCGCCATGACGATCGCCGTGGCAGGATGAACTGCATGGGGCCGCCGCAGCCAACCCCCTACGACCGCGACCGTCGGTAGCCACCGATGGGCTCCGAACCAAGGCCGTGCTCCTCTAACCGTCGCAGGGAGGCCACGCCGAGCGCAGCGGCGGTTCGTGTCGTCGCGAGGTGCTCGTGATTCAGTCGTCGAATCCGACGGTCTCCGGAGTGAGCGGGCGTGCGGCTGGCCTGGTCTGGAAGCTGACGTTCCAGCCGTCATGTTCCGGTTCGCCGGCCATGGTGGCCTCCCATCGGTAACGCGTGCCCGCGGTCAGTGTCAGCGGCGGTAGGGTGATCGCGAGAGGGATCTGCAGGGGGGAGCCCTCGGCGAGGTCCTGGGTGCGGCCCGCCTCTATGATTGCTTCGAGCCGTACGGGCTGAGGCCCGGCCGGCCCGGGCTGGACGGCTGGTGCGCCGTCCTGATCGTGTAGCTCGAGTTGCAGCGTGAACGGTGAGTTCGCTCGGTCCCAGGGAACCTCGATCAGGATGCCGAGGGCGGACGGAGCAGGCGACGGCCCGATGAGGTTCCAGCCGCCGCCGAGAATGTACAGCTTGCCTTCCGAGACCTGGGCGGCATCGCAGAGGATCATGGTGAGTTTCACGGGCTACTCCTGATCTGCTCGTGCGGCGGGCGCAACGCGGCCAATCGGCAAGGGCTGGCTCTGCATCGCCGACGTAGGGCTGATACCTGTGGCCGTGAGGCGTTCGTTTCATCGCGATCAGACCGCCGCTCCCGGTGACCGTGAGGTTCAGGATCGCCGCAGGAGGCGGTCGTCGAACGCGATGTCGACAGTCTGCAGGAAGGACCCGGCACCTCCGCGGATATGCTCGCGGGTCGCGATCGCGACGGGGCAGATCGCCTGCGCCGAACGCCACACGCACGACGCCGCCGATCTCCGCGAGCACGCCCGGCCATCGAGTGGCCGCTTCACCTCGCGCCACAGCACGGCCGCGCGGGACGCGTCGCCGGCGGACTGCCTGGTCGGGTTCGGGCGCCAGCAGTAGTCTGAGCGTGCTGCGGGCGACAATCGCTTCAGACCCTGGCAGGCGTAATGGCCGAGGATGGCCACGGCGTCGTCGGCCGGCTCGGCCAGCCCGCCATCACGGTGCGCGATCATGATGGGCAGCTCGGACGAGCCGGACACCGTGGTGAACACAGTCGCCATGCTTGGTAAGCCGGCCAGCAGGTCGATGTGGCGGGTCCCACCGGCGCAGCACAGCGGACACAGGCCGGGTGTGGGCCGTTGGTCCGGCCGCAGTGCCAGCCAGGGCCGTCCGCCCCGCGCCGGGCGGTGTTGGCCTGGGCGAGGGCTCCAGGAGGGGGCATGGGTGGGTCCCAGTCCAGGTCGGCCGGGGCGGACACGTCGACGAGGCCGGGGCCAGATCCCGTTCTCGCTTGCGTAGCCAACCGCAAGACCCTCGGCGTCTGCCGCGCCTGCCACGAGGACATCCACGCCGGACGTCTCACACGCAGACCACGATGAGCACTGGAGAGCCCGCTGCTACGGAAAGCGGGCACGGCTGGTTCGGAGGGGGGCCGTCGGAAAAGGACCAGGCAACTGGCACCTCGCCGACGGCCTACCCTACGTCACGCCGGGATCTGTGGGAGCCCGGGGGTGTGATCCCCCCGGGCTCCCCGACCAATCATTCCTCGACGTTACCCATCGCTGATTGACGGTGGCCAGTGAAAAATCCCTGTATGTGGGGACAACCGCAGGCCGCCTACGGGGAGAACGAAATGGCCGTTGACATGGGTCGCCTTCGATGGCACGCGGCGCAGGTTCGCTGTCAAAGGACACCGATCTTGTCTACCGGTGTGGTGGACGCGCCGCCTGGCGCTCAAATCGATCGTCATCTGATCTTCCTTTCGGAGATCAGATCGTGCTCAATGCCGCGTGCATCTGGCGCTCGATGCCATGTCCGAAGCCAGATGGCTCGGTTCTCGGCGGTCACCAGAACAGGTGTGCGCGTTCGCCGGCGCAGAAGCGACGCGCGGCGATGAACAGGCGGAGGTAAAGCTGATCGAGTTTCAGGTAGTTGGGGATGAGGTCGGCCGTCGTCAGGGCGGCCTCGCGGTACTCAAGCCCGATGTCGGTGCGGGTGGCATAGCGGGCGGGCACGGTGTCGGTGTCACCGTCGGCGAGCTTGATCGCGTCGCCCAAGGCGATGTCCACCAGGCCGGATACCTCAGCATCGGCGAGTGGGATCTCCTCCAACGCCACGTCCAAGGGGATCAGATGCCAGTGTTGGAACTCGCGTTCGATGTAGTCGGGGGCGAGGGTGACGGCGGTCTGCCGCAGGCCGATCGGGTGCAGGTCGGCGTAGGCGACGGGCAGGCCGAGTTCCTCGTGGACTTCCCGCACGCCGTCGGCGATGGTCTCACCGGCCTGGTAGTGGCCGCCGACGGTGATGTCGGCGTAGTCGGGCCGGTCGAAGCTGTAGCGACCGGGGGCCTTCTTCTGGAGGAGCACGCGCCGGGTGGTGGGGTTGATCGCGAGTGCGGAGAAGGTGCGGTGCCACAAGCCCGTGGCGTGGGCGGCCTTCTTGTCCTCGGTGCCGACGGGTTCGTAGCGGTCGTTGAAAATATCGATCAGCGTCACGGTTGTCCTCAGGGGTGAACGGCGGGTTTCGTCTGGAGTTGCCAGTAGGTTTGGAGGGCTTCGAGGTATCGGTGTGGCTCACCGACGGTGACCCAGCGTCCGCTGATCCGGTGGACACGCACGTCGGCGATCCGGGCGATTTCACCCACGGCCACTCCGAGATCGACTTCTCCGCGGGCGTGTTCGGTCGGGACGAGCAGATCGAAGATCGACGGTCGCAGGATGAGTCGGGACACGACCGCGAGCGGTTCTACCACCGTGGCTGGATCGGGGCGTTGCCGGATGCCAAGGACGCGGTCGGGGTTGTCGGGATGGGTGTCGATCACACCGAACGAAGCGATGTCGGCGGGGGCTACGAGTTGCGCGGCGATCACCGCGTCGGCTCCGTCGTTGGCGAGGTCGCGCATCGCCGCGAGGTCGTGTCCGCCCAGCAGCACCTCGTCGCCGAACGCCACGGCGAAGGAATTCTGCGCGGAGAGTCTGTCCCGCAGGGTGAGTAGCGGGGTGCCGTTGCCGTAACCGTGCCCGAGGTCCTCGGCGATGGCCTCGACGGGCACACCGTCGTCGCGCAGCACATCCAGGTAGGCGGGCACGACGACATCATCGGGCCGGGTGGCGACGATGACAGTGGTGGCTCCGGCTCGGACACATTCGGAGATGACATGGTCGACGGCGGGCCGGTGCCCGACTGGCAGCATCTCCTTGGGGACGATCGTGCTGAAGGGCCGGAACCGTGTCGCGTGCCCCGCCGCGGTGACCACCGCTGTCCAGGCCTCTGGCATCACCGAATACCTCCCGTTGCGCTCTCAAGGATGCGGGCGAGGTCACTGATCGGGTTGTGCGCGCCGAAGTTCACCTCGATGCACGGCACGGCCGCCGCGATGTGTTCGATCGCGGCCCTTGCGTGGCGGTCGAGCTGGTCGTCCGTACTGCGGCGGGGGACCAGCCAGGGCCGGACCCAGAACTCGTCGCGGGGGGTGAAGCAGTTCGCTGCGACGATCCGGCGCGTCTCGGGGGCGGTCAGGCGGCGTGTCTGTGCCGGCTTGCTCGTATCGGCCAGCCGGGGCACCACGACCATCCGCAGCGCCGACCGTGAGATCAGGCGGGCACCGAACGCCTCGGCGAACTGGCGGGCGGTGAAGGCGTGCTTGACCGTCGAGCCGATGTCCGCGGGCATCCTGTCGAGCCCGCTGCCGGTGCCGGCGGTGCGTCGAACCAGGCTCTCCAGCTCGGGGAACGCTGCGATGGTGCCTCGCCCGGTCGGCACCGGAAGCGGCACCGCGACCGCGTGATCACCCTTGTGGAGGACAAGCCGATCGTTGGACATCAAAGCAGCGCCGGGTAACCGCAGCAGCGCCGCAGCCACGGTGGTCTTGCCCGCCCCACGGGGTCCGCAGACCATCACGGCCGTGCCGCCGACATCGACACCAGCCGCGTGGAAGATGACACCGCCGGCGTCTTCGTAGGTGCGCAGCATGGCCTCCCGGATGAGCCTGATCGGGTAGCGATGCGGGCGCACGGTCCCGGTATGGGTGAACAGATCGATGTCGTGGCCGTGCACGGTCACGGCGTACGCGCCCGGCTGGTGTTCCACCTTGTCCGTGGCGATGACGTAGCAACGGCGGCCCGTCGGGTCGTCGGCCGTCTGCATCAGCAGTCCCGGAACCGGTTCGATGAAGCTTGTGGTCGGCGAGCGCGTGATGGTCGCGACGACCTGGTGAAATGCCAGGTCGTCGGTGTGCACTCGGATGCTGAACCCGGCCAGATCGAGTTCCCCTGGTGGTGTCGTGAGGAAGTCCGACAGGTACGTCTGCTGGGTTGACAGCCATGTGGATGGTGCTGTGATCGCGAACGCCACATCTCCGGCGTGACAGTCCCACCTGGCCAGGGCCGCCGATGGATGGGCTGACGGTTTCATGTCAGGGCAAGCTCCTTCACTGCCTGGTCGGCCTGCCGGATGCGGCGGGCCCGTTCTGCTTCGGGTAGATCCCGGAACGCCCGTACGGAGGTCAGGGCGAAGAAGGTATGAGCGCTCGCAGGTTCGGCCTGCCCGGCCAGCGCGCGCAAGGCCAGCACGGCTCGCGTCCGGAACCACCATGCGGAGAACGACTCGACGGGCTGGGTAGCTGTCGGCGACACCAGGCATGCGAGATCCTCGCGTTGGCCTGCCGCCGCGGTGGCAGAGGGATGCAGGAGCGCGCGGGCGGCGTAGCCGATCATCGCGTCGAGGGTCACCGTGGTGTCGAAGCACAAGGCGTCGAACAGCTCCTCGAACAGGTTCGACGGCTCCGGACGCATGCTCGGGATGAGCGGTGGCAGCACGTCGACCAGCACGACGTGGTCCTCGGCGAGGCAGAAGTTCACCAGATTGGTGTCCACGCGGGCATCCGTGGCGTCCAGGGCGCGTACCCATCCGGCGATCTCGATGACCGCGTCGATGAAACGAGGCGGGTTGATGCTGGCGTGGTCGAGCAGCGTCGGGCCGGTGACCCAGCGATGCCGTACCGCGAGCGGCTGGGTGGATTCCACCGACAGGCGGGATGGCAGGGTGACTCCGGCTGCTCGCAGCGTGGACAGGTAGGCGTTCATGCCGGTCGCCCCGGCGTTCTGCGCCACTGCCGCGAACCGGGACCCCGCCGGGTGCTGTCCGTTCAACGTTTTGATCACGTCGTCGCCGTCGCGGCGATGCGCGGCGAAGTCACCCTGCTCGGTCATCGGGTGCTATTCCTGGCGCGGAGGAAGGCGTCGGCGTCGAGCACCATGGCGCGGAATTCCGCGAGCAGGTCCAGCCTGAGGCGGTTGGCCAGCGTGCCGGCGGCCGTGACCGCGCTGGCGCTGGCTGCCGGGATCGACGGCGGTGTGCCGGTGGGCTGGTGACGGAATCCGTCGTGCATCATCGCGGCTTCGGCGAGCTGGCCCACCGTGATCAGCAGGCGCAGGAAATGTTCGATCTCGCCGTCACGGCCTTCCGGTCCGGCTGTCGGAAGCGCGGCGGGCTCTGTGCCGGCCAGCGTGGGCACGCTGAGCGCGGCCAAGAGCACGTCGGCTAGTTCATCCCCGGTGTTCGTGATCGGCCGCTGCGGATCGTGGAGGCCGGTGGTGTCGGCTCCCCGCCGGCGGAGCAGACACAGGGCCAGGTGTCCGAGTTGGACGGTCATCTCGGCGGCGGCAGTGGTCGCGGTCCACGGCTGCGGCGCGGTGCCCGCGAACCCTGCCCGCAGCCGGCGCACGTCGGTCAGCGCGCCGGCCAGGTCCTCGGGTGTCATCGGGCATCACCGATGACCAGTGGGAGGGCGCCGGCTGTTCCGCTGCTCCAGTAGGGGTCGCTGTGCTGGCGCGCGATGCGTACCCGCATGCCAAGGTCTTGGGTCAGCGCGGCGGCGGCGCTCGTCGGCAGGACCGCATGGATCACGACTTCTCCATGGGGGTGGTCGAGGGTGAACGGCGTGTCGGGGTGGCCACGTCGGTTCAACGCGGTGCGAACGGCCGCCTCGGTCAGGGCGGGTCGGCTGAGAAGGTCGGCTTCGCAGCGGCGGCGTTGGGCGGCGGGGCAATGGTTGCGTGCCGTGCACACGCTGCTGCCGAACACCCCGAACCGGTCCGACTGGTCGAGTACATAGGCCAGGGCGCAGGAGTTCGTGTGGAACAACGGATAGCCGGGCCGGCGCCTATGAGTCGCGTGGATGAAGTCCCAGAACGCTTGGGGGTACACACATTCGGCCGCGGTGACACCCGGCGTGGTGGCCAGCTCCGACCACAGCTCGGCGAGTCGGGCCAACGCGGCGGACTCCACCTTCAGACCGGCAGCCACGGTGCAGCGTGCGTACTCCGCCGCCCAGTCGAAGACCGCTTCCATCGTGCCAGTGGTCGCGGACTCCGGGAACGCGGGCCGCCAGTAGTGCGCGACGGGGACGTCCGCGTCGGCCAGCCGAGGAAAGGTGGCCTTCAACTGGTCATGCCGGATGCCACGTTCCATGTCGCGCCCCAGGCCCGAATAGCTCAAATACACGATCGTCCGTAGTCCGGCCTGGCGAGCCGTGGTCACCACATGGAGTGTTTCATCGGGGATCGGGCATTTGGTGATCAGCACGAGGGGGTTGGAGATCTGCCGCTCTACCAGCACGGCCAGCAGGTCGGCGAGGTGCGCGCGGGAACTCGGCAGCGCCATCACATCGGTCCAGGTGTACAGCGCCACCGGGCGATCCGGCGCGTAGTACGGCGAGGCGGTTAGCATGTCGACCGTTTCCACCGGAGTGGCCAACTGCTCGGGCCGGACGGCGGTCTGCCCGCGCTCATTCAGAAAACAGTACGAGCAGGCCTTTGGACAGCCCTGGATGGGGTTCACCGCGATCCACGTAGCGTGCTGGTCGACAACGGCGGTCCTCGTACGGCGCGAGTGATGGACCCGGCGTGCATCTACGCCGAGGCGGCTTTCCATGGTCTCCACGCTCCTTGTCAGTCTGGGCAGAGCCTGTCAACCCCGGTGAGACATCAGGCGGCGGCTTGGTTGGTCGGTGGAGCAGCTTCGGTCCCGATGATCGCGGGGACTGGTTGATCCATGCCTCGCTCGGGCATGTGGGCGGGGTTGGTCGGTATCCTCAGTGACGACACGGACACCGAGATCTCGGCTCCCCGCTGCGGGAGGCACCTCCGCCGCCAGGGCACCGTCGGCAAGCCGATGCAGAGCTGCGGGCCGGCGGACCCGGTGACCGGTATGGTCAGACAGGCAAACTCGCTGAGGGCCGTAGCACGCGGCTGCCGTAGGTCGGTGGCGGCCATCGCCGTGAGATTGCGGTTCCTCTTGATGACCGGAGGGTCATCAATGGTCATGTGCGACTCCCGGGTTCCGCGGTGTTCGCTGTGTCGGCACATGGTGCGGGCTGGTCGCGCTGGTCGCGCTGGTGAGCAGGATGACGGCGGCGATGTGGATCTGTGTACGGGCCGCGTCGCGGCTGGCCTGGTTCTGCGCGGCGTCGTAGCGGTCGAGGGCGGCGCGTAGCGCGGTCCATTCCGGTGAGGCCGGGTCGATGGGCGGGGTAAACAGCGCGAGCATCCGGGCGATATCCCCCGGTGGGGTGATCTCGGGCAGGGCCGCCATGCGCGCGGTGAGCACGATCGGGCGTAGGGCGACTGGAACGAGAGGAACGTGGGGGGTCACGCGATCCGCACAGCCCGTATCGCCCGGTGGACGCCGGTGTCATGGTCGATGGTCTTCGACACGGGCGGGGCCGTCCCATCCCCTGGGCTGAGCGGCAGGGCACGGGTGGTGGGACTGGGATTGGTCATCACGCACGTCGCGCTGCCGTGCGGGTTGGCTGTCCGACCGCGGTGGCGGGTGGGGGCGTCCTGGGCGGGGCGGCCCTGGCGCCGGGAAGGTGCCAGTCGTCCAGGGCTCGTAGCCCGTCGACGACCCGGCGCAGCAGCGCCGGATTCTCCTCAAAGGTCACCGGCCTAATCGGATCTGGGGTGGGCTGTGCCGTGCGCTGTTCCAGCCGCCCCGCCTCGGTCCCCGGTTGCATCGGCTGCAGTTCCGCCCGTATCTCACCCCAGACGACTTTTCCGCCCGATTTGACCCGATACCACGACCATGTGCTGCACAGCGCATCAACCAGGACCAGGCCACGTCCGTCCTCGCTGAACGCCTCCGGACTCCCGATCCGGGGACCGACGTCGCTGCTGTCCCACACCTCCACCACGACCTGCCCGCTCGTCGCCGTCAGCCGCACGGCCACCACATCCTGCGGACGGCTCACCTTCACGGCGTTGGAGGCGAGCTCTCCCACGACGAGTTCGACGGTGCTCACGGCGTCGGTGTCCACCGACCACCCGATCAGCGTGCCTGCGGTCCTCGCGCGCACCTCGGGCACAGCGGCCACGGTCGGCGGGAAATGCGCCACCGCCACCCGGATCATCGGCGACCGGTCGGCCGCTGTCACGCCGAGCCCCTCACGCTGCGGCCGGCGCACGACTGGTGCGGATGCCGATGATCGTGACGTTCATGCATGCACTGGCCGGTGTCGCTGTTGATGGCGCGTGCAGTGACCGCAGGTCACAGCCAGGCAGGACGACGAACTCAGCCCAGGCCACCAGCTCACAGCGCGCGTGGGACAGGCGGCGGCTGACCTTCGCCACATGGTCATCAACGGTCAGGGAAAGACGGGTACGTGCCTGCCGCATTCGCCCGTGCGCAGACACGTGGGCGCTGTCGAAGTCGGCGAACGCCCCGAGCGCGTCCGGCTCCCACACCACGAACCGGCGATCATCTTTAGCCCTCTCCCCTCGGCCTGCCTTGGCAGGTTCCTGCCTGGTCTCTCCCGAGTCGTCCATCACGCTCTCCCTGCCATGCCCTTGCCAGTGGAGGTGGGGGATCAGCTCCTAGCCCTCGGGGGACGGCACGCGGTGAGGGCCGGGAGGCTGATCATGGCGGCGCGCACCCCGGCTGTCTCCATCCCACCGAGCGGGGGTAACGGAGCGCTGAGGGGGACCTGCTCACAGCATAATGATGAAGCACTACAGCTTTAGATGCAAGTGCATCTGTACTGTAGTTGTGGCGGTGTGGTCCTACCCGACGCCGGAGGACGAGGGGTGGGAGACTCGCCCAGCACGGGAAAGTCAGCCCAGACGTTCCAGACAGGAGGAAGCGTTGGCGCGTCAAGCGTCGGGAACTACCGTCCGCAGCCGCCGGCTCGGTCGAGAGCTACGCCGGTTGCGCGAGGCGGCCAACGTATCCGTGGAGCGGGCGTCGGAGGTGCTCCGCTGCTCCGTACAGACGATCTACCGCCAGGAGAATGGCGCGGTGTCGGTCAGGCTGAAGGATGCGAACGATCTTCTTGCCCTGTACCGCGTCGCCGACGCTGCGACCCGCGAAGCCGTTCTCGAACTGGCGAAGACCACGACTCAGCAAGGCTGGTGGCGACCGTACGGTGATGTCGTGCCCCGGTGGCTCCAGGTCTACATCGGGTTGGAAGGCGACACCACGGAGATCAAGGACTACCACTCCGCGGTCGTGCCCGGTCTCCTCCAGACGCGGGACTACGCCAATGCCGTGATCCGTACGGACTGGCTTGCCGCTGAGGAGGAGGTAGCGAAGCGTCTCGACCTGCGGGCCGACAGGCAGGCGAGGGTACTCGGAACGAACCCGCCGAAGGTGGATGTCGTCCTTGACGAAGCCGTACTACGGCGACCAGTCGGTGGCCGGCACGTCCATCGGTCCCAGCTCGGCCACCTCCTGGATGTGGGCAGCCGTGACGATGTCACGATCCAGGTCGCGCCGTACAGCATCGGGGCGCACCCCCCGCTCGGGACGCCTTTCACGTATCTGGGGTTCACCGACGAAGATGATCCTGACGTTGTGTACATAGAGATCCCGACTGGAAGCCTGTACATCGAGAAGCCGCAAGAAGTGAGGCACTACCAGCATATCTTCGATCGGCTACAGACAGAGGCTCTGTCGGCTGAGGCGTCAACCGACAAGATCGCAAGTGTGATGAAGGAGTTGTAAGGGGATGAGCACGGAACTCCCGGGCGGGCTGACCTGGGTGAAGGCGACCGCGTCCAACGACAAGGGGGCATGCGTCGAGGTCGCTAAGCTGCCCGACGGCGGTCGGGCTGTCCGTCACTCGCAGGACCCGGACGGCCCAATGCTGCGTTACACCGAGGCCGAGTGGACGGCGTTCCTGGACGGCGCGCGAAAGGGCGAGTTCGGCTGAGGCCGTGACCAGAAAAAGCGATAGCTCCGATTTCACCACCGCCACGGGGATGGCGCTCCGCGACCTGCCGGGGCGCCATCCCGTTCCGCTCACGAGAAAGGCAACCGCGGTCGGTCCCTGCCGGCATCGATTCGCTCGCGATCACCGACCGTGAGCCTGACCGACGGCGCGGCGCTCCACCCGCGCAGGGGTTGCCTCGGCAGCAGCGCGTGCGAGCCGGGCAATGCCGGCACGAGCACGACCCAGTGGGCCTCCACCGCTCGAAACCGAAGCCCACAGCGAGTGAACACACACGCTCGTAGGCGTCGTACATCACGCTCAGGGCCAGTTCGACGCATGGCCCCGCCTTCCGGCTGGTGCCGAACTGCGGCCTGGTGACTTGGTGTTCTTTGGTGGCGGCCCGGCGGAGTCACTCATGTCGGCCTCTACCTGGGAGTCCGGGACGGCCGGCCGGTGATGGTGGACGCGCCTCATCGAGGCGCGCCGTCATCCGGGTCGAGGCGTTCCCGACCGTAGGGGTCGCCTGGGGTGCGGACATCTACCTGGGCGCCACCCGACCCGCCTCTGACCATCGACCTTGAGTCAACGGGGCGAAGAGACGAGGAGACACGCGCAAACAACTCGCAGGAGATTGCCAGTTGGACGAATCACGTCTTCTTCGCCGATCGAGGAGGAGGTAAGGGATACCGAAAGGGATCATTAATGTGGGTGGGGTGTGAGGGGTCGGGTCCGCCGGCCCCGCCGGCAAGGGAGTTCCGGTCGACACTGGTGCCTGGCTGAATCAGGCCGCATCTGGTTGCCGGCGTGGCGGGCGCTTGCGGAGACGTAGTTTCGCGTAAACGGCCCGGGTCGACGTCTTGGCGGTCCGTGCCGCGAGGTCCTCGAAGTAGACCCAGAAGTTTGGTATATGTTCTCGCTCTGCGTAGACGTATGGTGCCAGGGCGTCCCACAGATACACGATCGATTCGCCGTAGGAGCCGATAACCAGGTCTTCGCTGATCACCTGGTGCGCGATGAGTTTACCAAGGTCGTCATAGATCAGCCCGATGGTATTGGCCTGGTCGCGTGCCTGCTGCGGCAGATCACGCCAGGCGCATCCGGCGGCGTGCTCCCTCGACAACCTGTTCAGGATGTATTCCTGCGCCTCGAACCACTCCGGGTAGCGCGACGCCTTGAAGGCATCGAGAACCACGGGCAGGTGGTTCGCGCGGCAGTGTTGCATCGGCGAAGTCCGCCATCACGCGGCTGCGGATCAGTCATGATCGAACGATGCGCCGACGTCGTGTCCGTCCACCGGTTCCGACGTCGGCGTTCGTCGGTTCCGGTTCCCGCCCGAGGTGATCGTGCTGGCGGTCCGCTGGTACCTACGGTTCGCGCTGTCGTACCGGGACGTCGAGGAGCTGCTCGCTGAGCGCGACATCGAAGTTGATCACGTAACTGTGTACCGATGGGTCCAACGCTTCACGCCCTTGCTGGTCGACGCCGCGCGGCCATGTCGGCACCGCCCTGGGGACAGGTGGTTCGTCGACGAAACCTACGTCAAGATCTCCGGCCGGTGGACGTACCTGCACCGGGCGGTTGACCAGCACGGACACGTCATCGACGTCCTCGCCAGCGAACGACGCGACCAGGCCGCGGCCCGAAAGTTCTTCACCGCGGCGCTGTCTCACGGCCGCCGGCCGGTCGAGGTCACCACCGACAAGGCCCCTGTCTACCCTCGGGTCCTCGACGAGCTGCTTCCCGGCGCCCGCCACGTCGACGCCGCGCGGGAGAACAACCGGATCGAATCCGACCACAGCCGCCTGAAAGCCAGACTCCGACCCATGCGCGGGTTGAAACGCCTGCGCTCTGCCCAGACGATCAGCGTAGGGCATGGTCGGGTAACGGGGGCGCATTGCTGCGTCCCCGTCCCCTCAGAACCGTGCGTGCGCCTTCCAACGCACACGGCTCAAGCAGCCCATTTTGGCTTTGCAGTCTCTGCAGTTGCTGTCCGTGTCAACTGCGTCTGCTGCCGGGTTGGCGGCGGGCGCAGTCAGCGTGCATGTATATCCCCATGTGCATGGTTTGGGTCGTGCTTGTGTGGCGTCCAGCCCGGCCGTCCGCGTTTCCTGTGATGATGTCCTTTCGTTCGATCGCCTTGCGGATTGCGCGGAACCAGTTCTCCCATTCGCCGGGGAGGTTCGGGGTGCGGTCGGCGAACAGCAGACTGTGGCCACAACCCGGGCACCTGCCGTCCTGTACGCGCAGGGCGTGTTGGATGGACGATGCCAATGGTGGGCTGTGACGGGTCTGCCGCCGACGTCGGTCGGCCCAGTAATCGGCAAGGGCCGGGTCGTCCGGTGACGACCGGCCCGCGACCATGACGTGCCGGATGATCGGAGTCCAGGCGTATTTATGCAGGTAGGCGCCGGTCTTGTGGTCTCCGAACACCCACTGATCGTTCCTGGACTCGTTGAATGGGCCCCAGTAGCGCTTTATGATCCACTGTCGGCCTTTGTTGGGGTGGGCGCCCCGAGCCCACTGGTCGAGTTGCACCCAGAGGACCCGGTCCAGATCGCTGAACGCCTTCTTTGCCACCCCTGTCCGGTAGTAGGCCGCCTGCCCCCTGATGACGGGGTTCAGCTTGCCTATCACGGCCGAGGCGGGCTGTCCCCGCAGCGCCCGCAGTTCGGCCTTCATCCGCCGCCGTATCCTGACCAGCGCCTCCTCGCTGGGTTTTATAAGAATTTTCGGGCCGTCCTTCGTCGGGTAACGGCGGACGTTGAATGAGAGGAAGTCGAAGCCCTCGGTGTCGGTGGTGATCCGGGTCTTTGCGTCGTTGAGACGCAGACCCTTCGGAGCCAGCCACACAGCAAGGCACTCCCGCGCCGCTTCGGCCTGTTCCCGGCTGTGGCACAGCACGACCAGGTCGTCGGCGTAGACGACGACGGCGGGGCAGTCCCGGGCCAGTTCTCCATTCTTCCGATATCTGACCCCGACGGCTTCCTCTATGCCCTGCAGCGCTATATTGAGTAGCAGCGGCGAAATGACCCCGCCCTGGGGAGTTCCTTCCGGGGTCGGGGCGTATCGGTTGTTGTCCACCACCCCTGCCCGCAACCACCCTGCTATCTGATCCTTCCCAGGGAATCCGCGGAGGCGGCCGAGCAGGTGGCGATGGTCGATTCTGTCGAACGCGGCCTGTAGATCCGCGTCGAGGATCCACCCGCGTTTCGCCCCTTTCTTTCCCAGCAGGGAGAAGATCTTCTCGATCGCGTCATGGCAGCCTCGTCCGGGCCGGAAGCCATACTGGCTGGCATCCAGCCGGGCTTCCCACTCGGGTTCCAACGCGTTCTTGACCCGGTTCTGCTGGGCGCGGTCCGCGATGACGGGTATACCGAGTGGTCTGCTTTTTCCATTTTTCTTGGGGACGTGCACCCGTCGGACGGGGAGTGGGACCGTGCCCGATCCGCAGCGATGCAGCCAATGGGCCAACGAGGCCCGCTGCCGAGAGGTCATGGCGACCTCGCCGTCCACTCCCGGAGTCCTTCGGCCGGAGTTGCGCTGGCTTACCTGCCGCACGCTGACCAACGTGTTGGCACGGCTGCGCAACATCAGTCTCTGTAGATTTCGGGCGCGCTTCATATCGCCTGCCTGCGTCGCCTTGAAGATCCTCTGCCGTAACCGCGCTACCTGCCTGTCCTGAGACAACCAGTCGAGGGCATCCCAGTCCGGTAGGTCCTCGGGTCCGTTCACCCCGGCTTCGGGCACGGCCGATACCGCCACCACGGCGGTGCTGGTCGTGTCCTTCACCGAAGCGCCCAACGTGCCCCTCGGACTCGGGCGGTTCCTGGTCATCGGTGTGTTCAAAGGGCCACCTGGCTCACGTCAGCTCCCTTTCGGGCCCAGGCACGGGTCAGGCCTGGTATACGGCCAGTTATGCGGGCGCGGCCGGTTGAAGGCCCCGCCATCTGCACCCGCCTTCCTGTCACCTTTCGGCTGCCGCCCTTCGCTTCTTGAGTCATCCTTTCCCGCCACAGTATTAAGCCCCCCTCACG
Organism: Frankia sp. R43; assembly: GCF_001306465.1. Taxonomy (NCBI): domain Bacteria; kingdom Bacillati; phylum Actinomycetota; class Actinomycetes; order Frankiales; family Frankiaceae; genus Frankia; species Frankia sp. R43. Next base: position 92,469 of record NZ_LFCW01000012.1, on the reverse strand, counting down.
GTCGGCTTACCGGAGCCGGTCAGCTCTCCGGACCTCGACGGGGTTTCCGCGTTCCACACATGTGAGATACAGCCGGGATTGGGTGCCCTCTCTACCCCGGGGCCATGGTGCTCATACGGCCAGAGGAAAGAACCCCAGCCGCCATCGCCGTCTCCCAGCGGCAGGCCCTGGACGCCGGTCTTGTATTCCATCTCCGGCGCTTCTGATTACGAGGCTTCCATCAAGGGTTCACCTTATTCACCCTTCCGGCCTTCCCCTCGCCTGTTCCCGACGGATGGACATCGGTTCTTGGGCTTTTCCCCGGGCTTCACACCCAGCCGCATGGGGTGCATGCGGCGCGCGTGCCAGGGCGGGGACGGGCTCCCGAGCACTAGCCCGGAGACTCAGTACCGATCACCGGCCCTCCATCACTGGTCTCACTCACTCTGTGCGACTTCGTCGTCGCATCGTTCGTCCAGAACATCCGCCGCGGCCACTACGAACTTGGGATCGGCACTGACCCGCACGCACGGCTGACAGCCGCGTTTACCGAGCTCACCCTCGCGATCTGATCACCCGCTCGACAGGGGCAACCATGCCCTGCCTTCCCCCAACGCAACAGACCCCGCTCCAGCACCCCGGGCAGCTGTTCGCGGAAGGTCTGCCGGCAGCCACGGTCGGGCAGACTAGCCGACGGACCCGCACGATCACAGCACCCGGCGGGCGTCGATCGCGACATCCGCCAGCGTCCACTCGTGATAGCTGTGCACCCGCGAGGTCACGACCCCGCAACCCGGGCAGGCCACCGGCCCCTCAGATGTCCGGGCCCGCACTCGGACCGGACCAGACTGCCCTCGCCGGCCGCATCCTCGATGACCAGCGGCGACAGACCCGGAAACACCAGCTTAACCAGACGATTCGTTCCCGACATGACCATCGTGTCGCCTCACGCCGAGCGGATCGGCCGCCTTCCAACGTGAGGCCTAGCCGTGGACCATGCTCCGTCACCACCGAAGGCGAGCCAGAGCCGATAAAGAGGATCATGAATATCGACGTACGTCGCGCAACGTGATCGTCGGACATGCGCGTCATCTCCGGAGCGGTCATCGTGGGCCTACATGGCTGAAGGAGGCCGGCCCTTGACGGATGGCGGCATCGAGACCCGAGGGGACAGGACGCCCTCGGCGGGCCGGGTGCGCGGCGTGCGGGCTCGGCCCGTCACGGATCGGACCTTCCATATCCTGCTGGCGCTGGTGACGGCGCTGTTCGTACCAGCGGCCGCGGGCCAGCTGGCCTTCTCCGGTCAGCCGCGGCTGGTCGCCCAGGCGACGGCTCTGTTCGTCTGCGGCGTGGCGTCGACCGTGTTCGCGGTCATCGGCATCGCGCGCACACGCGGCATCGGCCGTAGGTGGCGGGTGCTGGTCGCCGCCGGCCCACTCTCCGCGCTTCCCAGCGCGGTCGAATGGACACGCCAGTACTCTTCCGGTGATCCGCTGGAACTTCAGCTGACGCCCAGCGAGAGCCTGTTCCTGATCGCTCCGCTCCTCACGGTCGCAGGCCTGATCTGCGTGCCCGCCCGCACCGGCGACGGGCCGACCCGAGCGCCTCCGGACAGTGGCTGGTGGCCGCGGTACTCCCACGCGGTCATCGCACTGGACAGCCTGATGATCATCCTGTCCATCCTCATGATCGCTTGGTTCGCTGTGCTGCGGGACATCACCCACAGCAGGATCAGCGGGACGTCGTTCGTCATCGCGGTCACCTTCGTGGTCGTCTTGGCGCTGCCGGTGGTGGTTCTGGTACTCGTGGCGACCTTCCGCCGGCCCCGCAACGGCCGCGCGGTCGCCCTGCTCGGTGCCGGCCTCGTCGTGCTCGCCGCGTCCGAAACGGTGCTGGTCCAGCTCAGCCTGCCTGACCCGGACGGCGCGGAGGGCAGCATGCCGACATGGCTCGGAGCGGCCGCGGGTCCACTGCTGGTCGCCCTCGCCATGATCGCCCCCGAGCGGGACAGCCGGCCACCCGCGCCTGCGGTCGCCTGCCCCACAGCCAGCCGATTCCTCTGGTCGGGGCAGGAGGTCCGTCACTGGCTGCACGCCTATCTGCCCTATCTGCCGCTCAGCGTCGCCGCGGCGCTCGTCCTGGCAAGCGCCCTGCGCGACGGTGGGTTGTACGGGCTGCCCCTCTACCTGGCGATCTGCCTCGCCATGCTGGTCAGCCTCCGCCAGATCGTCATAATCGCGGAGAACCGCCGGCTGGTCAGCGATGTACGGCGTGCGCACCAGCGGCTTGAGTACCAGGCGCATCACGACGGGCTGACCGGCCTGGCCAACCGCGTCCTGTTCACCCGCGAGCTCGAGAAGGCGGTGACCGCGCACCGCCGACACGGAACACCCGTCGTCGTGTTGTTCTGCGATATCGACCACTTCAAGACCGTCAACGACACGTATGGCCATTCCGCCGGCGACGAACTCCTCCGTACGGTCGCAGCCCGCCTGCACACCGCCATACGCGACGGTGACCTCGCCGCCCGTCTCGGCGGCGACGAGTTCGCCGTCCTCCTCACCGGCACCAGTACCGACGCCAGCCCCCACACTGTCGGCGAGCAGTGCGCCCGACGGATCGCGATCGGCATGCTCCGGCCCATCACCCTGGCCGGTCGCCCTGCGCGGATACAGATCAGTATCGGTCTGGCGATCGCCGACGGGCGGCAGCCCTCCACCTCCGCCGAACAGATACTCCATCAGGCCGATACCCGTATGTATGACGCGAAGCGCAGGCGGGCGAAACCCCGACGAAGAACCCTGGCTATCTGACGGCCTGGACTGCCGGACGGCACGACAGCGTCGTGCCGAGGGCGTGGGCGAGCGTACGCGCCAAGGCGCATCGGGTCACGTCCAGGGGCGTGGTGTACGGAGAGTGACTCCGCGTGATCCTGACTGAAGGTTATGCGGCGAGGGCTTCGGGTGTCACGCGGATCTCGGGTGTGTCGGATGGGTTGTTCGCGGCGTCGACTTTCGCGAGGACTTCCACGCCGAAGTAGCGGTGAGTTTCGATCCACTCGTCGTGCTGTTCGGCGAGAACCGCACCGACGAGACGTATGATGGCTCCACGGTCAGGGAAGATACCCACGACGTCGGTGCGTCGCCTGATTTCCTTGTTCAGGCGTTCCTGCGGGTTCGAGGACCAGATCTGCCGCCAGATCTCCCGCGGGTAGGCGGTGAACGCGAGCAGGTCGACTTTCGCTTCGGAGAGATGTTCCGCAGCGCGAGGAAGTTTTTCGGCCAGTCCGTCGACGACCCGGTCGAACTGGACGACGACCTCGTTCGCGTCAGCCTGATCGAAGATTGTTCGCACGACGGTGGCGACCCACGGCTGCGACGATTTCGGTGTCAGGACGAGCAGGTCTCGCAGGTAATGAGTCCGGCATCTCTGCCACGAGGCGCCGGGCAGGGTCGCTCCGATCGCGTTGACCAGACCGCGGTGGGCGTCCGAGGTCACCAGCCGCACCCCGGACAGGCCCCGGGCGACCAGACCACGGAAGAACGCCAGCCAACCGGCACCGTCCTCGCTGCTCACGACGTCCAGGCCGAGGATCTCCCGGTGCCCGTCACCGTTGACCCCGACCGCGAGCAGACAGTGCACGTTGATCACACGGCCGCCCTCGCGGACCTTCATCGTCAACGCGTCGGCCTGCACGAACCGGTACGGACCGGCGTCCAACGGTCTCGACCGGAACGCCTCGACCTGGCCGTCGAGGTGCTTCGCGAGCTCGGACACCTGCGACTTCGAGATGTGTGCCACCCCGAGCTGCTCGACGAGTTTGTCGACACGGCGGGTCGACACCCCGAGAAGATATGACGTCGCGACGACCGAGATCAGGGCCTGTTCCGCCCGCCGGCGGCGGGTCAGCAGCCATTCCGGGAAGTACGACCCGGTCCGCAGCTTCGGAATCGCGATATCAAGTGTCCCGGCCCGGGTATCCCACTCGCGCGTCCGGTAGCCGTTGCGGCGATTCGTTCGATCCGGTGATATCTCGCCGTATTCGGCGCCACAGGCACTGTCCGCCTCGGCGCTCATCAACGCCTCCGCGAACGCCTTCACCATCGAGCCCAACAGATCCGGACTCGCCGCCAGCAGTTCCTTGCCGAACCCCTCGGCATCGGCCACAGTCGGACGCACGGCCATCGCGTATCTCCTCATCGAGTCGCTTTCGCAGGTTTCTCGTGAGGATCACGCGGTGGTCGCTCTACGTCACGGACCGCCACTCCGGCGAGTCGCTAGACGATCGCGATCCGTACACCACGTCAGTGGACTCCACTGCGCATCGGCGGTGCTGGCGGGTAAATCCCCTCGAAGTCGGCCCGCTGCACGCTCCAACGACTCATCCCGGGTACACGCTCCGACGACTCGTCACCGGGTATGGGAGGGGCATGGCCTGGCTGTGGACGAACGCTCGCCCGGGCACGGAGGGCCGCTCCCGCGCCCGTGTTCGCGGCGATCTGCCGCCGAATGTCCAGCGGTTTGGTCGGGGCATCCCGACGGGCGGGGATGGGCAGCGTCGCATCAGGGCCGTCGGCGACCGTGGGTTCTTCGTGGCTTCGCCCCTTGTCGGCTCCGTCCTTCTGCTGCTTCTGGTGGTTGTCCCCGGCTCGCCGGGCCACCTGGACCCGTCTGTCGCGGTGGGGGCCGGGCTCGGGCTGGCGACCGTCGCGGCGATGTCCGTCGCCGCGGCGACGGACCTGCGTCCGCTGGCCCTGGTCGCCTCCATGGCGACCGTCACAGCGGTCACGGTCGCGTTGGCCACGGCGGAGTCCGCCGAGCTTGCGCTGACCCTGCTGTTCTGGTTTCCGTGGGCGGGCAGCCAGGTAGCTCTCGCATGGTCCCGGCTCGACGCCGTCGGGGTGCACGCGGCCGTTGTGGCGGCTGTCGCGCTCGGCGCGTTCAGTCTGCACGGGTGGTTCACGGAGTTTCCCCTCGCGGGAGCGGGCTGCGCGATGGGCATCTGGGCCGCCGCGGTCCTCACCCACACGTCCCTCCACCGGGCACGGGACCGTACCCTCACTGACCCCCTGACAGCGCTGGCAAGCCGCGTGGGACTGAAGCAGGCCGGTGATCGGCTTGTCGCCGACATCCTCGCGACCGGGCGTCAGGCCGTACTGATGGTCGTCGATCTCGACCACTTCAAGGAGATCAACACCGCGTGGGGTTACGAGACGGGCGACGAGGTGCTGAGGAGGTTCGCGCGCCGGCTCCGCCTGGTAAGGCCGGCCCCGAGGCTCAGCGCCCGTCTCGGCGGCGACACGTTCGCCCTGCTGGTACCTGGAGCGGCCGTGGCAGCCGATGGCGGGGAAAGTCCACCGTCGTCGGCGGATCCCCCGCTTGCCGACTTCGGCCGAGCCCTCCTGCGACAGGTCGACGGCTGTCTGCGGATCAACGGCTGTCTGCGGATCAACGGAGTCGAGGTCGAGGTGGAGGCGACGGCGGGTCTCGCCGCGGCACCGTCCTGCGGGAACCGGATCACCGACCTCCTGTCGTGCGCCGACACGGCACTCGCCGACGCCAGACGCCGCGGTGAGCCGGTCAGGGTGTGGACGACCGGGATGGCCGCGGTACAGCCGTGGGAACTCGAACTGCAGGCCCAGTTACGCTCGGCGATTGAACGGGACGAGCTGGAGCTTCACTACCAGCCGATGCGGGAAGCGGCGACCGGTCGGACCGTCGGCGTCGAGGCGCTGATGCGCTGGCGGCACCCCACCCGTGGGCTGCTGCCGCCCGCGTCGTTCCTGCCGATGGCCGAACGATCCTCACTGATCGTCGAGCTGACCTGGTGGGAGCTGGAAGAGGCGTTGCGCCAGTGCGCCCGCTGGCGGGCGGAAGGCATACAGGTGCCCGTCTCGGCGAACCTTTCTCCCCGCCTGCTGGTCATCGACGAGCTCCCGCAGATCGTCGCCGAACGCCTGGCAGCCCACGATCTTCCCCCCGACATCCTCACCCTCGAGATCACCGAGAACGCGCTGGTCTCCCAGCCGGCCCGGGCTGCCGCGATGCTCGGCGACCTGCGGGTCTCCGGGGTGAAGCTGTCGATGGACGACTTCGGGACCGGCTACAACTCGATGGAGATCCTCAAGGCCCTGACCCTCGACGAGATCAAGATCGACCGGAGTTTCGTCGCGGACGCCCACGGCAGCCTGCCGGACGTCGCGATCGTGCGGTCCGTCGTCGACCTGGGCCACCGACTCGGGCTACGCGTCGTCGGCGAGGGCATCGAGGACGAACCCAGCGAACGGATCCTGACCGAGCTCGGATGCGACGTCCTCCAGGGCTACGCGTTCTCGCCCCCACTTCCGGCGCGGGACCTCACACCCCTGCTCACCGACCCGAAGCGGTGCGGCTCGTCCGCCGCCGCGCTGGCGGCGCCGCCCGCGCCGCGCGCCGGACTGTCGCGGGATACCCGGCCGCCGGGCGATCGGAGCACCGGGCAGCCGGTCGACGAAGGCATCGGGCACGCCCGGCAGGCCGGCGCTACGAAGGACGACAACGGCAGGCCCGCATACACCACCATGGCCACCGAGAAAGGCAACGGCCGCTGGGGCGAGGGTGGCCTGATCGCGTCCGTGCCCGCCGACGAAAACGACCGCTTGGCCGCCCTGCGCAGTCATCGGCTCCTCGACACCCCTCCGGAGCCCGAGTTCGACCAGGCCGCCGCCCTCGCCGCCGAGCTCACCGCCTGCGCCGACGCCCATGTGGTGCTCGTGGACGCCGAGCGGGAGTGGATCAAATCCTGGCATGGCCTGAAGACCGCCGAGGTCGCAGGCAGGGTGGGCGTGGCCTCCCACACGGTCGGGTCGGGTGAGTATCTGGAGGTCGCCGACGCGGCACGGGACATGCGCTTCGCCCCCACGGTCCACGCCGACCCGAACGCCCCGCGGCGCTTCTTCGCCGGGATGCCGCTGCGGACATCCGAAGGACGCACGCTCGGCGCCCTGTGCGTCTGCGACCGGATGCCCCGCCGGCTCACACCCGGGCAGCGCCGCTCGCTGCACGATCTCGCGGCCCAGACGATGCTGCTGTGCGACGCCCGCCGGGAACGGCTGATGAACGAGGAGGTCGCAGACGCGCTCCAGCGGCTCGACCAGCTCTGGTACCCCGACGACCTTCCCGCCGCGGCCGGCCTGACCGCCGATGTCGTCCGCTCCCTCGCCGTCGCGGACGCCGTCGCGGTGATGCTGGCGACGATGCCGGGTGCGACGGTGTTCGAGGCGGCCGGCACGTCGGTGTCCCCGGGCACCGAGCCGCTGACCCACGTGGGAGCCCGGGCCAATCCCGACGACGAGGCCGCGCTCACCGCGTTGGCCCACCTACGGGCCCCGATCTTCATCGCTGACCCCGCCGGCACACCGCTCATCCCGTCCAGTCGGACACGCCAACTGGACATCGGTTCCGCGCTGGTGGTGCCGATGCCGGACGAAGGCGGTCTGCTCGGCTTCGTCGCGGTACGGTGGACCCGCCCCCTGACACAGGTAGACCCCATCATCCGCCGCTCGGTGACTCTGTTCACCGCCGGAGCCCGTTTCACCCTCCACCGCCTACGGGCAACCGCCCGACGCACAGCCGAACACGGCAAGGACAGCTGACACCCAAGGATGTTCGGCCTGGCCTCGGCCTCGGCGAGTCGAGCCCCCAACTCTTTGATCTTCCATGACCCGCTCGATCAGGGTGTTGATCCGCTCGATCGCGCCCGGCGGCTCAACCTCGGCCTGAGACGCCCGGACCAGTCGGCCGTGACCGCGAGATCGCACGATTCCTGCGCCCGATGATCACTATGGGTCAGCTCGCCGCAGCCACGCTCGTCAGCGAGTTCGGTGATGTAGGTGTCCGTCCTCGGCTTCCCACACGACCGCGCGCCTCCGCCGGGTACTGGTACGAGCTACGTCCTGCCGTTCGACGCCACCGCTGATGCGTCCGATCGCCGAAGATGACCGACGAGCGGCCCCGTCGACGGGAACAACAGGAAATGCCGCGTCGAAGTCCACCACGCGGCTTGCCGAGAAGCTGAAGGAGCTCGGCTGGTGAGAGCCATCGTTCGGGTCGCCCGGCACCGCGACATCACGCCGCACGACTCCGACTACATCCATACGAAGCCGCGGGTCGGAGACGTCGCCCGCCTGGTCGTGGCCACGGCGCGGGGACAGCCAGACTTCGCGGGAGTTGCCCGCATAGTCCATGTTTCCCCAGAAGGAAACTTCATCACGGTGGACGGCATGCTGCCTGCCGCGGAGCCCGGCGAGCACAGCATGGACTTCATCGCACCCGCCGCTTTCCGGGACATCAACCAGTTCCTCGCCGCTACGAGTGGGGAGATGCTGACTTCGGCTCGCCTCTGCGAGCTGGAGCGGCAGCACATGACCGTCGCGGCTCGGACCCGGCTGCACACAGTCCGGTGACGGGCCCCGGAGAGCGCCTCAGCGGCGGTAGCCTGCGCCCTGGGCTGCCGACAGGGCCAACAGAAAGCCCGCTCACGCGAGAAGACCTGCAGGTCGAGCTCCACAGTCCAGGTCGGCCGGCATGCTCAACCCGCCACCGGGCGCTCTTGCGACCGCGTACCCGTTCTTTCCAGCAACGACGCGTCGCGGAGGGCATGGTCCGCACACCTGGCGAGCCGGACGCCTTCACCGACGGGAAACCGAATGAGTTCAACCAGTAACCTCCGATATCGCCCGACCCTCAACTCGGTACGGTCACCGTGCTGGCTCGCGCGGGAGAGACGGAAAGATCGACCGGGGGTGAGGGCGAGCTTCCTCGGGCTCGTACTCGCGACGCTCACCGTGCCGGTCGGTGTTTCGGGCGTGGTCTTCCTGTCTCAGCCCGTGCTTCGACGGGGGCCGGTTGGAGGACTCGGCGCCATGTCCGTGGCCTGCGTGCGTTCGAGGTCGGCGCGCAGCTGGGCGTTCTCGGTCTCCAGTTCGAGAACCCTGGCGATCCCGGCGAGGTTCAACCCGGCCGCGAGCAGATACCCGATCCGTTGCAGTCGGGCCAGGTCGTCGCTGCTGTAGCGGCGGGTCCCGCCGCCGGTGCGAGCCGGCTCCAGCAGACCGCGCCGCTCGTACAGGCGCAGGCTCTGCGGGTCCATGCCGACCAGATCGGCGGCCACCGAGATGCCGTACACCCCCTGGGTCGGGTCGACATCGGACGAGCTCACGGGGCGCCTCCAGGGACTCCGCCCGGACGGGCCGGACGGGGACTTGCCTCAGTCTGCCACCGGTGCTATATAAAAATCTAGGCCAGCCACCATAGATAAGTGGATGGCCTGACGCTCTGGTCTACAGGATCGTGATCGTGGAGGTGGAGTTCCGATGTTGGTGCGCACCGACCCGTTCCGGGAGCTGGATCGGCTCAGCCAGCAGGTGTTCGGCGCTTTGGGCACGGCGACCCGGCCGACCGGGATGCCGATCGACGCGTGGCGTGACGGTGAGGAGTTCGTGGCGGAGTTCGATCTGCCCGGGGTGGACCCGGCAACCGTGGATCTGGATGTCGAACGCAACGTGCTGACCGTCCGGGCGGAACGGCCGGCGTTGAACGGGGACCGTGAGGTCCTGGTCGCCGAGCGGCCCCGCGGGGTGTTCAGCCGCCAGTTGATCCTGGGTGACAACCTGGACACGGAGAAGATCACCGCCAGCTACCACGCCGGCGTGCTGACCCTGCGGATTCCCGTCGCGGAGAAGGCCAAGCCGCGGAAGATCGCGATCGACGTGTCCAGCGACGACCGCCGGGCCATCCACGCGTGACCCGGGGCGGGACCGATGGCGACCCTGTATGGGGCGGCGCCGGTCCGGCCGGCCTGTGCGCAGCTGGCTGATCTGATCTGCTCCGACCCCGACCTGCTGCACGCCGAGTTCGACGCGATCATCTCGGCCGCGTGGGGCAGCGACGTTCCGCCGGGCAGGCCACAGCGGCCAGCCGCGCCGCGGCCACCGTCGCCGGGGCCAGCGAGGATCCCGCGCCGTCCGCACCCGCAGCCCTGCCGGGCGCAGGGCTGCCGGCGGCTCCAACGCCGAGCGCGGCAGCGGGCGCCGCCTGGCCGTCCGACCCTCGACACCGACCACACGGCACAGAAGGGAGTCATAGCCACCGCTCACGACACCTAGGAATACCCCTCGGCACATCGATGCGGGCGCGGGCCGGGCCCCGGCCACTGACCGGGGGCCCGGCCCGCCTCCCTCGCAGGTAGAGGACACGGGCACATGGCGACTGACCAGGACCCCTATCGGGTGCTCGGGGTCGAGCCCTCGGCTTCGGCCAGCCGCATCACCCACGCCTACCGCACGCTGATACGCCGCCATCACCCGGACACCCGCAAGCCAGCGCCACAGGCCGCGCAATCCGGCCCCCACCAGAACCACGACGCCGCTCTCCAACAGGTCATCGCCGCCTACACCGTGCTGCGCGACCCCAGCCAGCGAGCCGACTACGACGCCAGCCGCGCCGCACACGCCCGGCGGGACCACGACCGCCTCGCACAGAAGCATTCCCAGCCAGCCCGGTCCGCCTGGCACACCGGGCCACCAGTCTTCCTCGGCGACGTGACGGACAGCCACCCACCGCCCCGGCTCTGGATCACCGTCCGCTGACCCCGCCCCGACCCGCTGGCGACGAACCCGAGTCCGGCACCCACCGACCAGGCCCCACGCCCGCCGGCCGCCGGCGGCGTGGGCCAACTACGGCGAGAAAGGGCACACCAGCACTGGCCAGGAACTCCTGAACTGCGGGGCCGGCCATACTCATGGAATTCCCACACCCCGGGGGTTGATCAGTTGGCTCGCACCATGGGCGACCCGCATGTGCATGTCGAGTGGAGCACGCCGAACACCAGCGCCGACGTACGCACGGTGACGGCAGCGGTCTTCGGGCTCGTCGCCGATTCACCGCGCACCGTACGGACAGGATGCGGCCAGCACGTCCCGTACGCGGCGACCTCCTCACGCCCCGAACGCGTCACCTGCCTGCCGTGCCGGGAGCACGCCCGAGACCGGCATCTGCGCTACGCCGCCAGGATCGAACAGTCAGCGCCCCTGGGCGGCGGTGACCGCGCCCAGACCGCCGCCCGCACCCTGCGCGACCTCGCCCACCGATTCACCTGATCCTGATCCAGCGACGCCTCGACCTGAAACGCGTTCCCTCTGGTCCGCCGCGCCGCTCCGTGGTCGGCTCCTCCAGGGACACCACAGCAGTGTCCGCCGCGTCGGTGATGATCGTCATCAGGTGTCACTCCTTGATCGGGGTTACACCGTTGCCCTCACGGAGTCCGCCACCGCGGAGACGGAGCCGAGTTCGCTGCCGGCGCGGCGCTGTGCGGCGGCAGGAGCGGCACCACCGCCAGTGACACTGCGGCGAGGACGATCTCGGGCACCGAGCGACCCGCATCGTCCCCACCGGTCCAAGGCCCGCGCGGCGACGAACGGCACCGCGATGATCCGCAGCGTGAGGTGTTCCGGAGCTTCCCGAACGGTGTGATCGACAGCGGAGAACCGCCAGACGGCCGCCGCTGCGGAGATGAGGCGGTGGATGACGCTGCCGCGCCGAGCGTCAGCGCGACGACGGCCTCGACGACGTTGTGGGCGATGGTGACAGGAGCCGGATCCGCCGGGCGAGCGGGTCACGGCAGCCCGGCGACGGCCCCAACGTAGGTCGCTGGTACGGATGCTGTGTCCGGTGGCCTACCGGTCGTAGGGCTGCGGGAGCGGGTGGTCAGGGAGCTGGGAGAGTGCGGCGATCGGCGTCTCCGATGAGAGCGGCGCGAGGTTGGTGGGCAGTGCCGTGGGCATGCCGATGAGGTCGTCGGGGTCGTGGTCCTGCGGGTACGGTGAGCGAGACAGCCATCCGATTGATGGTTGCGTGGGTGCACCTAGTGTCGCGTGGTCGGCAATTGGGTATACGTGGCCCTTTATCGAGGATGGTGCGGAATGTGCACCGCGACATATCGGATGCTCAGCTCGCTGTTGGAACTGGGCCGGCTGGCCGTGCTGGAGCAGCTTCCGGCTCTGGTCAGGGAGCAGGCCGAGGTGGCGGGTCTGGCGGATACGCGGATCTATCTGGTGGATCTGCAGGGACAGGTGCTGCGGGAACTGACGGGGCACGGACTCGACGCAGGCGCGGGCGGCGAGACGATCCCGGTGGAAGGGACACTGCCGGGCCGGGTGTTCCAGGGCATAGGCACCCTGCCCAGCCACGCGTCCGCCTCCGACGCACGATGGGTCTACTGGACGCCGCTCATAGACGGAACGGAACGACTCGGTGTTCTCAAAGCCCGCGTGGTCGACGGTGACGACGAGGCTCTCGCGGGTCTGGGCGACCTCGCCGCGCTGATCGGACTACTGCTCGTCAGCAAGCGGGAGTTCAGTGACTCCTTCGCCCGGTTGGTGCGTACCCGTCCGATGACAATCGCCGCCGAGCTGCAGTGGCATCTGACGCCGCCGACATCGTTCGCCAACCAGGATGTGGTGGTGGGAGCGGGAATGGAACCGGCTTATGAGATCGGTGGGGACGCGTTCGACTACGCGATGGCCGCCGGCGTCCTGCACCTGGCGGTGTTCGACGCGATGGGTCACGACGCCTCCGCCGGACTCGCTGCGAACCTCGCGGTAGCGACCTGCCGTAACCAGCGCCGCCAGGGCAGGGAGCTGGTAGAGGTCGGTCAGGCGATCGAGCGGATGCTGATCGACCAGTTCGACCCCGGACGGTATGTGACCGCGGTCCTGGCTGACCTCGACACCCGCAGCGGACTACTGAGCTGGGTGAACCATGGCCACCACCCGCCGGTCATCATCCGTGGGGGGAGGTGGGTCGGCATCTTGTCCTGCCCGCCCGCGCATCCGCTGGGTACTGACCTCGGCCTGACCACCACCCTGTGCCAGGAACAACTCGAACCCGGCGACCGGCTACTGCTCTACACCGACGGTGTCATCGAAGCCCGAGACCCCACCGGCCGCGAGTTCGGCCTGACCCGGTTCGTGGACTTCGTCGTGCGTCACCACGCCGACGGTTTGGCTGTTCCCGAAACCCTGCGACGTCTCATGCGCGCCCTGCTCGACTACCACCACGGCCGCCTCCGGGACGACGCCACCGTACTGTTCGCCGAGTGGGCCGGCGTCGGCGCGGCCTGATGAGGACGAGCAGGCACGCCCGGTCCTTGTCCGGACGGATGGTGACGTGGATGCCGTCCGCCCAGATGGGTGCATAGTCCACGCCGGCCGGGTCGATGGGTGAACGTCTGGTAGGCAACTGCCAGCTGTTTGTCAGCCGGGTCACCGTGGAGGCGGCCACTGCGGCACTCGGACCGGGGCACTGCCCTCACACGGGACGAAATCGCCCGTGCAGACCGTGCAGGTAGGCAGCGACAACACCGCCTCGGCGATTCTCGCGGAGCGGCGGCACCATCGCAGGTAGATGGCCGAGGAGCCCCTCGCGGTCACCGGGGGTCGGGCCGCCCCCTGCCGTCGTGGACCCGCGGCGTGGCGGCCACGACCACGCCGGCGGTCATCACATGCCGCCCGCTGGGGGCGGCGGACCACCAGCCGGCATGTCCGTTCCGCCCAGTTCTTCCAAGGGTCGCCGCGCACGACCGCCACCGATTTCAACTGACCGGGTCACCCGCCGCAGTTTTGGTTCGGTGGGATGCGGATAGCAGGAATGTGGAGCCGGCCAAACGCAGTGGTGACAGACTTGCGCTCGTCCTCGAGCTTGATCTTCCCGGGGTATCCCGGGACGACGTTCCCTGGAGCTACGCGGCAGCGAACTGTTCATTACCGGCGAAATCAGAGAGCGGAAACGCACGGAAGTGGCCCGTCGCCGCAGCCGTATGGTCGGCCGGTTCGAGCATCGCATCACTGTGCCGGGCGACGTTGATCCGGAGTCGGTGAGCGCCTCGCTGGCCGACGGAGTGCTCACCATCCGGCTGGCGAAGACCGAGCGGAGCCAGGCCGAGCACATCGAGATCGCGGCGCCGCGCCTGAAGATATAAGCACCAAACTTGAAATCGAGCGCTGACCGATCACGCCGAGGTCCCCAAGATTACCAGCCCGCACGGTAGCCACCGTGTAGTAGGCAACGTGGTCACCGAGTCGTTCTTCGCCGCCCTCGAAATGCTCCTCGACCGCACCAGCTGCGCCAGCCACGACCAGGCTCGCACCGCCATCTTCGACTTCATCGAGGACTTCTACAAACGGCGATGCCGCCAATCCGCCAACGGATATCTCATTCGTTCAAAGCCCTACCTGTGAACGAGACCGGGGCAGCTTTACCCTCTGACCGTCCGGCAGGCTTTCCTATCGGGTACCACCTCTTTCCGTATCGGTATCAGCGCTGGCAGGCTACGGGTCGCTTGTCCAGTCGGTGGCGGTAGGTCGCGCAGTCCAGTTCAAGATCGGCCATGTAGGCGGCGGCCTGACACGCTGACGCGTCCCCGGTGAGGAAAGCAAGCCTCACCGGGGACACCGGGCTGCACATTCACGTCGATAAACGGGGGCCAGGCCGTCACCTACCTCACCGACGTCCTGGCCACACACGACCTTCATGACAACCCAGACCAGATCGCCGACTTGGCCTTCGATCCGGGGTTGCTGCCACTGGCCCTGTCGCAGGCAGCATGCTGGTGGCGCGCTCGTTCCTACGTGTAGGACAGATTGGTCTGTCCCTGAATCACGCGGCCAGCGATGTACAGATCTCCCTGGGAGTCCAGCACCGCGATGATCTTCTTCTGATTACCGTGATGGGTCGTGAAGATAATCTTGTCTGCCTCCTGGGAAGAGGAGTAGTTCGTGTTGACCGAAAGCTCGATGCTCACCGGCGAGCTGATGAGCACGTCCTTCTTGGGCGAGTTGGGGTAGACCTGATTGTCCCGCAGCCGGATCCGGCCGTGGGTGTCACCCTCCTCCCAGTCGCTGGCCAGTCCGAGGTCGATGTCCGGCATGGTGATCTCCAGTCTTGTTGCGTGGGGAAACCTCTCCCGGTCAGGAGTAGGTCGCCTTTCTCCGCACCGATTGGCGGAGGGCATGTGTGGTGAGGCCTTTCGACCGAGGTCCCCGCAGTCCCAGGAGCCGCCGCGACTTGGTCCCGGACGGCGTTTCCCACCGATCGGATCGGTCAGCGGTTGCGGGCCCACCAGCGAGCGGATCGTAGCCGCACGCCGACGACAATCGGCGTCCGGGCATCGTCAGTCCGCACGCCGAACTCATGCTGCGACGGTGGATGGAGAAGAGTTCTGCGGCTGGCCTGTGCTTTCTCTGTTTCCGCAGCAAACATCCCAGACCGTGCATGATCGCAGTCACGCCTCTCCCCCCGGAGGTGTAGGTGACGAAGTCTCACCATCGCGCAAACCCAGCATCACACCAATGAAATTTCGGCGGGCAAAAATCACCGAGAGATATCATCTCGGTTAACCCATGCCTCTTAGAGGGCGGATTCGACCAAATTTTGCTTAGCCGCGACTGTTGGAGGCGCGGACGGGACGGCTGGGTTCACGTTCCTCACCGGCCGGCGGCGGCAGCGGTCGGCCACGTCATCCCGGCCGTCGTCGGTGACGTGCTGGAAGGCTTCGGTCAGCGTGCGCGGATGCGGACCGAGGACCTGTTGGTGGGGCTGCGCAACCTCGGCGAAGAGGTGTATCCCGACTGGGACGGAAACCGTCTCGCTGCTGAGCTGGAGGACGCTGGGTACGGGGCTTCTGCCAGCCCGCTCGGCACGCCTCAGGGAGGGCGAGTCGTCCGGGCGCACCGCGGGGATTTCCCACCAGGGTCTCGCGGCGACCCAGCAAGCCTCCGTCGTCCCCGCACGCGTGGGGATCTGGCCGAAACAATACGGTTCGTGAATGGCGGTGAAGGTTGCCCCCGCCCTCACAGGGTCATTTGCCTGTGGTGATCAAGGCTGAACCATGTAATTTCCCCTTTCGAGGTCGACGTTGTCCCCGGCGGCTCGTGCGGGACTCGCGGTTCGCGTCTACTGGCATGGAGGCGGAGCTGGTCCGGTCCCTTGGTGCGGCTGCGAGCACGGTGGGCGGGTCACCGTCGCCGTGGTGCTCGAAGTGCCTATTTGAGGCGTGCGTGGACGGGGCCGGACGTGCCAGGGTCGTGCCGCTGGAGCTCGAACAGGTCGGTCGCGACCATCAGGTCCGTGAGACGGGAGTAGCCGTAGGTTTTCAGGACGACCGCGGGGTGCTTACGGATGGCCAGGCCGACGGCCGACAGGTGGGCCCAGCCGTCGGGACCGGTGTTCGTTGTTACCGCGTCGCGGAGCCGGCTGATAAGCGCGGTGTCCGCGCGCAGGTCGTCGGTCGTCGCCCGGGTGTGAGGCGCGACCAGCACGGTCTGCCCCTTCTTCTTTGCCTGCGGGGCGGCGACAGTGACCTGCGGCGTGCCGGTGTCCACGCTCGGTATGGCCGTCGCGGTTGCGCCGCTCGTCCCATGTAGGCGCGGCAGCGGGGCGGCCTGGGCGGGTACGAGCGCTTGGTCGGGCTTCGTGGTGCGTGTCGGTGGCGTGTTCGCCGTGAGGGTTTCGACGAAGACGAAGGTGTCGCAGGCTGCGGGCAGGCCCGGGTTCGTCTTCGTCTCCTCGCCGAACCCGTGGACGGTCAGTCCGCTCTCGCGGATCCGTTCGGCCAACCGGGTGAAGTCGCTGTCCGAGGAGGCGATGCAGATCGTGTCGACGGAGCCGGAGTGCAGCAGATCCATCGCGTCGATCGTCAACGCCAGGTCCGCCGCGTTCTTCCCCTTGACGGCGGCGAAGACCTGCACCGGCCGGATGGACAGCTCCTGCAGGGTCGTCTTCCAGCTCCTCAGCGAGCTCGACCAGTCACCGTAGGCACGCCTGATCCGGACCTTCCCGTAGTGGGTGCTCTCGGTGATGAGTGGCTCGACGGCCCACCGCGGGATGTTATCCGCGTCGATGAGCACTGCAATCTGTGCCGAACCGGTGCCATCCACCATGCTGGTTCCTCCCTTGCGGGCGCCTGGCATCCGCGGTCTCGGAACGCGGCTGGCCGTCCACAGGGTGCCACGCAGCTCGTGCGCTCGCAGTGTCCACCAGCTCTTGGCCGTTCGCGGCGCCGCGTGCCTCCGTTTCCAGTCAGCCCGCATCCGGCCGCATCGCATCGGAGCGTGACGCGGAAGGTGTGGCGCTGGGGTCCCCGTCCTGGCTTTACGCCCGGCGAGCTGGGCGCCTTCGCTGGGGGCGCCGTGGACGAGCGCAAGCAGTAACCGTCGGTCCGGCCCGCATTCGGTCGCCGGTTGCCCGCTGCGTTCGTTGCCGGGACGTCAGGTAGACGCTTCCTCGTTCGGGTTCGGTTACCTGGTGTAATCGACGCACCTTCGTGTCCGGTATCGACTGATATGACTCTTATGTCGAGGGGTCGCCGGTGGCGTGTGTGCGCATTGTGTGCGCGGATGTCGCGGCACGACGCGGCATGCGCCGGCACGTTCCGGCACGAAAATCGCCCTGACCTCGGATTTTGCGGCACGGGGCGGCACGTTCCGGTATGATCCGATACGCGGGGATTCGTCTTGTAATCGAGCGGTTAGGGGTTCGAGTCCCCTCGCCGGCTCCAAAGTGACTGTAGCACAGGCACTTTCGCCGTTTTGCCCACTCGCTCAAGATCTCAAACCCCACGGTTACCCCACGGTTTGCATCACTTTCAGTGACCATCGTCGACCTTCGTGGGCCCGTTGTTCTTCCCGGCTGGATCGGATCGCCGGGCGTGGAAGGCGCGCGCCCGACAGGCGGGCGGGACGGGCAGGGACGACGCGGTACGGCGGACGAAAGCAACGCTGTGTCGCGGCTGCTGTGTCGTGGCTAGCCGCCGGCGGGAGGGTCCGAGAGGCGGGATTCGGCGCGTTTCGCTGGTACTCCGCACAACCCCGCTAGGCCTCTAGACCCCAGGTCAGAGGCATGTTCTCTTGCTAGAGGTGCTGCTAGACCTAGCAGGCGGGGGTGCTAGGTCTAGAAGCGCTCACGCCGGGCGTCAGCCGCAATTTCGCAACCATCCGTGACATTCGTGGTGGAGTTCGATGCCGCCCTGACGGTGCCGCGCCTACCCACCGGAACCGTGGTCCTGACATGACGAAGGCCGGCCCCGAGGACGATGCCTCGGGGCCGGCCCGCTCATGCCATGCCGCACGTCGACCGGTGGATGCCCCGGCAGGATGGCGCTGCCGCCTTCCCGCCGGAGGACCGGCTGGCCTACCTCACGACCGATCCGGTGGGGCTTCGAGCGTCGCCGGTCCGGAGTTCCATCCCGAACCGTGGTGGGGCTCCGCCGGCTTGAACGTCATCTCGCCGTCGGTCATCGACGTGAGCACGCACCCAAGCGGAAGCGTGCGGAGCGCCGTCGCGATCGTCGCCGGGTGAGCGCCCGTCGGCACCGCCACCGCGAAGCACCGGAACGGCCCGGTTCCCTGCTGGCGGACGACAGGATCGCCGTCCCTGCCGCTTCTCTCGGAGTCGGTGTGCGGTGGAGCTGACAGCATGTCGGACACGGTGTCGACCTCCCAAGTCGGTCGGTGCCGAGGGCCGGTTCCGGTGGTGACACACCGGGCCGGCCCGACCTGTTCCTGACACACCGCACGGTAGTCACTATCGGAGCGTAAGTACAGCGCCCACGTTGTAGACGTGGGTACGCTCCTAGCGTCAGTCTAGTGTCCGGGCAGAGCGACAGCGACGACGAGATGATCAGCCGTGCGGAACTCCGCACCCTGGTCGACATCGACGGCCTTCGCTCGCTACTCGGCGCGGGCACCGCCCGCCGGGAGCGTGTCAGCCGGAGCTACGCCACATCGGTGGCCAGCCGAAAAGGCTTCCCCGATCCCCTGATCGACCACCCGAGACTGCGCCTCTGGCGCCGGACCGACGTCGAAGCATGGCTGGACGCGAACCGCCCAGGATGGCGCGGCTAAACCGCCCCGGACTCGGGGAAATCCGGGGTTTCCTGCGTATCGGAATTGCAACTTTGTCAAGTTTATGAATGCGATCCGAAGTCGCCCCTCCCGTCTCGCGGAGTGCGACTAATAGCGTTCCCCGCATATAGGGGATGGGCTGTTTCTTGAATGCCTCTATGGGGTTGTTCGCGTCGCCTGTATCCGACGGCTTCTTATAGCGTATGCCGCGACATCCCCAACGAGTCTCGACAGAAATTATCTAAACGAATTTTTCGGGCGACAGCATGAATGCGCTTATTGTGCCGGCTCGTCATGCGAAGAGCCAGTGTCATATGCGATTCTGAATATAGGTGTCAGGAGTCGGCTCTCTCCCACCCATCAGGAACGAGGCTCAAGATGTCCCGCATTTCGCACCCCAGGGGCGCCGAGGCCCAGATCACCGCATCGCCGTCGAGGCGTACAAGAAATTCGGCACCAGCAAGCCATTTTACCGCCGGCCCATCTGGCTCGGCCCAGAAAGGGTGCTCAGGAATTCCAACCGGAAGTAGCGAGCTGGCAAGAACTTCGGCCGAACCTTCATCGAATTCGCGAAAGATGCGGTTATCCGAAGATGCCATAAATTCATTTAGAATTGCCTCGAGAATGTGTACGGAAAGTCGGTCATGGTAGGGTCGCCATTCGTACCCTGCATCGGCCGGGATTTTAAATAGAGTCGGAGGATCGCGCAGGCTTAGCTGTTGAGCCGCGACCCCCCAGAGTGCGCATCCCTGGTTCTCCTCCTGGATAACAAGTACGTCATCTTCAACATGCAGGTCGTGGGCCTTCAGTAATGGCTCCTGGAAGCCCATCAGATTCTCGCTTCTTCCATACAGGGTCAGGAATCCTCTTAGGGGCGATGGAATCTGCATTCCGAGTCTCTCCTGTGCCGCAACGAGCTCTTCGTGAGTGCAGCCATCTTGGATTCCAGTTCGGCCTCGCCATACCTCAACCAAATCTTCCAGCAAGCTGAGTGTCTCCCTAGGGGTGTATGGCAGCACGGCGAGCTTCCTGGCTATATCGAACACTCGCAACTCCCTCAACATGGTGGGACTTATTGCCCAATTGTGCCTGTCGCGTACAGGTCTGCCACCCTCGGTTTACCCTGAGCTAGCAGCCTGCATAAAGGCATCCGATTTAGCGTGAGAATAATGATTTGAGGCTGCTGCGGTAGATAGCGATTGGGCTGAATGGGCTGCAAGCATGCCCGTCCCGAAAGCTCTGATCAGAGCTGGCCGTGCCCTGATCTCCTGAAGACTGGGCATGGTCCGGTTCTCTGCGTCATCTTCCGGAATCAGAACGTCAGCGCTTCGAGGACCTCCGCCGCGCCGGTGGCCGCGACCTTGCGGCCGAAATAGCGGTCCTGAGTCATGCTGGGTGTGGAATGGCCGAGCTGGTCTGCCGCAGCCCGGGCCGTCAGACCGCTGAAGTCCATAGCAGTCGCAACGGACTTCCGACCGACAACGTGGGACGTTACCGATTCCATGCCGGCCTTACGGAACGCGTCCCGCAGGTCGGCCTGTGTGTTCGACGGATCCCGCAGTCCGCCAAGGGGCGCCGGGAAGACTGGAGCGTCGGCGGACTGATCACTGTGGCGACGTCGCAGAGTGGTGAGCATCCAGGATGGCAGGACGAGGCGCCGATAGCCGCTCTTCGTCTTGGGCTTCGGCTTGTTGATGAGACCCTGTCCGGCGATGCGGACGACCGTTGAGCGGATTTCGATCCAGCCTTCGTCGAGATTGACCGCACCCCAGGTGAGGCCGGCGGCCTCACCGATCCGGACGCCGGTGCTCATCAGGAAGTCCACGAAGTCAGGGACGTCTCTGCGGATCGCCACGTCGTCGTAGGTGAGGAAGCAGCGGAGCTGCCGAAGCTGGGCGATGGTGAGCGCGTGCGGCGCACGCTTCGGTTTCGCGCTTGCGATGGGGCCCGCGTCCCTGACCACGTTGCGCTCGATGGCGTCGTGGCGGGCGGCCATGCCGATCATGCCGGAGAGTACGGCGCGGGTCTGCTTGGCTGTCGCGGCACCGTGCTTGTCGGTCACGAGTGCCAGGAAGCGGTCGACCGCGCCAACGGTCAGCTCCCGCACCCGCAGTGTCCCGAGACCAGGAAGCACCAGGCGGTCGAGCCGCGACCGGTAGACCGCGGTGGTGTTGGGGGAGCGGTCCTGCTTGAGCACGGAGGCGTACCAGGTCTCCGCGAGAACGGCGACCTTTGTCTCCGCGGTGATCCCGCCTTCGCTCACGTCGACGCGGGCGCGGTCGCGCAGTGCCGTGCGGAGCGCCTGCTCGGCGGCGCCCTTGGTCTTGGCGTGGCGTTCGACGAGTCGCGTGCGCCCGTCGAAGTCGCGGTACCGGGCGCGGGCGCGGTACACGTCGCCGTACTTCGCCGTGTAGACGTTGCCGTACGTGCCGAGGGCCAGTGAGGGTCGGGCCACGTGGTCACCACCGTCCGTTTCGGGCGCTTCGTCAGCGTCTGCCACGCTACCTGGAGCCCCACGATTACCCCACGGAAACGACGGAAAATCACGACCGAGAGCGAGGGGGTGGGAGGGCATGTTGCGGCGCAAAGTGCCCCGATAGGAGCAGATCTGGATGATCGATGACGAGTACTGATTAATGATCAATTGTAATCGAGCGTTAGGGGTTCGAGTCCCCTCGCCGGCTCCAGAGAAATAGGCCCTGACCTGCGGTTTTGTGAAGCAAAAGATCATCTTTTCAAGATCGAAATGAGTTTGGGTGCGCATTGGGTGCGCATTCGGCAATCTTGTGCAGGGAACGATCTTGGGTGGGGTGTCATCTCCGGTCGTCTGAGGCCGGGATCTGCGGTTGCGCCACTACCCGCCAATGGTCACGTTCTGTAAGTATCGGCCCGATTTGAGGTGCGGGTCGGGCCGGCAAGAACGACGCGCGCCGGCTGACGGCGGCCGATTCGCTAGCGCACCACACGGTAACCGTGCTGCGGGGATCGAGCGTTCACGGCGTCGTCAGGGCCGGTGGCGGCGCTGCGGACGTGAACATGGCGATGGGGGCGCATGGTCTGGCTTCTGCCGCCACAACACACTCTCGTGCTTCTGCGCGGCTCGCTTACGCGGGTGGATCACGGGCCTACGTCTCGACCGTGGCCTGCGCTGGCAGCAGCAGCCGATCCGCCTGGGCCACCGTCGGGTCGACGCGGCTCGTATGCCACGGAGTGGGAGGACTGTTTGACTCCGCTGCCGGCCATGACTGCCTACTGCCATCGGCCAGTGATCAGGAGCGGAGGGCCGGGTTCATGAGGTCAGACCCACCGCCGCGCCGCGCACAGGAACAACATGACGATCTTCCTTGTCCGAGCCCCCGACTCTGTGGCGAACTCGTGCCAGACCCGGTCGGCCGGGCCTGGCACGGCGAGCGAGTTCACCCACATGTTCGCGGCGTCCAACCCGAGTGATCGACGACTTCAACCGTCGGTTGACCGCTGCGCTCATACGTCACGCACCCACCCTGCTAGCCAGGGTCGGCGTCGGACCGGACACCGCCGCGGCGCTGCTCATCGTCGCCGGCGACAACCCGCGACGGCTGACCAGCGACCGATCTCCCGTTCCCGACCTGGTGGGCCAGATGCAGGCAGTGAGCGATGCCCACGCGCCCGGTCGTGCCGGTAGCCGACCTTCTTTGGTCTAAGCCGTCTTCGTGCGCGAGGACGGCTTAGACCGGGAACGTCGAGAACATAAGTGCAGGGCGACAGGCCATTGACCACGAGCGGCTTGAAGCCGAGCGGCTTGAAGCGGTCAAGGACCCGCCACCGGCGGGTGGCCCAGCCAGGTTCGAGGATCTGGTGGGTGGTCAACACCCGGTGCTGGATCGCACGGGGATCCACCGCTCCCGCGGGGTGAGGCGGCGGGTCAGCCACAGCTGGTGCTCACCAGGCGTACTCCAGCCGCGCCAACCGGGCCTACCCGCGCGGCAGGCGTATCACCGCAACGATCCCCGAGAAGATCGACCAGAAGGCGAACCGGAGCCGCCGTGGTCGCAGCGGTCGACGTCCGATGTCCTTCGACGCCGAGGCGTAGTCCACGCCAGCTCCAGTGACGATCGCGGCTTTCCCTCGCAGCCTCATGAGGTCAGGGGCAGGGGTCCGTGGTGGGCGGTGTGGGCGAGGACGCCGGGGTCGGCGCCTTCCTCAGCAGCGGTGGTGAGGGCGGCGGTGACGTCCTTGCGCAGGTATTTGGCGCCGAGTTCGGCGTACTTCTCGACGGAGCCGACGGCCCGCATGGTCTCGATGGCGTAGGTGGCGGCGCTGCAGTGCGCGAGCGCGTCGAACAGGGCGTTCGTCTCGATGCCGAGCTGGCGGCCGAGGTGGGCGGCGGCCGCTGCGGTCTGGACGTTGACGGTGAACAGCAGGTTGTTGACGAGTTTGACCCTGGTGGCGGTACCCATCGCCCCGGTGGGCAGGACTGTGCCGTAGGTCTTCAGTGCCGGGCGGATCTGCTCGATGACGGCCGGGTCGCCGCCGGCGAGGATCGTGAGGCGCCCAGCGAGGATGTCGTCCGGCGCGCCACTGACCGGCGCGTCCACCAGCAGGACTCTGTGCGCGGTTGCTGCCTCGTGGAGGCGGGCGAGTAGCCGGATCCCCACGGTGGTGTGGGATATCAGGACAGCATTTGGTTCCAGCAGGGAGATCAGGCCGTCGGGGCCGAGCAGCGCATCCTCGACCTGGCTCTCGTTGAAGAGGCAGGAGATGACGACACTCGCGCCCTTCACCGCGTCCGCCAGCGAGGCGGTGGTACGCGCGCCCAAGCCGGCGAAGGTCTCCCGGACCTCGGGCCGGCGGGCATGCAGTGTGACATCGACGCCCGCGCCAAGCAGGCGCTCGACCATCGGCGCGCCCATCTGGCCGGCACCGACGAAGGTCACCGGACCAGCTGGCTGACTTTTCCCGCTTGGGCCGAGGCTTGGGGCGGCGGCGTCCGACATGCGATCACCTTTCTCCTGTCGTCTGTTCAAAGTCGTTCATGGTGCTACCCGAGGCGCGTTTCGTGCTCATCCGCCGACCGCCTGAATCGTTGGACTCAGGAGGGCTGGGCGCCGGCCTGAAACGGCTGGGTGCTGGCCTGGAACAGGGCTCTCGGCTCGGGCGAGCCGTCGAGGGCGCGGTTGACCCGACGGGTGACCCGCCAACCGTCCGGCATGCGGCGCAGCCACCAGCTGTTCGCAGACAGCCGCGCGGTCCAGAACCGGTCGGCTTCGGCGTCCCAGCGGATGTTGAGCGCGTAGTTCCAGGCACGGGCCTCGTCGCCGTCGACCTTGACCAGCGGCGCGGTCAGCACATGCCCGCAGCCATTCGCGATCAGACCCTGGTGCCCGGCGCCGTCGACCATACCGGCGATCTCGCCACGCCCGGTCCAGACCGCGTACGGCGGCACCTCGAACACCCCGTCGGATGCCCACAGCCCGGCCGCGGCGTCGGCGGACCCGCTGTCCACCGCCGGCCCGTACCGGGCGATCAGCTGCCCGATCGCCACCTGGTCCTCGACGGCGCGCAGCCGCGCGCCCAAGTCGGCCACGGTGGCCGCCAGCTCGGCGAGTTGTCCCTGGTCACTTGCCACGTCGCTCACCGATCCTCCTCAGTCCACGTCACCAGCAGGATGGATCATGATCCGGGCCGGGCCGTCGGCACGCCGCGCGATCTGTAGCGCGTCCGGAACCCCGTCGAGGTCGACGGTCATCCCGATGACCGGGCTCACGTCGAGGCTGCCGGCACAGATCGCGTCCAGGGTGCCGTACCAGTCCTCGGGGTCCGGGCCCCCGCCGAACTGAATGTTGACGCCCTTGCGCTTGGCCACCATGGAGGAGATACGGTCGCCCTCCGGCGGGCCGCCCGCGGAGAGGATGCGGGTGCCGCGTTCGCACTGCTGGATGATGCCGTCCAGCACTCCCGGCAGTCCGACGAACTCGAACACCACACACTGCGGCGCCGACGGGTCCGCCCCACCGAACGCCGGCCGGCCGGGCCGGCCGCCCAGCGTCACGTCACGCCACAGGTCGTAGGGGGACCGTTCGTCCGGGCTGACCACATGAGTGGCTCCCAGTGCTTCCGCGATTTTCAGCCGGCCGGCGTTGTAGTCCGAGACGACGATGGGACTGATGCCTCGGCGGCTCAGCGCCGCGACGGCGGACAGCCCGATCGCACCCGCCCCGATCACCAGCGGCACGTCATGTGGACCGAGATCTGCCTTGCGGACGTAGTATTCCCCCACCGCGAACGCGTCCGCCAGCGCCGCCTGATCCGTCGGAACATGGTCGGGCACCGCGCGCACCAGCGATTCGGTCAGCAGCATCAGCTCACCGAACCCGCCAGGCGCATCCGGGCTACACCCGACGATGCGCACCGGGCCCGCCCCGACCAGCACCGGCAGGCTCGTCACACGCGTGCCCACCGGCAGCCTGCCCTCGGTACCCGGCCCGTAGGCGACAACCTCGCCCACGAACTCGTGACCCATGACGATGTCCCGGTCTGCGTGGTAGTCCCACAACCCACTGTCATCGGCCGCCACGCCTTCGGGATTGTCCATGAAGTGCAGGTCCGACGCGCAGATCGCGCAGGACAACGTCCGTACCAGCACCTGGCCTGCTCCCGGCACGGGATCAGCTGTCTGGCGGACCTCGATCCGCCCCTCCCGCAACACCGCTGCCCGCATTCCGGCCCTCGCCTTCGTCCGATCACGGCCGCACCCACGGCGCGACCAGAACTGACCAGATATTAGTTACGACTCGCATCGAATCGTAACTGGCATGCAGCTGGCGCGCACGCGATGTGGAGGGCGGCCGGCGGCGGGACTGGCGCCATGCGACCGGCCGCCGCAGTGCCGCCAAGGCGCGGATGTCGACGCACGCCCGCGGAGCTGTCCACGCGCCTTCGCGACTCGCCGCAGGTCGCGGGACTACGCCACCCACTGTCGCTATCAGCCGGTCGGTGCTAATTTCGATGCGATATGCATCGTAAGTGATGCCTCGGCGAGGGGAACTACGTTGCCGTTACGAGTCGTTCAGTGGACCACGGGCATCGTCGGTCGCAGCGCGGTGCGCACGGTCCTGGCCCACCCGGACCTCGATCTCGTCGGGTGCTTCTCCTGGAGCGCCGACAAGGCAGGAACGGACGTCGGTGAGCTCTGCGGTATCGACCCCGTCGGGGTGGTGGCCACCGACAGCGTCGAGGAGATCCTCGGCCTGCGGCCGGACGTCGTCCTCTACATGCCGCTGCACTGGCAGGTGGACGAGATGGTCCGGCTGCTGGAGGCCGGTATCAACGTCGTCTCGACCGCGAACTTCATCACCGGCCGTTCCTACGGCGACGAGGCCATGCGCCGCCTCGACGACGCCGCGAAACGCGGCGGGGTGTCGCTGTACGGCACCGGCATCAACCCCGGCTACGCCAACGCCCTCGGCCTGATGGCCACCGCGGTGTGCCGCCGGGTGGACCGGGTGTCCGTCCTGGAGTCCGTCGACTGCACTGCTTATGCCTCGCCGCAGACCTGGCTGGAGACCGGCTTCGCCGTCCCGCCCGACACGCCCGGCCTCGTCGAGCTCGCGAAGAACCGGCAGCTTGTCTTCGTCGACGCTGTCGAGATGATGGCCGAGGCGCTGCGCGTCGAGCTGGACGAGATCGTCTACACACCCGAGTTCGGTGTCGCCACCGAGGACCTCGACCTCGGCTATATGAAGATCGCCAAGGGCCACGTCTGCGGGCTGAAGGGCCTGTGGTCCGGGCGGGCCGGCGGACGGTCGGTCATCGAGCTCGGCCTCGTCTGGCGGCTCGGCCATGCCATGGAGCCGGACTGGCCCACCGAGGAGGGCTACGTGATCGAGGTCGACGGTGAGCCGTCGGTCCGCTCCAGGTTCACGGTCCGCTACGACACCCTCGGCGTCGACTTCGGCATGCCCACCGCGAACCCCGCCGTCAATGCCATCCCCCATGTCGTCGCCGCGGCACCTGGCCTGGTGACCGTCGACGAACTATCGATGATCACCGCCGCCGGCCTCGTCACCACCGGTGGCTGACACCCACCGGCCGACGACGAGCACGACGCGGTCAACCACGACCGCCCGCCTCAGATTTGGAACGCACAGATCGCCAAGACCGGCGTTATCGGTCACCAAGCCCGCCGATCTGGCCGCAACCTGCGGCAACAAACAGGACGTCGAACCGGGCGACCAACGACCTTGAGCCTTCGCCGTCGCACCACCCGGGGGGCGCTATCCGTAATTACATAGATACAGAGAACGGCCTTGCGTACCCGCAACCATCACTCGCCGCCGATGGCGTTCGGCCCTCCGCACTCGGCGATGCTCCGCCAGTACAGCGTGCGGTCCAGACCCGTGGGACTCCGGAGGCGATCCGAATGGACACCCCACGGCCGGACCTGCTCGACGGGCCCTATCGGCGCCCACCGGTTCACCGGCCGGCGCCGCCTATTCCCGTCCACGACAACTCACGTCGCTCACATCGCCGACGCCGGGATGAAGTGGCATCCGGCTCGGGTCGCGACGGTATCGCCGTCCCTCCTGTCCGTCCGAACGACGAAGCGGGCGGACATGCCTGGGCGTTAGACAGTCCGCAGTCCTCAAAGGAGCTCCGATTATGCGAAATCGCCGGTTACTCATCGCTGTGACGGCGTCGATAGTTGTCATGGCAGTGGCGGCCGCATGCTCGTCGTCCCCCGACGGCCCGTCAGGCGGAGACGGTGGCGGCCAGACCGTCGCCGCCGGCTCGGTAAAGGCCGGCCCGATCACCGGTTGGGACGACGCCGCGTACAAGGTGGACACCTCCAGCCTCCAGTGTGGCCTGACCGCCAAGGATCCCACCCGCGGCGTCACCGACACCTCGATCACGGTCGGTGGCCTCGCCTACCTGACCAGCCCGACCGGGAGCACCGTCTCCGGAACCGACGTGGGTGCCAAGGTCCGATTCGAGCGCGCGAACGCCGAGGGCGGCGTCAATGGCCGCAAGATCAACTACACTGGTACTCTCGACAACGGCGACGACGTGAGTCGGTCCATCTCACAGGCCAAGGCGCTCGCCCAGCAGGAGAAGGTCTTCGCGGTTGTTCCACTGATGACCCGAGACTCGAACTTCCTCGAACCCCTGTGTGACGACCAGGTGCCGTTCTTCGGATGGGGAACGAACTCCGGCTACTGCAAAAACACCATCGGGTTCGGCATCACCGGCTGTCTAACCCCCACCGGGATCGACTACACCACCACCGCCTACGGCCTGATGATCCAGTCGATGCTCGGCGGAGACGCCGAGGGCAAGTCCACCGCCCTCGTCGGCATCGACAACGACGCCGCGCGCGAGGGCCTCGCCGAACTCGCCAAGCAGGTGCAGACGGTCGGCATCCGGACCGTGTACGCGGAAAACCCGGTTCTGCCCAGCGGTGTCACGGACGCCACGGCGATCGTGAACGACATCATGACCTCGGACGAAGGTCACGCCCCGGACGTGGTCCTGTACGTCTTGGACTTCAACTCGGTCGTCAAGCTGACCACGGCGATGAACGCGGCCGGCTTCCAGGGCAAGCATCTCAACGCCGTCGGCTATGACCCGCGACTGGCCGGGTTCAAGGACCTCGACCAGTCCTACACGATCGTCCAGTGGACACCGGGCGTCGACACCACCGTCCCAGCAGTCAAGCAACTCAACGACGACTTCCAGAAGTACGCCCCAGGCACCAGCATCAGCCTGCCCGCGGAGGCCGGCTACTGGGCCGCGGACATGTTCCTGGACGCTGTGAACAAAGCCGGCCGCGATCTGACCGTCGACAAGCTACTTAACCTCATGAACAACAACTACACCTACACCGTCCCCGGAACGGTTGCCGAGACACGCTGGCCCCTCAATCACAACATCGGCATACCCTGCGCGTCCGTGGTACAGCTCAACGGCCAGAAGTTCGACATCACCACCAAGCTCGCCTGCGGATCGCTCATCAGGAAGTGACGATCCGGCCTGGCCGGGCGATGCCCCGGCTCCGCCCGACCAGGCCGGCCCATACCTTGAGCAACGTCCACCCGCGGCCAACCACAACATTTGATCAATGGCCGATTCCCGGCGAGGCTCACCCCTGCCTCCATCGGGTGCTCGCGACCACCGAGACGGCCCCCGGTCAGCGTGCGGGGGGAGCCAGCCGGTACACGGCGCCGGCCTGGTCGTCGGTGATGTAGACGGCCCTGTCAGGGCCCTCGACCGCGGCCACGGGGCGGCCCCACCGGGATCCATCCGCGGCCTGGAACCCGCCCACCAGCGTCTGCTGCGCCCCCAGGCCACCGTCGCGCCAGGGGAAGAACGAAACCTCCGGAGCACGTGGCGGCGACGCGTTCCACGAACCGTGTACACCGACCAACGCACCGGAGGCGTAGCTACTCGGAAGGCCTCCGTCGACGAACGACAGGCCCAGCGGGGCAGAATGCCCGGGGAGCGCCTGCTCCACCGGGGTCAGCGCCGAGCAGTCGAGCATCCGCCCATCCGGATTGGTCTGCACGTCACGGACGAACGGGACATCGGAGAAGTCCTGCCGGCTACCCCGGACGCCGGGATCCACGTCGGCGTCCGGGTTGCAGTAGGGCCAGCCCAGGTTCCGCCCGGGGGTCAGTTTCGCGAAGGGCTCGACGGGATGGTCTCGTACGTATTCGTCGATCACTCGCCCTCGCGCCGATCCGGAGTCGTCGCCGTAGGGGCGGTCGTACGGGAACTGGATGTTGTCCCGGTTGTTGACCGCGGCCCAGACCGCGCCGTCGGGGGCGACGGCGAGTGCGGTGCCGTTGCGGACGCCCACGGCGTAGGGTTCCGGTGGCCCACCGCCGGGTGGTACACGCAGGACCGACGCCCGGGGCGGCGTCGAGGTGAGATCGTCGGCGCTGATGTTGCCGGTCGAGGCGACCGACACGTAGACGGCTCCGTCCTGGCCTACGGCAACGCTTTTCAACGGGTGGCCGTACCTGCCTCGCAGCTCGGGGCTGCTGGCATTGGGTAGATCGGTGACGACGGGGCGCGGGGCCGTCGCCTGCCCTGCCGCGTAGGTGTAGGCGTCCACGCGGTCGGTCTGCGCGACGTACAGGGTCGACCCGGAGAACGCGAGCCCATGCGGCTGGTTCAGCCCGGTCAGAAGTTCGGATGCTGTCGCGGTGCCTCGCCCGTCCGGTTCCAGCCGGACGACCGTGCCGTTCTCCGGCACCGAGACGAGCAATGTGCCATCCGGGGCCCACGCGGCGAGCCGGGCTGACGGGAC
This sequence comes from Frankia sp. R43, assembly GCF_001306465.1. Taxonomy (NCBI): domain Bacteria; kingdom Bacillati; phylum Actinomycetota; class Actinomycetes; order Frankiales; family Frankiaceae; genus Frankia; species Frankia sp. R43. The sequence continues at coordinate 62,265 of NZ_LFCW01000012.1, read as the reverse complement.
CCGGGCGTACACCGCCAGTGTCCAGCCCGGGGGGACGAGCGCCCGCCGTTGTGTATCCAGCGGCGCGGCGCTCATACCTTCTGGGACGACGAGGGTCACGGGCACCAGCCCCGAAAGGGCGGCAGCGGAGGCTACCCCGCCCTCGCGCGGAGTGGTGGCGGGAGGGGATGAGTCCGATCCACAGGCGGTCGCGGTGAGGGCGAGAGCGATCGCCAGCAAGGGAAGACGTCGGACCGTCATAGGAGGCTCCTTCGAGGGCGACGGCGTGCCGATGTCGGCGCCGGAACAGCCGGCGGCGATGTGGTCGCATACACGCCGTCCGACGCTAACCGGGCTCGGGTACGTCCTGGGAGGCTCTGTCGGACCCTGGCAGGCCCGGGTGGTGCGATCAGCGGCAGGCCCTCCGCCTCGAGGCGCCGTTCGTCATGGCGGGCGTGGTCATCTGCCGGAATTGATTGAGTGCTGGGGGCGGTGGTAGCCGTCGAATCGCAGCTGGCCGCCACGAAGCTCCCGGATGGTCAGGAAATCGCCCTTATAGCCTTTGTGGTCCCATGGTCCGAACTGGATGTAAGTAGCGGGCCCGCCGTTGGTCGCCGGCAACCAGCGGATACGCTCGATACCGTCCTTGACCTCCTCGGGAGTAGCCATGGCGGCGTTGGCGAGGCCGTGGATCCCGACCCGGGCCGTGTCGTAGCCCAGCGCGACGACGACGTTCTTTGATACCCGACCGAAGCGCTCGCTGAAGCGGGCTACCATGGCCTCGTAGTTCGGGTTGGTACCGTCCTCACCGAGCTGGTCCACCCCGTGCCAGCCCTCGAGCCCATCCGCCCAACGGTTGGTGTTGGAGTAGAACATGAAAGCGGTTCCCATGACCCTCGGCGGGTCCCAGTCGATAGCCCTGAATGCCTCGGCGAAGTGAAACGTCGAGTAGCCGTATCCGCCGTAGTAGATACCAGTGATACCGTCCTCGCGCATTGACTGGAGGTGCTCGGCGAGGTTTCGCGGATTGGGTCCGAGCTTGATGTCTCGGGCAATGGTCAATCCGAGCCTGTTGCACTCGTCCCGAAAGAATCCAGCGTAGTCGCGTCCGGAACTTCCCTGCTCCCAGAACATTCCGATCTTGCGGTGCCCCTGGGACCGGAGCCACTGGGCACACATGACGGCCTCGCTTGGCACGTCACCGTTGGCGATGGTGAAGCAGTACTCGCTGGCAAACTTCCAGGCACCGGTCCAGGAAATGACCGGGACTCTGCGCTGGTTGGCGACCTCCTGCAGAGACAGCGAATTGTCGCTGATTTCCGGGCCGAGAACGACGACACATCCCTCGTCGCATAGCCATTCGTATCCCTTGCGGGTCTTTAGGAAGTTCTCTCGGGGCAGCCCTCGAGCATCGGCGACGAGAAGCCGCACCGGCCGGTCGTAGATGCCTTCGTTGAGAGCGTCCTCGAGAGCGAGGATCGTCGCGTTGATCCAGTCGAAGATGAGCTGCCCGTTGTCGATGTCGATGAGCAGGCCGATCTTCGCCGGCTCAAACGGGTCGCCCTGGGTCTGCAGGCCTCCGGTCGGGGGGTAGACGACGATGTCCGCGAGCGCCTTCTCGCCGACCCGCCCGCCACCTTCGTACCACTTTGTGGCCTCGCCGCGGTCCGGCGAGTCGGTGCCCGAGCGGACGTTGCTGATCGCCCGGTCGGGTTGGGCGATGCCGTGGTCCACCGGTTCCGGGAACATACGTTCCACGAACTCGCTGTCCGCGTACGAGCCGCCCATCTAGCACTCCCGCCACTCGAAGGATTTAAATTACGTGTCACACTATAACGATGATGCGACGCAGGCAACCGTCCATGGCTCCGACGCCGACCCGGGACCAGGGCCCGAGTCAGGACTCGGCTCGTCCCGGGGACGACCACGCGATCCCCAGGTAGACGAGCGGATCAGGAGGGCGACGCGGGAACTGCTGAGCGAGAAGGGCTTCGCCGAGACCACCATCGTCGCCGTGGCCCGCCGCGCGGGCGTGGGCGCACCGGCCATCTACCGCCGCTGGCCATCCCGCGTCGCCATGATCGAAAACGCGATCTTCCCCGGGTTCGATGACATCGTGGTCCGGGCCACCGGCGACCTCACCAGCGATCTTCGCCGTTACGTGGACGGCTTCCTCGCCGCCTTCGACCAGCCGGCGGCCCGTGTCGCGCTGCCCGCGTTGCTCAGCATCTACCAGTCCGACCCGGCAGGCCACGCCGCCGCCGCCCAACGGGTCGACGCCGGAGTCCGCGAGCCCTTCCGTGCGATGGTGGCCGCTGCGGCGCCCAGGGCGACCGGCGTGAACAGTGACGATCTCCTCGACCTCGCGATCGGCGCAGTGCTGTTCCACCTGTTCATCCGCCGCTTCTCCGGGCGCGACATGGCCAGCGACTACATCGCCGACCTGCTCGCCCGTGTCGCCGCAACGGCTTAGCGCCGCGACGGCTCGGAGCGCGCCCGCCGCTCTCCGAGCCATGTCGAGCGCTCTGAGCGCCGGAGAGATCGCCGCTTCCAGCAGCTCGATCCTTGACCGCCACCGGCGGTAGATCGTAAACGGCTCGACACTCATGGCGGGCGACCGTCTGCAGGCGCGATCGATGCTGTCAGGCCAGCCCCGGCCGGGGACACAGGGCACCCAGTCGTAGCTGCCGGCAACCGGTGAGGGCCGACCGGCGGGCCCGAGGTCGACCGGCGGGCTCGGTGAGGGCCGCGCCCGGACGCACCAGGTTCGGGGCCGGCAGGCCATCCACGCATCAGTCCTGGTTGCAGGTGTGCCGCCGACCTGGTTGTATATAAGATACGTTTTAAGTCGTAATTAAGGTTGGGCTGCCGCCGTGGCGTTGCCGCAGGCCGGCTCGCCGCTGACCGTGACGCTGGTCGCGACGAAACGTGCGGCGTTGGACGTCGGTGGCCAAGCGCTTGCGCCTTCGCCGAGGGACGACTCGGCCGCAGGAGCCTGTTGCTGGTCAAGCTCACCCCTGTTCACCGACACAGCCCGGACCGGTCGATCCGGCGCAAACCCCGGAAGGAGACCCCGATGCGAGGTATCCGGTTAGTGGCCGCCCTGGCCACGGCGACGGCGCTCGCCACCGGCCTGGCCGCGTGTTCCGACGACACCGAGGACGCCGCTGCGGCGCCAGTCGTCGCCGCGGACGAGGTGAAGGCCGGCCCACCGTCAGGCTGGAGCGACGGTGGGTTCGCACCGGACCCGGCCAGCCTGCGCTGCGGGCAGACCGCGGCCGATCCAACTCGTGGCATCACCGATGACGAGATCACCATCGGCGGGCTGGCCTACCTGACCAGCCCCAACGGCAGCTCGATGGCCGGCGTCGAACTGGGCGCCCAGGCCCGCTTCGACCGGGCCAACGCCGAGGGCGGCATCAACGGCAGAAAGATCAACTACGTCGGGACCCTCGACGACGGCAACGACCCGGCCCGCAACGGCGCCCAGGCCAAAGCGCTGGTGGACCAGAAGAAGATCTTCGCTGCCGTGCCGGTGATGACCAGCAGCGCCAACTATCTGGACACCTTCTGCGGCGAGACCGTCCCGTTCTTCGGCTGGGGCACCAACTCGGGCTACTGCGGCACCACCATCGGTTTCGGGATCACCGGCTGCCAGGTCCCCAACAGCCAGACCGGCGCCACCTCGACCACCTATGGCCTGATGATCCAGGCCATGTTCGGTGGTGACGCCAAGGGCCGCACCACCGCACTGGTCGGAGTGGACGCTGACTCCGCCCGCACCGGAGTCAGCGAACTGGCCCGCCAGATCCGCTCGGTCGGGATCGACGTGGTCTACGAGGAGAACCCGATCCCGGTGGCCGGCCTCACCGACACCACACCGATCGTGAACGCAATCATGACATCCGATGGCGGCGCACCGCCGGACGTCGTGCTCTACATCGCCGACTTCAACTCGGTCATCAAACTCACCGAAGCGCTCGCCGCCGCCGGATACCAGGGCAAGAACCTCAACCCCGTCGGCTACGACCCCCGCCTCGCCGCGACCAGCTTCGAGGGCCTGCAGCAGTCCTACACGATCCTGCAGTGGCAGCCCGGGTCGGACACCGGCGTCCCCGCCGTCAAACAGCTCGCCGACGACCTCGCGAAGTACGCACCGAAGGCCACGCTGAGCCTGCCCACCATGGCCGGCTACTGGGCCGCCGACATGTTCGTCCGCGCCGCGACCGAGGCCGGTAAGGACCTCACCGTCGACAGCCTCCTCAAGGTGCTCAACAGCGGCGACTACACCAACTACGTCGAGGGCGCGCTGCCGGAGACCCGCTTCCCGGTCAATCACGTCATCGGCGCGCCCTGCGCCTCCATCGTGCAGCTCAACGGAAACCAGTACGACATCATCACCGACCTGGCCTGCGGAACCCTTATCAAAAAGTAGCCGGCCGAAGCGCGCGACAACGACATCGGTCCAGGGAAGGAACCTTGCCCGGCTGGACCCGGGCAAGGTTCCTCTTAAATTCGGGGGAATTCCAGCGGTGCAGATATCCTTGCCAGGTGAAGCCAGTCGTGTGGGAAGCACGCCACCCGCACCCGGCCGGCGCCGTCGCACGGTGGTGGCGCTGTTGTCGTCGACCGTGCTGGTGGTGGCGGCTTGCAGCGGCCCGGAGCATTCCCCGATCACGAAAACCGCATGCTCGACCCCGGGGTTCAGCGCCACATCGGTCAGGATTGGGCAGGTTTACCCGGACAGCGGGGTGCTCGCTGAGGCGTTCCAGCCGACGCGCAGCGGCGTCGAGGCACGGATCCAGCAGGCGAACGCGGAAGGCGGCATCAATGGCCGGACCATCGAATATGTATGGGCCGACGACCGCGGCGACGTCACCGGGAACACGCAGGCCGTGCACAAGCTGGTCGACGACGATGAGGTCTTCGGTCTCGTCGAGACGACGCTCGTCGCCGCCGGCTCCGCTCAGTACCTTGACGACCGGCACATCCCCGTCACGGGCATGCCCGCAGAGACACTCTGGACACAACACCGGAACATGTTCAGCACCGCCTACACCATCACCGAGTCCGGCACCGTGGACACCTTCGGCCGGTACATCCGGGCCCAGGGCGGCACCACTGCGGCGATCATCAGAGCCGACGTCATGCCATCGACAACCGACATCACCGGCAAGATCGAACAAGGCGCCGCACAGGCCGGTGTCCGGATCCTTCCACAGTCTCTGATCTACAACCCCACCGTCAGCAGCCCAACGCAGCTCGCCGCAGCGATCAGGCAGTCCGGCGCGGACGTTCTGATCGGCAGCCTCAGTCCCGGTGACTGGGCCAACATCCTCCCGGCGGTCGCCGCCACGGGCACACCGATCAGAGTCGTTCTCGCACCCGGAGGCTACGACCCCAAGCTGCTGCAGCAGTACGGCACCAGCCTTGCCGGCCTGTCGACCTTCATCTCCCTGGTGCCGTTCGAACTCGGTACCGCGGCGCACCAGCGATACCTCCGCGCGATGGCGAACTACGCACCGGAGCTGGCTGATCCCCGTACCCAGCTCGCCCTGACCGCGTACGTGCAGACCGACCTCCTCCTGCACGGCCTCACCGTCGCAGGACCCTGCCCTTCCCGCGAGCAGTTCATCGAACGTCTCCGCGCGGTCAAGGACTACAACGCCGGCGGCCTGCTCCCCACGCCTGTCGACCTGACCGCCACCTTCGGAAAGATCTCCCAGTGCTACGCCTTTCTACGCGTCAATAATGCTGGGAACGGCTTCGAGGTCGCCCAGAATCCCGGTGCGACCGCTGGCTCCCCCTACAACTGGTGCGGCGACCGCATCGACTGACGGCAATGACTCGAAGGAGGGGCGGGTCCGATGACACGGTCGCCGATAGTTCACGGGACGACCAGCACGATGGGAACTGCTGCCGTTCAGCGCACGGCCGATCATCTGGCGGCCCCGACCTGCCCTTCATCACCGGCCGCCACCTGCTCGGCCGCACTACCGGCAGCTGATCCACAGCGGAATCGCCCAGTTTCAATGGGACTTTGCCAGGTCTTCGATCGTCTGGCTTCGGGGTGCGGATCCGAGTCTGGTCGGCCGCCGAGTGTGACACACCTCGACGGTCCTCGGCGACGATAGCCGTCGTCGGGGGCCTGACAGGTCAGGTCGCGGCGTCGCCGCTGCCGGGGCGCAGCGCCCGCAGCAGCAGGTCGCCCACGCGATCGTCCTGATTGCCCTGGTCCGCGTCGTCAGGCCGGCCGGCGAAAGGGCGGATGAAGGAGTAGTACAACGTCGCACCGATCAGCAGATCCATGACAGCGTCCGGATCCACCTCCGGATCAATCGTGCCAGGATCAGCCGCGGCGAGCGTAGCCCGGAACGCGGGACGCACGTCCTGACCGACCCGCTCCACCAACGTTCCATGCCGCTCCGGCTCCGCTTGGTAAGCGGCCAGCAGACCAGGAATGGCGGCACGAGCGGCCGGCGAGCTGAACAACTCGCGATAGGCCGCGATGTACCGACGAAGATCCTCCCGCACATCCCCCGCGGGAGCCACGTCGAGTGCCCCGATGCCCGGGAAGATCGCCGACTCGATCAGTTCGACGCGCGAAGGCCATCGACGGTAGATCGTCGACGCGCCGACACCGGCGTGCCGGGCGACGGCCTGGATCGTCGTCTCCGGGAAGCCCTTCCGTTCCAAGAGCTCGCGCGTCGAAGCCAGCACAACACCATCGATTTGTGGATCCCGCGGCCGGCCACGAGACGGCTCAGCCCCCACCATGACCTCCCTATACCTTGCTGTACGAAGCGAACCATATCCGAATTCGGGAGCATCCCGTGACCAGCCGGAACGATGCGCGCGTATGGCGTCCGCGTCCTCAGCGGTGGGAGGGCCGGACAATGATACGCGGCGGACCTTCAGCGCGCCGGGCCCGGTCGATGGCAGCGGGAATCTGGTCAAGAGTGATGATCTCTCCGACGCTCGGCAGCGGATCCAGTCGGCCGGCGCACGCGGCGTCGAGCCGCCGACCTGATCTACGGCAGATTTGCCACCGCTGTTTCCGTGCCAAATTTCGTTTGAGGTGAGGTTTCAGGGAATGATTTCAGTGAGACTTCCAACCCTGGCTACATCATGTCCGCCATTCCTTGGGCAGTGCCATACCGGCCAGTCCTCCGGGAAAGAAACATCGAAGGGCCAGTTGTGCTGTGGGCAGTCCGGCCAGGTGCGTAGGTACAGCTCTATGGCAAGTTCCTGGGTGCATGCGGCGACAGAAGAGACCATATCTTCGAATGTCGCCGGAGTGGTTTCTTCTTCGTCGTCGCTCCTTCCGGCATACACGCTGCTTCCTGCGCCGCAGTAGCTGCCGCTCGTGCTGAGGGCCACGTAGACCAGGACGTAGGGTTCGTCTCCTTCTATGTAGGGATCATCCATGTCGGAGGAGATCCATCGAAGCTGGAGTCTTCCTAGCTGCGGGAAGGTGGCGTCGATGTCTCTCTGGATAATTAGAAGTGCTCGCTCCAGATGGTCCCTGATTTCGCTGCCGAGTAGTTCCCCTACTCGGTCGGTTGGACGTTCGAACCAGAGATCGTCCGAGGCTTCTCTCACGTGCCGATCTTATGCCCTCCGCCTCGGAAGGTCTGCGGCCCATCTTCTGATTGGACGGCTGCGGAGCGATTCAGCCGCACAGTAGTTCAAGTATTGCGGCTGCGCCGGTCTCGGCGACCTGACGGCCGTAGTACCGGTCCCGGGTCATGCTGACGTGACGGTGCCCGAGCTGGTCGGCGGCGGCGCGTGCGCCGGCTCCAGAACGCCTGGTAGACAGGCATATCGGCAGGTGCTTAGGCCGTGCGAGATCTAGATCATCCCGTACTTGTCCCGCACTTTGGGAACCCGCGATGCGACAGCGCCCTCGTGGGCGAGCGGGATCGGGTGTTCTGCCACGGGCGGGTCCAGGCAGGGCCGGTTCCGGGCTGGTCTGGTCGAGCGCCTGGCACCTGTCGGAGCCGCCGACCAGACCGGCCGCCAGCCCGCCGGGGACGACCCGCCGGGCCGAGATGGCGCAGGGGGATCCGTCACGCAGTCGCTCTCTCGGCACGCGCCGGCTTCCCGTCTCTGCTGGTCCGAACCTGTGTGTGGCCGGGAACAACGCCTTCAGTGCCGGGTGAGCGCGCTGAAGGCGAAAGGAGACCGGCATGCGGCGCGCGGGTCGGGAGTGGGACGACCGAGGAGGTATCCCTGCCCACAGCGGATACCAGCCTCCCGGGCCGCGGTCAGGTCCGCCGGTGTCTCGATGCCTTCGGCGACGACGCGGCACCCCGTCTCCCGGGCGATGGTGGTGATTCCCGCGACGATCGCCCGGCGGACGGGATCGCCGCTCATGTTCTTGATGAGAACCCTGTCGACCTTCACGACGTCCGGCCGCAGGATGAGCAGCATCTCCAAGCCGGAGTAGCAGGCTCCCAGATCGTCGATGGCGATGAGGACGCCGTGGCGGCGAAGCAGGTGGACAGCCGCGACCAGGTCGGGGTTGTCGTAGGCCTGTTCCGCCTCGGTGATCTCGACGACGAGCCGGCTGGGTTCGCCGGTGTCGAGGAGGAGGTCGACAAGACCGCCGGTGACCGTCGACGGAGCGGCGTTGACGGCGAGGCGTACATCGTCGGGCAGGGCGGGCAGCGCGGGCAGCGCCCGCTGGATCGCGGCGGTCTCCAGTTCGGGGCCGAGACCGGCGGCGGCCGCGTCGCGGAACAGCGCGGCGGTGGAGAGGCGAGGGTCGGGAAGGCGGGTCAGGGCCTCGACACCGACGGTGCGTCCGGCGACGAGGTCGATGACGGGCTGGTAGTGGATGCGCAGACCGTCGGAGTCGATCAGTGTGTGCACACGGTGCCAGACACGGCTCCGGATCTCCCACATCCTGCGGAGGTCGGACACGTAACCGGTCAGGAAGCGGGCGAGCAGCCGCAGGAACCGGATGTCCCGGTCGCCGAGGGACGGCTGCGGATGCCGGTGGAGGCACCCGACCAGCCCGTAGAGGTTCCCATCCGTGTCGAGGATCGGGGTCGCCGCATAGGCGCCGATACCCAGGTCCTGTACCGAGATGATGTCCGCGGTGCGGGGGTCCCGCCGCGTGTCGGGGATCAGTTCCGGGAGGTCCCCGGCGAGCACCCGCCCGAACACGCCGGCGTCGCGGCGGATGGTGCAGCCGAGGGCGAGACCGAACGGCTGGGCGTTGCCGGAGAGTCCCTGAAGGATCAGAAGACCACCGTCAAGGCGGCCGAGCCAGGCGATCTCCATCCGCAGCCGCCGCCGGAGCAGATCCAGCAGACCCATCAGTGCATCGCCGGGTGCGCAGACCTCGCTGCGCGGTCCCAGACAGCCATGATGGGCGGCCATACCCCCTCCTCCTAACAGGTCAGGCCCTCCCGACCGGGGTTACCCACCTCACCGAGCCGCACACCACGCACCCGGATGGACACATCGCGTATCGGGCGGGCTGTTCGCCCCACGCGTGGACGCGCCACGCAGGGTCGTACGGCTGTGGGCCGTCAACACCCCCGCAGGACTGAAATGTCACCAGAATGACGATGGTGGGTCACCGTCCGCCGCACGGGCAAAGCCCGCCCTCCGCTGCGGATGTTCACCGGGCGGACGTCCTGTGCGTCGGGGCGGCGCCGCGGTGCGCGACACCCTCGCGCACACGCATCTGCACATGCGTCTACGATCACGAATCGTGCCGGATTGGGTCGGTTCGCGGTGGTCGCCAGACATCTTTCCCGGGGCTCCGGCGTCCGCCGCGGGTATCGATCGAGAGCAGGTCGCCGCGGCTCTGCCCGGCTACGACCTCGGCCGGGAACTCGGCGCGGGCGGTTTCGGGCAGGTCTTCGAAGGCTGGCACCGTGGCCTGCAACGACACGTCGCGGTGAAGGTGCTGTACACGCGGGGTCACGGCGCGCAGATCGATGACCTGGTCCGGGAGGCGCGGTTACTGGCCCGACTCGATCATCCGCACATCATCCGCGTGTACGACTACGTCCACGCTCAGGCGGGCGACCTGCATCTGATCGTGATGGAGCTGATGGCGGGCGGACCGTTGTCCCGCCGGCAGCAGACGATGACCCAGCAGGCGGCCTGCGCGGTCGGCCTGGCGGTGGCTGGCGCCCTCGCGTACGCCCACTCCCAGGGCGTCCTGCACCGCGACATCAAACCCGACAACATGCTGTTCGACGCCGTAGGTCTGCTGAAGGTGGCCGACTTCGGAATCGCGAAGCTCCTGAGCGGCGTGTCGGGCGGCCGGAACACCGTGATCGGAACGCCCCTGTTCATGCCGCCCGAGCAGCTCGTCGGGGGTTCGCTCAGCCCGGCCACCGATCTGTACGCGCTCGGCGTGGTCCTTCAGCTGCTGCTCACCGGCGGGTCCACGGTGGAGGCGACCCTTTCCCCGTCTCCCGGGCCTCGGCCTGATTCGGACCACACGGGATCACTACCGCGGGCACTCGCGGACCCCCTGCGCGACGTGATCCAGCACGCCCTGGAAGCGGACCCGGCTGCCCGCCCGCCGACCGCGCACGCCTTCGGGCTCGCACTCGCCACGGCCGCGGCCTCCGCCTTCGGACCTGGCTGGCTGACCCAGTCCGCCGTGCCGGTGCGGCTCGAGGACGACATCCGGGCCGTCGCGGAGCCGCACGCCGGAAGCGCCGCGCCGGTCCCGCCCGCCTCTCTTCCCTCCCCGCACAAGGACACACCGGTGGCAGCCCGGCGTGGCGATGCCCTGGGCGCGGGACGGCACGCCCGGCCCCGTGCCCGGTTGGCCCTGCCGCGACGTCGCATCCTCGCCGCCGGCCTGTTCGCCGTAGCCGGTGCCGTCCCCGCCGGATATCTCCTTGCCGCCGCCCTGACGAAGGATCCGGGAGGCGGTGTCGCCGATCCGCTGGGCGCGCTGCCACAGCAGCACACCGACTGGATCCTCTCCCTGAGGTTCTCGCCGGACGGCACGATGCTCGCAAGCGGGAGCAAGGACGGGACGGTGCGACTCTGGGACATGACCGATCCCGCGGCCCCGCGTTCGATCGGAGGGCCCCTGCCGGGACGCAGCCCGGGTGTGACCTCCGTGGCCTTCTCGCCCGACGGGAACACCTTGGCCAGCGCCAACTGGGACGGCACCCTGCAACTCTGGGACATCACCGAGCGGGCCAGCCCACAATCCCTCGGCGCGCCACTGCCCGCCCACGCCATCCTCGCGAACTCGGTGGTCTTCCTCGACCGCGGCCAGACGCTGGCCAGCGCAGGTCGCCAGGAAACCCGCCTGTGGAACATCACGAACGGCGCCGCACCGGAGCCGATCGGATCGCCCATCCTCGGCGACACGGACTGGCCGAGACTGGAGGTGGTCGACAGACCGAGAATGCTCCTGGCACGGGTCGGTGAGAACCGGACCATCCGGATCTGGGACGTCTCGAACGCGGCAAGCCCCCACCAGCGCACCAGGCTCGTCTCCAGCCATGCCGGCGCAGTCCACTGCGTCGCGTTCAGCCAGGATCTGCGCCTCATGGCCACCGGAGGCAAGGACGCCACCCTGCGGCTGTGGAACACCGTCGACCTCGCCAACCCCCAGATGATCGGAAAGCCGGTGACCGGCCACCACAACACCATCTGGTCGGTGCTGTTCTCCCCGGACGACAGGATCGTGGCGACCGCCAGCTATGACGGCACGATGGGCATCTGGAACGTGGAGGACCCCGAACACCCCCGGCTCGAGGGGCTGGTTCCGTCCGGCCAGGAAGGCTGGTTGATGTCCCTCGCGTGCTCCCTCGACCGAGCCGCACCCGTCCTGGCCAGCGGCAGCCAGGACGGAACCATACGGCTCTGGCGGCTCACCGGGACCGGCTCCGACCAGCGGTCCTGAACAGGCGCCGACCAGCGGTCCTGAACAGGCGCCGAACGAACGCGGTCATTCCGAGTGGTCGGAACAAGGTCGAGCAGCTGCCTCCTCGCACGCGCCTGCGGACGACACGGCTAGCCGGCGCGGCAGGCTGTCGGGTCCCGGGTGTACACGCAGAACGACTCTCGTTCCACCGTCCAGCGCGCGCCGTCGAAGCGGACCGTGGCGTCACCGCTGCTGAGCTCGCCGGGCCGGTCCTCGGTAGCCCGCTGGAACGCGACCACCGCCTGAACGGGGCTGAGGAATCGGACCAACGACACCTCCGCCACCCTGATCGGATGGAGGCTGTCCTCTTCCGGATACTTCATCTCGAAGGCATCACCGTGCCCCAGCAGGGACTCGCCATCCTCAACCGCGGCAGCCCGGTCGGCGGGCGGGGTGTCCTCCGAGAACGCCGTGACGACCGCCGCCAGCACCTGCGTGGTCGCCGCGGCGGGATCCGCCGGGCCCGCCGGTGCCGGACCAGCCTCGATTCCCTCGGCGATGGCGCGGACCGTGTTCACGTCCGGCGTACCGCCAACCCCCACCATTCCCTGCGGCGTCGCCCACCACAACGAGTAGATCGGGCGGGTGGCCTGGTTGTTGTCGGGCAATGACTCGGTCATCAGAACGGCGGGGGCACCGTTGACGGTGGTGCGCTCGGCAGTCCGCCCGCCGTAGGCGGCCAGGTCCATCACCTCCTCCTTGGGATCGAGGAGAGCTTCCAGATCAGAGGGGGCCCCAGGCAGGACGGTCACGTGGTAGCCGGCGTCCGGCTCGGTCGAGGCGGGCGCGCTCTTGCCGGTGAATCCGGCAGTGATCGCTACCTGGCCCTGCTTCGCCGGGATCGTGAGGGAATACCAGTAGCCATCGCTGACCCGGATGCCTGCCGACTCGAAGCCGGCCGGTAGCCGGGTGACCTTCATCCCGTACACGTCGATCGGGGAGACCTCGACGACCGGCGGGTGGGCCGGGGCACTCGTGCCGGCGGGGACCACCGAGTGCCCGCTGCCACCGCCCGGCGGCAGCGCGAGCAGCAGCCCGCCGGCCAGTGCCAGCGAACATGCCGCACTCGACGCCGCGACGAGGCGACGCCGATGCCGCCGGCGCCGGGCCGCTATCCGATCAAAAAGGTACGGGTCGGCGGTGACTCCCTCCGCCGCCAGGGTGAACGTCGCGCGGGCTCGGTCGTCGATGTCTGTGCTGCTGTGCGCGACCCCGCCCGGGCCGGCCGGCTCGGGCGGTGGAGTCTGCGCATCCGTCATGGTCATGCCTGAACTCCTCGCGATGGGGGTTGCCCGGGCTGCCCAGGCGCCTGCGGAGATGCCGCGCGCGGGCGCGGCGCGTCCTGCGCTGTGGCGAGTGCCGCCCGCATCCGGGCCAGGCCGCGGGCGGTGTGGGTCTTGACGGTCCCCGGAGAACACCCGACAAGTGCCGCGACCTCCGGATCGGGCAGGTCGTCGAAATAGCGCAGCGTGAGTACCGCGCGCTGTTGGATGGGCAGCGTGCGCAGCACCGCCAGCAACTGCTCGCGGACCGCCACCCGATCGGTCATCCCGAGCTGACTGACGTCGATGTCGCGGCCGGTCCCCGACAGGCCGTCGAGTTGCTCCTCACGAACCCGCCGCCGGCGGCGCGATCGCCTCGACGCACCGTTCACCAGGGCCCGGCGTATGTAGCGGTCGGGGTCGTCGATCCGTCGCCACCGGCTGTAGACCCGTTCCAGCACGTCCTGCAGGAGGTCCTCGCCGGCGTGCCGGTCGCCGGTGAGGAACATCGACGTGCGCAGCAAGGCCGTGGCGTTCAACCGGACGTACTGCTCGAACGTCGAGCTGCTCGTGGGTGGTGTGGCCGGTGCCTGCGCTCGCCAGTCGATCTCATCGACATCCGATGCCTGCCCGGACGGCGGCTCGTCCGCCTGCCCGGATGACGGCCCAGCGCTGTGGTCGGACGGCGGCGCTGACAGTGGTTCCGCCGGCGGCCGGCCGGCGAGCGTCATCGGCAGCCGCCCGAACTCGCTCCCGACGCTCATCCAGCCGATCCGGCCCGGCCCGCGGTGACCTGACGCGGCCGGCCTGCCGCCGGCGCATGCCCGCCGCCGAACGACACGCCTGGCATGCGCTCGATCCCGACTTCCCCTGTTTCGTCGCTCACCGGTGTCCTCCTTCACCTGGCTCTGTCTTCTCAGAGACCGGACGGGTGCTGCTGGAGGACAGCCACTCGCGAAAAGCTTCTACGACGCCGCTCCCGATTGGCGGTCGGACGAGACGTTCCATGCCCGCGGGAGGTCTGGCCCCGCCCGATGGGTGCCTCCCCGGCTAGCCGGTCTGGAGGTTGAAGATCGTGCGGCGGATGTCGTCGATGGTCTGGTCGAGGGCGTTGGTGGCGGCGGTCAGGCGGGCCGCGGCCAGGTCGCCGATGAGACGGATGAGCGACTGCAGCTGCAGGCCGACCGCGAACAGCCGCTGGATGACCTGGTCGTGCAGGTCACGGGCGATGCGGTCGCGGTCCTTGAAGACCGCGAGGCGGGCTCGCTCCTGCTGGGCGTGGACGAGTTCGAGGGCGAGCGAGGCGTCGTTGGCGAACGCCTGTACCAGGTCGTGGTCGCGGGGCTGGTGGTGCTCGAGGCCGGCGCGGTTGCAGAGGATGAGCGTGGCCGGGGCGTTGCCGGTGATGCGCATGGGGACGACGAGCGCGGTGGCGAAGGGCAGGTCCGGGACGGGGGTGAGCCGGCTGCCGCGGAGATCGAGATGGTCGAGGATGACCATTGCGCCGCGGGCCAGTTCGTCCAGGGCGCGCTCGTCGGAGAGCCGGATCGTCAGGCCACGGAGTGCTTCGGGCCCGACCGGGAGGCCGGCGGCGATGTCAGCCGTCGTCACCACCAGGTTGCCGTTCTCGTCGGGAACCGCGACCGTGGCGAGGTCGACGCCGGCCATCTGGCGGGCCAGGGCGGCGACCGTGTCGAAGGCGGTCACCTGGTCCGGGGCCACGAGGACGGCGGCCGTCATCCGAGCGCTGGCCGCGAGCCAGGCGTTGCCGCGTTCCGCCCGCTCGTAGAGCCGGCGCAGCTCGTGTTCCGCGCGCTCCCGCTCGATCGCGGCGGTGAGAACGTGCGCGACGGACTGGACGAACGTGGTCTCGTCCTCGGTGAAGCGACGGGACTGCGGCGATCGGGCGATTGCCAGGAGGCCATACGGCGACCAGCGGCTGCCGATCCGTACGGTGAGGATGGTCAGATCGCTGTCGCTGTGCGATGCGTAGCGGGTCTCCGCGAGCCGGGCGCTCACCGCCGCCGCGCCTGCGCCGGGGCCCGCGCCCCTGCCCCCGCCTGATTCCACGGCCAGGCCCGGTTCCGCACCTGCACCTGGCGCCGTACCTGCACCTCTCCCCGTACCTGCACCTGGCGCCGTAGCCGCACCTGGCGCCGCATCTGCAGCCGGCGCCGTACCCGGCCCAGCGACTGGACTCGTACCGGGCCCCGCACCTGTTCCCGCCTCGGTTCCGGTCGGCATGCCGCCGTCGTCGAGGCGGATGAGCTCGCATTCGGTCGCGTCCAGTGTCGAGGTGACCAGCGCCGTCGCCTCGGCCACCAGGCTGTCGACGTCGTGGCCGGACACGGCATGGTCGCCGAGCCGCGCGAGGCCCGCCTGGCGGCGCTCGGCCCGGCGCAGGTCGGTGACGTCGGCGAGTACGAGCGCGAGCAGGTCGTCGCCGTCCTGCGCATAAGGGATCACCGACACCCGCAGGGACAGGACGGGGCCGTTGCCGACGGTGATGTCGATGTCGCCGGTCTGTGCCTGACGGGTCGTGATCGCGGTTGAGATCAGGCCCCAGGGGCCACCGAGCGACCGCTGCCGTGGGTCGACCGGCCGTAGCAGCTCCACCAGGTGCGCGAGCGGCGTGCCGATGCGCTGCGGCCTGCCCGCGATCCGGTCGATGACCGGTGAGGCGCGCCGCAGCCGCCGGTCGGCGCCGCCGTACAGGGCGACGCCGACCGGCAGGTCCCCACCGGGGGCCTGCGCTGATACCAGCTCCAGCAGCGCGGCGTGTTCACCGATCGTCTCCGTGCCGTGGCGGGAGGCGGTGACGTCGAGGATCGTGCCCGTGTTGCCGACCACCTCGCCGGCGTCGTCCCGGATGACCATCGCCCGGATCTGGACCCGGCGGTAGCTGCCGTCCCGGGTGCGGTACCGGGTCTCGTGGTGGCAGTGGTCGGCGCCGCCGGCCACCACCGCCATGAACAGCGCGATCGTGTGCTGCAGCTCGTCGGGGTGGACATAGTCCAGGAAGCGTGATCCGAGGCTGGGACCGATCTCGAAGCCGGTCAGCCGTGTCCACGCCCGGTTGAGGTAGGTCCAACGGCCCTCGGCGTCGGTCTGGAACACGACCTCGCCGAGTGTGTCGAGTAACCGGAGGGCGTCCTGACCCCGGTCAGGAAGCGGGACGGCATCAGATGCTGACGAGATCATCGGGCCCCCTCGGCGATCAGGATCTCGCCGAACGCGCCGCGCAGTAGGTATCCCTGTTCTGGCCCAGCGGCAGCAGGCGGGGCACGGCGTAGGCGGTGCGCAGGACGGTCGCGGTCGCTGCGGCGGTCGTCTCGATCTCGCGCTGGATCTGTGCGCGGGCCTCGGCGGTGGGTGCGTTCACCAGGCGTTCGGCATTGCGCCAGGCTGTCTCACGCCAGGCCACGAGAATCTGCATGAGCACCGTGTAGGACAGGCCCAGCGGGCTCGCGATGTCGTCGATGGAGGGATCGAACCGATCCGCGGCTTCCCGCAGCAGGGGGTCGATCACCCGGTTGAGCATGACGTTGACCTTGTCGTGGTCCGCCTTGCGGCTCTGGCCGCCCGCCGTCACCAGCCCCAGCGAGGCGAGCACCAGCGGCAGGTCCCGGTTCACGTGCGCGTTCATCCCGAGCAGGATGTTCCCGGCGCCGGCGAGCTGACGGCCGGCCGCCGCGTCGAAGGCGATCTGCCAGGCGGGGGAGACACCGCCGCCGTCGCCGGCGAGCCAGGCGTCGTAGGCATGGAAGTAGTACGCGGCGAAGACGGCGTCCTCGGTGTTGACGTAGGCGACGTCCGCGAAGAAGCCGGGCTGGGCGGCCGTGCGCCGGTACTCCTCGGTGGTCCGCAGATAGGTCAGGGCGAACACCGCGTTGTGGTCGCAGCTCGCCGCGAGCGGCGCGAAGCGGCTCTGCATCTGAGCGATCGTCGCGTCGGCGCACTCCGGGGCCCCGTCGGCACACTGCTGCGCCTGCGCGGGGGAGTAGGCGGCTGGTAGCGGCGGCAGCAGGCCCGACCAGCCGATGAACAGCGGCTCGGTGGATGTGGCGGTCGTGGCGGTCGTGGTCGTGGTCGTGGCGGTGGCGGGCACGGCCGTCGCCAGGGAAAGCCCCACCGAAAGGAGGCCTGCGATAAATGAAATGAATAATCCCGAAGTCCAGCTTCGCCTTGCGGGCATGAAGGTCATAGCACCGCATCATAGGGTCATTGGCGATGGAATATCGGCAGGGGATTCTTGCTAGAAGTTCAAATGATTTATCTTTTCGTGTTTCTGGTGGCCGACTGGGCGTGTAGCGAAATCCCGAGAATCGGCGGATTTGGGCGTAACGATAGTGACCTGGCTGGCCGTGCCCACCCGCCGTACTTCGGCTCGCCGGGGATCTCATGCTGACGCATGGCGCCAGCAATTCGGGCAGACCACACACGCATGGCCACCCGCCGAGGATCCCGCGCTGCCGCGCAGTGCAGACAGTTCACCTCAAGCGGGGCAAAAGGGGCGCGAATTCGCCTGGCGACCCGCAAGAAAGAAGGATTTTGGTCGTCGGAACAACCGAAATCCTTCGCTTTTGCGACTCGCCAAACCGTGCTGCCGGGCTCTCGGGCTCTCGGAGGTACGGCGACGTTCGTGGAGCGCGAACCCCCTACCCATCGGCCGGCGATCTTGACTGGCGCCAGTCTGCGAAGGCTCTGTTTCGATCGAATCTGGTCGTTTCGTTCGGTAAGACGCAGAAGATGGCCGGTGGTTGGGGCGGGTCGAGGGGGCAGGGCGCGCAACGTGGGGTAGGAACGTCCCATGGTGAAGATCCTCTTTGTGGTGACCGGCTCCGACCGATGGACGCTGGCCGACGGGACGGCGCACCGCACCGGCTTCTGGGCCGAGGAGGCCCTGATCCCCTACGCGGAGTTCAGGTCCGCCGGCCACGAGATCACCGTGGCGACACCTGGCGGCGTGGTCCCGCCCGTCGATCCCGCCAGTCTCGCGCCGGATGCCGCAGGCGGCCCCGAGGCGGCGGCGAAGCTGGAGAAGGCGCTGGGCGAGGCCGCCGAGTTCCGCGCCCCGGTGGCGCTCGCCGACGTGCGTCTCGACGAGTACGACGCCGTGTACGTCCCCGGTGGCCACGGGCCGATGGAGGACCTGGCGGTCGACGCCGACTCCGGTCGCATCCTGGCCCAGGCACTGCAACGTGGCCTGCCGGTGGGCGTGGTGTGCCACGGCCCGGCCGCGCTGCTGGCCGCGGTCGGGCCGGATGGTGCCAACGCGTACGCCGGCTATCGCATCACCGGGTTCACCAACGCGGAGGAGCGGTTGGCGGGCTTTGCCGAGAAGGCCCGTTGGCTGCTTCAGGACCGCCTGACCGAGGCGGGCCTGAAGGTCGAGGTGGGTGAGCCCTGGGCACCGCATGTCGAAGTCGACCGCAACGTCGTCACCGGCCAGAACCCGGCATCGTCGGCTCCGGTGGCTGCCGAGCTGCTCAAACTGCTTGGCTGAGGTGGTGGCCCCGAGCTGGCGCCGGGCGTCGACCTCAGCTTAGGTACCTTCGGCTTTCCCCGGCCTGAAGCACCGGGCTGACGCTCGGCTCACCTCGACACCGACTTCTCATCTCGACACCGAATTCGTCCGCCAGAAACCGGGAGGAACCCGATGTCAAAGCCGCCGCTGCCGCCCGAGGCCGTCGAGCTGCTGCGCCGACCGAACCCGTGCGTGATGGCGACGCTGCGTGCGGACGGCACGCCGGTCTCCACCCCCACCTGGTACCTGTGGGACGACGGCCAGGTACTGATCAGTCTGGACGAGGGCCGGGTGCGCCTGCAACACCTGCGCCGTGACCCTCGTGTCACCCTTACCGCCCTCGCCACCGACGACTGGTACACGCATGTGACGCTGATCGGCCGCGTCACCGCGATGCAGGACGACGAGGGCCTGGTCGACATCGACCGCATCTCCCGCCACTACACCGGCAAGCCCTATCCGGACCGGGTCCGCGCCCGCGTCAGCGCCTGGATCGAGATCGAGCGCTGGCACGGCTGGGGGGCGATGCGGGACAGCGACCAGGCGTCTACCTGATCCCTGAGCCCGCGGCCTGAGCCGCGGCTGAGGCCTGAGGCCTGAGGGCTGAGATCTGATACTCCCGAGATCCGAGATCCGAGATCCGAGATCCGCGATCCGAGATCCGCGATCCGAGGTCTGCGGTCCGAGGCCGGCGAACCGGCGTCGGCCCGCTCGATGGCCCGCTGGCCGGGCACGGGACGTCCGTCCGGCCAGCGGGCGAGCCCCTCGCTCCGAACACGGGGCTGGTTCGGCGGGTGGTGGGTCAGGGGTCAGGTTCGGCAGGAGGCTCCGGTGCAGGTGGCGAGGGCGTCCAGGCGGGCGTCCAGCTGCGCGACGAGGGCCGCGTTCGTGGCCCTGCCCTGCGGTGTGGCCAGCAGGTTCGTGAGCTCGTACGGGTCGGCGTTCAGGTCGTAGAGCTCGCGCTGGTGGACGCCCGGATTGCGGTCGGCGTCGTACCAGCGGACGTACAGGTGGTCCTCGGTCCGGATCGCGCTCCACGGCGGAATGTCGAGGAACACTCCGGTCACGTTCTCGACCGCTTCCTGGGCGACTCCGTCCTGCCCGTCGACACCCGGGCCGGCGTACTGCCCGAGCAGGTCCGTGCGCCAGGAGGCCGGGGTCTGCCCGCGCAGCAGCGGTGCCAGCGACTGGCCGTCGACGTCCGCGGGGATCGGCACACCGGCCAGGTCGAGGAAGGTGGGCGCCAGGTCGATCTGGGCGACCATGTGGCCGTCGGTGCCCTTCTCGACGCCGGGCCCCGCGACGACCAGCGGAACCCGCAGCGACTCCTCGTAGGGGGCCATCTTCTGGGTCAGCCGGTGGGAGCCGAGGTTGTAGCCGTTGTCGGAGGTGAAGATCAGGTAGGTGTTGTCCAGCTCGCCGGTGTCCCGCAGGGTCTCGACGATGCCGGCGACCATCTCGTCGAGCGCGTACAGGGAGCCCATCCGGTCCTGGTAGTCCGCGTCGTTGGTCGCGGCCACCCGGGCGGAGCGCAGCTGGGCGCTCTCCTGCAGCCACCATGGCTTGTCGGAGACGTCGGCCTCGTTGAAGTTCGGTGTCCGCGGGGCGCTGTCGTCGGCGTACGGATTGTCCGCGTGCCGCGGGGCGGGGGGCAGCGGCAGGTGCGGAGCGGTCGAGGCCGCATACCAGAAGAACGGGGTGTCGTCGGCGGCCGCGCGACGGATGAAGTCGGTGGATTTCGCGGCGACCACGTCGGTGGAGTAGTTCGCCGGGTCCTCGGTCCCTCCGTACTGCACGAGGGTGCCGTTCTCGTTCAGCGTGTAGTTGTAGCCGGTGTAGAAGTTGTTGTCGACGCTGCCGTACCACTCGGACCAGCCGGGTGGAATGTGGTCGGGCGCGTCCTCGATTCCGTTCATGTACTTGCCGGCGAGGCCCGTGCGGTAGCCGGCGTCGCTGAGGTACTTCGCGAAGGTGTGCTCTTCGTTGCCGTTCGCGGCGAAGGTGGCCCAGCCGCCGCTGTCACCGGCGTTCGTGAGGACTCCGGTGTTGTGGCCGTACTTGCCGGTCAGGATCGTGCCGCGGGCCGGGCAGCAGATCGGGGTCGGGGCGAAACTGTCGGTGAAGGTCAGCCCGGAGTCCCGGATCAGGGCCGCGGTGTGCGGCATCGCGTCCCAGTACGGCGACGTCGTCTGGTCGAGGTCGTCGGCGAGGATGAGGACGAAGTTCGGCCGCTCGGTCGTGCTCGCCGCATTGACCGCGGAAAGCGTGCCGCTCGCGGCCTGCGCGCCGGCCACGGCGTCCGACGAACGAGCTGCTAATCCGGTGGCCGCCGTCACCGTCAGGCCGATCAGGCCGACCAGCCCGGCGGCCCCGAGGCGAGCCCGCCGGCTGAAGCTCCGGTGCCGCGCCATCAGCGGGCTCCCGCCGCTCGGTGGTGCGGCGCTGCGCTCGTCGGCCCGTGATCACTGAGTGGAGTGTGTCTCCGCATGCGATCACGGCACCATGCGTTCGTCTGCGTGAGACGCGAGCAGAATGTGGAAACCCTGAGAGTGGACTCGTCCTGCGTCTGCGATCAGGTGGACCGGTCGGCCAGACGGACCCGAGACGGACCCGAGACGGACACGAGATGGGCGCGAGATGGGCGCGAGACGGGCACCGGGCCCATTCGCGCGGTGTCGAGGCCAGGCAGCTCCGCCTGGTGACGCCTGGCCTCGTTCCGCGGCGTCTGGCCAGTGCTCAGCCGAAGCTGGTTGGCGTCGGCTCGGACCAGGACCGGTCCTTGTTCTGCCAGCAGACGAAGGGCTTTTCAGCGGTGCCGCCGAAGATCTGGAACTTTCCGTTCCGTATCTCGACGAACGCATAACATTCCTGCCGGTAGCCGTGGGTGGCGGGATCGTCCTGGGTCGGCCATTCGTGCTGCCGCGACCAGTCGATGGGGTTGACCAGGCCGCCGGCGTCGTAGTCGGTCATCCTGTTCGTCGCCGCCACGACGGACTTCCGGTCGAAATTCGGCCCGGCGGCGAGCAGCCCCTGGTAGGCGAGGTCGGCGTTGATCCATCCGTTCATGCCGGCCTCGGTGGGCTGGTGTCCGCCCCGGCTGGTCCACCGGAGGTACTCGGCAATTCCACCGCTCTTGGAAGTGGCCTCGAAGGGGCGGAAGAGAACGGTGACGACATCACCCTCGAACAGGTCGCCCGCCGCGGCCACGAAGGCGTGGTCGTAGGTGTTCAGGTGGTACATCGGGACGTCGGCCAGGCCTTGACGCTCCATCTCCTGGGCCAGCGTCTTCATGCCGTTGAGGTCGAAGCACCCGATGACCATGTCCACCCCTGCGGCGCGCATCGCCGACACCTCCGGCCCGACCCCGTTGGGCAGGCCGTACGTCATGTTGTCGTTGGAGTAGACGATCTGCTGCCCGGTCTCCCCGGAATAGAGCCTGATGGTGTCCGTGATGGTGCCGACGCATTTCTTCGGCGCACCGGGGACGTTGTAGCCGAGTGCGGCGATCCTGGTCGCCTTCTTCTTCTCCGCGACGTACGCGAAGCTCCTGATCGTGCAGTCCAGGCAGGTCGGCGCGATGTTGCCGAAGATCGAGTCCTTGCCGTTCATCGCCTCCGACTGGATGGCCCAGACGTACTGCGGGATCCCGGCCTTGTAGAGATCGTCCCAGCCGGTCGGGAGCTGGGCGGCGCCGAACGTGGCGAACGTGTCGTTCGCGGAGATTATCTGCAGGGCTCCTTCCTTGTTCTTGCCCAGCTGGTCGTCGACCCGGGTGGTGACGACCAGCTTCCGGCCGTGTGCCCCGCCCGTGCTGTTCCGGAACGCGAAGTAGTCCTCGATGCCCTGGGTGAGGCACTCCATGATGCAGGTTCCGATGGGGTTGTTGGAACCGGTGGCGAGAACGGCGAAGCGGATCTCACCGGAGGTCACTCCGGGAACGGTTCCGGGTGGGGCGGGGGGAGGGCCGGTCTGGCCGTCGGTGCCGCCGCCGGAGTTCGTGCACGCGGCGGCCAGGCAGATCGCGGCCAACGGGACGGCTAATCGGCGGGCCAGTGCGGGGATCGGGTTCATAGCGCCTCCTGAGGTTTTCCCGGCGACCGGGAGTATCTGGGTGCGGGGCCGCCGTCCGGTACCGCAGGGTGACCGGTGGGCGGGGGTGCATGCGGACTCGTCGAGATGTCTGGCGCGCGCGCAGAAGGAAGGCTGGGTAAATGATGTGCTGTGGGCCGTGGTGGGCCGGTGGAAAACAGCATCGAAGGACGCCGGAGCGCGGCGGAAAGGCGCCCAGGAGTACCGCCCGGCGAGACCCGACCTGGTCGCCGGTGTGCTGGTGAGTGAATGATCGAAGCGTCAGTGAAATATAGGATAGCCGATCGGCTATCCGGCGCAAGAAGGGTGTTGCGGTACCGGCCGAAAAGTGCCATCCGAACGCTTTTCGACGTTGAGTCTCTTGCGTGTCGGCCGGTTTTTGGCTAGCGCGGGAAATGCGAGGTCAGCGGATCGTCCGCCGTCCGCCGTCTGCCGATGTGACGTCCCTGCGACGCCGCCCCCACCTGCCACGGTGGCGGCGCCCGGTTCGGGTGACACTCGATCGCAGCCCGGTATCCTGCGGGTATGTCCACCCCCGGGCCGTCGGAGGGCAGTCGCACTCCGGCTGCGGGCTGGAGCGCCGCCCAGACCCGGGTCCTGACCGCGGCCCTGGAGCTCTTCGCGACCCACGGCGTGAGCGGTACGTCGCTGCAGATGATCGCGAGCGCCATCGGTGTGACCAAGGCGGCCGTGTACCACCAGTTCCGGACGAAGGAGGAGATCGTCCTGGCGGTGGCCGAGCTGGGGCTCGCCGAGCTGGTGGAGGCGGTGGAGGCCGCCGAGGCCGAGCCGCGCCGCGACCGCGCCCGGGACGTCCTGCTCGCCAAGGTTGTCGACACCGCGGTCCGGCGGCGCCGGGAGACCAGCGTGCTCCGCAGTGATCCGGTGATGGTTCGCTTCCTCGGATCTCATCCGCCGTTCCAGCATCTGATCGAGCGGATCTACCGGTTGTTGATCGGCGAGGTGGCGCCCGAGCAGGAGACACGGGTGCGTGTGGCGATGCTCTCCGCCGCGCTCGGTGGCGGGGTCTCCCATCCGCTTGTGGCGGGCATCGACGACGAGACGCTGACCGCCCTTCTCCTGCAGGTGACCCGCGGCATCCTCGGGGTCGAGGCGGCTGGCGCGGCCGCTGCCGAGGCGGCTGACGACGTCGACGGTCAGGAGACATCCGCCACGCTCTACTAGTTCGAGGCTCGAACCACTTGCTACGGTCGTGGGGTGGGTTATGACATTCCCGTCGACAGTGTCCGGGCGGTCGCCCGGCTGTCGAGGGTCCTTGAACGCTCCCTGGACGGACTGAGCCTCGCCCAGTACCGCGTGCTCGCCCAGATCGCGGCGGGGGACGAGCGGGCGTCCCGCATTGCGCACCGGCTGGCGCTCGGCAAGCCGGCGGTGAGCGCGGCGGTCGAGTCGCTGCGCCAGCGGGGCCTGCTCAGCCGCGGCAGCGTCGACGAGGACCGGCGGGCTGTCGCGCTGGCTCTGACCGACGAGGGCAGGGCCGTGTTCGACGCGGCCGAGCGGGCGATGGCCATGCGTCTGCAGGAGATCATCGCGCGCACCGCCGACCCGGCCGGGGCGGTGGCGGTGCTCTGCCAGCTGGGCACCGCGGTGGAGGAGCTCATGGGCGAACGCGCGGCGGGCAACCGGGCAGAGCGGGCAGAGCGGTCGGGGTGCTCGGAGCGGGCGGTGCAGCCGGAGCAGTCGGAGCAGCCGGGGTGCTCGGAACAGGCAGAGCGGCCCAGGCGGAGCGAGTGACGATGACCGCTGCCAGGGATGTGCCGGGCGCTCACCCGACCGGGGCAGCTGCGGCCGCCGCCCCCGGCTGGCTGCGTGGCCTGTGGGGCTTCCTGCTGCTGCATCGCCGCGACCTCGCCCTGGCCTGGGCGGCGGCGCTGCTGGGAAGTGCCTGCCAGGCCGTCGTCCCGCTGATCGCACGGCACATCGTCGACGACGTGATCGTGGCGCGGACGTCCCCGCTGTGGCCTTGGCTGTTGCTTCTGCTCGCCGCGGCGGCGGGCGCGTTCGGCTTCGCCTATGTTCGTCGCTACCGGGGTGGTCGGGTCGCCCTCGGCGTGCAGTTCGACCTGCGCAACGCCATGCACGACCACCTGCAGACCCTGGACCAGGACAATCTCGCCCGGCTGCCGACGGGCCAGCTGGTGGCCCGCGCGAACTCGGACTCGGCGCTGGTGCAGGGGCTGCTGAGCCTGTTGCCGATCATGATGGGCAACGTGCTCATGCTGATCGCGACGCTGATCATCATGATCTTCCTCTCGCCCCCGCTCGCGCTCATCAGTCTCGCCGTCGTCCCGACCCTGTTCGCTCTGTCCTACCGGCTGCGCTCCCGCGTGTTCCCCGCCACCTGGGATGCCCAGCAGCGCGAGGGCGGCGTCGCGCAGATCGTCGACGAGGACGTCAACGGGGTCCGGGTGGTCAAGGCGTTCGGCCAGGAGCGCCGCGAGCTGGACCGGATCGTCGACGCGGCCGGTGATCTGTACGGCTCGCGGATGCGCGCGGTGCGGCTGCGGGCCCGCTACCAGCCGCTGCTGGAGGCCGTCCCGTCGTTCGCTCAGGTCGCGATCCTCGCGGTCGGCGGCTGGATGGCGCTGAACGGGCACCTGACCATCGGCACCTTCCTGGCGTTCTCGACGTACGTCGGCCAGTTCGCCGCCCCGGCGCGCCAGCTCGCGGGTGTGCTCACCGTCGGCCAGCAGGCCAGGGCCGGCGTCGAGCGGATCTTCCAGCTGCTGCGCCTCACCCCGACCATCGCCGACGCCCCGGACGCGGTCGATCTCGGCCCGCTGCGCGGCGAGATCGCCTTCGAGGGGGTCGAGTTCGCCTACCGGGCGGACGTGCCGATCCTGCGCGGTTTCGATCTGCGGATCGCCGCGGGGGAGCGGGTGGCGATCATCGGGTCCAGCGGCAGCGGCAAGTCGACGGTGGCGGCGCTGCTGAGCCGCTTCCACGACCCCGACGCCGGCCGGGTGACGGTCGATGGCCACGACCTGCGGTCGGTGCGGCTGCGGTCGCTGCGCTCCCAGGTCGGGGTCGCGTTCGAGGAGAGCTTCCTGTTCTCGGTGTCGGTGCGGGAGAACATCGCCTTCGGACGTCCCGACGCGAGCGAGGCCGAGGTGGAGGCGGCGGCCCGGGCCGCGGCCGCGCACGACTTCATCGTCGGCCTGCCCCGCGGCTATGACACGGTCGTCGGTGAGCGGGGGCTGTCGTTGTCCGGCGGCCAGCGCCAGCGGATCGCGCTGGCCCGCGCGCTGCTCACCGACCCCCGGGTGCTGGTCCTCGACGACGCGACCAGCGCTGTCGACGCGCACACCGAGGAGCGCATCCACGGCGCGTTGCGCGAGCTGCTGCCCGGCCGCACCACGATCCTCATCGCGCACCGTGTCTCGACGTTGCATCTGGCCGACCGGATCGTGGTGATCGACGGCGGCCGGGTGGTCGAGTCGGGCACCCACGACGAGCTGCAGGAACGCAGTGGCACCTACCGGGCTCTGCTGGCCGGGCTCGACGCCGAGCTGGCCGACGAGCTCGGTGACCGCGTCGAGGCCCTCGCCACCCTCCTCGACGAGAACCGGTCCGGGAACGGGCCCGGGCCCGGATCCGGACCCGTTCCCGGGAACAGGTCCAGGAGCGGGAACGGGTCCGGGACCGAGAACGGGAGCGAGGGCGAGACCGGGAGCGTGGGCGAGACCGAGACCGAGACCGAGACCGAGAGCGGGATCGGGAACGCGGGCGAAACCGAGAACGCGGGTGCCGGAGCGGGCGTGGCACGGGTCGGTGGCCGCCCGCGCCGGCCGGCAGCCGCGGGGGTGGCCGTGGGGGCGCCCAGCCTCGGCGCCGGCCTCGGTGGCGGCGGCGGGTGGCGGATGAACCTGACGCCGACACCGGAGCTGCTGGCCCGGGTGGCCGCGCTGCCACCGGTGCGCGACGTCGCCACCGTCGACCTCGCGGTGGAGAGCCAGCCCGACCCGGAGTTCAGCCTGCTCCGGCTGCTGCGCCGGTTCCGCCGCCCGCTGCTGCTCGGCCTGCTGCTGGTGATCGGGGACGCCGCCGCCGGCCTCGCCGGGCCGGTGCTGGTCAAGACCGGTGTCGACAGCGGTGTCGCGGAAGGCTCGTCCGCCGTGCTGTGGGCCGCGTCGGCGGTCTTCCTGCTGGTGACGCTGGCGGACCTGCTGGACCAGATCGCCGAGACGTTCGTCACCGGCCGGGCGGCCGAACGCATCATGCTGTCGCTGCGGATCCGCATCTTCGCCCAGCTGCAGCGGCTCTCCCTCGACTACTACGAGCGTGAGATGTCCGGCCGGGTCATGACGAGGATGACCACGGACGTCGACCAGTTCGAGTCGCTGATCGAGAACGGCCTGCTGGCCGCGCTGGTCTCGGTGGTGACCTTCGGGGGCGTCGGGGCGGCGCTGCTGAGCATCGACCCGGAGCTCGGCGGGCTGACGCTGCTCGTCATCGTCCCGCTGGCCGCGGCGACCGTGGTCTTCCGCCGGCGGGCAGCGGCGCTCTACGACGTCGCCCGGGAGCGGATCGCCGTCGTCAACGCGGATTTCCAGGAGAGCCTCTCCGGTATCCGCGAGGCGCAGTCGTTCGTGCACGAGACCGCGACCATCGAGCATTTCCACGGGCTGGGCCGCGACTACCTGCGGGCCCGGCTGGGAGCGCAGCGGCTGGTCGCGATCTACTTCCCGTTCGTCCAGTTCCTGTCGGCGCTCGCGGATGCGATCGTGCTGGGGGTCGGGTCCGCGCTGATCGCGAACGGGCAGCTCAGCGTCGGCGCGCTGATCGCCTTCATCCTCTACATCGACATGTTCTTCTCGCCGATCCAGCAACTGTCCCAGGTCTTCGACGCCTGGCAGCAGACCCGGGTGTCGGTGGCGCGCATCGCCGAGCTCATGCGGCTGCGGACGCTCACCCCCGAACCGCGCCATCCGGTGGACCCGCCGGGACGTCCGCGCGGCGAGCTGACCCTGGACGGACTGCGCTTCGCCTACCCGGCGGCACCCACGGCGAAGGCCGACGCGACGTCGACGTCGACGTCATCGGAGACATCGGCGTCGGCGTCGGCGTCGCCGTCAGCGCGGGCGCGGGCGCGGAAGGCCGAGCGGAAGGCCGCGCGGCTGGCGGTGGGCCCCGCCGACCCGCGGTTCGCACGGCTGGAGACCGCCGCACCCACCCGGCCGCCCGAGGCGCTGCGCGGGATGGACCTGCGGGTCGCCCCCGGCGAGACGGTGGCGCTGGTCGGGGAGACCGGCGCCGGGAAGTCGACCGTCCTCAAGCTGATCGCCCGCTTCTACGACCCCGACGAGGGTGCGGTGCGGCTCGACGGGCTCGACCTGCGGACCCTCGACCTCGGCACGTTCCGCCGCTGGCTCGGGTACGTGCCCCAGGAGGCGTTCCTGTTCAGCGGGTCCATCCGCGACAACATCGCCTACGGACGTCCCGAGGCGAGCGACGCCGAGGTGGAGGCGGCGGCGCGTGCGGTCGGCGCGCACGAGCTCATCGTCACCCTGCCCGGTGGCTACGACCACGAGGTGGCCGAGCGGGGCCGCTCGCTGTCGTCCGGGCAGCGTCAGCTCCTCGCGCTCGCGCGGGCCGAGCTCGTCGACCCGGTGCTGCTCCTGCTGGACGAGGCCACCTCGAACCTGGACCTGGCCACCGAGCACCGGGTCACGACCGCCATGCAGCGCGTCGCGCGCAGCCGCACCACGATCGTCATCGCGCACCGCCTGCAGACAGCCCGAACCGCCGACCGGATCGTCGTGCTCGACCGCGGTGCCGTCGCCGAGATCGGCTCCCACGACGAGCTGCTCGAGGCCGACGGCCGCTACGCCTCGATGTGGCGCGCCTTCGAGCTCGTCGGCTCGGCCGCGCCTTGACCGGGCGGCGTGGCACCACCTCGACCAGTCGGCGCGGCACCACCTCGACCAGTCGGCGTGGCCCGGGACGTGCCGTTCGTGGTCTGCTGGCGGACCTCACCCCGCTGCGGACCTACCCGGCCTTCCGCCGGCTGTGGGTGGGTGAGTCCGTCTCGACGATCGGCACCCAGATCACCGCGACGGCCGTCGCGGTGCAGGTCTACGACCTCACCCGGTCGTCGTTCCTGGTCGGGGTGGTGAGCCTGGTCGCGCTGCTGCCACTGGTCGGCCTCGGGCTGATCGGCGGTGCCATCGCGGACAGCGTCGACCGGCGCCGCCTCGCGCTGGTGACGTCCACCGGGCTGGCGGCCGTCTCCGGCGGGCTGGTGCTGTTCTCGCTGTTCGAACACGGCGCCGGCGGTGACGGCGGCAGCGGCAGCGGCGGTGGCGGCGAGGCGGGTGGCGGTGGTCTCGCAGCCGGTCTCGGTGTGGTCTGGCCGTTGCTCCTGCTGGTCGCGGTCCAGTCCGCGTTCGCGGCGGTGGACGGGCCGGCGCGGCGCGCGATGACGCCGAACCTGGTGGCGCTGGGCGATCTGCCGGCAGCCACCGCGCTGACCCAGATCGGCTTCACGACCGCGATGACCGTCGGTCCACTGATCGCGGGAACCAGCGTCGCGCTCGGCGGCTACCCCCTCGCCTACGCCCTCGACCTGGCCAGCTTCAGCACCGCCCTGTACGGCCTGTTTCGGCTGCCACCGATGCCCCCCGCGCCGGCGCTTGCCGCGTCCGCCACGGCGGCTGCCGCCGGTGCACCGGCCGCGGGTGCACCGGCGGCGGGGGCAGCTTCCGCGGGCCCATCCGCGTCCGGGGCCGCACCCGCGTCCGAGCTGCCGGCGGGAGGCCGGCGGGTGGCCAGTGTCGGTGAGGGACTGCGGTTCCTGCGCGGCCAACCGGTGGTGATGATGACGTTCGTCGTCGACATCATCGCCATGGTGTTCGGGATGCCGCGCGCGCTGTTCCCCGAGCTGGCCAGCACCCAGTTCGGCGGCGGGAGCGCCACCGCGGGCCTGCTGTACTCCTCCGTTGCCGCCGGGTCGCTGCTCGGCGCCGCGCTCTCCGGTCCGCTCGGGCGGGTCCGCCGCCAGGGGCTGGCGGTGGTGGTGGCGATCGTGGTCTGGGGCGGGGCGATCGCCGTGTTCGGGCTCGTCCACAATGTCGTCGCCGCGGTCGGGCTGCTGGCGGTCGCCGGCATGGCTGACCTGGTCAGCGCCGTGTTCCGCAACGCGATCCTCAACGTCGCCACCCCGGACGCCATGCGCGGGCGGCTACAGGGTGTCTTCCTCGTCGTCGTCAGCGGTGGCCCCCGCATCGGCGACCTGGAGGCGGGCACCGCCGCCGCGCTCGTCTCCCCGACGTTCTCCGTCGTCAGCGGTGGCCTGGCCTGCATCGGCGGTGTGCTCCTGGCTACCGCCGCGGTGCCGGCGCTGGCGCGTTACGACGCCACGGCTGCGATCGCCGCTGCCCAGCCCCAGGCTGGCGTACCCAGCCCAAGGGCACGCGACGACGACGCCCCGGCGCCGGAGGCGAACCGCGCCTGACGCGGGAACGAGTGGGCAGTCCTCTGGGCTCTGGAAGGCCGATGCAGCGCAGTGCCACCAATTCGCAACAAGAGCCACAAAATTCGCGCTGGGCCCACTTGGCGGTCAGCAAGAATGAAGGATTCTGGTCGTCAGAGCGGCCAAAATCCTTCGTTCTTGGGCCTCGTCAAACCGGGCCATCGCGCTCAGGGACCCAGCCGCGTTCGTGAAGTGCGAACCTCACCCGCGTGATCGGACGCCGACCTGGTCTGAGCTGTGGCTTTGGGGCGGGTGGGATCGACGGGCGCCCTTGGTGCAGTGCAGTATGCGGGAAGCTGATGACGACGCCCGGGAATCGTTGGCATCGCCGGGGGCAGGAGATGCCGGCATCGAGCCCCGGGCGCCGTCCGTTCTGGAGCTGGTCCGCTCAAGGTGCGGACTGGCCGAAAAACGCCATTGGAATCAGAAAATGAATGCCCGAACGGTCGGAAGGCGGCCACGGCGGTGGCACTTACGAGGGCCGCCGTCCCGGAACGTCCTGCGTAAACCGCCGCGCGACTCGCTCCTCCTCGTGGCGGGCCGGTAGCCGTCCAGCCGGGAGTCCGATTGACCCCGGACAAATCAATCCTGCCGCCTTTGATGCGAATTGTCCTTGGTGTGGGGGTACGAAATCGTGCGTGCCGTACTGGACCGCTGCTCCAGCTGAGGAGCTCCGTTGTGGCAGTCTCCGGCCACGACGGAGCTCCGGATCGATCAGGAGGCGGACTTGGCGCCCGCGGTCTCGGCCTCGGACGTGGACGCGAGCACGGACGCGAGCACGGGCTCGGTCTCAGCCGTGGACGTGGCTTCGGCTTCGGGTGTGGCCTCGACCTCGGGTGCGGACGTGACCTCGGACGTGGCCTCGGCCTCGGACGTGGCCTCGGCCTCGGGTGTGGCCTCGGCCTCGGGTGTGGCCTCGGCCTCGGGTGTGGCCTCGGCCTCGGGTGTGGCCTCGGCCTCGGGTGTGGCCTCGGCCTCGGGTGCGGACGTGACCTCGGACGTGGCCTCGGCTTCGGGTGTGGCCTCGGCCTCGGGTGTGGCCTCGGCTTCGGGCGCGGGCTCGACCTCAGCCTCGGAGGTCGCCTTGACCTCGGCTTCGGGCTCGGCCTCGGATGTGGCCTCGGGCTCCGGTTCGGAGGCGACGGCAGCCGGCGATGCGGCAGCCTCGTCCGTTGCCGCCTTCTGCGTCGGCACGGCGGGCGGCTCGGCAGGGGCCGAGGTGATGTGAGCCGCGGCGTGGCGCGGCAGGAAGAACCCGGAGAGCAGGCCGATCACCGTGAGGCCGACGATCCACCAGAACGTCTCGCCGAAAGCGGCGCCGATCTTGTCGGCGATCGCCGGGGGCAGCTCCACCTGCGCGGCGCCCTCGAGCGTGGTGCCGCCCGCCGCCGGGACACGGTTGGCGATGGCGTGCTGCAGCTGGACGGCGACCAGCGCCGTCGCCAGCGAGCCGCCGACCCGCTGCAGGATGTTCAGGGTGGTGGTGGCCCGCGGCACCGCTGCGGGGGCGAGGGTCTGGTAGGCCGCGCTCATCGCCGGCATCATCGAGGCGCCGAAGCCCAGCCCGCGCACGAAGAGGAAGATCATGAGCACGACTTCGTTGGTGTGGGCGTCGACCTGGGTGTAGGCGACTGTGCCGGCGGCGCAGATGGCCATGCCGACGGGGATGACCCAGCCGGGGCCGACTCGGTCGACGACCCGCCCGGCGACCAGCATGCCGACCATCGCGCCCAGCCCCTGCGGGATCATCGACAGGCCTGCCTCGAGCGCGCCCTGACCGCGAGCGACCTGGTAGTACAGCGGCAGCAGGAACATGCCGCCGTACAGGGCGGCGCCGACCGTGAACGTGGTGACGCTGGCGAGGGTGAACGTGCGGTCGCGGAACAGCCGCAGGTCCAGCAGGGCGTCGCCGCGCCGCAGGGCGTACACGACGAACACGATCAGCAGCACCACGCCGACCGCGCTGCTGATCACGACCTGCGCGGAGCCGAAACCGCCGTCGGAGCCGGCCTGGGACAGGCCGTAGACGAGGCCCGCCAGACCAGGGGAGATCAACAGCAGCCCGGGCACGTCGAGCCGGTGGTGCGCCTGCCCGCGGTCGTCGCGTGGCAGCACCCGCCACGAGGCGATCAGCGCGACCGCGCCGACGGGCAGGTTCACGAAGAAGATCCAGCGCCAGTCGAGATGGTCGACGAGGAGGCCGCCGAGGACCGGGCCGAGCACCGGGGCGATCAGCGTCGGGATCCCGATGACGTTCATGATTCGGTTCATCCGCTGCGGCCCGGCGGCCGTGGCCAGCAGGGTCATGCAGATCGGCATGATCATTCCGCCGCCGAGGCCCTGCAGGACGCGGAAGGCGATCAGGCTGCCCGCCGACCAGGCGAAGCCGCACAGGGCGCTGCCCAGCAGGAACAGGGTCAGCGAGATGTTCCACATCCGGGTCGCGCCGAAGCGCTCCACCGCCCAGCCGGTCGCCGGGATGACGATGGCCAGCGCCAGCAGGTACCCGGTGGTGACCCAGGAGATCGTCGACAGGGAGGTGTCGAAGTCCTGTGCGAGGCGGTCGATGGCGACGGCGACGATCGTCGTGTCGAGGATGACCATGATCGCGCCGAGCGTGACCGTGAGTGCGAGACGGCGCAGCGCTGGGTCGATCTCGTTGCCGGCGTCGGCCGCCGGCACGGTGGTCGACCTGGTCGCAGCCCCGGCGGCCTGGTCGGTTCCATCTGGTTGATCGGGCACACGGGCTCCCTGATCGTGTTCCGTCGCGGCCACCGGTGCCTCCGGCGGCCCTGTCGTCGCCCAGCATCCGCCGATCGTTGAGTAACGTCAAACATTGATTGCGGCCAACAAAAACTGTTCGTGATCGGGGTTGGGCGAGGTAGTGTCGAGGCGTGATCCATTCGGCCGGGCAGGAGGCCTGGCTTGCCATCCAGGTGCTGATCATGGCCGGTGAGGGGCAGCGGCAACTGCATCGGGTCTGTCAGGAGGTCGATCTCCCGCCGGGTGCGCTGAAGGTGCTGCTCGTGCTGTGCGGGGGGCCGCGGCCCATGCGGGAGCTGGTCGGCTTCTTCCAGCTGGACCCGTCCTACATCACCAGCATGGTGGACGCACTCGAGCGCCGCGGCGTCGCACGGCGCGAACCGCATCCGACCGACCGGCGTGCCAAGACTGTCGCGATCACCGAGGATGGGCGCAAGGTCGTCGAGCGGGCCAGGGAGCTGATGACGGTTCCACCGCAGTCCTTCGACGTGCTCTCCGCGGCCGAGCAGCAGCAGTTGCTCGCCCTGCTGCTGCGCGTCCTCGACGCCGAGCTGGACATCCCGGATGTGATGCGCCCGAGGCCAACGGCCTGAGCCTCCTAACCCGCGGCTAGGTTCCAAGCACGCAGTGCAGTGCCGGTTCCAGCTGGTCGAAGGCCCGTTTGCCGATCTCGAGCAGGTCGAGCCGCCCGTCCGAGGTCTCCCAGTGGAGCAGGACGGCGTCGAGGGTGGCGAGCGTCCAGCTGGTGATCAGGCGGGCGGCGAGCGGGTCGTGGTCCGGCCCGAGCCGGGCGATGACCGAGGCGGTCAGCGCGGCGGTTCGCGCCCGTTGGGCATCGGACAGCCGCGTGCTCAGCTCCGGCCGGCTGGTGACCATGCGCAGGACGGCGAGCGCGGGGGCGGGGCTGTCGGCGCATGACTGCAGCACCGTGAAGGTCGCCGAACGCAGCGTGGCGACGACGGGTTCGTCCGGGGGGCGGGCGTCGACGATGCCGTCGAAGCCGCCGGAGTGGAAGATCTCGCTGACCACGTCCTCCTTCGCCGGGTAGTAGCGAAAGAATGTGCGTGGTGACACCTCGGCCGCGGCCGAGATGTCCTCGACGGTGGTCGCCTCGTAGCCACGCTCGGTGAACAGCGCCATCGCGGCCGCCGCGAGTGCCTCGCGCGTCCGTTCCTTCTTCGTTTCCCGAAGACCCATGACCGCCTCCCCGGCCGCGATGGTACCAATCCTGGCATCAGAATGTTAAATGGCACACGGTTGCCACTTCGCTTGCGGGGTGTGAGGCTGGTAGAACCCCTGACCTGAGCGGAGACCCCGAATGACTTCACCACCGTCCACGACCGCCGCGCACCGGCCCGACGGGGCGAGGAAGGGCGCGGGCGCGCAGGCCAGCGGCGGTGGCCGGCTGGAGAGGCTGCGGGCGAACCCGTGGCTGACGCTGGTCAGCGTCGCCCTCGGCGTGATCATGGTCGGTCTCGACGGCACCGTGGTGTCGATCGCGAACCCGTTCATCGCCCGCGATCTCGACGCCAGCCTGCAGAGCCTGCAGTGGGTCACGAACGCCTATCTGCTCGCGCTCGCGGTGCTTCTGATCGTCGGCGGCAAGCTCGGTGACCGGTTCGGCCGGAAGAAGGTCTTCCTCGTCGGCATCGCCGGGTTCGCGGTGACGTCGCTGCTCGTCGGCCTGTCCGGCAGCATCGGCGAGGTCATCGTGTGGCGTGCGCTGCAGGGCGTGTTCGGTGCGCTGCTGATGCCGAACACGCTGGCGCTGCTGCGTTCGGTCTTCCCGGCCGAGAAGCTCAACTCCGCCATCGGGATCTGGGGAGCGAGCTCCGCGATCTCGATTGCGGCCGGCCCGATCATCGGTGGCCTCCTCGTCGAGAACGTCTCCTGGGAGTCCGTGTTCTACCTCAACATTCCGGTCGGGGTCGTCGCCCTTGTCGTCGGCCTGGCGGTGGTCAGGGAAAGCCGTAACGAGGAGCCCGGGCAGCGCTTCGACCCACTTGGTCTGCTCCTGTTGTCCGGGGGTCTGTTCGCGCTGGTCTACGGCGTGGTGAAGGCACAGTCCTGGGGCTGGGGGAGCGTGAGCACGCTCGGCTTCCTCGGGGGTGCGGTCGTCCTGCTGGTGCTGTTCGTGCTGGTCGAGCTGCGAGTGGCGCAGCCGTTGCTGCCGATGTCGCTCTTCCGGGACAGGTCGGTCACCCTTGGCAGCATCCTGGTGCTGGTGAACTTCTTCGCTATGTTCGGTGTGCTGTTCTTCCTCACGCTCTATCTGCAGAACGTGCACGGATACTCCGCTGTCGACACCGGTCTCAGGCTGCTTCCGCTGACCGCGGTCTTCATGGTCGGCAGCCCGGTGGCGGCCAGCCTGACCACCAGGTTCGGCCCGCGGGTACCGATCGGCGTCGGGATGTTCGTGCTGTCGCTGGCCCTGTTCTGGATGACGACGCTCGGCACGCACACGTCCTACCTGCGGCTGTGGCCGTCGCTGCTCGCCATCGGGGTGGGCATCGCCTTCGTGTCGGTCGCCTCGGCCGAGGCCATCGTCGGGAACGCCCCGCTGGAGCTGTCCGGGGTCGCGGGTGGTCTGCAGAGCACGGCCATGCAGCTCGGCGGCGCGATCGGGACGTCGGTGCTGGGTTCCGTGCTGGCAGCCAGGGTCGAGGGCGTCCTGTTCGACAAGACGGTGAACGCCGGTGCGCCGCCCGAGATCGCCGCCCGGGCCGCGCAGGGGACGGAGGAGGTCGTCCAGGGTCTCGTGCCGACGTCGACCGGGGCCTCCGGGCAGGTCGCCGACGCGGTGGCCGCGGGCGCGCACGCAGCCTTCATGTCCGGCCTGCATGTCGCGCTGCTGGTGGGCGCGACCGTCGCGTTGATCGGCGCGCTGGCCGCACCACTGATCCGGACGAGCGGTAGGCCCGGCGAGGCTGCCCCCGCGTTCGCGGCCTGACGCGGCCGGGCGACGGGGGTGGCGGTTGTCACTCGACGACTGGCCTCCCCCAGGGATTCGGCACCGTCGCGCCGCATCAGCAATTCGCCGCACGAGGGACAAAAAGGGCGCAGAGTCGTTTGGTAATCCGCAAGGGTGGAGGATTTTGGTCGTTCCGACAGCCAAAATCCTCCACCCTTGCTCGGCAGCAGCCAAAGTCCAAAGCTCGGGATTCTGCTAAATGCTCTGCGGCAGCCGAAATCCGCACTTCTTGCGGGTTGCCACGTTCAGAGATTCGGAACGGGTGGATGCGCGAGCGGGGCCGCCCCCGGGCGCAGCCCGGCCAGGAGCAGGTCGAGGTAACGCTCGACGGCGCTGAGGCCGGCCGGGGCGGACATGTCCACCACGCCGCGTAGGGACCACATGAGCATCACGATGTCCGTGATGGTGACATCCGGTCGTATCGTGCCGGCCTGCTGGGCCTGGACGAGGAGCTCCGCCAGCACCGCGCGGAAGGCCATGCGCGGCTCGTCCGGCTGAGCCGCATCGTAGATCTTCATCATGTATCCGCGCTTGCTGACCTGGACGGCGGCGCAGCGGCGCAGTGTCCGTTCCAGGCCAGCGCCGTCGGCGGCGCCGAGCTCTGCCCGGGCGTCGTCCACCAGCGCGCGCAGCAGATCCTCGGCGAGCTGCGCGATCAGGTGCTCCTTGGTGGGGAACCGCCGGTACAGCGTGCCGACCCCGACACCGGCCCGGCGAGCGATCTCCTCGACGTTGGCGTCGATCCCACGCTCGGCGAAGACCTCGCAGGCCGCGGTGATGATCCGGTCCCGGTTGCGGGCGGCGTCCTGGCGCAGGCGGGGCGTTGCCGGCGCTTCGGCGCCCGCGCCGGTGCTCGAGCCTGTGTCGGTGCTCGAGCCTGTGTCGGTTTTCGAGACGGCCGCCGGAGCCGGCCCCGGCGGTGCGGCCAGGCTGGACTCAGATACGGGCGCCGGTGTGGATGGCGGCGCGGGCATCCTGCTCATGACGTCCTCTCCCGGTCGGCGGCTCCCGGGCGAGTCGGCTGGTGGGCGGCGACCGGCGCCGGTCTGGGAGCCGAGCCGGCACCCAGACCGGTCGACGTGGTCAGTCGACCAGTTCAGCCCCGGCGACGAGTGCGGATTCCGCGTGCTCGTGCCGGCCCGAGAGTTCCAACACGACAGTTTCGTTCCTGAAACGTGGAATGAGCAACGCGACCGCCGCCGCGACGACGCTCGCGGCGGCCAGGAACAGGAAGCCGTGGCTGTAGCCGCTGGCCTTCGGCCGGCTGCCCGCGGTCGTGCCGCTGGCGACCAGCACGGCGATCACGGCCGAGCCGAGCGAGCCGCCGATGGTCCGGATGTTGGCGTTCATGCCGCTCGCCACACCGGTCTGGGTGGGCGGCACGGACTCGACGATGATGTTCGCCAGCGCGGCGAAGACCAGGCCCATGCCCCCGCCGAACATCGTGGACGCGAACAGGATCTCCCAGACGTAGTCGTTGAGGTAGCCGAACATGATCATCGGCAGCACGCTGATCAGCGAACCGAGGACCACCGCGGCCCGCGAGCCGATGCTCGCCGCCACCCGGGCGCTGAACATGCTCACCACGAACATCGCCAGGGTCATCGGCAGGCAGTACAGGCCCGACTCGGTCACGCTCGCGCCCAGGCCGTAGCCGGCACTGGTAGGGGTCTGGAGGAAGGCGGGCAGGAACGACATCGTCCCGTAGAGGCCCATGCCGAACATCAGCGCCACGAGGTTCGCGGTCCAGACCGGGCGCTGGCGCATCATCCGCAGATCGATCAGCGGCTCCCTGGCCCGGCTCTCCGCGACCAGCCACAGCAGCAGCAGCACCGCGGCAGCCCCGAACAGGCCCAGGACGCGCCCCGACGTCCAGCCCCAGGCACGGCCCTCGCTGACACCGAGCAGCAGTGAGACGAGCCAGCCGGCGAGCAGGACCCCGCCGAGCCAGCTGACTCCCCCGGGCGTGCGGTTGCGCGACTCCGGGATGAACTTCGCCGCCGCGGCGGCCGCGAGCAGCACGACAGCCATCGGCGCCCAGAACAGCCAGTGGTAGCCGAACGCGTCCTCGATCGGGCCGGCGAGGACGAGGCCGGCACCGGCGCCGACCGCGGTCAGGGCGGCTATGACTCCGACCGCCGTACCGACTTTCTCCCGGGGCAGCTCGTCGCGCAGGATCCCGAAGGACAGGGGCAGGATCGCGCCACCGCAGCCCTGGATCGCCCGGCCGATGATCATGATGCCGATGTTGGGTGCCAGCGCCGACACCAGCGCGCCGAGTGCCAGCAGCAGCAGGGCGAGAACGAAGATCTTCTTCTTGCCCGCCATGTCGCCGATGCGGCCGAGGATCGGTGTGGCGATGGAGGCGGCGAGCAGATAGGCGGTCATCACCCAGGTGACCGTGCTCTGGTCGGTGTGCAGCTCGCGCTGGATCGTCGGCAGGACCGGGCCCACCAGGGACTGCAGCAACGCGAACGCCGCCGTTCCCGCGATGACCACGCCGTAGGTCAGCTGGTAGCTGTTCGCCCTGTCCGCGCTGCCTGACCTGTTTGTGTTGCCTGCGCTGCCTGACCTGCCTGACCTGCCTGCGCTGCTCGTGCTGCTCGCCGTGCCCGCCTTCATCCGCGCCCTCTCGACTGCCGCCACGAAGATCGATTGATGTGGCTCCTCGCCGGCTGGCAGCGCGGCGCCCAGGCAGAAGTGGAATCGAGATTCCGGTCGCTGTCAAGAACGCTGCCGCTGGGCGGAGGTGGGCCCTTTGCGTGAACCTCTGTGAGGTGATGGGTGTGGTCGGCCGGGCTGCGACAGGGCTCACTCCGCCGCCAGTCGTCCGAATTGTCCATATTTGAACTGCGTAGGAGGTCTGATTTGCGACTACAGCGAAGCTCTCCGTCATCACTCGAACGTGATGTTCATCGCTGTCGGAACCTCGAGCTGACCTATCCCGAACGGGGCGCGACGGCGGGTCCGCTGCCCGACGGTTATCACCATGTGATGCATCGCATACAGATCGGAACAGGGCGGACGGTTTTCGACCGGGCGTCCGGCGCGCTGCTGGACTGGTCCATGCAGCGCGGCGCCGGCCTGCGGCTCGCCGCCACCCGGCCGCTGGTGGAGACCGGCGCGACGGTGCTGATGTGTGCCGGGCCGGGGCCGGTCGGCATCGCCGCGCCCTGCCGGGTCGTCTGGGTGCTCGACGAGCCGGACCGGCGCGGTTTCGCCTACGGGACGCTGCCCGGCCATCCCGAGAGTGGTGAGGAGGCCTTTGTCGTCGAGTGGGACGCCGGTGCGGTCTGGCTCACCATCGCGGCGTTCAGCCGTCCGGACGGGCTGCTGTCCAGGCTCGGCGCGCCGGTCGGCCGCAGGGTCCAGGACGTGGTGACCCGGCGGTACATCCGGGCTGTGCGTCGGCTCGTGGCTGATGCCGACCCGAAGGGGTAGGGGCCGGAGCTTGCGTCCGCGACGGCGTCCGTACCCGCGACGGCGTCCGTACCCGCGACGGCGTCCGTACCCGCGACGGCGTCTGTAACTGCGACGGCGTCCGTACCCGCGACCGCACCTGGCCGGGTGCCCGGCGGTGCCGTCTCCGCCACTGCCGCGGCCTGCCTTGCCTCGGTTCAGATATCATCCAGGACAAATACTTTACCTGGTAAAGATCGAGTTGGTGGGCCGGGAGCGTGGCTGACCGCGGGGCGGCTGATCGAGATCGGGGCGGGCGGGTCGGATGACGGGGCGTGTCGGATGAGTGGGCTGCGGGAGCGTAAGAAGCGGCGTACCCACGACGCGCTGTCCGAGGCCGCCATCGCCCTGTTCCTGGAGCGCGGGTTCGACAACGTTTCCGTCGCCGAGGTGGCGGCCGCGGCGGAGGTCTCCAAGCCGACGTTGTTCGCCTACTTCCCCACCAAGGAGGACCTCGTCCTGCACCGTCTCGTCGATCACGCGGGCGAGGCCGGTCGGGTGGTGCGGGCGCGGCCCGCGGGCGAGTCGCCGTTGCAGGCCCTGGAGAACCACTTCGTCGCCGGTCTGGCGCGGCGCGATCCCGTGACCGGCCTGAACGGTGACCCCGCGGTCCTCGCCTTCCACGGGATGGTCTTCGACACGCCGAGCCTGGCCGGGCGGGTCGCCCAGTACACAGCCCGGGACGAGGAGGCGCTCGCCGCGGCGCTGGCCGAGGCCGTACCGGCGGCCGGTGACCTGGCCGCGCGGCTGGCGGCCAGCCAGGTTCTCGCCGTGTGCCGGGTGCTCGCCCGGGAGAACTGGCGCCAGCTCTGCCTGCCGCGGCCCGCACCCGCGGTCCATTCCGACGCGCTCGCCGCCGCCCGCCTGGCTTTCCGGGCGCTGCGGAACGGGCTCGTCGAATTCGCGTGAAACCGCCAGCCGGGCCACCGGACGCCAGACAGGGAGTTCTGTTGTACGCGCAGAGGACCGGCCCGACCGAGGACGTCGCGCGAGGCGATGAGCTGTGTGCGGAGCAGGCCTATCTGCGTCGTGCGCTGCTCGCGCTGCGCGGAATGTTCGAACAGGTGCGGAACACCGCCGTCGCCGCCGGCGACCCGGTGGCGGACAAGGTGACGAACGCGTATCTGCGGATCGACCGGGAACGGCGGCTCGCGGCACTCGGCCCGCGCGACGATTCGATACCGCTGTTCTTCGGGCGCCTCGACTACCGGCAGGACCACCCAGCTTCGGCACCGGCACCGGCACCGGCGGTGGCGCTGGCCGAGGTGCCGGCCGCGCCGGTCTACCTGGGCCGTCGGCTCGTCCGGGAGGAGGCGGGTGACGACCCGCTGGTGGTCGACTGGCGGGCCGACGTCGCGCGCCCCTTCTACCGGGCACACCGCGCCGACCCGATGGGCCTGCGGGTCCGGCGCAGGTTCGGGTTCGTCGACGGCGAGCTGACCGCGTTCGAGGACGAGGCCTTCGGACCCGGTGCCACCACCAGCTACGACGAGACCGCCGCGACGGCAGCGACCGCCGCGACGAGCCTGCTCGAGCAGGAGATCCAGCGGCCGCGGTCCGGCCCGATGCGGGACATCGTCGCGACGATCCAGCCGGAGCAGGACGAGATCGTCCGCGCCGGGCTCGAGCTCAGTATCTGCGTGCAGGGCGCACCCGGTACGGGGAAGACCGCGGTCGGGCTGCACCGCGCCGCCTATCTGCTGTACACCTACCGCGAGCGGCTGGCGCGTTCCGGGGTGCTGGTCGTCGGCCCGAACCGCGCCTTCCTCGGCTACATCGCCTCGGTGCTGCCGGCGTTGGGGGAGTTCACCGTCGAGCAGCGCAGCATCCTCGACCTGCTCGACACGCCGTCCACGCCGTCCACGCCGGCCGCGTCGGCCGCGTCGGCCGCGCGCGGCAGCGGTGCCGCCGAGCCGGAGGATGTCGCCGTCCTCAAAGGTGACGCGCGGATGGCCACCGTGATCCGGCGTGCTCTGCACGGTGCCATCCAGGCACCCACCGGGCCGGTCACCATCGTCACGAGGGAGGGCCGCTGGACCGTCGCCGAGCAGGAGGTGACGTCCATGCTCACCGCGCTGCGGTCCGGCTCATACGGGTATGGCCCAGGCCGGGCGATGCTGGCCCGGCGGATCGGCGCGGCCGCCGCGCGCCGGGCGGAGCTGGCCGGGGCACACATCACCGACGCCGGCATCGAGGCCTTGGCCCGCAGCCGACCGGTTCGCGCGGCGGTCGAGGCGATCTGGCCGAAGGCCGACGGGGCGAAGCTGATCCGGCGCCTGTTCACCGACCCGGAGTTCCTCGCCGCGGCGGCCGAGGGGGTGCTGACGGGAGCGGAACAGGCCCTGCTCGTCGGCCACCGGTCCCGCGGCGGGTCGGTCGCGGACGCCTACTGCGTGGACGAGGCGCGACATCTGATCGAGCGGGTGCCCGGCTTCGGCCATGTGATCGTCGACGAGGCGCAGGACCTGTCGGCGATGCAGTGCCGGGCGATCGGGCGCAGGTGCGAGCAGGGATCGCTGACCGTCCTGGGCGACCTGGCGCAGGGAACCAGCGCCTGGGCCGCCGGCAGCTGGCAGGACCTGCTGGCCCACCTGGGTAAACCGGCCACTCATGTCGAGGTGCTGGACCGCAGCCACCGGGTGCCCGCCGAGATCCTCGGCTACGCGAACCGGCTGTTGCCGAGCATCGCGCCGCACGTTCCGCCCGCGACATCGGTCCGCCACGTTCCGGCTGCGTTGACCGTGGTCCGAGCGGCGTCGGACCGGCTGGCCGTGCCGGACAGGCTGGCCGCGGAGGTCACGGCACAGGCGCGTGTCGTGCTGCGCAACGAGGGCTCCACCGCGGTGCTCGTCGCCGACAGCCAGCTGGCTGCCATCGGCCCGGTGCTGCGCGACGCGGGCCTGCCCTTCATCGAGCTGCGGGAGGACACCGCGCCCGGCCGGTTCGCGCTGGTGCCCGCCTCACTGGCGAAGGGACTGGAGTTCGACCATGTGATCCTCGCCGAGCCGGCCGCCGTCGTCGCCGGTGAACCTGGACGAACGAACGGGCTTCGCCGCCTCTACGTCCTGCTGACCCGTGCGGTGACCTCGCTGACGGTCGTTCACGCCGACGACCTGCCCGCGGAGCTCTGACCGCTGTTCCGCGGGCGCGGCGCAATCCGTCCCGGGGGCATCCGGGCGGGCCGGTCAGTCGATGATCAGACGGGCAGGCCGTTGTCGTCGGTGTTGAGGACCTGGGGCTTGAACTTGGTGAGAAAGGCGTTGAGCTCACCGCTCGCCGACCTGATGATCGTGCCGCCGTCCTGCCAGATGCCGTCCAGCCGTTGGAAGTCGCCGGGCGGGTCACCCTGGTTCAGGTGTATGTCGTGGACGCCGAGCCCATGGTTGTAGGGGGCGCCGAAGACGTACACCTGCTGGCAGCCGGTGAGGCGTTTCTCCAGCAGGTCGAGCGCGTTGTCGGCGGTGCTCTCGACCCAGCCGAACCGCGGTGAGCGCAGCACGGAATTGACCAGTGTGATCAGCGGGTTGGCGATGACCGTCACACAGCCGCGGCCGCGCAGAAGGGGGGAGCGCAGATAGTCCAGCGCGCCGGAGGTGGCGTCGCGCGCCAGCACATGCCAGCCCGGCCCGAGCGCGGCGACCGGCGCGAACAGCGCCTCGTCGAGATTGCGCACCTCGCGGTACTGAATCGGCACGCCGCTGGGCGTCGACACATCCACCGCGCACTCGTACTGACCCGCGGGCGCGTTGACGTACATCTTGCCGTGGTACCAGGACCCGAAGTCGTTCGGATCTTCGCGCGCGAACCGATCCAGTGTGCCGATCAGGACGCCATAACCTGCCAGTGGCATGCCTGCCCCCGCGTCACACGAAAATGGAACGGGTGTTGATCGCGAGAGGTCCTGTTAATCCCCGGGAACGCGCCATTTCAGTTTCCCCCCGACCGCATGCCCGACACGGGCATGCCTCCTGCGGGCTATCCTGCCCGATTTGCGGATCGTAGCACCGTCTTATAGGTGAAAGTCCGTCCGCCACGGCAGGCGGCTGGCCGCGCACACGTCGCCGGGGGCGCCCGGGGGTCCGGCGGAAGTGCCGGTCGGGGGTGGGGACAGCCCCACCATGAAGAGGCCCCTTACGCCCATCGACCGGTCCGGGCGCGGTTTCTAGCGTCTGAGGTGCGCTTTTCCAGCCCCTTCCCGCCTCCGGAGCGTTCCGTTGACCAGGTACAGCCCCGTTCTCGAAGTACACGACCTCGCCCGGACCTACGGGTCCGGAACCGGGAGCGTCGCCGCGCTTTCCGGGGTTTCCGCCGCGTTCGCGCGCGGCACGTTCACCGCCGTCATGGGCCCGTCCGGCT
This sequence comes from Frankia sp. R43, assembly GCF_001306465.1. NCBI lineage: Bacteria > Bacillati > Actinomycetota > Actinomycetes > Frankiales > Frankiaceae > Frankia > Frankia sp. R43. The sequence continues at coordinate 18,450 of NZ_LFCW01000012.1, read as the reverse complement.
CGGGCAAGTCCACCTTCCTGGCCTGCGCCGCCGGGCTGGAGCCACCGACGTCCGGCCGGGTGGTGATCGACGGCGCGGACATCACCGACTGGGACGAGGAACGTCGTACCCTGCTGCGCCGCGAGCGGATCGGCTTCGTCTTCCAGGACTTCCATCTGATGCCCTACCTGAGCGCGACGCAGAACGTCGGCCTGCCGCTGCGCCTCGCGGGCCGCCGGCCGGACCAGCGCCGCGTCCGTGCCCTGCTGGAGCAGGTCGGGCTCGGCGAGCGGGCCGGCCACCTGCCGGCGGCGCTGTCCGGCGGGCAGCGCCAGCGGGTCGCCGTCGCCCGGGCGCTGGTCACCGACCCGGCGGTGGTCCTCGCCGACGAGCCGACCGGCGCGCTCGACTCGGCGTCCGCCGCCTCGCTGCTCGAACTGCTCCGCGGCTGCGTCGACGAGCTGGGCCAGACCGTCGTCATGGTCACCCACGACCCGGTCGCCGCGGCGTACGCCGACTCGGTCATCTTCCTGGTCGACGGGCGGGTCGCGGGCCGTATGGAACACCCCACCGCCACGGCGGTCGCCGGCCAGCTGGCCCGTCTCGACGAGTGGGTGGCCTGATGAGCACGCCGGTGGGGACGTCGGTGAGAACTCCGGCGAGCAGGCCGGTGGGGCGTCCGGTGAGCCTGGGGTGGCTGGCGCTGCGCTCGCTGCGGCACCGGCGCGCCGCGTTCGCCGCGACGTTCGTCGCCGTTCTGCTCGGCACGGCGCTGATCGGGTCGTTCGCGACCCTGATCGAGACGGCGGCCGGCCCGGTCCCGGCGCAGGACGCCGAGTCGCTGCGCATCATGGGCACCGTGGTCGGGGGCTGGGGCGCGGTGATCGTGCTGTTCTCGGTCGCTTCGACGGTCGGTATCACGGTCGGCCAGCGCGACGTCGAGATCGGCCTGCTGCGCACGATCGGGGCCACGCCACGTCAGGTCCGCCGGCTGGTCCGGATGGAGACGTCCGTGGTGTGCCTGGCCGCGTCGGTGATCGGGGCCGCCGTCGCCTTCGGCGGCGGTTACGCGCTGCTGGCGGCACTGGAGGCGGCCGACGTCGTGACTGATGTGGAGTACCGCGGTGGCGTCCGCTCGCTGTCGGCCACGGTGCTGGGCATCCTGCTCGTCTGCCTCGCCGCGGCGTCGATCGCCGGGCGCCGGGCGACCCGCGGGCCCGCGTCGGTCACCGCCGGCGAGGACCTGGCCGGAGCGGGGGCGGGGGCCGGTGCAGGGGCCGGAGGTGGAGCCGGGGCGGGGCCCGTCCGCTGGTGGCGGGTGCCGCTCGCACTGCTGCTCATCGGGTACGGCGCCGCGATGGGCGTCATCACCGTGACGGTCACCGGCCACTCGGACGACCCGTACGACGCGATGTCGACCGCCGGCTCCAACTCGATCCTGGTCGGGGTGGGTCTCGCCCTGCTCGGCCCGGTGCTGCTACCGGCCGGTGCGTGGCTCGCCCGGCCGTTCCTGCATAACCGCGGTGGCGCGGCCTATCTGGCGGTGTACAACCTGTCCCGGCGCGCCCACCTGCTGTCCGGGGTGTTCGGGCCGGTGGTCGTGCTGACGTCGGCCGGCGTCGGCACGCTGATGCTGGTCGGGACGGACGGCCGCACCCTCGTCGGCCCGCAGCCCGAGGGGACCGAGACGATCAATCTGCTGAACAACGTCGTGACGGGAATGTTCAGCCTGTTCGCCGCCATAATGGTGGTCAACTCGTTCGCTGCCGCGATCGCGCACCGGCGCGGTGAACTGCGCCAGCTCTGGCTTGTGGGCGGAACCCGCGCCCAGATCGAGCGTTCGGTGGTCGCGGAGGCGATGCTGGTGGCGGTGGTCGGTGTTGTGCTCGGCCTGGTCGGGTCACTCGCCACGATCATTCCGTTCGGCCTGGCCCGCGACGAGGGCGTGGTTCCGGACGGTCAGCTGTGGCTGCCGCCCGTGTTCGCCATCGGCGTCGGCGCCCTCACCGTGCTGACCGCGCTCGCCGTGGTGCGCCGAGCCACGCGGGCTGTCGGTGCTTCCGGTGCTGCCGGTGCCACCGAGGCCGCCGGCCCGACGCCGGGTGCTCGCGTCGCGACCCTGCCGGTGCCGTGATGCCGGAGGCGGGCCTGGGCGGCCTTCTCGCACCGATCGGGAACATCCGGCCCGGTCCCGCCGACACGCCGGCGTTGCGTGAACGGGTCCGGCTGACGGTCGTCGCCCTCGGATACGCCCTGTCGATGGTGCCGGCGCTGGTGCTGGCGATCCTGTCGGTCGTCACCATCGCGCTGGGCCCACTGACGGTCGGGCTTGTGTTCGCGCTCGCGGTGGTGCCGGCGACCGCAGGCGTCACGGCAGGCCACCGGTGGGTCACCGGTGGCCTGCTCGGCCAGCGCCTGACAGCCACCTACACAGACACCTCGGAGACGACCTTCCTCGCCCGGCCGCTGCGGTGGCTGCGCGACCCGGCCCGCTGGCGGGACTTCGCCTTCCTGTGGTTCTCCGCCACCGGCGGGTTCGTCCTGGCGGTGATCCCGCCGGGCCTGCTGGCCGCGCCGATCACCTACCTGGTGTGGATGATCGTGGACCCGCGCTGGCTGTGGTTCGTGCTGCTGCTCCTGTCCGGCCCGGCGGTGTACGTGTGGTGGCTGGTCACGCCGGCGCTCGTGCGCGCCAGGGCGGTGGCGGAACGGGCCATCCTCGGTGGCTCCCGGGTCGCGGAGCTCCAGCGGCGGGTGGAACGGGTCACCTCGTCCCGCAGCAGCGCGCTGGACCATTCGGCTGCGGAGATCCGCCGCATCGAACGGGACCTGCACGACGGGGCGCAGGCCCGGATCGCCGCCGTCGGGATGAGTGTCGGGCTCGCCGAGAAGCTGGTCGAGCAGGACCCGGCGGCGGCCGTCGAGCTGCTGCGGGAGGCGCGCGCGACGACCGTGTCCGCGCTGGAGGACCTGCGGGCGGTGGTGCGCGACATCCATCCGCCGGTGTTGGCTGATCGTGGGCTCGTCGGGGCGGTCGAGGCGCTGGCCCTGACCCTGCCGCTGCCGGTCACGGTGTCGCTGGTGCTCGACCGGCCGCTGCCCGACCCGGTCGAGTCCGCCGCCTACTTCGCGATCGCCGAATGCCTCGCCAACACGATCAAGCACGCGGACGCGACCTTCGCCCGCGTCTCCGGCAGCCACGACGGTGAGCTGCTGCGGCTCGTCGTCGGCGACGACGGGAAGGGCGGGGCGGACATCGGCGGCGCCGGCCTCACCGGCGTCGCCCGCCGGCTCGCGGCGTTCGACGGCACGCTGGACGTCGTCAGCCCCGCCGGGGGGCCGACCACCGCCACGATGGAGATCCCGTGCCGGACCTGACCTCGCCGCCAGGCGCCGAATCCGTCCCGGGCCACGCCGTCCCGGATGGCTCGGACAGTTCGGCCTCGGACGGCCAGGGCCCGCGCCCGCTGCGGGCGGTGGTCGCCGAGGACCAGGCGCTGCTGCGGGTCGGGCTCGTCCGCATCCTGGAGGCGGGTGGGATCACCGTTGTCGCGGCGGTGGCGGACGCCGCCGGCCTCGCCGAGGCGCTGGCCCGCGACGACATCGACATCGCGATCGTCGACGTGCGGCTCCCCCCGACCCACACCACCGAGGGCCTGGAAGCGGCGATCCATGCCCGCCAGGCACGCCGGGCGGTGATCGGGCAGGGGCAGGGCTTGGGCACGGGCCCGGCGGGGGATACCGCGCCGGCAGAGCAGTCGTCGGAGCCGGCAGTGCCGCTGGTGCTGCCGGTGCTGGTGCTGAGCCAGTGGGTGGAGCCGCTGTACGCCCGCGACCTGCTCGCCTCCGGCGCCGGGGCGGTCGGCTACCTGCTGAAGGACCGGGTCGCCGACGTGGACGAATTCCTCGCCGCGGTGCGCCAGGTGGCGTCAGGCGGGACGGTGCTCGACCCCGAGGTGGTCGCCAGGCTCGTCTCCCGCCGCGAACGCCCGCTGGACCGGCTCACCGCGCGGGAGCGGGACGTCCTCACCCTGATGGCGCAGGGGCGTTCGAACGCCGCCATCGCCGCCCAGCTCGTGATCACGGACAAGGCGGTCGGCAAGCACACCAACAGCATCTTCACCAAGCTCGACCTGCCCCCGGCCACCGACGACAACCGCCGCGTGCTCGCCGTCCTCACCTGGCTGAACTCGACGAGCCTGTAAACAACGGCCGGAACGCCAGACAGCTTCTGCCCCCAGCTACCGATCCGCTGGCACCCCCCGGGCGGCCAGGGCATCGGACGTCCGGTGATCAGTGGTAGGAAGATTGCTGACGGTGGGGCGCAGTCCAGTCACGTGCTGACATACTCGGCCTGTGCTCGACGGGGGTCACGACACCACAGATTCGGCCGATCGCTGGGACTTCTTCGTCTCCTACACGCAGGCCGATCGTGCCTGGGCGGAGTGGATCGCCTGGCAGCTCGAAGCCGGCGGATATCGGGTTCTTCTCCAGGCGTGGGACATGGTCGCCGGTACCAACTGGGCGCATGCCATGCAGAACGGCATCAGGCATTCGGCCCGCACCGTCGCCGTGCTCTCCGCCGCCTATCTGGAGTCCGCCTACGGCACGCAGGAATGGCAGGCCGCAGTGGCGGCGGATCCGGACAGTGCTCGGCGCAGGCTGATCCCTGTCCGGGTGGCGGACTGTGCCCGCCCCGGCCTACTCGGGCAGGTCGTGTCCTTCGACCTGTTCGGAGTGTCGGAGGAGCATGCCCGCCGTGAGCTGATGGCGCGGGTCAAGGAGTCGATCGCGGGCCGAGCCAAACCGGCCAGCGAACCGCTGTTTCCCGGTGCGCCTGTGGCAGCGTCCGGGCTGCGTGTCGTGCCGACATCCGCGGTCTCGCCCGCTTTTCCTGGAGCCGGAGTCGGCGACCTCGTGCCCGTTTTGCCGGAACGGCCGGCGGAATTCCATGCGTTGCTTATCGGCGTCCCGTCGTATGAGGACGATCGGCTGCCCGGTCTGCCGTGGCTGTCGGGCATGCTCGACACGGCCGCAGAGAAACTGGAGTCCGTCGGCTACCGGACGGAGATCCACGACCGTTCCCGGATGGGCGCGGGCGCGGTGAAGGCGGCCGTCCACAGCTTTCTGCGCGGCGCAGCGCCCGGTTCCACGCTGCTTCTTCTGCTCGCTGGGCATGCCGTGCACCGTGCCGGCGAAGGCGCGGCCGCCGGCCGGGACTATCTCGTTCCGGCGGATGCCACCGTGGGATACCAGCCCTTCTGGGATCTGTGCGTTCCCGTCGACTGGTCCGGGCCGCTCGCCCGCACCGCCGCCGCACGGGTCCTGGTCCTCGTTGACGGGGACACCGGATTCGACGATGACGTCCACGATCTGGTCACGGACAGGGGCTGGGGAACTGGCCACCTCGACCCGGCGACGGGCGTCGACGTCGCCTACCTCTACCGCGGGCCGGCCGCGGCCGGGGCGGGCGGCCATGGCGAGCCCCCGGCGCCCGCCGCGCCAACCACGGATCCTGCCGCACGACGGTCGCTCACCCGGGCGCTGGTGGACATTCTCTCCGCCGGACCGTGCCCGGGCACTCTCGGGGAACTGCATACCGCGCTTGACCGAGCGATGTCCCCTCCTGCCGAACACCCCCCGGCCTGCGCACCAACCGGGCGGCGAGGCATGCCCGACCAGCCCCGCCTACCGAGGCAGCGCCCCGCAGGCGGGGCCAGGGACGAGGATCCCGGGTACGAGAACGACCACTGTCTGCTGCGCCCGGTGTCGTCCTGTGATCCGCTGCGGTTCCGCCCCTTCCCGATAGCACCCGGCGGCGACGGGGCCGCAGCTCCTGAGCACGCCTGGGTGGCCGCCGCCGACCGGCACCAGGCATGGGAGCGGGCATCCGACAATCCGGTCACAGCCTCGCTGCGGGCGGCTACCTGCGCTTTGGTCGGCCGCCTCGGCCGGGCCTACGACGAGGCGGCTGCGGTCCTGGCGGAGGACCCCTGGCACGACCCGGATCTCGCCCGCCGGATGGCCCGCCGGGTCGAGTTCCTCGTAGGCAAGCTTCCCACCGGGCCGGAGGAACTGTCCGCTGCCGAGGCGGCGCTGCTCGTTGCCGGGCCCTATCTGCACCAGACCGTGTGGACGCTGCTCGTCGCCCGGGCCACCGTCGCCCATCCGGGCTCGGCCGATGTTCTGAGCGGTCGGGCCAACCGCGGCGAGTTCGATGCCTTCACCCGCACCCACCCCCGGCTCAGTCGCCGGATCGAGCGGGCGCGGCTGTCCGGGGACCAGCCCTCCGCCGCGTCCGTCACCTGGTGGCTTGCCCACAAGCTGTGTGAGTCCACGGTGACAGCCAGGTGGGAGTCCGTGCTGCGCGAGGTGCTGCCAGGCCCCACCGCTGACGGTGCTCAGGAGACGCTCGTCGCCGAGGTTTTCTGCCCCGAGCGGATAGCGGAGATCCTCACCTGCCTGCGCGCCGCTCCCACGTTCCTGAACCAGGCCGGAAGGACCGGGGCACTGCGCGACCTGGTGACGGTCGCCCCGGCGACGAGTGAGGAGTCGCCGCTGCGGGAGCGGCTAGTCGCCTACCTGCTCGCCGTCGGCCAGAAGATGGCGCTGGAGCTCGCCGCGCTGCCGCCCGTGCTCGTGGAGCACCTCGGGGTCGCAGACGCGGTCGACCTGGCTGAGGTCCGCTCGGCCCTGCGCCGCGCCGAATGGCAGGGCCGGGGCCGCTCAACCCGCGTGCTGTCGGCCGAGTGCCGCCATCCGGCCACGCAGATCGCCCTGGAACGGTATGCCGCAGGCCTGGACGCCCTGCTCGCGGAGGCACACCGGGCGACCGCCGAGATCCCTGCGCTGGCCGGGCTGCCGACCCACGCCACCGCCGACGGGGTCCATGCCGCCGAGATCGACGGGCACCCGGCCTATGCTTCCGCCGGTGCCCAGTTCCGCCTCGCCGAGGACAGGGTGCAGGAGCTGCTCATGGGCGAGCAGCTCTACGAGAACCGGGCACTGGCCGTGCGCGAGCTCTACCAGAACGCCCTTGACGCCTGCCGTTACCGCCAGGCGCGTACCCAGTACCTGGAACGGACCGCGGGGCGCCCGTCAGGTTGGACGGGCCGGATCGACTTCCGACAGGGCTTCGAAGCGGACGGGACGCCCTTCATCGAGTGCCGAGACAACGGCATCGGCATGGGCTTCCGGGAGATCGCCGATGTGTTCGCCGAAGCCGGTACGCGCACGGTCGACCTCCCTGAAGCCGTCGAGGAAATGGGCCGTTGGGCGGCCTGCGACCCGCCGGTCGAGTTCCACCCGAACAGCCGTTTCGGGGTCGGCGTGCTGAGCTATTTCATGATCGCGGATGAGATCCGGGTCGAGACCTGCCGCCTCGGGCCGGACGGGCGGCCCGGCGAGCTGCTGCGGGTCACGATCGCCGGCCCCGGCAACCTGTTCCGCATCGAGCCGCTGGGCCCGGGGCGGGACAGCGGCACCAGCGTGCGGCTGTATCTGAGCCGGGACCCGGAGCGGCCATCGATCTCCTGCGTGGACATCCTGCGCCGCATCCTGTGGGTCGCCGAGTTCGAAACCCACGCCGCCGAGGGCGCCGCACTGGAGCACTGGCCCGCCGGCCAGCTCGCCCCGTCCGCGCCGGTCGGGCGGACAGACCCACCGTACGATCAGCTTGGCCGACTGACGACACAGATCGTGAGTGCTGGCCATGGTGTGTGGTGGTGCAACGGCGTCGGCGCGATACTCGCCGACGGGTTGTGGGTGGGCGAGGCGGTGTTTGGGGTGGTGCTCGACCTGACCGGCCCACTCGTGCCCGAGCTGTCGGTCGACCGTAACAAGATTAGAAAGCTGCTCGACGAGCCGGCGGTGGACGCTCTGTTGTCCGCTGCGATACCGGTCCTGCGCGCGTCTGATGTGCTGGAGGTGACGGTCGACTGGCTCATCGCCTTCGGGTACTCGTTCCCCCTGGCCGCTGACGCGGTACTCGAGGCCATGGCAGCCGACGGTGAATCCTGGGATGGGGTGGGCGGCGTCCGGGTGCCGGTCGCGCGTACCGGCCTGATCGCTATTGACAGCGTGCTGGGACCGGTTGCGGGAAGGACCGGCCACCCGACAGCCCGATCAGGAACCTCATTCCTTCAGACTGCTCACGTGCCCGACGCATCGTTCTTCGTGCGGATGGCGGACTGGGTAAATGCTGAGCATTATTTCCCGGTCGCCCAATCGAGCCCTGATGATTCCAGTCGGGTGGTTCCCAGTGACTTCGCGACTCTGACAATGGTTGTTCTTAGCTGGCGCTGGATGGTCCCGGTGCGTTTCCGCGCTTTCGTGGCCTTCACGGCCGGCAGGTTGCGTTGTCCGCCGAGAGCGGTCGGCCGGCGGATGCGCCGACTTGGTTACCAGGTGCCCAGTCTCAATGGTGTCGAAGTGGCCGAGATCACCGAACTTGATCAGGCGCTTCTGAGTACACGGCTTGACGGCGGGGTGCCCCTCCAGACGTGGGACTCCAGAAATGATGTGATAGCTCCCGGCCATGTCATCGCCGCCGCGGGTCGGCTGTTGATGTCCTGGGGTCAGATCGTCGACCGTCTGCGCACGCTTGGTCTCGTGGTGTGGCCGCAGCCCGTCGATCTAGTGGATGTGGCTCCGATGGATCTGGCTCTACTGAGCGAAGGGCTTGACGGGCGATATCCCTGGCATTCGGCGGGCCGGGTCAGCCTGGCCCACATCTTCCGCTCGGCGTTGCACACCGAGTCAGGTTTCGCGGAGGTCTGCGCTCGGTTGCGCCGATTTGGCTACCGGACGCCCAGGATTGATGTGGGAGGCCAGCGCGGATTGGGTGAGCGGGACGCCTTCATTGTCAGCCGAGATTCGGCTGGCGCGCTCGGCACCGTTCCGATTCCCACAAGCTACCTGACCGGACTGCGCTCGGAGAGCCCTGGTGGTCGCGACGCCGCTGTCGCGCGTCTGCGTGAGCTTGGTTTTCCTGTGGCGCGCTCGCTGCGTCTGCCGAGCGACTCGCGAGCCGGCATCATCGACCGTATCCAGGGCATCAACGAACTTCACCCACTGTGGACGACGGGCGCGCCTGTGGACCGAGCTCATCTGCTCCTCGTCGCGAATGCCACCAGGATGTCCTTCCCGGCACTCGTGACACTGCTCAGTAAGGAAGGTTACGCGACGGCGCATGTACCCGAGCCGAGAGCATCGCGCGTTGCGCGAATTTCCGAGATCAATTCCCTTCTGCTGGCAGATATCTCGCGGGTCGGCCGCTGCGAGATTCGCCATCTCCTGAATATGGCTGGCGCGACCGGTCTTCCCGTCGAAACGTCGCTCGCCCTCCTCGCGGAGGTAGGTGTCGCAACGCCGGATATCGAAGACCTGGAAATAACGAATGACGACGGAATCATCCTCAGTCGTTCCCTTGACGGTGCTGCGGACCTTGCGAGAGAAGACGATTTCGTTCCGGCCGCACAAGTCCGGGCGGCCGCGACCCGCCTGCGCCGTGAACCCGAGGACGTCGCGCGGCGGCTGCGCCAGCTTGGCCTGGCAACCGCCGATCCGGCGGGATGGGCGGCGTCACCCGTTCGTCCGGAAGACATCGCCCAGCTAGCCCGGGACTTTGACGACCACCTGGCATTTCTCCCCGACGGGAGCGTCGCCGCGGCGCATGTCATGCGCGTCGCAGCGCGCACAGGCGAGGCGCCGCGGACCATCGCCAGCCGGCTTCACGAGCTTGGTTTCGACGTCGACGTCGTGGCGGAGCGTGAACTGACTGCGGACGAGGAATGCGCGGTTGTCGACCTGCTTGACGTGACCGATGAACCCGGCTTCGGACATGGATGGGCTGGCCTGAGCCGTGCGAGTATTCTTGCCACCTCCTACCGTGATTCCATCCGGCACCGTTCGAGCGGCCCGAGTGCCCGACATGCATGCCAGCCGGAGCAAATGGCCGCCTGGGTCGGTACGCTGGGTGCCGGCCTCGACGGATATGCCGGCGTCCGCTTCCCCGAGGACCTGGGCTTCGACGACGTCGACCTACTGAGCTGGGCGCTGGACGGGGAGCCGCCATGGTTGGCGGACGACGCGATCAGCCTCGGCCATGTTCTGGCCGCCGCCGGCATCACCGGCCGGTCGCCGCACGAGATCGCAGGCCGGCTGAGGCACCTGGGCTTCACCCTGGCTGATCTCCCGGGCCGGACGCCGGACGACGTGGACTCCGTCGACGTCATACTGCTCAGCAGGTTCCTGGACGGTATGGCACCTCGGCTGACGGACCATCAGGTACCGCTCGCCCACATCTACCATGCCGCCTGCGTTCTCTCGTGTGATGCGGCAGAGATCCGGGAGCGGCTCGACCGGTTGGGCCTGGAAGCACCCGGTGAGGTGGCGGAGCTCTCCCCGCAGACCCGCCCCCTGGCAACCGTCGCGTTTCACCGCACGGACACCGCCGCGTTGGGAGCCAACCGGCTGTCACCAGCGCAGATCCTGGGTGTTGCTCAGTTCAACGGGCGTGATCCGCGAAGCGTCTGCGAGTCGTTCGCCGGGCTTGGCCTGTCTGTTCCTGAGGCGGACGAGATGCCGGCCCTCCCGGTGACCGCGCTCACTGCCCAGGACGCCATCCTGCTGAGCGCATGCCTCGACGGGCGAGGCCCCTGGCTGGGCCGACGTCCCGCGCCGCTCGCCCACGTCGTCGCTGCGGCCGGGTATCTGCGGTGGTCGCAACGGCGTGTCGTGGGCCGGCTGGTGGAGCTTGGCTGCGCCGGGCCGGTGCTGGCGGACACCGCACTCGACACCCTCGTAAACGGCATGGATCGGCAGCTCGCGGCGCTCCTCACCGACGCGTCCGGTGCGTACGTGGATCGGACGGTCTCGCGTGCCGAGGTGCTCGCGGCCTCCTTCCGGTTCCGTTGGTCCCCGGCGCGGATCGCCGAGCGCATGATCGAACTGGGATTCGAAGTTCCGTGTGCCGCGTCACTGATCAACGGGCAGGCGCTGTTGCGTGCGCCGCGGAGCCCAGCAGGACCGGGTCGGTGACGCCGCCGGGGGAGGCGTAGCGGTCGATGTCCCAGCCGGCGAGGACGGCCCCGGCCTGGTAGGCGTCGCCGAGGAACTGCAGGACGGCGCTGCACCGCTGGGCGTCCGAACCCGGGGCCAGGGCCGACAGCGGAAGGACCGCGAGGTGGCTGCCGCCGCGTTCGAGCCAGCGCGCGCCCGTCGGGTGCAGGCGGGTCTCGGCGAGGCCGGGTGGCTCCGGGCTGGTGTAGGAGTAGAAGGCGGGTTCGGGCAGGGACTTGTCGCCGAACCAGAAGCCCGAGCTGATGACCTCCCGGGAGTAGGCCTCCCTGGTGACCGGGTCGGTGCTCGGCCCCTGTTCGACGGCACGGTCGCGGAAGCGGGTGTGCGCGACGTCGAACGTGTGCCAGAAGTGGTGCACCGGGCTGACCTTGCCGCTGAACCCGGCGGCGAACTCCTCCAGGATGAGGACGGCCTGGCTGAGCGTCTGCCAGTAGCGCAGGGCCATCGCGGGGTCGTAGGCGGCGTGCTCGGTGTCCTCGGCGAAGGGGCGCCCGGCGTCGGTCAGGTCGAAGGGGTGCGGGTGCTCGAGCCGCACGGTCACGCCGATGTCGCGCAGGGCCTCCATCAGCTCGGTGTAGAAGGAGGCGACGGACCTGCCGGCGAGCGGGAGGGTGATCCGCTCCCCGTCGAGGCTGTGGACGGCCAGCTCGTGCGAAACGAAGTCGAAGTCGATGGTGAAGATCGGGTTGCCGTCGACCTGCCCCATCGGCCGTGACGTCACGCCGCGCCCGGTGAGGTGGAAGGGCACGTTCCACCAGTGGTTGCGGCGCTGACTGGCGGCCAGCCGGATCTTCCCGACCACCTGGAGATAACGGTGCAGTGTTTGCTGGGTGCCAGCCCAGGCTGACAGCGGGATGGACGGCAGCATCTCGACCATGCGGACTCCCCGGATCGATTACCCGATGTAATCAGATTGAGACAGTCGGGTCACCTTGGCAACCGGGCGACGTTCCGGGCGACCTTGCGAGCGACGTTCCGGGAGACCTTCCGCGAGGCCCCTGACCTGGGCGTTTATGGTTCGGTGCCGACTACATCCTGGTGCCGACGGCCATCAGGCCGAGCATGCCGAGGGCAACGATGATCACGGCGATGGTCATCGTCGTCGCCACCCGGACGGAGCGCTGCTCGGCGAGGTCGGCGCGGGCGGCGGCGGTCTCGTACTCGTACGGGCAGCGGGTGGAGTAGTGGTTGTCGTTCCGGCTGTTCGTGACCCGGCCCGGCAGCGGGGTGGACGGCACGACCACGCCGTTCGGGCCCTGCGAGCCGTGCACGGCGGACGGGCGGCTGCCCGCGGGGCGCTGGCCCGGCTCGCAGATCGTGTGCCAGCGTCGCAGGTCCGGCCGGATCGACGTGACGAACGAACGCGGCAGGTCGGACGAGTCGAGGTCGGCGAGGTCGGCGAGTTCGGGGATGTCCGGCAGGCTCGTCGTACCGGGGAGCCCCGGCATCCCGGGCATGCCGGGTACCGAGACGCCGGGCGCGAAGTCGGCGATGCCCTGGCTGGCCGCTTCGGCCGCTTCGGCCGCGGCGGGTGCCTGCGCCGGTAGGGGAGTGGCTGCGGGCGACGGAACGGGTGCGCGGCCTGGGGCTGCGGCCGGGGTGAGGCCTGGGACCGGGGTCGACCCGACGGGGGTCGCGGATCGGATACCGCGCAGGCCGGACCCACCGGAGCGGATGCGGCTGGCGCGCGGGCCGCGGCGCTCCGAGCTGATGATGTCCTCGCCCGGACCGAGGCGTTCGAGCCCGAGGCGTTCGAGTCCCAGACGTTCGACTCCGAGGCGTTCCGGGGCGCGATGCACCGGCCCGAGCCCGCTGGGACGTCCGCGTCCCGGCCCGCGCCGAAAGGCGTCGGGGTCGATCACATCGCGGGGGCGGGGAATCCGCACAGTGCGGTCGATCGGTGCGTCGGACGAGATCGGGCTGGCCGGGTGGACCGGGCCGGCGAGTCCGGTCGCGTCGGCGGAATCGGCTGGATCGAACTGGTCCCGATGCGCCTGGAAGGGCATCGGCTGGAAGGGCACCGGCCGCGTGGCGGGGCCGATTGGTAGCTCGCCGGTTCCGCTTTCTCCGCCCATCGGTGACCGCTCCGTTCTGTAGGTGGCCCGGTACCCGCCGGCAGCTGCTTCACTGGCTGACGCACCTGGCCGGATGTCGACCGGTGCGTCGCCGGGAGCTCGCCGCCACCGTCGCCCGCCAACCCCCCGTTGGGGGTAGTGCGAACGTAGATGTTCACCTGTGATCGGGTAAGCCTTGTGCCAGGTGGGCATGGAAGAAGCGGATTCAGCCGTCAGAACGGCGCAACCTTTTTCATTTCACCCAATTGCGTCCACACATCGCGGACGGCCTATCGCGCGAGCATTAGTTCGCCCTTTGTGACAGTGCTCACCAAAATTCTTTTCAGGTGGCGGCGGCGACGTCGGAGTTGCCGGAGCCGGCGGAGCGCTGCCGGCGGACGGCGGAGCGCTGCCGCCGGTTGCCGCGCGTCGCCGCCCGGATCGGGAGGACCGCCGGGATCGGTATGCTCTGCGGGCCATGCCCGAAGGACACACTGTGCGCAGACTGGCCGACACCCACCAGCGGATGTTCGGCGGGCGGCCGGTGCGCGTCGAGAGCCCGCAGGGCCGCTTCGCCGACGGGGCGGGCCTGCTCGACGGCCGGGTGCTGGCGCAGGCCGAGGCGTACGGCAAGCATCTGCTGCTCCGCTTCGACGACGAGCGCGTCCTGCACGTCCACCTCGGGATCTACGGCAAGTACCAGCTGGGCCCGGCTCCGGCACCGGAGCCGACGGGTGCCGTCCGGCTGCGGCTGACGTCCGGCACCGGTTACGCGGACCTGCGCGGGCCGAACGCCTGCGAACTGCTGGAGCCCGGCGAGGTGAAGGCGCTGCTCGACCGGCTGGGGCCGGACCCGCTGCGCCCGGGCGCAGACCCGGAGCCGGCGTGGCGGCGCATCGGGCGCAGCCGCACATCGGTCGCCCAGCTGCTGATGGACCAGGCGGTGGTCGCCGGGCCCGGCAACATCTACCGGGCCGAGGTGCTGTTCCGGGCGGGCGTCGACCCGTACCTGCCCGGCCGCGAGCTCACCCGGGCGCAGTGGGAGCTGATCTGGTCCGACCTCGTCGAGCTGATGGCGGACGGGGTGCGGGCCGGGCGGATCGACACCGTGCGCCCGGAGCACACCCCGGAGGCGATGGGACGTCCGCCGCGGGTCGACGAGCATGGCGGCGAGGTGTACGTGTATCGCCGAGCCGGGCAGCTGTGCCTGGTCTGCGAGGCGGAGGTGCGGACGGCCCGGCTGTCGGCGCGCAACCTGTTCTGGTGCCCGCGGTGCCAGCCCCGGCGGGACGGGTCAGGGCCGCAGCGCCCGTACGAACGGCGCGGCGGGTAGGAACGCAGCGCGTAGGAACGCGGCGCGTAGGAACAGGGTCAGGGGCGTAGTGCCCGTAGGAACAGCCGCACCAGCTCCCGGGTGTGGCGTTCCTGTTCCTCGGGTGGGCGCACGATGCCGAACGAGGCGAGCCGGGCGGGGGCGCCGGAGACCATGCCGAGGAAGTGCTCGGCGAGGGCGTCCGGGTCGTCGGCGGCGATTGAGCCGGTGGCGCGGTGCCGGCGCAGCAGGTCGGCGACGAGCTGCTGGCGGGGCCAGACCGCCACGGTCTGGCTGCGGCGGGCCAGCTCGGGGAACCGGGAGACGTGGCTGATGGCGATCCGGCTGAACTTGATCATGGTCGGGTCGACGGCGCGCCGGACCGCCGCGTCGGCGATCGCGGTCAGGGCGCCCTCCAGATCGTCGAGGTCGGGCGGCGGCGGCTCGGGCACGGGCCAGTCCCGGCGCATGATCGCCCACTCGAACACCGCGCTGAAGACGGCCTCCTTGCTGGGATACCGGGCGTAGAGGGAGGCCTTGGTGGTGCCGGCGGCGCGGGCGATCGCGTCCATGGACGTGCCCTCGTAGCCGAGGTCGAGGAAGAGCCGCAGGGCATGTTCACGGACGACCTCGTTGAGCCGTTCGGTCTCCTCCCGGCTGGGCCGACCTCCCCGGCGAGGCCGTGCCTGCGGCGGGGGCGACGACATCACGCCCTGCAGTGTGGCAGACGGTGCCCGGGGCGCCGAGACCTCGCGTCCGGTGCGTATCACCCGACGGGATCTAAAAATTGCGCTATGTGATATCCGGGTTGATGTTTAGGGCTGGTCGACGTTTTGCTTCACCCTCAGTGGGTGAACCAGATACTACGGGTATCCGTCCCGTCGCAGGTGAACGTTCGTTTTGAATCGGGCGGGGGAGGCAATGAGACGTTTTGTCGCCGAAGGGCTCGGCACCTTCGCATTGGTGCTGGCCGGTGTCGGCACGGCTGTGCTTGGCGGCATGGGCGTGGGAGTTCTCGAGATCTCGCTGGCGTTCGGGCTGGCACTCGTGGCGCTGGTCTACACGATCGGGCCGATCTCCGGGTGCCATGTCAATCCGGCGGTCACGGTGGGCCTGCTCGCCGCCCGCCGCATCGGGCCCCGGGTCGCGGCCGGCTACATCGTCGCGCAGTGCATCGGCGCGATCATCGCCGCCGGGGTCGTGTGGTTCATAGCCGATACCAACGCCGTCGGCTATTCCGCGTCCGCGCAGGGGCTGGGTGCCAACGGCTTCGGGGCGCACTCGCCGGGCGGGTTCGGCTGGGCCGGAGCGTTCGTCATCGAGATCCTGGTGACCGGGCTGCTGGTACTGGCGGTGCTCGTCGCCACCGACCTGTGGGCGCCGCTCGGCGTCGCCGGGCTGGCCATCGGCGTCACGCTGGCCGCCGCCAACCTGATCGCGATTCCGGTCGACGGCGCGTCCGTGAACCCGGCCCGCAGCCTCGGGCCGGCGGTGTTCGTCGGCGGCTGGGCGCTGAGCCAGCTCTGGTTGTTCATCGTCGCGCCGGTGATCGGAGCGTTGCTGGCGGTGGCCGTGCACTCCGTGCTGCGGCCCCCGTGGCAGGTGCGTCCGAAGCTCGCCACCCCGTTGCCCGACGAGTCGCTGCACGAGATCGCGCGGGAGACGGCGCGTCTCATCGGCAACGGCCACGGCGAGGGCGACGGCCATGGCCATGGCGATGGCGTGCGTGTCGGTGCGGGTGTCAGCAGCGACAGGGACGGTGCGCGCGCCAGCGGCGACGGTGCCCGGACCCGAGCGGGAGCGGGCGCGGGCGACTTCGACGGGGCGCCACTGGGCTCCACCGGGCGTCTGGGCTCTACCGGGCGTCTGGGCTCTACCGGGCGTCTGGGCTCCACCGGGCGTTCCGAGGTCGATCGCGGACCGCGTTGATGTTGATGACGAAGGGCCGGGCCGGGAAGGCCCGGCCCTTCCTTCGCGATCTTCGGCTCGCTTGGTCCTGCCTGGTTCGTTCAGGCCCGGGTTCGGGCTACGGCTCGGGCTCGCGTTCTGGCTCTGGCTCTGGCTCGGCGGCGGTCGGCAGCGAGAGCACCATGGTCAGGCCGCCGCCGGGTGTCTCGTCCGGGGTCAGGGTGCCGCCCATTGCCTCGGCGAGCCCGCGCGACAGTGCCAGGCCCAGCCCGACCCCGGTGGTGTTGTCCCGGTCGCCGAGCCGCTGGAACGGCTGGAAGACGTCGTCGCGAGCCGCCGCCGGGATGCCGGGCCCCCGGTCGATCACCCGCAGCTCGACGCGGTGCCCCAGCGCGCTGGCGGTGATCGTCGGCGGCTGGTCGGCGGGCGCGTACCGCAGCGCGTTGGCTACCAGGTTGACGATCACCCGCTCCAGCAGGGCCGGGTCGGCCAGGACGGCGGGCAGATCATCCGGTATGCGCACCGTGACCGTGTCCGCCTGCGGGCCGATCTCGTCCAGGGCCGGCGGCACGATGTCGTCCAGGCCGGTCACGTGCGGGAAGACGCTCAGCGCGCCGGCCTGCAGGCGGGACATGTCGAGCAGGTTCTCGACCAGGCGGGCGAGCTTGTCCAGGGATTCGTCGGCGGTGGCGAGGAGCTCGGCGCGTTCGTCGTCGGTGAGGTCGAGGTCCTGCTCGCGCAGCCCGTTGATGGCCGCCCCGGCCGCGGCCAGCGGGGTACGCAGATCGTGGCTGACGGCCGTGAGCAGTGCGGTGCGGACCTTGTCGGCCGCCGCGATCGGCGCGGCCTGGGCGGCCGCGGCGCGCAGCCGGTGCTGGTCGAGCGCGGCGGCGGCCTGAGCGGCGAACGCGGTGAGAATGCGCCGGTCGGCGGCGGGCAGGGCACGCCCCGCCAGTGTCAGCCGCAGGCCGTCGCGGATGGGTATGTCGACCTCGGTGCCGGCATCGACTTCAACCCCGGCACCGGCATCGACCGCAATGCCGGTGCCGGTGCCGGTTTTGGCGTCGACGCCGGTGTCGGTGGTGCGGATGCCGGCGTCGCCCGGCTGGGAGGTGTCGGCGTGGACAGACATGACCGGGCGCCACCGCTCACCGGCGGGCTGGTCCCCATCGGTGCGCTCGAGCAGTGTCACCGAGGTCATCCCGAAGGTCTCCCGCGCCTGCGCGAGGAGCGCGGGCAGCGCGTCCTCTCCGCGCAGGACGCTGCCGGCCAGCACCGACAGGGTGGCGGCCTCGGCCGAGGCGCGCACCGCCTGCTCGTAGCGTCGGGCGGAGGTGGCCACCACCCGGCTGACGAGGCTGGCGACCAGCACGAAGCCGAGCAGGGCCAGGACGTTGTCGCCGTCCGCGATCCGCCACTCGGTGACCGGAGCCGTGAAGAAGTAGTTGAGCAGCAGGGAGCTGGCGACCGCGCACAGCAGCGCCGGTCCGAACCCGCCGACCAGCGCGACGACGATCACGACCAACAGGTAGGTGAGCATCTCGGTGGCCTGGTTGAACGTGCCGCGGGTGGCGTCGAGCCCGGCGGTGACCGCGGGGAGCAGAGCCGCGGTGAGCAGCATCGCCACGATCCGGCGGCGCGGCGCGAGCGCCGTGCGCCGGCCGGGCAGATGACGCCCCGATCGCCGGGCGCTGCCAGCAGCCGTGGCGCGTCCGGTGGTTCCGGTACGTCCGGTGGTTCCGGTACGTCCGGTAGCGCCGGTGGTGCCGGTGCCTCCCGTGGTGTCGGCGGTGCCGGTCGGCTGTTCGGGCCAGGGCGCGGCGTCCTCGTCCAGCGGGAGGGGACGGTGCCCCCAGGCCTGCGCGTGGGTGACCATGTGGACGTCGATCGGGCCGGACAGGCTCGTCGTCGTCGAACCGATGCCTGGGCTGAGCATCCGTGCCAGCCGGCCGCGGCGGCTGGCGCCGAGTACGAGCTGGGTGGCGTTCGCGGCGCGGGCGAAGTCGAGGAGTGCGGTGGGGACGTCGTCGCCGATGACCTGGTGGTAGCTGCCGCCGAGGCTTTCGGTCAGGGTGCGTTGCCGGGCGAGTGCGGAGGGGTCGGCGCCGGTGAGGC